>CAIYSR010000027.1 GCA_903928895.1 uncultured Rhodospirillales bacterium | reverse complement strand
GCCAGCCCGCCGATGCCGCCGCCGCCCTGGAGGCGCTGGCGGCCCGCAGCGCCGCCCCCGCCGCCGTGCGCGCCATGCTGTGGGGACAGGCCGGGCAGGCCTGGGTGATCGCCGGCGAGGGCGAGCGCGGCTATGCGGCGATGACGCGCGCGGTCGGGCTGCGCGGCGACGACATCGAGCTGCTGATGGAACGTGCCGGCATCGCCGGCGGCATCGGCCGCTACGACGATGCCCTCGGCGATCTCGACCAGGTCCTGGCCCGCGAGCCCGGCCGCCCCGACGCCATGACCCTGCGCGCCGCCGCCCTGCGCCGGCTGGACCGCATGGCCGCCGCCGAGGCCGAGGTCGCCCGCGCCCTCGCGCTCGATCCCGATTTCCCCGAGGCCTTGCTCGAACGCGGCATCCTGCGCCAGCGCAAGGGCGACGCCGAGGGCGCCCGCGCCGACTGGGAACGCGCGATCGAACTCGATCCCGACAGCGCCACCGCCGACCTCGCCGAACAGAACCTCGCGCTGCTCGACGCCGGGCCCGCCGCCCGGCCGTGAGAGCCGCCAAAAACGTCTCCCTGATCCGACGCCCCCCGGGTTGCGGCGCGCCGCCGGGCCGGGGATGATGGCGGCAACGGAGGATACGCCAATGATGTTCGAACTGGCCGAAGAGCACCGCATGCTGAAGGACCTGGTGGCGAAATTCGTCGACCAGGAGCTCATCCCGCTCGAACCCGCCGCCCTGGCCCGTGAGACCCGGGGCGAAAAGATGGGCCTCTCGCACGACGAAGAGGCCCGCCTGCACGCCAAATGCAAGGAGCTCGGCCTCTGGGGGCTCGACGTGCCGGAGCAGTTCGGCGGTGCCAACCTGCCCGCCGTGGCGCTGATGGCGGTCAACGAGGAGCTCGGCCGCACCTGCATCCCGTTCTTCTTCCCGCCCGACAGTCCGAACCTGCACATGCTCATGGCCGCCTGCAACGAGGACCAGAAGCAGCGCTACATGCTGCCCTACGCCAGCGGCGACAAGAAATCCGCCATCGCCATCTCCGAGCCCGGTGCCGGCGGCGATCCCTCCGGCATGACCACGCGGGCCGTCAAGGATGGCGACGAATGGGTCATCAACGGCCGCAAGATCTGGGTCAGCCGGGTGCCGCAGGTCGATTTCACCATCGTCATGGCCCGAGTCGGCGAGGGCAAGCGACATGAGGGCATCACCGCCTTCCTGGTCGACAAGGGCACGCCCGGCTTCATCATCGAACGCGAGATCCCGATGATCGGCGGCCAGCGCACCTATGAGCTGGTGTTCGACAATCTGCGCCTGCCCGACGCCCAGGTCCTCGGCACCATCGGCCAGGGCTTCGCGCCGATGCAGCTCCGCCTCACCGTGCGCCGCCTGCAGATGGGCGCCTGGTGCACCGGCATGGCGGTTCGCGCGCTCGACATGATGATCTCCCAGGCCAAGCAGCGCACCACCTTCGGCGTCAAGCTGTCCGACCGCCAGGCGGTGCAATGGTGGATCGCCGATGCCGCCACCCGCATCCACGCCTGCCGCCTGATGGTGCTCCACGCCGCCGCCAAGCAGGATTCCGGCGGCGACGTCCGGACCGAGGCCTCGATGGTCAAGCTGGTGGCGACCGAGCTGGCGCAGGACGTGATCGACCACGCCATGCAGACTTTCGGCGCCATGGGCATGACCCGCGAACTGCCGCTGCAGATGATGATGCAGAAGGTCCGCACCATGCGCATCTACGAGGGCCCCAGCGAAGTCCACCGCATGGTCATCGCGCGGCGGTTGATCGACGGGCGGAAATAGCCAGGCCGCAACCCCGCGCCGGCCGCTACCCGGCGTCCGGCGCGGCGATCACGCTCGGCGGCTCGCGCCGCAGGGCGTTGAAACTGGTCATCGGGCTGTCCACCGCCAACTCGTCGAAGCGCAGCTTGATCCGCCGCAGCAGTTCCCGCCGCACCGCCCAGCGCCCGCCGGCATTGGTCTTCATGCGCGCGCTGATGATGAAGCCGTTGAGCACGAACTTGTCGAGGCCGAACACGTCGAGGTCGTCGCGGATAATGTCGCGCCACGCCGACTCCGTCCGCAACTGCGCCGCCACCTCCTTGATCAGCGTCACGATCCGGTCGGAGGGCTCGTTGACCCCCACCGGAATCTCCAGCACCGCATAGCCGAAATCCCGCGTCATGTTGGTCACCGTGGTCACCGCGCTGAACGGGATCATGTGCACGGAGCCGTCGAGCGCGCGCAGCCGGATCGTGCGCACCGACAGCGCTTCGACCACACCCGACAGCCCCGCCAGTGTCACCGCATCGCCGACCTGCATGGTGTTCTCCAGCAGCAGGAACAGCCCGGTGATGACATCCTGCACCAGCTTCTGCGAGCCGAAGCCGATGGCGATGCCAACCACGCCGGCACCGGCCAGCAGCGGCGCGATATTGACGCCGATTTCGCTCAGCACCATCAGCCCCGCGACCAGGCAGATCACGATCATCAGCGCCGTGCGCAGCATCGGCAGCAGCGTGCGCAGCCGGGCGGAGCGGGCAAGCTGGGCCTCGCGCGCCAGCCGCTCCAGATGCCGCTCGACCGAGATATTGGTCGCCTCCCACACCACCAGCGACACCAGCACGGTCACCCCGATCGTCGCCAGCGCCGACATCAGCCGAGCGCCGACATGGCCGCTGCCGAACCAGGCGAAGGCATCGATGCTCCAGATCTCCAGCACCACGATCGTCGCCCCGCTCCAGACCACCCCCTGCACCACCGCGCGCAGCATCGGATGATAGCTGCCCATTCGCTGGTCGAGCCCGGGCAGCCGGTCGCCGCTCTCGGGGGAGATCCGGGTCCACCGGGTGAGCGTCGCCAGCGCGACCACCAGGATCTGGCGGGCGGCGGCCAGCACCACGGCGGTCAGCACCACCACCCGCAGCAGCCGCGAAAACCCGTCCGGCACCGCCAGCGCCCAGACCATCCATAGCGCCAGCAGATAGAAGATGGCCACCACGTGCCACAGCCCCGCCAGCGTGTTGCGCACCGCCGCGAACGGGCCCGTCGCCTCGCTCCGCGCCCGGATCAGCGCCGCCACCGCGCCACGGTGGCGCAGGATCAGGACGCTGAGCATGAGGTAGATCGCCAGCACCACGAGCTTGAGGAAGGCATCGTGGGCGATCCGGTAGAGCCCGAACAGCAGCCCGACCTCGGCGAACGCATAGCCGAAGATGCCCACGGCGGAGACCCGGCGGGTCCAGCGCAGGGCGGCCTGCGCCGTCGCCTCGCCTAGGCCGAACAGACTCGGCCTGCCCGGGCCGATCACCGCCCGCTGCACCGTGGTGACCACGCGGCACAGCGCATAGGCGTGCATCAGTCCCAGAATGATCAACCGGATCGCCGGATCGGCCCCAAGCCCCGCGCCCAGCACGGTATAGGTTGCCGCCACCAGCCCGGCGATCGGCGCCAGCAGCAGCACCAGGCGCAGCGTCGCCGCGGGGGTCCGGCGCAGCACCAGCAGCGGCGAGGGCAGCGCCGGCGTCAGCCGCTCGGTGTGCCCGGCCTCGGCCATGGCGATGCCGTCGACCCTGGGGTCGATGTCAAGCCGGGCGGAGCGCGACGCCAGCGCTGCCAGCGGGCGCTGGAGCAGGCGGCGGATCGCCCATTGCACCGCCAGCCCCACGCCCAGCACAACCAGCAGGCGCCAGGCGGTCTCCAGCAGCAATTGCCGCGACCACGGATCGCTCATCACCTGCTGCGCGAAGTTCAACAACAGCGGAAAATCGGTGACGGTGCGGATCGTCAGCAGCAGATCGTCGGACAGCCGTCCCAGCCGGCGCGAGGTATCGGAGATCAACTGCGCGCCGAGACTGTCCGGCGCGAGCTGGATCGCATGCGCCTCCACCGCCGCCTCGGCCGCCACCGCAGGCGCCGGGGTCGGCGGCAGGGCAGGGGCCGGCACACCCGGCGGGGCTGGCATACCCGCCGTCGGCGCCGCCTTGGCGATGGCCTCCAGCACATTGATGAGCTGCGCCCGTCGCGCCGGGTCCTTCAGCAGATCGAGCGCCTGCTGGCTCTGCGCCGCCGTCAGGCCAGAGGCGGCGGGAGTAGGGCCGGCGGCGGGCTGGGCATGGGCGGCGCCCGCGAGTCCGGCGAGCAGCGCGAGCGCGGTGACGAGACGTTTCATGCGCCCAGCCGGATCACGCGCGACCCCGCCTTGTCAATTGCCATCTCCGGCATCATCACTGATGGCAATGCCCATTCGGGCGGATCGCCGGTCCACAAAGGGCATCATGCGCACACTCCTGATCGTACTTCTTGTCCTCGCCATGGCGGCCACCCTGGGGGTCCTGCTGTTCGGCATGATCGGCATGGCCAGCGCCAGCGATGACCCGCGCCGCTCCAACCGGCTGATGCGCTGGCGGGTGATTCTCCAGGCCGGCACCCTGGTGATCGCCATGTTGTTGATCAGCATGTTGAAATCGTGAGGGGTTCTCCCCTGCGTTACACGCGTTTGACAGCGGCCGCGGGCCGGTTCTAGGTTCCGCTCGCTTTTCCTTCGCAGGTGCAACAAGACGGGTCCGCCACTGGCGGGACTGAACCAAAAGCACCAAGGTGAAGGAATGGGGCTCAATCTCAGGAAGCGGTGCGGCACGCCATGAAAATTCTCGTCCCCGTCAAGCGGGTCGTCGACTACAACGTCAAAGTCCGGGTCAAGTCGGACGGCACCGGGGTGGAAACCGCCGGCGTCAAGATGAGCATGAACCCGTTCGACGAAATCGGCGTCGAAGAGGCGGTCCGGCTCAAGGAAAAAGGCGTCGCCAGCGAGATCATCGCGGTCTCCCTCGGGCTCCCCGCCTGCGCCGAAACCATCCGCACCGCGCTCGCCATGGGCGCCGATCGCGGCATCCTGGTCGAAACCGATGTCGACCTGCAGCCCCTCGCGGTCGCCAAGCTGCTCGCCGCCATTGCCGCCAAGGAGCAGCCCGGCCTGATCATCCTCGGCAAGCAGGCGATCGACGACGACATGTCCGCCACCGGCCCCATGCTCGCCGCCCTGCTCGGCTGGCCGCAGGGCACCTTCGCCAGCAAGGTCACCGTCGAGGACGGCAAGCTTCTCGTCACCCGCGAAGTCGATGGCGGCCTGGAGAGCGTCTCGCTCAACCTGCCCGCCATCATCACCACCGACCTGCGGCTCAACGAGCCGCGCTATGCCTCGCTGCCCAACATCATGAAGGCCCGCAAGAAGCCGATCGAGACCGTCAAGCCGGCCGATCTCGGCGTCGATCCGGCTCCGCGCTTGACCGTGGTCAGCGTCGCCGAGCCGCCCAAGCGGCAGGCCGGCGTCAAAGTCGGCTCGGTCGCCGAGCTTGTATCGAAGTTGAAGAACGAAGCGAAGGTGATCTGACCATGACATCCCTGGTTCTCCTCGAGCACGAAGCAGGCTTGATCAAGCAGCCCTCGCGCTCCGCCGTCGCCGCCGCCTCCCAGCTCGGCGAAGTTCATGTCCTGGTGGCCGGCGCCGATCTCGCCGCCGCCGCCGCCGCCGCCGCCAAACTGCCCGGCGTCGCCAAGGTGCTGGTCGCCGATGCCGCCGAATACGCCCACCTCCTGGCCGAGCCGATGGCCGCGCTCCTGGTCGCCCTGGCGCCCTCCTATTCGCACCTGATGGCCGCCACCACCGCCGTCGGCAAAAACATCATGCCCCGCCTCGCCGCCCTGCTCGACAGCCAGCCGATCAGCGATGTCGCCGCCGTGGTCGATGCCGACACCTTCGTCCGCCCGATCTACGCCGGCAACGCAATGGCCACCGTCAGGTCGTCCGACGCCCGCAAGGTGCTCACCATCCGCGCCGCGAGCTTCGACCCCGTTGCCCCCGACGGCGGCGCCGCCGCCATCGAGCCGGTCGCCGCCCTCGGCGTCCCCGCCGTCTCCACCTTCCTCGGCGCCGAACTCTCCAAGAGCGAACGCCCCGAACTCACCGCCGCCCGCGTCGTGGTCTCCGGCGGCCGCGGCATGCAGAACGGCGAGAATTTCAAACTGCTCGACCCCATCGCCGACAAGCTCGGCGCCGCCGTCGGCGCCTCGCGCGCCGCCGTCGATGCCGGCTTCGTGCCCAACGACTACCAGGTCGGCCAGACCGGCAAAATCGTCGCCCCCGACCTCTACGTCGCCGTCGGCATCTCGGGTGCCATCCAGCATCTCGCCGGCATGAAGGACAGCAAGGTCATCGTCGCCATCAACAAAGACGAGGAGGCCCCGATCTTCCAGGTCGCCGACTATGGCCTCGTGGCCGACCTCTTCGTCGCCTTGCCCGAACTGGCCGCCGAGCTGGAGCGTGGCTGAATGAAAATGGACACCATCGTCGCCCCGGCCAGCACCGACGCGCTGCTGCTGGAACCCGCCATCGCCGCCGTCGGCGTCGTCGGCGCCGGGCAGATGGGCAGCGGCATCGCCCATGTCTGTGCCCTGGCCGGGCTGACCGTGGTCCTGCTCGACGTCAAGCAGGACGCGCTCGACAAGGCCATGTCCCTGATGGCCCGCAACATGGACCGTCAGATCGGCCGCAACCTGATCTCCCCCATCGACAAGGCCGAGGCCCTCGCCCGCATCACCGCCGCCACCGACTACGCCGCCTTCGCCGACGCCGACCTCGTCATCGAGGCCGCCACCGAAAAAGAGGACGTCAAGCGCGCCATCTACAAGGTGCTGACGCCGCACCTCAAACCCTCCTGCATGATCGCCTCCAATACCTCCTCCATCTCCATCACCCGCCTCGGCGCCAGCACCGACCGTGCCGCCAAATTCATCGGCATGCATTTCATGAACCCGGTGCCGGTGATGAAACTGGTCGAGGTCATCCGCGGCATCGCCACCGACGAACCCACCTTCCAGGCCGTCCAGGCGCTGTCGGCCAGGCTCGGCAAAATCACCGCCGTCTCCGAGGACTTCCCCGCCTTCATCGTCAACCGCATCCTGGTGCCGATGATCAACGAGGCCGTCTACACCCTCTACGAAGGCGTCGGCTCCGTCTCCGCCATCGACAGCGCCATGCGCCTCGGCGCCAACCACCCGATGGGCCCGCTCGAACTCGCCGACTTCATCGGCCTCGACACCTGCCTCTCCATCATGCAGGTCCTGCACGAAGGCCTCTCCGACAGCAAATACCGCCCCTGCCCGCTGCTGGTGAAATACGTCGAAGCCGGCTGGCTCGGCCGCAAATCCAACCGCGGCTTCTACGACTACACGCAAACCCCGCCGCGGCCGACGCGCTAGAGCCGCTTACCACGATGGCCGCGAGCGCGAACGCGGAGCAGGGCCCCGACCACAACGTCGACGCCCTGCTCCGCCAGTTCGCCATCCGCCCCTTCGGCTTCGGCCACATCCACACCTCCCGCCTCTTCGCCGAGCCCTTCGGCCCGCTGCCGGCCCGCCACACCTTCGCCCTCGCCCTCCAGCTCGAGGGCGAATTCGACATGGTCCGCCTGCTCTACGCCAACGACCGTCCGGCCCCCTTCGAGATCGCCGGCGCCTGCCTCGCCGCCGCCGCCGCCCCCGGCGAAGGCGCCACCCCGCTCGATTCCGCCGGCCACCCGATCGGCTGGACCAGGCTGACCTTCGGCGGCCGCGCCGGCAGCCTCGTCGTGCCCGGCACCGCCGAGCCCGGCATTCCCGTCTTCGCCGCCTCCGACTGGATCCCGCTCGCCAGCCTGCCCCCCGCCGACGGCGGCTTCCGTCCCTGGCTGATGACCCGCACCTACCTCGCCGAGGAAGGCCGCTGCGTCCTCATCGGCCCCGAGGATTTCGCCGCCTTCGCCGAACCCGACCAGGGCATGGGCCGCCGCATCGAAGCCTTCCACCAGGGGGGCGATCACGTCAGCACACCCGGCCCGATGGCCCACGCCCGTCCCTACGGATTCATCGCCCCCGCCGCCGTGCAATACCGCACCCGCGCCGCAGGCCTGACCGTGATGTGCGTCGGCGACAGCATCACCGCCGGCACCGGCAGCCGCTCGCGCAACGCCGGCTGGGGCCTGCGCGCCAGTTCCGCCCTCTCGCGGCCCGACCGCCCCGTCAGCTTCCTCAACGCCGGCTGGAACGGCGCCCGCACCCTTCGCTTCCATCGCGCCGCCCGCGACCTGATCGCCACCACCCGCCCCCATGTCGTCGTCATCGCGCCGTATTCCCCCAATGACACCTATGATGTCGAGGCCCCGCCGCTGCCCTGGCAAACCGGCCTCGCCTCGGCCCTGGACCTTGCCCTTCACGCGGCCAGCCTCGGCTGCCTGCCCGTCCTGACCACGCCGCTGCCCTGGATCGGCACCAACGCCGCCACCGAGGCCGCCCGCCTCGCCGTGCGCGACGCCTTGCTCCAATTCTCCACCAGCGGCCTCCCGCTCTGCGATCTCGACCGCGTCGTCTCCGACCACGCCCGCCCCGCCCGCCTGCGCACGGACTGCACCGAAGATGGTATCCACCCCAACGACACCGGCCATGCCCGCCTGGCCGAAGCCGCCGCCACCGCGCTCGATCACGCCATCGTCGTCCGCCGGCCCTCCCCCCCCGGCACGAATTCCGCCACCGTCCCCGCCCCGGCACCTGTTCGGAGCACTGATTTTCAGGCTATGGACGCCCCCCAGGGGCATCCATCCCCCGAGAGCAAGGAGTCTCCCGTGGCGACACCAGCCCAACCGATCGGCGAACTCGAAATCCGCTTCGCCAAGGATGGCAACAGCGCCGACGTCGCCGCCGCCGGCTGGGGCCAGCCCGAGCCCCACGGCCGCTGGTCCAACGGCACCGAAAGCCGCGTCACCCTGCCCGGCCCCTTCGCCGGCGCCTACCGCGCCACCATCAATCTCGGCCCCTTCCTCGCCGCCCCGCAGATCGACCACCAGGAGCTGCGGATTTTCGCCAACGACCGCGAAGTCTGGACCGACACGCTGCGCGAGAACCGGCGCATCGAATTCACCATCCCGGCCGACGCCATCGGCGACGGCGCGCGGCTCGACCTCCGCTTCGTCTGCCCCACCGCCCGCTCCCCCAGCTCCTTCTCCGGCAGCGGCGACGTCCGCGTCCTCGGCTTCACCATCTGGAACCTGCGGCTCGAACGCACCATCCCCGGCGGCTTCCCCGTCATCCTGCCCGCCGCCGTCGCCCTCGCCGCCGCCCGCCCGCGCGTCGCCGCCGTCACCATGGTTTACAACGAGGCCGTCTACCTGCCGATCTGGCTCAAGCACTACGGCGCCCAGGTCGGCATCGAGAATTGCTACGTCGTCGATCACGGCTCCACCGACGGCAGCACCGAGGGGCTCGCCGGCTGCAACCTGGTCCGCATCCCGCGCTCGCCCTACGATCCGCACAAGCAGTCCGCCTTCAACTCGATGTTCTGCTCCAGCATGACCCACTGGTACGACCGGGTGATCTACTCCGACGTCGACGAAATCCTCCTCGCCGACCCCAAGATCGCCCCCGACCTCACCGAATACTGCCGCCGCCCGCTGCCCGACGTGGTCACCGCGATCGGCCTCAACAACATCCACCGCCCCGACGACGAACCCGAATTCGATCCCGCGCGCCCCGTCAGCGCCCAGCGCCCCTACGTCTTCTGCGCCTCCTCGATGTGCAAGCCGCTGCTCATCCGCAAGCCGATCGTCTGGTCGCCCGGCTCCCACTCCAGCGACGCGCCCACCGTGTTCGACCATCTCTACATGTTCCATTTGCGCTGGTTCGATCTGCCCTACGGCCTGCGCCGCCTGCGCAAGACCCGCGAAATGGCCTGGGCCCAGGAAACCGCCGGCGCCCACCAGCGCTCCGACGACGCCAAGCTCGAGGAAACCCACCGCGGCTTCGCCCGCCTGCGCTGCCGCGACGGCCTCGAATTCGACCCCACCGCCGACCCCATCCAAGGCTTCACCAACCAGGTCCTGGCCTCCCGCGCCGGGCGCGAAAACCAGGTTTACAAGATCGACCTCGGCATCTGGCCGCGCGAACTGTGGCGTCTGCCGGAGCGGTTTATCGGGACGTTCTAGGCAGACGAAGGCAAGGCCAGGGCGCTGCCCTGGACCCGCCAGGGGAAAGGTTCCCCTGGACCCGCTGTTTATTGTTCGCCCTTGGCGGCGGGATCGAGCACGTAGCGGCCACCGTCGATGCGCTCGAGATTGGCCGGCTGGCCCTCGGTCCAGCCCCAGAACGGATCGACCCACTCGTCCAGATTCGCCTCGGCGAAATAGCCGGCGAAGTCGTTCTGCTTCACGCCGAACAGCATGTTGGTGAAATTGCCATAGTAGATGCCCGACATGCCATGCCGCCGCTGGCAATACTCCACCAGCGGAATGCCGTAGCAGCCGCAGGAACCGAGCACGACATCCACCCGCTCGCGCCGCACGATCTCGTCAACCTGCCGGCACATCTCATGGAACGTCAGGCTCCACGAGCCATGCGGACGGTTGGGATAGGTCGAGACGAAGGCGCGCAAGCCGATCAGGTCGAAATCCGGCACCTCGATATCCCGCCATATCCGCTTGATCCGCCCGCTCCGCACCACATGTTCGCACGCCGGCGCGAACGGGCTGACCAACAGCACGCGGCGCCCGGCGATCATCCGGTAGAATTCGGCGAGACTGCCGAACCGCGCGCTGGCCCGCGGGATCACCGGCGTTTCGTGTTCGAGCGCAACCGTGCGCGTGTAGTGGGACTGGATGGTCACGCCCCAGTTGACGAACAACTCCTCGCCGTTGACCAGGCCCGACATGTAGCGGCTGGACCATTCGACCAGGCTCGACGCCAGCCCCGCCGCGGTGGTCGCGTACATGCCGGCGTTGGTGACGAGATGGCGCACGGCGTAGCTGAGGTCCATCACATTGGCATCGTTGGACCGCGGCGGCGCATACATGAACGCCTCCGACTCCCAGTTCTCGATCACCTCGCGACAGACCTCCTGCATTTCGTCGGCGAACTGATGGATGGCCCGCACCGCGCGCAGCTCGACCAGCCCCGGCCGCGGAAACAGGCGCGGCGGATCGTCGAGCGAGACCACCGGAAACGGGCAGCGCGCCACCAGATCGTTGCCGGTATGGGTCTTGCCGAAATGGCTGAACAGGCCGATCGCCTGATGGATCGCGCGCGCCTCGGTGGGATCGGTCACGTGGCGGAGATAGGGGTCGAGCGTTCCGAGATCGACAATGAACGCCAGTTTGGGATGGAACCGCAACAGGCAGCCGATCACGAAGTTGATGTAGATATGCTCGGTGCCGGCGAAGCGGCCGAATTTGGTTACATCGATATGAATGGTGCCGGCCGCGTCGCGCCAGAACATCGCCGCCTCCGCCGTGTGGCACAGCACCACCGTCGCCTCCGCCGTGGCCGCCTCGCCTGGGCCGTCCTCGGGATAGGGGAAGTCAAGCGTCGAGAACACGGCAAGGAAGGCGGCGGCGTAGTTGAGATGGTCGGCGTCGAAGCCCGCCTGGCGGAGTTGCGTCTCCAGGAACGCCGCCCGCATCCGGTCCGCGCCCAAGCCCGCGCCGCTCACGCGGTGATCCTGGATGTCGCCGTCATGGCATGGCCTTTCGGCGCGAAGGCTCCGGGTGCGCGCGGCGTCACAGCTTCGGCACCGCGCCCTTCTTGCGGCACACCAGCACGTCGTTGCACGCCCCCCGCATGCCCCGCGTCACATCGTCGATCGCATAGCGCGACACCGTCAGCCCCGAATGCGCCGCCAGATAGTCGACGATGTCGCTGCCCCAGTCGATCGTCACCAGGCTGCCCTCGCCCGACATCGGATTGCCGTGATACTGCGCCTCGGCGAGCAGTTCGACCTTCTTGCCCACCCGGCGCGCGCGGCGCCGGCTCGGCCCATCCTCCACCACGATCGGCACCGTCATGATATGGGCCCCCCCCGGCGCCAGGGTGCGGGCGATTTCGCGGATCGCCTTGTCCGGTGCCAGCAGGTGCTCGAACACGTCCTGCGTAATTACCAAATCGAAACTTTCATCGGCGAAGGTCTGCGCTTCCAGGTTCTCGCTGCGATAGCCCTCGGTCGGATGCTGCCGGCCGAAGCCGAGCACCGGATCGTACTGGCTGGCGACATAGCCCGGGCATTCCCCCATGAAGCGCAGGCTGGCGCCGCTGCGGTTCGGCGAGCTCTCGTGCATGCGCAGCTGCCGCCAGTTCGGGAACAATTTCTGCACCACCCAGAACAGCGTCCGCTCGCGCGGAATCGAGCCGCAATTGACGCAGCGCAGCCGGTCGCGGAACCAGATCATGTGCCATTCCGGCGCCAGCTCGTCGTCCCGCTCCGCGACGAAGGCGGTGTTGGCCTCGCACAGCGGACAGACCCCGGCAGCGCGGAAACGGAACTTGCCGCCCTGCATCGCCGGCCCGCTGATCGGCGACGCCTCGCCCTGCGGCTCCACCACCGGCTCAAGCGCCATCGACCACACGGAAAAACCGAGCCGCCGGTCGTCGCCGGACAGCCCAAGCTCCAGCGGCGAGGCGCAATCCGGACAATCCAGCTCGATGCTTGCCCGCCCGTCCGGCGGGATCGCGCCGGCGGGGATGTCGAATTCGAGCTTGCGCGGCCCATCGAGCGTGCCGGTGAAGCACGGATGCCCGTTCACCCGCACGCCAAGCCGCTGCGCCGCCAGCCGCGGCGGCGCCAGATGGGGGCCGAGATGCAGCGTGACATGGTACGGCCGGCCCGGCAGCAGCCCGGCCAGTTCGGTGCGGGCCGCGGGTCCTTCGGTCCAGCTGCCGAAATGTTCCGGGGCGGACCAGCCGGACATCGTATGGGTCGGGCTGTTGCCGCCCTGCCAGAAGTCGATCGTGAGATTGGCCACCTTGTCGTCCCGTCTGCTGTGCGTGTCGGCCGCCATCGCCGCGATGATAGACGGGGTGGAAATGACTGTCACGCCGAATGGTCCGCGCATGTTTGGCCGAACCGTGTAACACAGCGCGGCCGGCGCGGTCTTGCCGGTGGAGGTGATGCATGAGGCTTGGCATGTTGGCTGGATATCTGCCATGGCGCGATCCGGCGGGCCGGTTCTCCTGGCTCAAGCTGGGGGTGCTGCTGGTCCTGCTCGGCCCGGCCGCCGATCTGCTGCTGCGCCTGCTCACCCATGATCTCGGCCCACGCCCGCTCAACCAGGCCACCCATGTCACCGGGGACTGGACCGTCCGCTTCCTCCTCGCCAGCCTCGCCGTCACCCCGCTGCGCGCCGTGCTGAACTGGCCGCGCCTGGTCATCCTGCGCCGCATGCTCGGCGTCGGCAGCGCCTGCTACACTGGCTTCCATGTGCTGCTCTACTGCGCCGACCAGAAATGGAACCTCCTGGTGGTCGCCAGCGAAATCGTGCTGCGGATCTACCTGACCATCGGCTTCGTCGCCTTCGCCGGACTCATGGTCCTCGCCGTCACCTCGACCGACGGCTGGCAGAAACGCCTGCGCCAGCGCTGGAAGCGGCTGCACCGGCTGGTCTTTCCCATCGCCGTGCTCGCTTTGCTGCATTATTTCCTGCAATCCAAGGCCGACGTCACCGCCGCCGTGTTCGCCGCCGGGGTCTTCGTCTGGCTGATGCTGTGGCGCCTCGCGCCAAGGCGCTTTCAGGCCCGGCTCTGGCTCATGGCCGCGCTCGCGCTGGCGGCGCCGGCGGCCACGGCGGGCATCGAAGGCCTCTGGTACGCGCTCGCCACCGGCGTGCGCGCCGCGCGCGTGCTTGCGGCCAATCTCGATCCGTCCGCGATGCGCCCCTCGCTTGAGGTCCTGTTGTGCGCCGCCACCGTGCTGCTGCTCGCGATCGTTCAGCGGCTGCGCGACAGGCGCGGGTCCAGCAAATCGCGCAGCCCGTCGCCGAGCAGGTTGAGCCCGAGCACCGAGGCGGTGATGGCGAGGCCGGGGAACACCGCCAGCAAAGGCGCGCGGAAAATATAGGTCTGCGCGTCGTTCAGCATCCGACCCCAGGACGGAAACGGCGGCTGGGTGCCAAGGCCGACATAGGCGAGCCCGGCATCGGCGATGATGGCCAGCGCGAACTGGATCGTGATCTGCACCAGCAGCACCGCCGAGATGTTCGGCAGCACATGGCGGACCATGATGGTGAACTCGCCGCGCCCGGTGGCGCGCGCCGCCATCACGAAATCAAGCTCGCGCACCGCCAGCGTCGCGCCGCGGGTGACGCGGGCGAAGACCGGGATGTTGAAGATGCCGATCGCCAGCATCGCATTGCCCGCGCCGGGTCCGGCGAGTGCGGTGATCATCACCGCGGTGAGCAGGGCGGGGAAGGCGAAAGCGAGGTCGGTCAGCCGCATCATCGCATTGTCGACCCAGCCGCCGCAGGCCGAGGCGAAGGCGCCGAGCGGGATGCCGATGCCGGCCCCGACCAGCACCGCGATCAGCGCCACCGACAGCGAGGAGCGCGCGCCGGCCATGATCATCGAGGCGACATCGCGCCCGAACGGGTCGGTGCCGAGCCAATGCTGCCAGGAGGGCTCCGCCAGTTTGTGGACGATGTCGATCTTCGTCGGCGGGTACGGCGTCCAGAACAGCGACGTGGTGGCGGTGGCGAGGATGACCAGCGTGATGGCGATGCCGATCAGGAAGCTCGGATTGCGCAGGGCGGCCTTCACTTCGCGCCCTCATGGGTGATGCGCGGATCGAGCCCGAGATAGGCGAGATCGACCAGGAAATTGACCACGATGACGGAGCCGGCGAGCAGCACCACAAGGTCCTGCACGACGATCAGATCGCGCTGCGATATCGCCTGGAACACCAGGCGGCCGAGGCCGGGCAGGGCGAAGACGTTCTCGATGATGACGGTGCCGGCGAGCAGGAAGGAGAATTGCAGGCCGATGATGGTCACCACCGGGATCAGCGCATTCGGCACCGCATGGCGCCACAAGGCGGCGACGCCGGTGAGGCCCTTGGCCAGGGCGGTGCGGACATAGTCCTGGCCCAGGGTTTCCAGCACCGCCGAACGGGTGACGCGCGAGAGGATCGCGGCCTGCGGCAGGGCCAGCGAAAACGCGGGCAGGATCAGGCAGCGCAGCGCGGGCCAGAAACCCTTCTCCCAGCCGACGAAGCCGCCGGCGGGCAGGATCGGGTAGGCCACCGCGAAGAGCAGGATGAGCAGGATGCCGAGCCAGAAATTGGGCAGCGCCACGCCGAACTGGGCCGCGCCCATGATGGCCACATCCGTCCCGCGGCCACGCCGCGCGGCGGCCAGCACGCCGATGGGGATCGCGATGGTGGTGGAGAGGCAGATCGACAGCACCGCCAGCGGCAGGCTGACCATCACGCGCTGGGCGATCAATTCCGAGACCGGCGTGGCATAGGTATAGGAGATACCGAAATCGCCGGTCAGCAGACCGCCGATCCAGGTCAGGTAGCGGATCCAGGCCGGGCGATCGAGGCCCATCTGATGGCGCAGGGCGGCGAGCGTGTCGGCGCGCGCAGAGGTGTCGAGCATCAGCGAGGCCGGGTCGCCCGGGATCACCTGAAGCACGAGAAAGACCACGAGCGAAGCGGCCAGCAGGGTGAGGAGCAACCCTGCCAGCCGCCGGATCAGGAAGGCCGTCATCGGATGGGGCGGATCAGTCGGTCCAGGCGACGGCGGAGAGGTCGTTGGCGAAGATCGGCTGGTTTTCCCACAGGCCGGTGAGTTTGGCGTTCCAGACGCCGGTTTTGGCGAGGCCGAAGAGGAAGACGTTGGCTTCGTCCTCGGAGAGCTTGCGCTGGAGCTGGCCGAGCAGGTCGGTGCGGTCGGCGGGGTTCGTGGTTTCGACGTATTTCTGGTAAAGCGCGCGATAGGCCGGGCTCTTGTAGTTGAAGTAGTATTTGTCGCGGGCGTAGATATCGAGGTCGTTGGGCTCGACGTGGCTGATGATGGTCAGGTCGAAGTCGGACTGCTTGAAGACCTGGTCGAGCCATTGCGCCCATTCGACCGGGACCAGCTTGGCCTTGATGCCGACCTGTTCCAGCATGGCGGCGATGACTTCGCCGCCGCGCCGCGCGTAGCCGGGCGGGGGCAGCTTGAGGGTCATCTCGGTGCCCGGCTTCACGCCGGCTTCGGCCAGGAGTTTCTGGGCCTTGGCAGGGTCGTACGGATAGGCGCCGACGAGGTCGACATAGCCGGGGTTGCCCGGGATGTAGTGCGAGCCGATGGGCTTGCCGAGACCGCCGAGGGCGTCGATCAAAGCGGCGCGGTCGATGGCGTGGGCGAGGGCGCGGCGGACGCGGACGTCGCTGAAGGGGGCACGTTCGTTGTTGATCGACATCACCGTCTTGCCTTGCGTCGTGCCGATGACGACGGCGAAGCGCTTGTCCTTGCGGATGGTGTCGAGCGATTCCGGGGCGGGGAAGAGCGGGAAGGCGTCGAGATCGCCGGCCATGATGGCGGCGGTGGCTGCGGAGGGGTCGGAGATGAAGCGGAAGGTCGCGGCGGCGATTTTGGGGGCGGGACCCCAGTAGTTCGGGTTGCGCTCGAGCTCGACGCGGTCGCCCTTGATCCAGCGCTTGAAGACGAAGGGGCCGGTGCCGACGGGGTTGGTTTTGTTGGTGGCGGCGGACGCCGGAGAGATCATGACCGCGTCGCCGGAGCCCATGTTGTTGAGGAACAGGCCGGTGGGGCGCTTGAGGGTGACGACTGCGGTGGCGGGGTTGGGGCAGGCGGTGGAGGCGATGGGCTCGAAGAAGCCCTTTTGCGAGTTGGTGCTGTCGGCGGCGACGGCGCGTTCGTAGGTGAATTTGACGACGGAGCAGTCGAAGGGGGCGCCGTCGTGGAACTTGGCGCCGGTTTGAAGGGCAAAAGTGTAGGTGAGGCCGTCCGGGGTGATGGTCCAGGATTTGGCGAGCTGGGGCGCGACGTTGCCGTCCGGCGCGATGCGGGTGAGGCCCTGGTAGATGTTGGCGTAGGTGACCTCCTTGATGGCGGCGGCGGCGCCGGCGGTGGGGTCGAGCACCGGGGGTTCGAGCGGCATGCCGAGGGTGATGCTGTCCTTGGCCGCCAAGGCGGGGGCGGCCGGGAGCAGCGGGGCCAGGAGGGTGGTGGCGAGGAGAGTGGCCTGGAGGCGGGTCATGGCGGAGGCTCCGGGAAATCTGCGGGCCGGAGTGCAACAGGGCGGCGGCGGTGGGTCAAGAGGACATTGTGTGGCGGCGGCGGAGATAGATAACTAAACGGAACAAATTGGGCGTGCATGGGCGGAAGGAGTCAGCGGGCTTTCGAAAAATAAGTGAGATAGGGGCCGGGCCTCGGCGTCGCCACCCTGCCGTTGTCCTGCCCGGACGGGCAGGGGAGGTCAGGGACGCGTCTGGATTTTGGCGCGGCGGCGGGTTTGGGGGCGGGAGGTGGCGGGTCGCCTGGCATCTGGACGCCGAGCATGGTGCAGAGCGGGCGGAGGAGGCGTCTGGCTTGCGGGGCGGCTTCGAGGAATGCCGGGAGATCAGGGGTGTTGGCGAGGAAATACTGGAGCTGGCTGGCGCGGGTGTTGACGTG
>CAIYSR010000026.1 GCA_903928895.1 uncultured Rhodospirillales bacterium | reverse complement strand
GGGGGTGTGGCCGTTCGGGCTTTTGGGGCGGGGGCTGGGGCTGGGGCCGTTGGAAAACGGGGGGGTGGGGGGGGGGGGGTAGGGAAGCGCTTCTTTTTGAAAAAAGAAGCAAAAACTTCCGATCCGTTGGCGTTGCCTTTGCCGCGGAGAGCACAAGCGAACGGGTAGAAGTTTTTTGGTTCTTTTTTTCAAAAAAGAACCGCTTGCCTGCCCCTGCTGACCGTGTCGGCGGGAGGTTCGGGGAGGGCCTTCTCCGTTGCCGTCTTGCCGCGAGGCGGCGCGTGTTCGTATTGTTAAAAAAACAATACCGAAATGATGTCAGCGTCGCGGCGTACTGAAACTGTCACATTTTGGCAGTCATTCGGTCACGGAAATCTCTTCATCTCTTCGCTTTTCAGCACCGCCGCGCTCGCCCAGAAGATGAAGCCGGTATTGCCGCGGGATGTCCGCGGCGACAGGCGGGATGATGGGCGCGGGATGATGGTTGGATGAGGCAGTGGCCACAGCGGCGGGAGCGGCGGGCGCGCATCGAGATCATTCCGATGATCGATGTGATGATGTTCCTGCTGGTGTTTTTCGTGCTGATCAGCATCAACGTGCTGCCTGCGCTGGGGCTGAAGATCACGCCGCCCTCGTCGGCGCGGCCGGACCGGATGGTGGAGCGGACGCGGGTGACGGTGGGGATCGACCGGGAGGGGCGGATTTTCCTGGATGGGCAGCCGTTGGCGATGGAGGAACTGGCGGGGCGGCTGCGCGTGGCGGCGGGCGAGACCGGGCCGGCGGTGGTGATTTCGGGCGATGAGGGGGTGGCGCTGCAGGCGCTGGTCTCGGTGCTCGATGCGTTGAAGTCCGCGGGCGTGGCCAGCGCCCAGATCGTCACCAAGCCGCGATAGGTGCCGGGTTGGATGCGCGATCGGATCGGACTGGCCTCGAATGCGGTGGCGTTGGTGGTGACCGCGGTGGCGATCGCCGGGTCGGGGTTCGTGCGCATGCCGGTGCCGGCGGCGCCGGAGCCGCCGGCGACGCAGATCGAACTGATGCTGGAGGCGCCGGCGGCCGAGCCGGTAGCCGAGCCCGCGTCGCCTCCGTCCCCCTCGCCTCCGTCCCCGGAGCCTGCGCCGCCCGAGCCTGCGCAGCCCGAGCCTGCGCCGCCGGAGCCGCCGCCGCCGGAACCTCCGCCGCCCGAACCTCCCCCTCCGGCGCCGGCCGAACCGCCGCCTCCCGAACCGCCGCCTCCGGAACCGCCGCCTCCGGAACCGCCGCCTCCCGAGCCGCCGCCGCCGGTGGAGCCGCCGCCGATGGAGGTGCCGCCGGTCGAGGTGCCGCCACCGCCTCCGGTGGAGCCACCGCCGCCCGTTCCGCCTCCGGTGGTGCCGCCTCCGCCCGTCCCACCTCCGCCCGTTCCGCCTCCTGTGGTGCCGCCGCCCCCGCCGGTGGTGCCCAAGCCGGTGCCGCGGCCGGTGCCGCCGGTGGCGCGGGCGCCCGTGGTGCGACCAGTGGTGCCGAGCGCTCCGGTCGCGCCGGCGCCGGCCCGTCCGGCGCCGGCGGCCGTCGATCCGTCGGTCGCGGCGGAGGCCGGGTTTGTGCGGGCGCTGCGCGCCTGCCTGCAGGAGATGGCGAAATATCCGACCTCCAAGGAGGCCCGGTTGCAGAAGCCGCAGGGCAATGTCGGCATCCGCTTGACGCTGGCGCGCGACGGCGCGCTGCGCAACGTCGCGGTCGAGCGCAGTTCGGGCTCGCTCGTGCTCGATCAGGCGGCGCTGGCGAGTGCGCGCCGCGCCGAGTGCGGCGCGCTGCCGGCGGCGGCCTGGCCGGGCGCCAGCGAACATATCTTTACCGCCACGATCGAGTTCGTGGCGCCGTGATCACCTTTTCATTCTCCTCGTAACCCGGGACCGTGACCATGAAGCGCATCCACCTTGCCTCCCTCCTGCTGGCCAGCACGGCCATGACGGGCATCGCCCTCGCCCAGACGGCGTCGGTTCCGCCGCCGGCGGCGCAGCGCCCGGATACGGCGCCGATGGGGCAGACCGCCTCGCCGACCGATATCGGCCGCATCCGGGCCGGCACCGCGGTCACGCCCGGGGGGGTCAGCCGGGTCGACCTCGGCGGCGGCAACATGATCGAGGAGGATGCGCCGAAGTCGCGTTCGACGGTGACGCGGGACGCGATCGACAAGATTTCGCCGACCGCCAATCCTTATCAGATGGTCAACCTGCTGCCCGGCGCCAATGTCAGCAGCAACGATGCGGCCGGGCTCAATGGCGGCAACATCACGCTGCGCGGCTTCAACTCGGATCAGATCGGCCTGACCATCGAGGGCATGCCGGTCAACGACAGCGGCAACTATGCGCTGTTTCCGCAGGAATATGTCGACGCCGAGAACATCCAGCAGGTCTCGATCGCGCAGGGCTCGCCCGACCTCGACAGCCCGCATGTCGGCGCGACCGGCGGCGTGATCAACATCTACATGCGCGACCCGGCCAAGACGGCGGGCGGGCTGGTGGATTTCTCCTATGGCTCGCACAACCTGGAGCGGGTGTTCGCGCGGGTGGAGACCGGGCAGGTCGGGCGGTTCCGGGCGTTCCTGTCGGCGTCGCACTACGAGCGCAACCACTGGGCGGCGCCCGGGCGTGATCGCCGCGACCATCTCGACGCCAAGGCGGTGGTGGACATCGGCGATGCCAGCCGGATTTCGGCCTCGTTCATCTACAACGAGGCGATCAACAACTTCTACATCAACCCGACGCTGGCGCAGTTCAACACGCCCCACTTCAAGCCGGGCTACAACACCGCGCTGCCGTCGAGCTATTTCACCGGGGCCGACCAGAGCGCCAACAGCGCGTTCAACTACTACCGCTACCGGATCAACCCGTTCCGTAACGCGATCTTCTCGATGCCCTCGACCTTCGGGCTGACCGATAATCTCAGCCTCGATGTCATCCCCTACGTTTGGTACGGATTCGGCAGCGGTGGCGGCACCTCGACGATGTCGGAGCAGGCCCTTGGCGCGACCACGGGTTCGGGCGTGTTCTATGGCAACACCCGGATCACCGGGGTGGATTTCACCGGAAACGGCATCGTCAGCAGCACCAACAAGGCGCTGTACTATAACCCGTCGATCACCGAGACCTGGCGCCCCGGCGTGATCTCGAAGCTGACCTATCAGCTCGACGACCACAAGCTGGTGTTCGGCTACTGGTTCGAAGCCGCCAGCCATCGCCAGACCGGGCCCTATGCGGCGCTCGACAGCACCGGCAATGTGGTCGATGCGTTCCTCGAATCGGGCGCCTTCATCATTCCGACCGGGGTCTATGCCGGGCAGAAGTTGCAGCGGCGGGACTGGCTGACCCACACCAACACAAACATGGTGTTCGCTGGCGACACCTGGTCGCTGCTCGGTGATCGGCTGAACATCGATGCAGGCATCAAGGAGGTGTTCATCACCCGGCACCTCAACAACTACCTGCCCGGCGCCAATCCCAGCCTCACCACCAATGACAGCCAGACGCTGCCGAGCGTGGGCGCGCGGTTCAAGCTGAACGAAAGCCATTCGGTGTTCGCGAGCCTCGGCACCTCCTTCCGGGTGACGCCGAACTACGCGCTGGCGGACCAGTTCAGCACCAGCTCCGGCGTGCGCACGACGGCGGCGACCACCGGGCTGAAGCCGGAGCAGGCGATCACGCTGGAGGCCGGGCACCGCTACCAGGGCAAGGAGTTCGCGACCTCGCTGACGTTCTTCGGCACCCAGTACAGCAACCGGCAGGTGACGACCAACATCATCGATCCGTCCGGCGGCAGCGCGACCATCAGCACCAACCTCAACGCCGGCAGCGTGACCACGTATGGCGCCGACTTCGAGATCGGCACCCGCTCGATCAACGGGTTCCGGCCGTACCTGTCGGCCGAGTATCTGCACACCGAGCTGAACGACAATCTCGCCACCACGACCACCGGCGGGGCGGCGGACTTCCTGCCGACCAAGGGCAAGCAGATGCCGCGGGCGCCGCAGTTCATCGGCGCGCTCGGGCTCGACTATGACGACGGGCACGTGTTCGGCAATGCGTCCTACAAATACATCGCGCGGCAGTACTCGACCTTCACCAACGACCAGGCGATCGCGCCCTATAGCCGGGTGGATGCCTCGATCGGCTACCGCTTCGATGATTTCGGAGTGGCCAAGGCGCCGGAAATCAAGCTGAACATCCACAACCTGTTCAACACACGGGCGCTGACCGGGGTGAGCGGGGTGCAGACCAACGCGGTGGCGACGCGCGGCGTCAAGGGCGGCACCATCGCCTCGGGCGGCACGCCGACGTACTACATGGGCGAGGGCTTCGCCGCCATCGTCACCCTGCGCGCGGGGTTCTGAGGATGACCATCGACCACGCGTATTTCCACGCGCTCTGCATCGATGTGCTCATCGGCGCGCTGGTCGTGCTGGGCTTCGTCGTGGTCGAACGACTCGTCTATTACGGCGTGCTCGGGTTGCGCGGCCGCTCCATCGGGGCGGCTTTGCGCAAGGCGGGCACGCCTTCGTTTCCGGGCGGCGACGTGCTGAGCCGGTCCATGGCCGAATATGTCGCCATGCAGGCGCGGCCCGAGGCCACGCGGGCGCGGGTCGAGGATCTCTCGGCGGCGCTGTTCCTCCAGGTCGACGGCCGCGTGCAGGCGCGGTTGTGGATCCTGGACACGATCGTGACGGCGGCGCCGCTGCTGGGGCTGCTCGGCACCATCCTGGGCATCATGGATACGTTCAACGCCTTGTCGGCGGGCGGGATTTCCGATCCGGCGGCGGTTAGCC
This sequence comes from uncultured Rhodospirillales bacterium, assembly GCA_903928895.1. GTDB lineage: Bacteria > Pseudomonadota > Alphaproteobacteria > Acetobacterales > Acetobacteraceae > CAIYPH01. Next base: position 7,240 of record CAIYSR010000026.1, on the reverse strand, counting down.
GGGGCATCGCGGCGGCGCTGCTGGCAACCGCGATCGGCATCGGCACGGCATTGTTCGGACTGGTCGGGCACAACCTGTTGCACCGGCAGGCGGAACATATCACAGAGGCGTTCAAAGGCTATCTGCTGAGGGCGACGCAATGAGCCTCTGGCATCCCAGCCGCCGGGCGCTGCTCGGCGGGCTGCCCGCGCTTGGGCTGGGCTCCGCGTTTGGGATCAGCCCGGCGACGGCGCAGCCCGGTGGGACGCTGATCCGGCTGCGGCTGCTGGAGACGTCGGACCTGCACATGTTCGTGGCCGATCACGACTACTATCGGGATCGACCGGACCTTACCGTCGGGCTGTGCCGGGTTGCGGCGCTGCTGGAGGCGGCGCGGGCGGAAGCGGACAATGCGCTGCTGTTCGACAACGGCGATATCATCCAGGGCAATCCGCTCGGCGACCTCGCAGCACGACCCGGGGAACTCGGCGCCGGCGCTGTGCATCCGGTGTTCCGCGCCATGAACCTGCTCGGCTACGATGCCGCCACCGTGGGCAACCACGAGTTCAACTACGGGCTCGATTTCCTGGAGCGTGCGCTCGGCGGCGCGCGGTTTCCGTTCGTTTGCGCCAATGTCACCCGTGCCGACGGAGGAGCGTTCCTGCCGCCGTCACTGGTGCTGCAGCGGCGGCTGCGGGCGAGCGATGGCACGATGCATGACCTGCGGATTGGGGTGGTGGGGTTCGTGACGCCGCAGATCATGGTGTGGGACCGGACGCATCTCGAAGGCCGGCTGCTCGCGCAGGATATCGTCGATGCGGCGGCGGCGGTGCTGCCGGGGCTGCGGGCGCAGTGCGACGTGGTGATCGGCCTGTGCCATTCCGGCATCAGCGCGGCGCCGCGCAGCAACGGGTTCGAGAATGCGGGGCTGCATCTGGCCGGGGTGCCCGGCTTCGATGCGATTTTCACCGGGCATTCGCACCGGGTGTTCCCGGGGCCGGACTACACCAGCGGGCGCGGCATCGATGCCGTGGCCGGGACGCTGGCCGGGGTTCCCGCGGTGATGCCGGGGTTCTGGGGCAGCCATCTCGGGGTGATCGACCTCGAATTGCGGCGGGACGGCGGCCGCTGGGCGGTGACGGGGCACGCGGCGGCGCCGCGGCCGATCTATCGCCGCGAGGCCGGCCGCGTGGTGCCGCTGGTGACGCCGCGGGCCGAGATCGTCGAGGAAATCCGCGGGGCGCACGAGGCGACCCGGGCCTGGGTGAGCCAGCCGGTGGGCCGCATCGGGCAGCCCGTGTCGAGCCATTTCGCCCTGGCCGGGGACAATGCGGTGATGGATTTCATCAACGCGGCCCAGCTTTGGTACGCCAAGCCGCTGCTGGCGGGGACGCCGCATGAGGGGCTGCCGATGCTTTCCGCCGCGGCGCCGTTCAAGGCCGGGTTCACCCCCGATGCCTTCGTCGATCTCGCGGCGGGGCCGATCGCGATCCGTGATATCGCCGAGGTCTATCTCTATCCCAACACGGTGGCGGCGGTGCGGGTGAGCGGGGCCACGCTGCTGGAATGGCTGGAGAAATCGGCCGGGGTGTTCAACCGGCTCGATCCGTTGGTGGCGGGACCGCAGGCGCTGATCGACCGGCGGGTGCCGTCGTACAATTTCGACGTGATTTCGGGACTGTCGTGGACGCTCGATCTCACTCGGCCGGCGCGCTACGGCGTGAGCGGGGTGCCGCTGGGCGAGGGGCACCGGGTGCGCGACCTGCGCTATGGCGGGCAACCCGTCGATCCGGCGGCCTGGTTCATCGTGGTGACCAACAACTACCGGGCCGATGGCGGCGGCGGCTTCCCCGGGCTTGACGGCAGCAATGTCGTGCTGCGGGCGCCGGACCCGAACCGTGACGCGATGATCCGCTTCATCGAGAGCCGGGCGCAGACCGATGTAGCGCCGCTGAGCCGCTGGAACCTGTCGGCGCCGGGGGTGACGGCCAGTTTCGAGACGGCGCCCGAGGTGACCGCCGCGCCGGCCTGGCTCAAGGCGCGGCGGACGGGGACGAGCGAGGCCGGGTTCGCGCGGTTTCTGATCGAGCTTTGATGCAGTCGGGATTGGGGTAGGCAAGCGCTTCTTTTTTGAAAAAAAGAAGCAAAAAACTTTCATCCGTTGGAGTGCGTGGCTTCGTTCGAGGCAAAGCCACGGATGACGTTTTTTTATTTCTTTTTCTTCAAAAAAAGAAACGCTTCCTCCCTGCCTTGTCTTCCTTTTCTACGCTCGGCAAAGCCCGATATTGATCGGACCTCATCTCACGCCCGCCGGCGGCGGGGCGCGTTCAGGCCGAAACCATCACCTTGACGTAGCTGCCGGGCGCGTCCTCGATCACGGCGAGCTTGCCGTCGCCGGGGGTGCGGGCCTTGACTTGGCGCTTGTCGTGGGCGGTGATCCAGCGGTGCCAGTCCGGCCACCAGGAGCCCGCCATTTCGACGGCGCCGACGAACCAGGCCTCGGGGTCTTCCGGCAGGTCCTCGTTGACCCAGTGGTTGTATTTGCCGCCGTCGGGCGAATTGACGACGCCGGCGATGTGGCCGGAGGCGGCGAGGACGAAGCGGTTTTTGCCCCGGATCAGCTGGGTGCCGCGGTAGGTGGCGCGCCAGGGGGCGATATGGTCCTCGCGGGTGGAGAGGAAATAGGCCGGCACCTTGACACGGCCGAGGTCGATCGGGGTGCCGGCGAGGCTGATGCCGCCGGGGGTGGCGAGCTTGTTGTCCTGGTACATGTTGCGTAAATAGAATGAGTGCATGCGCGCCGGCATCCGGGTCGAATCGCTGTTCCAGTACAGCAGGTCGAAGGGGAAGGGGTCGTTGCCGAGGAGGTAATTGTTGACGACGAAGGACCAGATGAGGTCATTGGCGCGCAGCATGTTGAAGGTGGTGGCCATCTCGGAGCCTTCGAGGAAGCCGCGCTTGTTCATCTTGTCTTCGAGCATCTTGATCTGCTCTTCGTCGATGAACACGTTCAGTTCGCCGCTCTCGCGGAAGTCCATCAGGGTGACGAAGAAGGTGGCGCTCTTGATGCGCTCGTCGCCGTGGGCGTCCATCCAGGCCAGGGTGGCGGAGAGCAGGGTGCCGCCGAGGCAGTAGCCGATGGCGTTGATGGCAGCCTCGCCGGTGGCGGCCTCGATGGCGGTGAGGGCGTCGAGAATGCCCTCCTTCATGTAGTCCTCGAAGTTCTTCTCGGCGAGTTTCTCGTCGGGGTTGACCCAGCTGACCATGAACACGGTATGGCCCTGCGCGGTGGCCCATTTGACGAAGCTGTTCCGGGCGCGCAGGTCGAGGATATAGAACTTGTTGATCCAGGGCGGGATGATCAGCAGCGGGCGCTTGAGCACCTTCTCGGTGGTGGGGGTGTACTGGATGAGCTGCATCAGGTCGTTCTGGTAGACCACCTTGCCCGGGGTGACGGCGACGTTGTCGCCGAGGCGGAAGGCGTCCATGTCGGTCATCGAGATGCGCAGGTTGCCCTTGCCGCGCTCGAGGTCGTTGAGCAGGTTGTTGAGGCCCTTGATCAGGTTCTCGCCGCCGGTCTCGGCGGTTTTGCGCAGGACCTCGGGGTTGGTGAGCAGGAAGTTGGAGGGGCTCATCGCATCGATGAACTGCCGCGCGTAGAAATCGACCTTCTGCGCGGTGGCGGGTTCGAGCCCGTCGACATGGGTGACGACGTCCTGCACGTAGCGGGCGGAGAGCAGGTAGGTCTGCTTGATGAAGTCGAAGACCTCGTTGTCTTTCCACGCGTCGTCCTTGAAGCGCTTGTCCTTGGGGTCGGCGGCGATCACGGGGGCGCTGTCGATGCCCATCATGCGGCGCGCGGTGGATTGCCAGAGCGACATGTAGTCCTGCCAGAAGCCCATCTGGGCCTGCACCATGCGGGCCGGGTTGGCCATCAGGCGGGTGGTCATCTCCATGAAGGCGTTGCCGATGTTGAGCGGGTCGGCGTTGGGCGGGCGGGGGCCATCCTCGGACTGGCGCTTGAGCCATTCGCCGACGAGGCGCTGCGAGCGTTCGGCGATATGGGCCATGCTCTGGCCGAAGGCGGCCGGGTCGGGCATCTTGAAGGGGGCGTCGGGCGGGGTGTTGGGGTCGGCCATGGGCGGTATCCTTTCCGTCGGCACCTTCGCCCTGCTACACCGTGCCGTGACGAGGAACGGCGGCAAGCAAGGGCGGGTCCGAACTGATGGCAGGCGGCTTGGTGGGGTTGTTACAGGGCTGGGCTGGGGCATTCAAGTGCGACCGGCGCTTGGCTCTGCTGGCGCTGGCGCTGACCGGGCTGGCCGGGTGCAGCCGGCTGAGCGACCCGGTGGCGATGTGGCATGAATTCGAGGGCGGCCGGATCACGGCGCCGCGCCAGGCGGTGCCGGGCGGCGAGGCGCCGTATCCCAATCTGGCCAGCGTGCCGGGACGGCCGCAGACCGAGGATGCGGCGGCGCGCGGGCGCATTGCCGCCGGATTGGTGGCCGACCGCGCCAATGCGCAGTACGCGTCGGGCAGCGCGCTCGGTGCCCTGCCCGCGACGCCGCGGCGGCCGGCCCCGGCCGCGGATACCGGCATGAGTGCTTCGCTCGATGCCGCTGCCCGGCTTGAAACGCCGACCACCGCGCCGCCGCGTACGGCCCCGGTGGGCCGGGTGGCGGCCGCGCCACTGGCGCCGCCGGCGATGGCACCGGCGATGGCACCGGCGATGGCGGATGGGCCGATGCCGGAGGTGCCGGATCGTCCGCCGGCGCCGGCCCGTTTGGCGGGGGTGGCGCAGAGCACGGTTGCGGTGGTGCCGCCGGTGGCGCCGCCGGTGCCGGTTGTCGCGCCGCCGTCGGTGCCGGGGCTGCCGGTTGCGGTCGGGTTCGCCGAGGGGGCGGCCTTGGTGCCTGACGAGGCGCTGGCGCCGTTGCGGGCGTTCGCTGCCCAGCGGGCTGGACGTTCGGTCGCGGTGGTGGGGTTCGGCGACGCGGCGGAGGGCGACCAGGCCGCGCAGGCGCGTGCCCTGCCGCTGGCGTGGGAGCGCGCCGGCGCGATCGCGCGTGTGTTGCAGGCGGCCGGGGTGCCGGAAGCGTCGATCACGGTTACCGTCAGGGCGAGCGGGCATGGCGGCGTCGCGCGCATCGCCGGGGAGTGAACGGCGCGCGCGACAGGGCGGGCGGATTTCACTAGAAGCACGGCGAGCAATCGCCTGGAGCCGGATTCCTACCCATGTCTGACGAATTCCACCGCATCCGCCGCCTGCCGCCGTATGTTTTCGCCGAGGTCAACGCGGCCAAGGCGAAGGCGCGCGCCGAGGCCGAGGACATCATCGATCTCGGCATGGGCAACCCGGACAGCGCGACGCCGCCGCATATCGTGGCCAAGCTGGTGGAGGCGGTGCAGGACCCGCGGACCCATCGCTATTCGTCGTCCAAGGGGATTCCCGGACTGCGCCGGGCGCTGGCGGGGTATTACGAGCGGCGCTTCGGGGTGACGCTGAACCCCGAGACCGAGGTCATCGCGACGCTCGGCTCCAAGGAGGGGCTGGCCAATCTGGCCGCCGCGATCACCAGCCCGGGGGATACCATTCTGGTGCCCAACCCGTCCTACCCGATCCACCAGTTCGGCTTCATCATCGCCGGCGCCTCGGTGCGCTCGGTGCCGGCGACGCCGGATGAGGACATGTTGCAGGCGCTGGACCGGGCCGTCCGCCATTCGGTGCCCAAGCCGACCGCGTTGATTGTGAACTTCCCGTCCAATCCGACGGCGTATCTCGCCGATCTCGATTTCTATCGGGAGATCGTGGTGTTCTGCCGCCGGCACGGCATCTGGATCCTGTCGGATCTGGCTTATGCCGAGATCTATTTCGGCGACCGGGCGCCGCCGTCGATCCTTCAGGTCGAGGGGGCCAAGGACATCGCGGTCGAGTTCACGTCGCTGTCGAAAACCTATTCGATGCCGGGCTGGCGGATGGGGTTCGCGGCCGGAAATCCGCGCCTGATCAATGCTTTGACGCGGATGAAGTCGTATCTCGACTATGGCGCCTTCACCCCGATCCAGGTGGCGGCGACGGCGGCGCTGAACGGACCGCAGGACTGCGTGCAGGAGATGCGCGAGCTGTATCGCGAGCGCCGCGACGTGCTGATCAAGGGGCTGCATGCCGCCGGGTGGGAGGTGCCGAACCCGGAGGGCTCGATGTTCGCCTGGGCGCCGATCCCGCCGCGCTATGCCGATCTGGGCTCGGTCGAATTTTCGAAGCTGCTGCTGGCGCGGGCGAAAGTCGCGGTGGCGCCGGGCATCGGCTTCGGCGAACATGGCGACGGGCATGTGCGCATCGCCTTCGTCGAGAACACGCAGCGCCTGCGCCAGGCGCTGCGCAACATTCGTGGCTTCCTGCAGGTGGACAATGGGTCACCGGCCGAGCCCGCTTTTGCCGGAGACGTCGCATGAGCCGCCCCCTGTCCATCGCCGTCGCCGGGCTCGGCACCGTGGGTGCCGGCGTGGTGACGCTGCTGCGCCAGAACGCCGATATCGTCGCCGCCCGCGCGGGCCGGCCGATCGCGGTGACGGCGGTATCCGCGCGCGATCGCGCGCGCGATCGCGGCATCGCGCTGTCCGGCCTGCGCTGGTACGATGATCCGGCGGCTCTGGCGGCCGATCCGAACGTGGACATCGTGGTCGAGGTGATGGGCGGCTCCGAGGGGCCGGCCAAGGCCCTGGTCGAGGCGGCGCTGGCCGCCGGCAAGCCGGTGGTGACGGCCAACAAGGCGCTGCTGGCGATCCATGGCGCGGAGCTCGCGGCGCTGGCCGAGGCCAAGAACCTGCCGCTGGCGTTCGAGGCCGCGGTGGCGGGCGGCATTCCGGCGATCAAGGCGATCCGCGAGGGGTTGGCCGCCAACCGCATTTCGCGCGTGGCCGGCATTCTCAACGGCACCTGCAACTACATCCTCACGGTGATGCGCGAGCACGGCCGCGAGTTCGCCGATGTGCTGGCCGACGCGCAGAAGCTCGGCTACGCCGAGGCCGATCCGTCGTTCGATGTCGATGGCATCGATGCCGCGCACAAGCTGGCGATCCTGGCGGCGATGGCGTTCGGGCGGCCGGTGTCGTTCGCCGACCTCCATGTCGAAGGCATCCGCAATGTCTCAGCAGTCGACATCGCGTTCGCCAATGAGCTCGGCTACCGGATCAAGCTGCTCGGCATCGCGCGGCGCACGGAGGCGGGGATTTCGGCGCGCGTGCATCCTTGCATGGT
>CAIYSR010000025.1 GCA_903928895.1 uncultured Rhodospirillales bacterium | reverse complement strand
GGCCATCAATCCTGCGATATCGGCACGATCTTGCCCGTGAGGAAAGAATTGATGGGCTTCGCCCGCCTCCGCATGCGAGATCGCGGGCTTCCAACTGAAGGTCAGCGATCCGGCCGCTCAAATGAATGGGGTCCAGGGGCCTACGGCCCTTGGCCGGCGGAGCCTGTCTTGTTCGCTTCGCCTTCACCCGATCGCCCTGCTCCGAAAGCCGAGTCTGGACCCCCGGATTGCCGCGGCTTCGCCTCGCAATGACGCGTGACGGAAATGGCTTCTGCGGGTTTTCTAGCGAACGGAGTAGTCTTTTTTTCAAAAAAAGAAGCGCTTTCTTCTTTCCTTTTCTTGCCCTCCTGCGATCCACCGGGCACAGCGGGGCCGGGCATCCGAAGGAGGGTGGCCCGGCCGCCGCGGCAGAGAGGGAGAATGTCAGATGGTTCATATCGCCGATCCCGTTGTTCATCCGGTGGCGATCGATGCGCTGCGCCCGACGCAGATCACGGTCGGGATGCGCGAGGTGATGGCCAAGCGCACGGCATGGCGTCTGAAGCAGGGTGAAAAGGGCGGGGATTTCCTGGGGCGGCACATGATTCCGGTGATCCTTGGGCCGAAGGGCCGATACTATGTGATCGACCACCACCATCTGCTGCGGGCACTGCTTGAGGAGGGGGTGGAAAACGTCCTCGTCACGGTGGTGGCGAAGCTGGAGCGGCTCGAGATCGACGCGTTCTGGGTGGTAATGGACAATCGGGGCTGGATGCATCCGTTCGATGACCGTGGCCGGCGGCGCGGCTACAAGCATCTTCCGACCAGGATCAATGACCTGGTGGACGATCCGTTCCGCTCGCTCGCCGGCGAGCTGCGCGTGCTCGGCGGGTTTGCCAAGGATACGACGCCGTTCAGCGAATTTCTGTGGGCCGATTTCCTGCGGCGGCGGATCAAGCGCAAGCGGGTCGAGATCGATTTCGAGGAAGCCTTGCAGGAGGCGGCGGTCCTCGCGAAGAGCGAGGACGCCGCCTATCTGCCGGGCTGGTGCGGGCCGACCGTACGCTGAGGTGGGTCGGCCGTGTCGGGTCAGGCGAGGGAGGATGCCGTGACGCCGAATTCGTCGAGGAAGGCGGTGGCATGGTCGATGCGGCCGGTGATCTCGTGGGGGTCGCGCGAGACGAGCTGGTAGACGGCTTCGGCGATGTGTTCGACCGGGGAGACGCGGTGTTTGGTGGCCTCGGTGATGAGGCCGTGGACGGCGACGCCGGGGGTTGCGACGAGGCCGGGGGAGATGGCGTTGACCGAGATGTTGTCGGCGTAGACCTCGGCGGCGAGGCCGGTGGAGAAGCGTTCGATGGCGGCTTTGCACATGCCGTAGATGGCGCCGCCGGCGCGCGCGGTGGTGTAGGGCTTCACCGGGTGGATGGCGGCGCCCGAGGAAATCGAGACGATGGCGCCGGATTTTTTCGCGCGCATGGCGGGCAGGACGAGCTGGGAGAGGTGGAGCGGCGCCCAGACCTGGACTTCCATCATCAGATCGAAGCGGCGCTTGGGGAAACTCTCGACCGGGATGAAGAAGGTGACGGCGGCGTTGTTGATGAGGATATCGATCGGGCCCCAGATCGCCACGGCTTCGGCGACGAGGCGCTCGCGGTCTTCGGCGCGGGAGAGGTCGGCCTTGATGAAGGTGGCCTGGCCGCCGGCGTCGGTGATGCGGCGGATGGTGTCGGTGAGGGTGCCGGGGAGGCGGCTTTCGCCGTCCTCGGCGGTGCGCGCGGTGCAGACGACGCGGGCGCCGGCCATGGCGAGGCGGACGGCGATGGCCTCGCCGATGCCGCGGCTGGCGCCGGTGACGAGGGCGACCTTGCCTTTGAGCGGGCCGTTCGGATCGATTTTTCCAGCGGTCATGTCGGCGTTTCCTTTTGCTGGTTTCTGGTTGAGCGGAGCGTAGAGGTGCTGCGGGACGGTGGCAATCGGGCGAGGGCAAGCAAGGCTCCGCCGGCCAAGGGCCGTAGGCCCTTG
>CAIYSR010000024.1 GCA_903928895.1 uncultured Rhodospirillales bacterium | reverse complement strand
TGGTGAGCGCCACCAGTTCCTGGCTCTCGGACATGGTGCCGGCCTGGATCTCGCCATTCTCGGAGAGGGCGACCAGGTTGGGGAAGTCACCGACGCGGAGGTGGCGATGCGGCTTGAAGTCGCGGAAGTCGCGGCGCAGGAAGATCTGCCGATAGGTCGGATTGGCCGGCTGATAGGCGGCGAGCAGCATCTTGTTGGCGGCCGCCGAGAGCAGCAGCGGGAAGTCCGAGGTGGTGTGGAAAGCACGTTCGGCGAGCTTGGCGGTGTCCCGCGGGATGTTGCGCTCGCCGCGGGCACGCATCAGTTCGGCCACCATCTCGGAGGGACGCCAGCCCAAGAATTCGGCGTGGCGGGTGCTGCCCTGCGGCGCCTGATAGCCCGGCATGGTGCGGACAGCGAGCGCCTCGGCCATGGCCTCGCGGATGACGGCGGGATCGTCGATCGACGCGGCGGGCGAGGCCGGACTGGCGGGGATCGCGGGCGGCTTGGCGCCCTGGAGCATGGCGTCCCACAGGGCGCTACGGAAGGCGTCGGGCGTCCAACCCTCGGTCAACGCCCGCTGGTGTAGGGTGTCACCAACTGGAGCGGAGATCAGGCCGCGGCTGGCGGTGAGGACGGTGTTGAGGGCGGCGTTGCGCTCGCGATCGGCGCGAAGGGCCTCGGCCACCGCGTCGGCGATCGATGGTGCTGCACGGTTGGCATCTGCCGGCGTCGCGGGCGTGGCGCTTGCCGTCGGTGCCGGCGCGGCAGCCGGCAGAACAGCCGTGGTCGTCTCGGTGGCGGGATCGGGCATGAGGGTCTCCTGGGATGCGGGGGCAGGCGTGGGGAAAGGGATGGCCGGCTCGATGGCCGCGGCCGCTGGCGGCTGGTCGCCATCGCCGCGCACGGCGGCGGCTGGATCGACGGGGATGGGGACGACGGAGATTTCGTAGGGTTCCCAATCCACCGCGCGATGGACGGTGCCAGCGACCGGGTCCTGGATCGGCATGTAGCGGTGCACCCGGTAGCCGACGCTCACCGAGCGAAGGGTGCCATCGGCAACGCGCTGCCACAGCGGCTCGACGTCGGTGGCCGAGGAGAACTGCAACGTCGCGATGCCTCGCCCGGCCTCGATACGGGCGTCGAGCACCCGGCCGACCACGTCGCGGGCGTCGCTGCTGCGATGGGTGTTGAGCACCGGCGCGCCGCCACCGCGCAGCCCGTCCATGCGGACAGCGGCGGGCGACATGTCCAGTTCCTCGGTGATGAGGCCGAGCGGTGGCACGAAGTTGCGCGCCCGTGCGCCGGTCGACCAGACCACCTCGACGGTGCGCGCGGCGCGGTTGACGGTGGCGGGCGCCGCCAGAGCGCGGGCGGCGATGATCGGCTGCCCACCAGTGGGAAGTCCATCGGCGTGCGTCGTTGCCGGCTCGGGATTGTCCCCGCCCGGTTGGGCCGTCTCGGTCATGTGGGGTCTCCGATCGGTGAGAGCGTTATGGCGCCTGGTAGCCCTGGGCATTCACCACCACGGCGGAACTGGCAGTCACCGCCTGGACGTTCAGCGCCGTGTTGGTGGTGGCCCGCAGAGGAGTGGGGAAGTCGAAGGTCAGCGGCGTCGCCATGGAGGCGGGCAAGCTGACGCGCCAGATCACGGTGGCGCCGTCCTTGATCTGCAGTTCCGTGGCGGCGGTGCCGAGGTTCTGCAGTTGCAGCCCGGTGAGGTATTGCCGATTGGCGGCGACCGCTGTGCGGATCGGGGTGTCGGCACCGGTGGGGATCCCGGCCAGCGCCGAGGCGAACGACCAATCCGCCTCGGGGATGCTGTAGGGTTTGGTGATCAGGGCGCCGATCAGGGTCGCCATCAGGTCGACGCTGCGCCCCGTCAGTACCACCGCCGGATTGGCGCTTGCGGAGGTTGCAACATAGAGCGGATTGCCCTGGTTTACGGCCCCGCGCGCAACCGAACCCTGGATGAACAATGACGACGTGCTGTTCGCACCGCCGACCACCTGCACGGCGACCCCCTGGCCGGCGACGGACTGGCCGCGCCCGGCGGTGATCTCCGCGGTCAGTTCGGCGTAGTCCTGCACAGTTAGGAAGGCGACGACCGCGTTGGTGCTCGACGCCGGCACGGTGGCGCCATTGAGCCAGCGCAGCCGCACCCGATACTGTGCGTTGGGGTCCGGGATCTGTTGGTGCCTGCGATAGGAGTTGGCCCGCGCCGTGGTGGCATCCATGGTCGCGCCGTGGAACCAGGCCTCATCGACGAAGGCCTCGAGCTCATAGACCCCGCTGGCGGCCGTGGTCGGAACCGTCGAGGCGACTGAGGTCAGCCGGGCCATGCCGCCAGTCTGCACCTCGTATTTCGCCTGCGTCGCGGTGACGCCGTCGAACAGCAGGCCGAGCATGTGCAGCCCATCCGGCTGGCCGCTGTCGCGATCGATGCTGACCGCCTCAATGTAAAAGCTCTGGTTGGCGATGCGCTGCGACAGGGTCAGCCCGACAGAGACGCGGAACGGCACCGAGAAAGTCTCGGTCGAGAGC
>CAIYSR010000023.1 GCA_903928895.1 uncultured Rhodospirillales bacterium | reverse complement strand
TCGTCGATCTGGAACAATCGCGCGGGGTGCTGTTCCAACGCTGACAGCATGCCGCGCCCGGATGCGAGGTTTTCACCACCGAGGTAGCGGTCCAGCCCTGCAAGATCGAAGCAGCGCCGGATCACCTCCGGTGCGTGATCTTTCCCTCCGCCACTCTCTGCCACGGCGGCGATGTAGACGTTGGTCCGCAGATCGGTTCGGCTGCGGTACTGCCGCCCGGCGAGCACGCCGACGGCGCAGATGGCGGCGCCAAGGGCCAGGAAGGGCTGCGGCCGCAGCGCGGTCCGCACGCATTCCTCAACCAGCATCTGCAACACACCGCCGGGTTGCATGATATCCGGCGGAACGACGAGGGGCTTGGCCTGCTGCTTCGCCCGGTTGGCATAGAGCGACGTCAGGAACTGCGCGGCAGGATGGACTGCTTCCGGCACGGGCACGGGCACCTGCTGCGGCTGCGCCAAACCCTCCTGGAACGCACGACGCAGCGTCTGCTGCGCCGCCCGCTGGTCGCGGCATCGTGGTAGTAGAGATGACAGGGCATCACTCAGGGCGGCCCACGCGGTGCCCTCGTCCAGATGCCCGGCGGACACCATGCCGCCGATGGCGAAGGCGGCTTCGTTGACCGCCTGGTGCTTGCCGCCCTCGGGTGCGTTGAGGATCTCGGCGCAGCGGTCATTGAGTGCCGCCGTGCCAATGGCGGTGCCACCGTCACGATGCCGCGGCTGCGGCTCCACCGCCACCGGCCTGAGGATCGGCTGCGGCGGAGGCTGCAGGGCCGTCAGGAGCCACTCCGGAAGGTCCGCCGGCGGCAGGTCGTCGAGCAAGACATAGCCCGATGAAGGCGGCACGATCACGTAGCCACCATCGCCACGGACATCGATGCCAGGGGCGAGCTTACTGGCGCTGTTGCGGATGGGTTCGCCCGGCCAGCGGAAGTAGAGATGCAGCCCGCCCGACGCCGTTTGCACCGCCCGGGTCATCGGCAAGAGATCGCCGCTGGCGTCCAACCAAGCCTGCCCTGGTCGCCCGTCCTTCACATCCACGTCGATCACGAGCAGCCCGGTCACCTCGCCGGTTGGCATGCCGATCATCACCGCAGCGGGGTTGGCGAACATGCGTTGTATTGCCGCAGGGTCAGCGGTCGCGTCCTTGAACCCGTGCTGCGTCAGCGGGCGCTTGCGGGCATCGCACGGGAACACCGGCAGGCCGAGCGCGATGGCGTCGCCTGCAATGCCAGTTTCACCCGGCGGCGCGCACCGGTCGATCGGCTCCAAATCCTGGGAGAGCACCATCAGAACGGCACCCCCGTCACCTTGCGCACCGCGTCGTTGGCGGCCAGTTGCTGGTCGATCAGGGCGTCGACGTAACCGCCGCAGATCACCTCGATGAATGCTGTCCATTCCGCCTCTGACCAGACCGCCATGTCGGTGCGCCCGAGGGCATCGATGTAGTCGCCGGCGCGCACGCCGGCCTGGCCCATGGCGGCCAGTTCGATCGGGTTGGGGTCAACCATGCGTCGCTCCTTCCAGAGTTCGAGACAGACCGGCGAGCAGGTCGGCACCGTCCAGTGGAGGCGAATGCCGCGATAGCGGTGGAACCAGTCCCAGTGCCTGGCGCGGCGTGAGCAGAGCCGGCATCTCAACCAAACCTCACGGCGGCGATCTCGGTGTATTGCCCCGCCGGGCGCACCTGGATGGCGCTGGGCCACGGCAGATCATCGGTGGCGTCGAGCGCCGCATCGACACTGGCCGGCAGGGCGGCATTACCGGCGCGGCGGCGCCACCACTGGATCGCCTTCTCGCGCGGATAACCGGTGTGCTCGAAGCACACCCACTCGCTGTGGCGCACCACGCCGCACTGATAGGTGACCCGCAGCGAGGCCGGCTTGCCCAGCTTTTCGTGGCGGGCGTAGCTGACGCCGGTGACGTCAAGCCAGGTGGACGCCACCTGTGTGGACAGCAGTGCGTTGGATGCCGCCTTGGCAGCCAAGTCGACCTCGGGTGGCGGGAAGGCGTAGTCACACTCGACGCAATGGCGGACGGCGGCATGATTGATGGTCTGGCACTCCGGGCAGACCTTGATCGGTGCGTCGCCGGGCTCCTCGCTCTTCTCCTTCTTGCGGCCGTCCACGGTGTCGATCGGGCCATGGCGCGCGGTGTTGCCGGCGAAGTCGAGCACCAGGCAGTCGTCCTTGCCCTCGGCGAGGCGGGTGCCGCGGCCGACCATCTGGACATAGAGGCCGACGCTCTTGGTCGGGCGCAGCAGCGCCACCAGGTCGGTGCCGGGCGCATCAAACCCGGTGGTGAGCACGTTGGCGTTCGTGACGCAGCGCAGCCGCCCCGCCTTGAAGGCCGCCAGGATGCGGTCGCGCTCGGGCGCCGGCGTATCGCCGGTGACGGTCTCGCAGGAGATGTCGTGGGCGCGGATGGCATCGCGGACGTGGTGGGCGTGGGCGACGCCCGAGCAGAACACCAACCAGGAGCCACGGCCCGCGCCGTGCTCGACAATCTCCGCGACGGCGGCCGCCGTCACCTCGTCCCGATCAACGGCGGCCTCGAGGTCCTTGGCGATGAACTCACCGCCGCGGGTGCCGACACCGCCGACATCGAGTTGGGTCTCCGTTTGCTTGGGGACGACCTGGCAGAGATAGCCCTGCTGCATCATCTCCAGGACCGCGACTTCGTAGGCGATATCGGTGAACAGCCGGTCCTTGCCTTCGTGCAGCAGGCCGCTGTCGAGCCGGTAGGGCGTGGCGGTAAAGCCGACGACCTTGAGCTGGCCGGCGTTGATCTCGTTCAATTCTTTAAGGAAGGCACGATACATGCCGCTGTCGCTGCGGCCGAGCAGGTGTGCCTCGTCGATCAGCACCAGGTCGCAGCGCTGGACGCGGAGCGCGTGGCGGTGGATCGACTGGATGCCGGCGAACAGCACCTGCGCGCCGATATCGCGGCGGGACAGCCCGGCGGAATAGATGCCAGCGGGCGCCTCGGGCCAGGCCCGTAGCAGGGCCATGAAGTTCTGCTGGATCAGTTCCCTCTGGTGCGTGACCATCAAGATGCGGGTGTCGGCGTAGGCGGTGATGGCCTCGCGGATGAAGCCGGCGATGACAACGGACTTGCCACCCGCTGTTGGGATCACCACCAGTGGATTGCCGGTGTTGGCGGCGAAGTAGTCATAAAGCGCATCAATGGCGGCGCGCTGGTAGGGGCGCATGGTGATGGTCATTGCGGCAACCTCGCGGGCGCATCTTCGAGCAACGCAGCGCAACGCTCGCGCAGCCGGTCACCGGGCCATGCCAGTCGCCGCTGCGCACGCAGGAGAACCTGGCGGATGCGCTCCCGACTGA
>CAIYSR010000022.1 GCA_903928895.1 uncultured Rhodospirillales bacterium | reverse complement strand
CGATCCCTCGGCCAAGGGCTGGCGGGCGGATGGGGTGGCGCGGCGGATCGTGCTGCCGCGCGGCGACGGCGAGGTCGCGATCAGCGATGAGGCCGGCCGGATCAATCCCGCGCTCGCCCCGGTGCCGCTGCTGCGCGCGCTGCTCGGCGCGGTCGGAGTGCCGCAGGCGCCGGCAACGGCGCTGGCGACGGCGATCTTCGAATGGCACCTGCCGGGCGGGGCCGATCTCGGCCCCTATCGCGTGGCCAGGCTGAGCTACGGGCCGCCAGGGGAGCCATTCCGCGATCTCGCCGAGCTTACGCTGGTGCCGGGGATGACGGCGGAGCTGGCTGGGCGGTTGGCGCCACATCTGACGTTTCATGGCGACAGCGCGCTCGACCTCGCCGCCGCCGGGCCGCTGGTTCGGCGGGTGGCGCTGGGGCTGGCCGCCGGGGAGCGGCCGCAGGCGGCGGTGCAGGGAGCACCGCGGGTGCTGCGGATCGAGGTGCGGGTGCGGTTGCCGGACGGGGCGGCCGCGCGGACTGCGATCATCCGGCTCGACCCGTCCGAGGACGAGCCGGCGGCGACCTGCCAGGTGCTGGCGTGGCTGTGACCGCTGAAGGATGGCTGCTGCTGGGCAGCGCACCGTTCGCGGGGAGTTTCCTCGGCGTGCTGGTGTGGCGGCTGCCGGCGGACGGCACGTTGTGGGGGCGGTCGCGCTGTCCGTGCTGCGGTCACGCTTTGGCGGCCTGGGAGCTGGTGCCACTGCTTTCCTACGCCTTCCAGCGCGCGCGCTGCCGGCATTGCGCGGGGGCGATCGACCCGTTCCATCCGCTGATCGAGGCGGCGGCACTCGCGGTGGCGGCCTGGGCAGTGCTGCTCGGGCCGGGGGAAGCCCTGCTGGCCGACTGCCTGCTCGGCTGGACGCTGCTGGCGCTGGCCTGGATCGACTGGGAGACGATGCTTCTGCCGGACGCCTTGACCTTGCCGCTGGTGCTGGCCGGGTTGGCGGAGGGCGTATTGGGGGGCGGTACGGAGGTGCCGGAACGGGCGCTGGGGGCGGCGCTGGGCTGGGCCGGGCTCGCCGGGCTGGCCTGGCTGTGGCGGCGGCTGCGCGGGATCGATGCGCTCGGCGGCGGCGATGCCAAGCTGCTCGCCGCCGGCGGAGCCTGGCTCGGCTGGACCCTGCTGCCGTCGGTGCTGTTGATCGCGGCGCTGGCAGGCATCGCGTCCGCCCTGGTGCAAAGCCGCGGGCGCGGCACCGGATTGCGGCCGCTGGCCTTCGGGCCGTGGCTGGCACTCGCGATCTGGATCGCCCGGCTGCATCTCGGCGATGCGCCATAGGGGTACGAACCGCAACGCGATCTTCATCGTTGTGCAACACGGCCCGCGTTGTCTCGGCCAGCACGGCATGGAATACGAACCGCCACGCAGCATATCGGCCGCTTTCACATCGCCGCGCAGACGGGCCGAGCATGGACCTGACATTGCCCAACCACCGCCTGATATCCGGCTTCGCCGCGCTGTGCCTGCTCGCGGCGCCGGCAGCGGCCGAGGACGCGCGGCGGTTCGACATCGAGGAGTTCCGGGTCGAAGGCAATTCGCTGCTCTCGGCGGCCGATCTGGAGATCGCGGTCACGCCGTTCCTCGGGCCGGGACGCACCGCCGATGATGTCGAGAAGGCTCGTGCCGCGCTCGATCTGCTCTATGCCCAGCGCGGCTATCCCACGGCAGCCGCGGAAGTGCCGGAGCAGGACCCTTCGGACGGGGTGGTGGTGCTCAAGGTGGTCGAGCGCCGGGTCGGGCGGCTGCGGGTGAACGGCGCGCGCTACTTCTCGCCCAACGATGTCCGCCGCGGGGTGCCGTCATTGGCCGAGGGCAAGGTGCCCAACCTGAACGACGTGCAGCGCGAGATCGTGGCGCTTAACCAGTGGCCGGACCGGCGGGTGACGCCGGTGCTGCGGCCGGGGGCGCGGCCGGGGACGGTGGATGTCGACCTCAACATCAAGGACACGCTGCCGCTGCAGGCCAGTGTCGAGGTCGCGAACCGGCGCAGCGCCAACACCTCCGCGCTGCGGACCTCGGCCTCGCTGGGCTACGGCAATCTCTGGCAGCGCGGCGATTCGGTGTCACTCTCCTACCAGGTCGCGCCGCAGCGGCCGGGCGATACCCAGGTGATGAGCGCGTCGTACCTGTATCGCATCCCGGGCAGCAACGTGGCGCTGCTGGTGTCCTACCTGCATTCGGACAGCGATGTCAGCACCGCGGGGGGTACCGGTGTGATCGGCAAGGGGAACATCATCGGCCTGCGGGCGCAGATTCCGCTCGGCACCGATGGCCCGTTCAGCCACAGCCTGAGCCTGGGATTCGACCATAAATCGTTCCGCGATACCATCCTGCTCGGCGCCGACCGGACCATCACGCCGATCGCCTACATGCCGCTGGTGGCGCAGTACCAGGCGAGCTGGCTCGGTGACGGCAACGAGACGCTGGTGACCGCCACGGCCTCGCTCGGGACCCGCGGGCTGGGCAGCGACGCGGTGGCGTTCGACCAGAAGCGCTATCGCGCCCAACCCGATTTCGCGACCCTGCGTGGCGAGGCAATCCGCCGCGACGACCTGCCGGCGGGGTGGCAGTCCTCCTTCCGGCTGACCGGGCAAGTCGCGGGCGATCCGTTGATCAGCAACGAGCAGTTCTCGATCGGCGGCATGGATACGGTGCGCGGCTTCCTCGAATCCGAGGCGCTGGGCGACTGGGGGGCGGCGCTGCAAAGCGAGATCCGCGGCCCGGCGCTGACCGAGCTGATCGACAAGATCATCGACGAGATCCGCGGCTTCGCCTTTCTCGACGGCGCCCGGGTGGGCATTCGCGACGCCCTGGCGCAGCAGGCGCGCGGGCATGTGCTGGCCGCGGCCGGGCTCGGCGTGCGCCTGCGGGTGTTGGATACGGTGAGCGCGGACGTGATCGGCGCCAATCTTCTCACGCGCGGGCCCAATTCCCGCGAAGGCGCGAGCCGCCTGCTATTCCGCGTATCGGGAGCATTCTGAATGCGTCTTTTCCTCGGCCGCCTGCTGGCCCTGCTGGTCGTGCTCGCTTTCGCCAGCCCGGCGCACGCGTGGTGGAACAAGGATTGGCAGTTCCGGGTGAAGCTGACGGCGGATGCGACCCCGCAGGGTGCCAACATCACCGAGCCGATCGGGCGCACCGCGATCCTGCTGCGGCTGCATCAGGGCAATTTCGACTTCAGCGGGCTGCGGCCGGACGGGGCCGACCTGCGCTTCGTCGCTGGCGATGACAAGACA
Source organism: uncultured Rhodospirillales bacterium (assembly GCA_903928895.1). GTDB lineage: Bacteria > Pseudomonadota > Alphaproteobacteria > Acetobacterales > Acetobacteraceae > CAIYPH01. The sequence goes on along the minus strand of CAIYSR010000022.1, from coordinate 38,107 downwards.
CCGCTGAAATACCACGTCGAGCGGTTCAGCCAGCAGGCACAGGTGGCGCTGGTGTGGATCGACCTGCCGGACCTGGCGCCGGGCACGGCGACGCCGTTCTACCTCTACTGGGGCAACGAGAAGGCGGCCGACGGCGCCGACCAGCGCGGCACCTTCGATCCCGATCAGCTATTGGTCTATCATTTCGGCGAGGAGAACGGGCTGCCGAAGGATACGACCGGCTTCGGCAGCAACGCCCTCACCCCGGGCACGCGCGACGAAGCCGGGATCATCGGGTACGCGCTGCGGCTGGACCGGGAGAAGCCGCCGCTGCGGATTGCCAAGAGCGCCTCGCTCGCCATCCCGGACGGCCAGGCGATGAGCTTCAGCATGTGGGTGCAGCCCGATGCCTCGGCCCGGACCTCCGTACTGTTCAGCGTGCGCGAGGGGTCCAACGGGCTGAGCATCGGGCTCGACGGTGGTGAACCGTACGTCAAGGTCGAGGCCAACGGTACCAGCCGGCGCACCAGCGGCGGCAAGCCGATGGCCGCCGGGTGGCACAACATCACGGTGGTCGCGGCGGAGAAGATCACCGTCTATCTCGATGGCCAGCCCGGGGGGAGCATGGCCGGCCCGTTGCCGGCGATCAACGGCCAGCCGTTCCTCGGCGCGTCCGAGGTGGCGGGGGACCCGCGCTATGTCGGTCTGATCGACGAATTCCAGATCACCAAAGCCGCGCGCACGCTGGGCGCCCTGGCAGTGGCGATGGCCTCGCAGGGGCCGGAGCCAAAACTGGTGACGGTGGATCAACCGGAACAGTCCGACGCCGGCGGCCCCAATGCTTTCGTCATCATCTTCCGCTCGGTCACGCTCGATGCCTGGGTGGTGATCGTGCTGCTGTCGATCATGGCGCTGCTGAGCTGGTATGTGATGTATGCGAAGGCGGTCTATTTGAACCGCCTCAGCAAGGGGAACCACATTTATCACGAGACCTACCGCACGAAGCTGGCCGCCAGCGGCGGCGACCATATGGCGGTGCTGGCGGCCATTGCCGAGGAGAGCGCCCGACCGTTCCGCAATTCCTCGCTGCACCGGCTGACCCGGATCGCGGTGCGCGAACTCGACGAGCGGTTGACCAACGGCATGGTGAAGCCTGGCGCGCGGCTGATTCCGGAATCGCTGGCCGCGATCCGCGCCGCGCTGGAGACCGGACAGGCGCACGAGCAGCACAAGCTGAGCTCGATGCTGGTGATCCTGGTGATCTCGATCTCGGGTGGCCCGTTTCTTGGACTGCTCGGCACCGTGGTGGGCGTCATGATCACCTTCGCCGCCATCGCCGCGGCTGGCGACGTGAACGTCAATGCCATCGCCCCCGGCATCGCCGCGGCGCTGCTGGCGACCGCGGCCGGCATGTTCGTCGCGATCCCGGCGATGTTCGGCTACAACTACCTGCTGCTGCGGATCAAGGACGCATCGAGCGACATGGCGGCCTTCGTGAACGAGACCGTCACCCGCATGGGCGAGGCGCGCGCCACCCTGCGCGGCAGCGTACCGCCACCAATGGCCGCGCCGCCGCCGGCCGCCCCGCCGCCGAGCCCGATACAAGCCGCAAAGCCGCCGATCGCCAGGCCACCCGCCGCCAGGCCAGCGATCGCCAAGCCGCCGCCGCCGAAGCCCGCCGCGACGCCGGGCGCCGATTCTCCCGCGCGCCCGCCGATCGCGCGCCCGCCACGTCCGACGCCGCCAACCCCGCAGGATTAGGATCGTCCGATGCAAGTCAGCTCCGAAGACGAGGCCTATGACGAGATCAACATCACGCCGATGCTCGATCTCGCCTACGTGCTGCTCGTCATCTTCATCATCATGACCACCGCCTCGGTCTCCGGGGTCAAGGTCGATCTGCCGAAGGCGAGCAGTTCGGCCAATCTCGCGGTGCCCAAGACCAAGGTGATCAGCATTTCCGACCAGGGCCAGGTCTTCCTCGACACCGTGCCGGTCTCGCTGCCCGATCTGGAGCTGCGACTGCGCGATGCCAAGGCGAACACACCGGACCTTCCGATCGTGCTGAAGGGCGATCGGGCCGTGCAGTACGACCGGATCATGATCGTCCTTGATCTATGCTCCCGGGTTGGCATCGCCTCCATCGGGTTGGCATCAACCCGCGTACCCGGATCGTGACATGCGCGATGGCATACGCCGGTGAGCGAACTGGAAGAGGAGTTCGTCGAGGAGCCCGGGCCGGGGCGCTGGCTGCGCTGGGTCGCGGCGGGATTCGCTGTGGTCGCGGGAGGCGTGTTGATCTGGGCACTGACCGGCAACACGCCACCGGCCAAACCGCCGAAGCAGCAGACCATGCGCGTCGCGCTGCCGCCGCCGCCGCCGCCCAAGCCGCCGGAGCCCGAGCCGCAAAAGACGGTGGAGCAGCCGAAGAACAACGACCCGACACCCTCGTCCAAGCCGCTCGACAACAAGCCCGAGCAGAAGCCGAACCCGGCGCCGGCGAGCGCCCCGCTGACGGCCGCCGCCGGAGCGGGGTCGAATGCCTATGGCCTGGCGGTGGGCAATGGCAGCGGCGGCGGGATCGGCGGGGGCGGGGGCGGTGGAGGCGGCGGGGGGGGCCGCTTTGGCGCCTATGCCGGACGTTTGCAGGCGCAGATCGAGGCCGCCTTGCAGCGCGACGAGAAGACCAAGACCGGGAAATACGCGCTTTCCTTGCGTCTGTGGCTGGCGCCGAACGGCGCGGTGCAGCGCGTGGTGGTGGCCGCCTCAACCGGCGATCCGGCGATGGATCAGGCCATCCTGCGGGTTCTCAACACGGTGGGCGTGGGTTCCGCCCCGCCGGCGGACATGCCGCAGCCGGTCAATCTGCGGGTCAAGGCGCGCAGCGGGTGACACGATGAACAAGCTTTGCCGCATTGCTTTCGCCGCCGTGCTGCTCGCCCTCGCGGGCACCCCGGTGGCGCTGGCGCAATCCGACGAAAGTGCCACCGAACGGCTGGTGCAGATCCTGGTGAAGAACGGCGTTCTGACCAAGGTGCAGGCCGAGGAACTGGCCGCCCAGGCGCGAGCCGAGGCCCGGGCGGCACGCCCGCCCGCCGCACCCGATCCGGCCGCCCCGACGCAGAAACCGCGCCCGGTGGCGCCCGGCTCGGTGCGCGTCACCTACGTGCCGGAGACGGTGCGCAAGCAGATCGCCGCCGAGGTCAAGCAGCAGGTGATGCAGCAGGCGACCGAGGAAGGCTGGGCCGAGCCCAATGTCATCCCGGGCTGGACCCAGCGGGTCCGGGTGTCGGGCGATGTTCGGTTGCGCGGGCAAATGGATAGCTTCCCGCGCGGCAACTACAACGCCTTCCCCGACTTCAACGCCATCAACAGCACCGCGAACGGCTACGATGCCATCGGCGGCGTCAATCCCCCGCTGCTCAACGCCGCGCAGGAGCGCACCCGCATGCGCCTGCGTGCGCGCATCGGCGTCAGCGCCAAGGTCGCGGACTGGGTGGACAGCGAAATCCGTATCGCCACCGGCAGCGATCGCGGCCCCGTTTCGACCAACCAGACCCTGGGCGCGGGCGGCGACTTCTCGAAATACTCGCTCTGGCTCGACCGCGCCGCGATCACCCTGCGGCCCGATCCGGACGTGACGATTTATGCCGGCCGCAGCCCCAACCCGTTCTGGACCACGGACCTGCTGTTCGACGACGACCTCAACGTCGACGGGCTGGCGGCGCAAGGCCGGCTGCGCTTCGACAAGGCGTTCAGCGGCTTCCTCACGCTCGGCGGGTTCCCGGTGTTCAACACCGAGTTCGCCTTCGGCAGCACCAACCTGGCCAAGACCCGAAGCCGCGACTCGTGGCTGCTCGCGGCCCAGCTCGGCGCCGACTACAAGCCCGAGGAACAACCCTACAACCTGCGTATCGCACTTGGCTATTTCGGCTTCCAGAACGTGGAGGGCAAGACCTCGCGGCTTTGCGTGGCGCCGACCAGCTATGGCTCGTGCGACACCGACTACACACGCGCCGCCTGGCTCACCTACGGCAACACGGTCATGCCGGTGCGCAACATCGCCGCCACCAGCGGGGCCACCACGGCGCAGCCGCAGTTCTATGGGCTGGCCTCACGTTTTGGTATTCTCGAACTGCGCGGCCAGGCAACCTATACCGGGTTCCATCCGGTCGATGTCCGGCTCGATGGCGAATATGCGCAGAACCTCGCCTTCGACCGCCAAGCCATCGAGCGACGCGGCCCGGTCAACAACATCGGCAACAACGGCAGCTTCGTCGGCAGCAATACCGGCTATATGATGCGGCTGACCGCGGGCCATCTGACGCTGACCGAGGCGGGGATGTGGAACGTCGCGTTCGCCTACAAATATGTCGGCTCCGACGCGGTGATCGATTCGCTGACCGATGCGCGGTTCCACCAGGGCGGCACCAATGCCAAGGGGTTCGTGCTGAGCGGGACCTATGCGCTCGCCCGCGACATCTGGCTGGCCGGCAACTGGACCAGCACCAATGCGGTCTCGGGCCAGCCCTACTCGGCCGATACCGTGCTGTTCGACCTCAACGTCCGGTTCTGAGCCGATGATCCGTCCGCACCCCGCCATGCTTGCCCTGCTGCTGCTCGCCGCCGCGCCGGGTCACGCCCAGAACGCGCCACAGCTGGGTCCCGCGGTGAACCAGGCACTCGCCGGGATGGCCGCGGCACAGGCGGCAATCGAGGCGCTGCTGCGCGATCCGGAGGCGGCAAGCCGGGCCGGCGCCGATGCCGGCGTGCGCGAGGCGATGGCGCTGGTGCAGGCTCGCGCCGGCGCGCTGCAGCAATCCGCCCTGCGCCTCGCCCCCGCGCCAAAGGGTGAAACCGACGATCCGGCGGCCTCCTGCCGCGCCCTCAACACGAAGCTGCTGGCGCTCGGACACGACATCCTGCATCTCTACGAGCAGGAGAGCTTCCGCTCGTTGCTGGTCCGCAGCTATGAACCGGTGCTTGGCCTGTTTCGTGTTGAACTGGAAAACCTCGTGCAGGACCATGACGACAAGCTGCGCGAGCTTGAATGCCTCGGCGAGGCAAAAGGAGGAAAACCATGACTCTGCGACACCTTGCGAAGTCGGCCCTGTTGCCGTTCGTCGCCCTGACGCTGATGGCGGCGAACGAGGCACCGCCCGCCCCCGGCGACGTGATCGCCCAGCGCGGCACCGTTCGCCTCACCGCGGGCGAGATTCGCGACCTCGTCGAGCACGCCGATCCCGCCCTCAAGGCGCAGATCGCCGCCAACCCGGCCATGCTAGCGCCGCTGGTGCGCGAGCGCGTGCTGCAACTCGGCCTCGCCGCCGAAGCGCGCGCCAAGGGGCTCGATCAGCGCCCCGAGATCCTGCAGCGCATGAATGACGCGCGCGACACGGTGCTGGTGCAGACCTATCTTTCCACCGTCATCCAGATCGAGCCGGGCTTTCCATCCGATGCCGATGTCGCCTCGACATACGAGGCCAACAAGGCCCGCTTCCTGCTGCCCAAGCAGTACAACCTCTCCCAGATCGCGATCCTGGTGCCGCAGGGCGCGGCCCGGGAAGCCGAGGAGGAGGCCCGGCGCAAGGCGGCCGAACTCAGGACCCTGGCGATGCGGCCGAAGGCGGATTTCGCCGATATCGCGCGCAAGAACTCCCAGGAGAAGGCCACCGCGGAGCGCGGCGGCGCGATCGGCTGGGTGCGTGAGGACCAGCTGGTTCCGGGCATCAAGGAGGTCATTCCCGGCCTGGCCGACGGCGCGATCTCCGAGCCGCTGCGCACCGGCTCGGGCTGGCACGTGGTGAAGCTCACCGGCACCAAGGCGCCAGCCCCGGCGCCTCTGGCCGAGGTGCGCGAGCAGATCGTCGGCGCGCTGCGCCAGGCCCGCCAGCAGCAGGCGGCGCGGGCCTATATCGACGAGATGATCCGCCGAGAGCCGATCCAACTCAACGAGATCGACCTTCAGCGCGCCGTGGCGCCGCGCTGAATGGCCGGGCGCCCCGAAGACGCCGCGCAGTTGCGGGCCGCCGACGGGGCACTCAGGTCCGGACGGCCGGATCTGGCGGAAGCGATTTACCAGCGCCTGCTGGCCTTCGATCCGCAGAATGGCGCCGCCCTGTTGGGCTGGGGCCGGCTGCGGCGGGCCTTGGGGGATGGCAAGGCGGCGGCTTCGCTGTTGCAGCGGGCCATCGCCTCCGGCGGCGGGCCGCCCGCCCAGGTGGAATTCGCCGCCCTGCTGATCGATCACGGCAATCCGGGCCCGGCCGAGACCCTGCTGCGCCAGGCGCTGGCGCGCGATGCGCGGATGGCGGCGGCCCATTTCCAGCTCGGGCGCGCCCAGGCGGCGCGTGGGCATGGCGAGATTGCCGCCAACCTCTTTCGCGCCGCCACCCGGGCCGATCCGAACATGCGGGAGGCCCGGCTCGAACTGGCGAAGACGCTGGCAGGGCTGAGCCGCCTCGAGGAGGCCTCGGCCGCCTATGCCGCCCTGCTGAAACGCCACCCGGACGATGTCGCGGCGCTGCTCGGGCATGGCTGGGTGCATGGCCAGATGCATCGGTTCCAGGCCGCGCTGGTCTGTTTCGACCGGGCCGAGCAGCTCGGCGCAGACATCGCCAGGCAGCTCGCCGAAGTCGCGCTTGGGCTCGCCCATGTCTGCGACTGGTCCCGCCGCGACGAGTTGCGCCGGCGCCTGCGGCTTCGACTGGAGCAAGGCGGCCCCTGCCTGATCGAGACCTACGCGGTGCTCAGCCAGGAGGACGATCCTGTGCTGCATGCGCGCATGGGCGCTCAGCTCGGCGAAACCGTGCGCCTGCACATGCAGGCCGCCCCCCGGCCGGAGCCGGCGCCGCGCCAGGGTGGCCGCATCCGGCTCGGGTACCTGTCGGCCGACTTCAACCAGCACGCGACCGCGCTGCTGATGGCCGAGGTCTTTGAGCGGCACGATCGCAGCCGCTTCGAGACCATCGGCTTCTCGTTCAGCCATGACGACGGTTCGGCTACGCGTCGGCGGGTCGTGTCGGCGTTCGACCGGTTCGAGGAATTGCGGCTGGAATCGCCGGTTGAGTCGGCCCGGCGCATCGCCGCCGCCGGGATCGACATCCTGATCGATCTCAAGGGCTACACCACCGGCGCGCGGCCCGAGATCGCCGCCCTGCGCCCCGCGCCGATCCAGGTCAGCCATATCGGCTATCCCGCCACCATGGGGGTCGGCTGGTACGACTATGTCATCGCCGATCCGGTGGTGCTGCCGATGACCGAGCAGCCGCACTGGGCGGAGCGGATCGTGCACCTGCCGCACAGCTATCAGCCCAATGACCGGCGTCGGCCGCTGCCGGCGACCGAGCCACGGGCGCGGCACGGATTGCCCGAGGGGGCCGTCGTGTTCGCTTGCTTCAACAACCCCTACAAGATCACGCCTGAGATGTTCAGTGTATGGATGGAACTGCTGTCCGAACTGCCGCATGCGGTGCTGTGGCTGTACGGGGCCAACCATTTCGCCGAGTCCCATCTGCGCGCCGCGGCGGCGCGACATGGCGTGGTCGGCACGCGGCTCCATTTTGCGCCGCCGGTGGAGTTGCCGGCGCATCTCGCCCGCCACGGCTGCGCCGATCTGTTCCTCGACACCACGCCCTACGGCGCCCACACAACCTGCTCCGACGCGCTCTGGGCTGGGCTACCGGTGCTCACCTTGCGTGGCGCGAGTTTTCCCGCGCGCGTGGCCGCCAGCCTGCTTCACGCCGCCGGCCTGCCTGAACTCGTCGCTGGGTCCACCGAGGAATACAAGGCGATGGCGCTCCAGCTGGCGCGCGACCCCGACACGCTGCGGCGCATGCGGCGGCAGCTCGAACAGGCCCGCACGGGCTCGCCCCTGTTCGATTGCGCCCGCTTCACCCGCGACCTCGAAACCGCCTACCGGACCATGATCGACCGCCATCTCGCTGGTCTCGCACCCGATGCCTTCAGCGTGGCGGTCGACGATCTGGCCGAGCGTCAGTTGCGCCACCAGCCGGCGTAGCTCGACGGGATCGGCGGGATCGCCTGCGGGGTACGGTCGAGCCTAGTGTAGTCGCGGCAGGTGACCAGCAGCCAGGTGAATTGCTCGCCGGTGCCGGGGTCACGCAGGGTTTGACTCCAGGCGCCGGCCGATTGCAACGGCCCGGTTTCGAGGGCCGGCGCCGGGCTGTGCGGCAGGGGCCGCGGCGCGCCGCAGGTGGCATCGCTCATCGCCGCCCGGGCCAGGATACCGACGGCGCCGCCGCCGCCGGTCCAGTCGGCGCGGGCCCATTTCTCCCACCGGCTGAGCCCGAATTCCGCGGTCCAGTAGGTCCGCTCCATCTGCTGGGCAGCGCCCGGTCCGGTGCCGTCGGCATTGGCGTGGCTGAAATGATTGGAGATGAAGGCGGGCAGCGCGAGGCCGCCGGTGAACACCATCTCGTCGAGCATCCAGGTGGTCAGCGCCAGCGCCCCACCGGTCGGGCAGCTCTTGTCGAGGGCCAGGCCCGGCTCGCCCGGCGTCAACACGGCGCGGAAAGCGGCGGAGCCCGGTACGCGTGGCGGCGGCAGCACGGCGGGTCCGATCACCCAGCCACGGGTGAAGCGGACGGCGCTGTGCGGAGCCGCGCGGCAGCCCGGGGGTGAATCGAAACTGAGTTGTCCGGCGGGTGCGTCGTCACCAAGGATAAAGCCATATTCGGCGTCGCTGCCCTGGATCGAGGCGCCCGCCGGCATGCCGTCGCCGACCAGGTCACAGCCGCGCCGCGGCACGTGGCGATCGAAGCTGACGACGCGCAGGGCCGCACCTTGGCGAACCGGCAGGTTGAAACGCGCCACCACGCCTTGGCGGTTGGCACAGGGGCCGGTGGCGGCGGCGAAGTCGGTGAGCCGATACGGAGCCATCTCGCCCGGACGCAGCTTGCGCCGCGTGGTGCAGGCTGGATCGGTCGGCAGCACGCCGGGCAGGACATGATCCGCCGCGTCGGCGCAGGCGGTCATCACCATGAAATCGGCTATCGCCGGCCGGCCGGCGGCGGCGGGTTGGACCAACAGGGCGAAAGTCAGCAGCGCACCGGCACTAACCGGGGTTGCGGAAAAACAGGACGGCATCGGGCACTCCACGACACGGCGTGCCTGGCCTGCTGCTGTGCTCCCCGGGCGTGATGCGAACAGGTATCATTCGAACGCATCGGCCTCGGGGCACGGCAGGATGCCGGCACGGAAAGCCACCGTTCTGGCGGGCGGAACCATAGGACCACGCCCGGTTTAACAGTTCCTGAACCACGCCCCCCCTGCTACACAGGGGCTGCGACTTCGGGTGCTGGAAAGGGTGGGGTGTGCGCAGGTTTGTGCTGGCTGGAATGCTGTCGGCCTTGCTCGCCGGCGCGGTGACAGGCGCCGCCGGTGCGCAACCTGCAACCGGGACGCCCTGCGTTGACGTGCAGATCGGCAATGTGCCGTCCTATGGCTGTCTTAACGCGCAGATCGCGCGGGCGATCCCACCGCGCCGGTTCGGCGCCGCAAGCGAGCAGCCGCAGCCAGCCACGGTGAGCGCGCCTGCGGCCGGGAGCTTCAATAGCTCGGCGGCGGCGGAGCAGCTCGGTACCTCGTTCGGACATGGCACCAAGGCGCAGCGGCCGGTGACCACACCACCCTCGAACCCGCTGTTGCCCCAGCGCTAAGCAAACCCTCTCAGGTTTGCGCTCTCTCTGAAAGCTAAGTTGGCTTTCGCCTGCACGATGGTTGCAAATGCATCCGTGGCCCGTACTGGGGAAGCCTGCTTAGCCGCTGTCCGCATCGGCCCCGGCCAGCGCTGACTCAGGATTGATCCGCTCAGGGTTTCCGGTTGAGGGCGTCTGCCACGATGCGCCGCACAATCTCCTGCGGCGTGATCATCCGCACTTCCTTTTCCGACGCGTCAATCGCGCGGCGGCGGAGCTGGTAGACCCAGCCAGCCGGGACGCGCAGGCTGATCTGCACATTGGGACGCTCGCCCTCGGCGGCCCGCCTGGTATAGGGCTTGACGACCGGTGAGGCCGGCTGGACCGCGTCAAGGTCCCCGGAAGCGGCGCGGGAGGCCCAGTCCATGTCAGGCTGCGAGTTCTGCTCGAAATCGTTCATCGGTGGGGAGCTGCCCAGTCTCATTCGTGTGACGCCCGGATTGAGCGTGCCGAATGTACTACCATAAATTCAGCTCGCATGCGTCCGTAACTGAATTTTCATATATTTCTCTGTAGTTTCAATGCATCTTACGTATTTTCGGGCGAGAGGCTTTGGTCTGGATTGGGCACGTGCTAATGCACTGCCATGATGTTCGTTACTCTGCTTCGTTCGGCGCGGGTGCCTTCAATTTGATGACTATATGACAGCGATCGTGTCGGTTTCGCCCGGTCCCGCCGAGGACATCCTGCTGGCGGCACCGGCGCCGGGGGCCGACTTTGGTGTGACGGCCGGGGCCGTCGTGGTCGCTCTGCTCGCCGGCCGACCTGTGCGCATCGCGGGCGACAACGAACCCGGCCCCCGGCTGGCCGCGAGCGGCACGCTGGCGCTGGCCGGGCACGAGGCCAGGATCGACGTCTGGGGCGGCCATGCCGCCGCGGCGCCCCTGCATGCGCCGCGCGCTGTCCATGCCTCGGCCGGCCCGCATAGCCGGCGCGTGCTCGGGGGACCCGACGTGTTCGGCGACCCGGCGTGGCTGCTGCCCTGGTTCCACCGACCCGATGTGCCGAAGCGCTGGGAGCTTGGTCTGGTTTTGCCGTCCGGTATCCCCTGGGGCGGGGCGGTGCCCGACTGGGTGCGGGTGATCCCCGCTTCCCCGGCCGCCGCGCCCGCCGCCCTGCGCGAGCGGATCGACGCCATGCTGGCCTGCCGCCGGATCGCCAGCCCCTGCGTCGGCGCGCTGGTGCTTGCGGAGGCCTACGGGCTGCCCTGCCTGCCCCTGATCGGCGCCGCGCTGGGCACCGGCCTGAAACGCGTCAGCACCGAGGACGCCGCACTCGGCCTGCCCGTCGCCGATTTCTACGCCGGGCTGCGCCGCGCCGCAGTGCCGGCCTATCTCCATCCGCCCGAGGCGATGCCCTCGATGGACCGGCTGGTGGCCGCGATCGATCAGGCCTGGAGCCCCGCCTGGCTGCGCGAAGAGGACCTGCTGGAGAGCTTTCCGCTGCCATGCGCCACGATTCTGCCGCCCGACACCGGCAGCGTGTTTGATCATCCGGTGCTTGCCTGCACTGCGCCGCCCCCCTCCTCTCGCTCGCTTCCGCTGCCTCGTTCGACGGCGCGCCACCCCGCCGCCTCGCTCCAGGAATGGGTCGACACCCATGGCCGCGTGCCGCTGGCCTGGGCGGCGACGTCCGAGCGGGCGCCGTTTCCCAATCTCGGCGACGCGCTGAGCGCGGTGATCGTCTCGGCCATGGCAGGCATGCCGTTGCAGCGCCGCAACTTCGACGATCACGGCGAACGCATGGCCGCGGTCGGCACCATCGGTCACACCCTCCGCAACGGCACTGCCCATCTCTGGGGCACCGCGCTCGACCCAAGCCGCAACGCCTTCGATCGCGGTCTCAACCGGTTCGCGGTGCCGCCGGAGACCATGTTCACGGTCCACGCCACGCGGGGCCGCGGCACCGCTGCCAGCCTGCGCGCGGCCGGGGTGACATGCCCCGAAATCTACGGTGACCCCGTGTGGTTCCTGCCTCGGCTGATGGCCGCCCGCCCTGTCGCGCCTCGCTGGGAGCTGGGCGTGATCCTGCACATCACCGAACTCAACGGGACCACGCCTGACGCAACTGTGCTGGCCGAATATCAGCGCTACACCATCCCGCCCGCGCTCGCCGGCGCGGTGCGGCTGATCTCCACCTATACCGGCCAGGGCACCGCGGCGCTGCTCGCCAAGGTGGACGAGATCCGCGCCTGCCGCCGCATCGTCTCCACCAGCTTCCACGGCCTCGTGATCCCCGAAACTTTCGGCATCCCCAACGCCTGGTTCAGCACCCATCCGGGCGGCGCGATGATGGCGGCGATTGACGATCCTGCGGTCAAGATGGATCACCGGGTGCGCGACTGGTACTCCGGCACCGATCGCCGCAAGGTGCCGATCTTCGGCGCCCAGCGCCATCTGCCGACACGGTGGGACCAGGTCATCCGCTGGCTCGACACCGCGTGGGAACCGCTGCGAACCGATGCGCAGGGCTTGTTCGACGCCTTCCCACTGCGCAAGAAAGTCTCGTTCGATCAGGCGGCGTGGCCGCTCGACCCCGAACTGTTCGACACCGCCGAATACTAGCCGGAGTTTCGTGCCAGTCCCGGCGCACGCTGACCGCGAACGGTCAGCGTGCCATCCAGGCTCAGCAAGATATCAGGGCCCCCACAGCATGCCGTAGGTGCTCGGCACCGTCGGCAGCGGCTGACCGGTCACCGTGCGGTCGATGTTGGTATAGTCGGCGCACAACGTCATGTACCAGGTCTGGGTCAGGCCATCCGGACCGATCACCTTCTGATAGATGCCGTTGGTCGCGCTCAGCACCATGGCGCCCGAGGTGTGGCTGTCCGCCGCATTGGTGACGATCGGATAGGGCTGGCCGGCGCTCCGTCCGGTCTGGGCGCAGGTGGCATGGCTGAGCAGCGCCTTGGAGACCACCTTGGGGTCCACCCCGTTCAGCAGCAGATCGGAGCGGGTCCACTTCTCCCAGCGCGAAAGGCCGAATTCGCGGGTCCAGTAGGTCCGCTCGAACTGCTGCGCGGCGCCCGGACCGGCATTGCTGGCGGCCGCCTTGGTGTAGTGCGCCGCAATCACCGCCGGCATCTGACGGCCCGAGAAGAACATGTACCAGTCGGTCCGCCAGATGTGGAAGCTGCCGACATAGGGTGTCGAGCAGGTCACGCCGGTGGCAATATCGTTGTTGAACTGGTCCGGCGTGATGTTCTGCAGGTTGACCGTTGTGTACTCAACCGCACCCGGCAGCGTGGTCGCCACCGGCGAATGGCCGACCACCCAGCTGTTGGCGAAGCGGGCCGACGAATACGGGGTCGCGGTCCTGCACACAGGTGTGCTTGGCTGCGCCGAAGTGACCGGCGAACCCGCGAGCGCCTGGTAGGCATCGTTCAGCGACACGCCGTTCGGGCTCGAGCTGCCCATGATATAGCCGTAGCCGGAGGCCGTGTCGCTCGACTGCACCGAACTGTCCGACAGCACCACCGTGCTGCCGACCTGCTGCGCCGTCAGACAGGCGGCGCCCGCGTTGGTAGCCGCGTTGGATGAGAAGGTGACACCGCGGACCGTGCCGCTCTGCACCACCGGCACATTCACCCGCAGCAATTCGCCGACGCTGCCGGGGCAACTGGTGCTGGCGGCAATGACGTAGTTGGGGGCGAAATTGCGCAGCGTATAGGGCGGCGCCTCACCGACCGCGATCTGGCGGCTGAACGCGCAGGATGCGTCGCCCGGCGCGACCCCCTGGAGCACGGCCGCGTCTGGCGCCGCCGAGGCGGTGCACACCCGCATCAGCATGTAGTCGGACATCGGTCCGCCCACCTGCGCCCGGGCCGGCGCGGCCGGCATCATCGCGGCGGCCGCGGCGAGAACCAGAAATCCGGTGACGTATTTCTTCATCGAGGCAAACTCCCTTGCTGCCACATCCATCGCCGAGGCCCGCGCCGCCCGCCCGCACGCCGCCAATCACAAATTGTCATGGACCTTAGTGATCGACTGTTGGATATTACGTGAACTTTTAATCTCCGGGCATGACAAGTCATCACCCGAGTAGTAAGAGCATAACAACGGTGTTTTTGCAAGAAGGCCTAATACGATGGTGACCTATACGTGGAGAAACGGTACCACAGGTTCCTGGTCACTGCCACTGGATTGGACTTTCGATATCGGTACTACGATACCGAAAATTCTTGATACCGCGATTATCGATGCCGGCACCGTCTCGCTCGATATCGCCGGCAGCGTCGCCGCCCTGGTGCAGGACGGCACCGCCGGCGCCTCTGTCCTGGCCGGCCCCTACGGCCTCAACGTCGCCGGCAGCGCCAGCTTCACCGGCACCACCGTGCAGACCGGCGCGGGCGAAACCAAGCTGCACGGCGCCAGCGCCCTCGGCACCGTCGCCACCGCCGGTACCCTGTGGCTCGACGGCGGGCATGTCCTGACCAATTTCGGCACCTTCACCGTCAGCAACGGCCAGATCGTGATCGGCGCCGCACCCGACACCGTCACCGGCGGCGCCACCTTCTTCAATGCCTCCACCGGCACCTTTGATGTCGCCGGCCCCGGCACCGTCATCGCCCTCGGGAGCGGTGGCGGCAGCCTCTACAACACCGGCGTGGTCCTCAAAAGCGACGCCAGCCTGAGCAGCATCGCCGCCCCGGTCGTCAATACCGGCACCATCCATGTCGCCGCCGGCACCCTCGCTTTCTCCGGCGGCCTCTCCACCACCGGCGCCGGCCTGGTGATCGATTCCGGCGCGACCCTCGCCGTCGGCAGCGCCGGCCTCGCGGTCAGCTCCCGCATCCTCTCCACCCGCGGCGCCATCACCGCCACCGGCGGCACCATCGACATGACCACCGCGATCCTGCGCGACTCGCTCGGCGCCATCGCCCTGAACGACAACGCCGCCCTCGTCCTCGGCACCCATGCCGCACTGATCGGCACGCTGCAGATGAGTGCCACCACCGGCGGCAGCAACACCATCTCCTCCAGCCGCGCGGTCGGATTGACCGACACCCAAATCAGCGGCATCGCCCTCTTCAGCGGGCCCGGCGCCACCACCCTCCAGCAATCCGCGACCCTCGCCGCCGCCGCCGACGCCAGCCCGACCGCGCTCTACATCGATGCCGGGCGCAAGCTGGTCAATCGCGGCAATATGCACCTGGGCAGCGGCACCATCTATCTCGGCGCCACCCCCACCGGCACCGCGACCGGCGGCGGAATGCTCGTCAACATGACGCACGCCACACTTGATTTCGCCGACGACACCGGCGTCGCCGGCGGCACCGGCGCCATCGCCATGGTCAATTCCGGCACCCTCAGCAAACTGACCGGCACCGGCACCGCCACCATCGGCGTCTTTCTCCGCGATTCCGGCCCGCTCCATATCGGCTCCGGCACCCTGCAATTCACCGCCGGCGCCAAACTGCTGTCGCGCAACCTCACCGTCGACGCCGGCGCCACCCTCGCCGTCGCCGGCGGCGCCTTCAGCGTCATCTCCGGCACCCTGGCGCTCGGCGGCATGATCGTCCTCTCCGCCGGCACATTTGACCTCACCCGTCCCTCCAGCATCAGTGCCGGCGGCATGCAGATCACCGGCGGCATCGCCGCCTTCGGCGTGCGCAACGCCACCCTCGGCCAGTTCACCCAGACCGGCGGCCTGGTCACAGGCACCGGCGTCATCACCGTCACCGGCGCCGCCCTCTTCTCCGGCACCTCCACCGAGTCCGGCACCGGCGTCACCGTGCTGCGCGGCACCACCACGCTCGACGCCGGGGCCAGCCTCTATCTCGACGGCCGGCGCATGCTGCAAAATGACGGCACCCTGGTCGACCACGGCGGGCAGGTCCTGCTCGGCGCCCTGCCCGCCGGCGTGGCCTTCGGCGACGGCATCCTGGCCAACAACGGCCGCCTCGACATCCAGGCCGACGGCACCGCCGTCGTCGCCGGCGCCGGCTACAGCAGCCTCTCCAACGGCGGCCTGCTCATCAAATCGGCCGGCACCGGCACCGCCGCCATCGCCGCCGGCGTGGTCAATCTCGGCACCATCGAGGCCGCCAGCGGCACCCTCCAACTCGCCAACGCCAGCGGCAACGGCCTCTACGCCGTCGACGACCATTGCGTGCTCGACTTCACCGGCGCCGTCACCGCCGGCAGCGTCAGCTTCCTCGGCAACGCCGGCACCCTCGAACTCGACGCCCCCGCCGCCTTCACCGCCACCATCGCCGACTTCGGCGCCGGCAGCGCCATCGACCTCGCCGGTTTTGCCACCATCCCCAGCTTCGCCTTCGCCAGCAGCAGCGCCGGCAACATCCTCACCGTCACCGGCGCCAGTCAGACCATCCAGCTCGCCTTCGCCACGGACCTGAGCGCCCACAGCTTCCTCGCCGTGTCCGATGGCCATGGCGGGGTGCTGGTCTCGTGAGCGCGACCATCCTCGATCCCGCCGCGCTCGAGGCCGAAGGCCGCGCGCTGGCCACCGCCGGCCGCCTCGCCGACGCCACCGCCGCCCTCCGCGAAAGCCTCGCTTTGCGCCCCGGCCACGCCGACACCCTGCTCACCCTCGCCCTCGTCCGCCGCGATCTCGATGACTGGGAGGAGGCCGCCCGCCTCCTCGCCGACGCCTGCGTCGCCGATCCCGGCCACGCCTATGCCCGCTACTGCCTCGGCACCGTCCTGCTCGCGCTCGGCCGCTACGAGGAGGGCATGCCAGCCCGCCTCGCCGGCCGCCACAGCGTCATCCCCGAAAACGCAATCCCGGGCGAGCCCTGGCGCGGCGAAGCCATGCAGACCTCACGCGGCGACCCCGCGACCCTCCTGCTGCACGCCGATGGCGGACTCGGCGACACCATCATGCTCGCCCGCTACGTCCCGCTCTGCGCCGCCCGCTGCAAAGTGGTGATGGCCGGCCACCCCTCCCTCGCCCGCCTCTTCGCCACCCTGCCCGGCCTCGCCGAATTCGCCGGCGCCCCGCCCGGCCCACTCTACCATCGCCACTTGCCGATGGAGCACCTGCCCCAGCTCTGGGGCACCACGCCCGACACCGTGCCCGGACGCGAACCCTATCTCGCCGCCGACCCGGCCATCGCCGCCCGCTTCGCCCGGCGCCTCGCCGCCCTCCCCGGCCGCAAAATCGGTCTGGTCTGGGCCGGCAACGCGTCCTTCGCCAGCGACCACGAGCGCTCCATCCCCCTCGCCGCCCTCGCCCCCATCCTCGCCGTGCCCGGCGTCAGCTTCGTCTCGCTCCAGCTCGGCCCGGCCGCGGACCAGGCGCACGACCAGCCCGAGTTGCACGACTGGACCGCCGATATCACCGACTTCGCCGACACCGCCGGCCTGATCGACGGGCTCGACCTCGTCATCAGCGTCGATACCGCCGTCCTCCATCTCGCCGGCGCCATGGGCAAGCCGGTCTGGCTGCTCAACCGCCTCAACACCGACTGGCGCTGGGGCCTGGGCCGCAGCGACTCCGCCTGGTACCCCAGCCTGCGCCAGTTCCGCCAAACCACCCTCGGCGATTGGGCCCCGCCCATCGCCGCCGCCGCCACGGCCCTGGCGCGCGAGGTCGCCGGCTCAAGCGGGTAGCGCCGTTTGACTCAAGCGGCAGAGCAGGGAAGCGCTTCTTTTTTGAAAAAAAGAAGCAAAAAACTTCTATCCGTTGGAGTCGATGGAGCCTCCAGGGCAAAGCCACGGGTAAAGTTTTTTTGTTTATTCCGTTCGCTGGAAAACCCGCAAAAGCCATTTCCGTCACGCGTCATTGCGAGGCGAAGCCGCGGCAATCCGGGGGGCCAGACTCGGCTTTCCGAGCGGTCCCTCTGGATCGCCACGGAAGCGCTCGCGATGACGCTGGGCCGATTTTTTTCGAGTTCTCAGGAAGACAGAGGATTTCTTTTTTTCCAAAAAAAGAAACGGTCCCTTCACTCCTCACGGATTACAGATCTGCTCGCTCCCGCCGGCCCCGTTCGGCCCGGCCGAGCACAGATCGAAATCATGTCCGCTCCGGCTCGACGGCACCCGGTAGCTCCATGGGTGGCCCCAGGGGTCCATCGGCACCGCCCCCTTCACATACGGCCCGTTCCAGCCCGCCACCCCTTGCGGCTTCTCCGCCAGCGCGCCCAGCCCCTGCTCGCCGGTCGGGTAGCGCCCGACATCGAGCTTGTAGAGGTCGAGCACCCCGGACAACCGCTCGATCGACTGCTTCGCCACCGATACCCGGGCGCCGCCGAGCTGCCGCAGCGCCGCCGGCGCCACCAGCCCGATCAGCAGGCCGAGAATCGCGATCACCACGAGAATTTCGAGCAAGGTGAAGCCGCCTTGGCGGCGCTGGTCATCGGTCATGGCGGCTGCGCGGTCCATTCTCAGCATTGCCGGCCCCGGATAGGCGGACCAACCGGCCGCGGCAAGTCACAGTTGAGCGACAAAAAGCGGCGGGCGGCTCCCGAAGGAGCCGCCCGCGTCAGGCGCCGTTGATCCGGAAAGGATCAGAGGCCGGCGTGCGTGCCGGTCAGGCCGGTGGAGTTGCAGACGGTCGAGTTGTTGATGTTCAGGGCGTACACCGAGGTGCCCTGGACGAAGACCGACTTGATGGTCTTCGAGTAGCCGGACGGCACGCCGACGAAGCCTTCGGCGGTCAGGTTGGTCTTGTTGCCTGAGTTGTACAGCTGCGTCAGGAACGACTTGACATAGTTGGCGACGGAGCTGTTGGCGTAGCAGGTCGGGAACAGCAGGGCGGTGTAGCCAACGATCGGATAGCCCTTGGCCGGCTGGGCGATCGACGGGATCCACTTGGTGGCGTCCTGCGCGTTCACCTTCGTGGTCGGGTAGCCCGGAGCATAGTCGGTCGCGCCCGGGTTGCTCAGCGCCTTCGTGGTCGAGCCGGTGTTCGGGTAGTAGTACTTCCCTTCGGTCGTATTGTACACCGACGCGTACTTGATGTACTGGTACGGCGAGGTCAAG
This sequence comes from uncultured Rhodospirillales bacterium, assembly GCA_903928895.1. Taxonomy (GTDB): domain Bacteria; phylum Pseudomonadota; class Alphaproteobacteria; order Acetobacterales; family Acetobacteraceae; genus CAIYPH01. Next base: position 19,464 of record CAIYSR010000022.1, on the reverse strand, counting down.
GCCAGAGCGATCAGCTGGGCGTCGGTCTTGCCGGCCACCAGTGTGGAGACGCTGACGCCGCCGAGGGTGGCCAGCTTCTGGAAGTGCGACAGGCCGACCGGAGCGATCGAGGTGAAGTCCGGCGTCAGGTAGGACACCAGGTTGGTGCCGGTCAGCAGCGCGTCGGCCACCGCGGTTGAGCCCGAGGCGCCGGTGAAGTTCGACGGCAGCGTGCTGGACGGGAAGACGCTGGCGAAGGTCTTCGTGGCGACGAAGGTCACGCCCGAAGCAGTGTTGGTGCTGGTGCAGACCTTGGCGAGATGCTGGGTGAACAGGAAGCTCGTGCCCGACCCATCGGAGCGGACGACGACGCTGATGGTGCCGGCCTGGCCGGCACGGTCCTTGGCGGAGCCGGCCGAGACGTTCGACCAGTCGGTGATCTTGCCGGAGAAGATGCCGCAGAGGTCATCATCGTTCAGCTTGATCGGCTTGCTGTACTGGTTGGTGTGAGCCACGGCAACGGCGGTGCCGAAAGCCGGGATCTGAATGATGTTGCCACCGGCAACCGAGGGGGCGGTGGTCGGCGTGGCGTAGCCGGCGGCGGTGCAGTTGGCCGTGGTGCCGCTCCAGCAGGCAACCTGATCGGAGGTCAGGTAGGCGTCGGACGCGCCGAACGCAACCAGGCCGTTGCCGGGCAGCGCGGTGTTCAAGCCGTTGTAGAGGGTGTGGGTCGAAAGGGTCTGCTGGATGAACGCCTTCTGGCCCGAGCCCGAGCCGTCGGCCTGGTAGCCGAGTTCGCCCTGGGTGGAGCCGGCGATGGCGCCGACGGTGTTCAGGCCGCCGTTGAGGGCGACGGTGCCGACATTGGTCGTCCCGGCGATCGCCTGGGCCGTGCGGTTGTAGAGGTTCGCGGCCAGCGACGAGCCGCCGCCGAGCACGTTGAAGCCGGTAGCGGTCTGGGCGGACGCGGCGCCAGCGAAGGCGGCGACGCCGGCCACAACCGTGGTGGCGAGCAGGATGTTACGCATGTGTTGACTCTCTCCGAGTTGTTTTAAGCGAACTTCAACGACACGCCGCCGCTGCCGGGCGCCATGACGTGGCGCCTCTTTAGCCAGCCCCATCGGGAAAAGCGACGCATAACGAGGCGATTCTTAAATACATTTTAATGACAGCCGGAATAGACACAATATTAAAGTACCATACACCGATGAAAGCGAAAACCAAGGCAATTTCAACGGATTTATACACTGTCGTTTTTGACTTCTTGGTACCGAAACCCTGAAATATCCGCCATAAACGCGATCTTCGTACCGAATTTTATGAAATATCGGTATCCATTACACGTGCAGTCATGAAGGCAAAAATGCACCGTACCGAATGAACCCGCGACTCGCCCACAGCGCCGGGCGCCAGCGCCGACAGCGGCGACAGCGCCGACAGCGGCGACAGCGCCGACAGCGCCGACAGCGCCGACAGCGCCGACAGCGGCATCGTGCCGGCCCGAATTCCGCCGCAGCCGCAACCTCAAACCCGCCGCCAGGCTACCGCCCGCGCGCGAGCGCCCGTCCGGCGATGGCGTAGCGCTTCGCCGTGTCCATCACTTCCTCCGTGCCATGCCCCAGGCTCAGCCCGCGCAGCAGCGGCAGATCGGCAAGATGCACGCCCGCCGGCACCGTCACCGGGTCCGCCGCCACCGGCAGCGCCTCCAGCAGCCTCTCGCCATCGAATCCGCGCGGCTCCCAGGCCGCATCCACCGCCCGCATCACCGCCGCCCAATCCGTCCGCCGCCGCCGCGGCTGCACATAGCTCGGGAATTCGGCCAGCCCGAGCCCGCCGTAGAGATCGAGAATGCGGGGATCGAGCCCGGTCTCCAGCTCCGTCGCCGAAACCGTGAACCCCTCCTTGCCGCGCACGCCGAAATAAAGGCACGGTATCCCGTAGCTCTCCGGGATCACCAGCCCATGCAGGCTGGTCGAGACGATCCGCCGGCACGAGCGGATTTCATCCACCTTGTCCATCACCGCGCGCACACTCACCGGCGTCACCGTGTTGATCAGCTTCACCCGGCCCTGGAACTCCGGCGGCACGATGTAGCGCTCATGCAGCGGATTGAAATGGACCTCGAAATCGCGGTCGGTCAGGTCCGACAAATGCAGGATCACCCCGAGGTCCCAGGTCTGCGCCACCGGGCGGTGGTGAAACCGCGGCAACAGCCACACCGGATCGCCATGCACCCCGCTCGAAGGCAGCGCGCCATGGCCGCTCAGGATCCGCTCCGAAATCGGCCCGCGCGTCGCCGCCACATGGATCGTCGTATTCGCCGGGGTCTCATACAGCAGCTTCTCCTCCGCCGGCGCGAAGGGATTGCGATACAGCGACGTCCCGGTGCCCCAGAACCACACCGACCCGCCAGCGAAGCCATGGCCGATCGTGCCCACCGCCGCCAGCCGCGGCGCGGTCGAGCCGAACGGCACCCGCGCCACTGCCATGCCGCTGCACAGCGCCACCATCACCGGGCTCAGCGCGTCGCCGAAATTCACGTAGGGCGCCGTCGCCGTCGCCCCGGCCCACCCCAGCGGGATCGCCCCCTGGTCCCGCGCGAGGCGGTCGAGCAGGTCCCAGTCATGTGTGACGTTCATGTTACTTGCGAGCCATCATCGTTGTATTCCTTGCGGCTCGTAGAAAAGACGAACCGAACGGGATCGCATAACGTCGCAGCAGCGAGCAAAGTCAAAGTGAAACTTTGACGAAGCGCCGATCCGTTGTATTGGCCGCGCGGTCAGTCGGTGCGCAATGATGGGCGCGCGCGGCATTGGAGTGCGGATTTCAGATATGCGGCAGTTGATGAATGGAACAATGGTCAATCGGTACCGTAATCAGCGGCACCAGCGGGCCCGGACCGCCCTCCTCGCGGTCCTGCTCGCCCTCGCCGGCTGCCAGAACCTGCCGATCGCCGGCCCCTTGGCCTCCGAGGTCGAGGGCGAAGTGCCGCTGCTCCAGCGCGTGCCGTTCCGCCTGGTCCGCCTCACCCCGGAAATGGTCCCGGTGATCCAGGAATCGGTGCCCGAGGCCGAGCGCTTCATCACCGATCTCGGCCCCTCCGAGCCCCGTATCGGCGCCGGCGACGTGCTGGTCGTCACCATCGTCGAACCCAGCGCCGGCGGCCTGTTCTCAGGCCCCCCCAGCATCACCGCCAGCGGCGCCGAGCCCGGCGCCCGTGTGGTCACCCTGCCCGAACTGACCGTCGATCCCGACGGACGGGTGGCCCTGCCCTTCGCAGGGATCATCGCCGTCGGCGGCCTCACCCAGGTCGAGGCCGCCGGGCGCATTCAGGGCGCCCTGACTGGCCAGGCGGTGCGGCCGCAGGTGATGGTCAATCTCGCGCGCGGCAACGCCAGCCGCATCACCGTCTCCGGCGCCGTCAAGACCCCGGGCAGCCTGCCCGTCCGCAGCGGCGGCGAACGCCTGCTCGAGGCCGTCGCCCGCGCCGGCGGCGCCGCCGAGCCGCCGCAAAACGTCATCGTCCAGCTCACCCGCTTCGGCCAACCGCACCGCGTGCGCATGCAGACCCTGCTCGATCAGCCGCAGACCGATATCCATGTCCGCAGCGGTGACTACATCCACCTCATCGTCAGCCCGCGGACCTATCTGGTGATGGGCGCGACCGGCAAGGTCGACGAACAGACCCTCGCCAACCGCCCGGTGCCGCTCGCCGCCGGTCTGGCCACCGCCGGCGGTCTTCTCGATGCCCGGGCCGACGCCACCGCCCTCATGCTGTTCCGCACCGAAACCCCGGCCGTGCTCGACCGCCTCGCCGCCATCGAGGCCCGTCTCGCCCGCGCCCGCGGCGAAGAGGCGCCGATCCCGCCGCCGATCGCCCATGCCGATCCGAGTGCGCCGGTGCCGGTCATCTTCCTGGTCGACCTGCGCAGCGCCAGCGGCCTGTTCATGGCCCAGCAGCTCGACCTGCGCGAGCACGACCTCGTCTACGCGCCGAATTCAGCCTTCGCCCAGGTCCAGAAATTCCTCGACCTGGTGCGCCTGACCACCAACCCGATCACCACCGGCGCCTACTCGTACAAGACCTTCTGATGGCCCTGCGCATCCTCGCCGTGCTGGCCATGCTGCTGGCCGCCGGCTGTGCCGCACCCGGCGGCCGAACGCCGCGCGGCCAACCAAGCTTCCCGGCAAACGTTGGCCCGTTCGAGCAGATCGAGCCGCCCATCACCGGCCGCGCCAGCGTCACTGCCGGCTACCAGCTGCTTTTGCCGGACGGACCGGTGATCGCCACCGTGCAATGGCGCCCCACCGGCACCGTCGCCTCGCTGCTCCCCAGCCTCGACCTCGGCGGCCATGATGCCGAGGACCTGGTGGATGCCGCGGTGCCGCGCAGCCTCGCCCAGATCCGCCGCTTCTATCCCGACGCCAGCGCCGGCGAGGTCCACGGCTTCCTGGTGCCGCACGGCGGCAAGCTGCACCCGGGCCGCCAGTTCACCGCCACCTTCCAGGACAGCACCGACGCCACGCCCGAACCCATCGCGATGGAGGTCAACCTGGTCTGCTGCAACGCGCAGGGCGAGATCGTCGAATTCCGCTTCCGCCACGCTCCCGGCCTCGCCGCCGCCCGCGAGCAAAGCGCTTTCGTCCGCGATTTCCCCTGGACCCGCGCCGCCCCGCGCTGACCCGTCCGGATCAGGCGACCGCGCGCGTCCCCGCCTCCGCCACCCGCCAGGTGCGCAGCAGCCCCGGCACCAGCCGCAGCCGCAGCGCGCGCGCGCGCCCCGCATCGATCGCCGCCCGCCCATTGGTCCAGCGCAGCCCCGGCTCCGGCGCATGCCAGCCCTGGTCGAACGCCGCGAGATCGAGCGCCACCCCGTCGAGATCAGCGGCCGCGACGGCAACGCCAAGGCTGCGGCGATCATCGCTCGCCGGATCGACATCGGCCGGCACCCCGGCGCGCGACACCAGCCAAACCCGCCCCGCCGCTTCCGGCAGCGCAAAACCGGGCGCCTCCGCCGGCCCCGCGGGCCAGATCACCCGCCCGGTTTCGGTGACCAGATGCACCGCCGGCGCATCGTCGAGCACGGCGCCCGCGGCCAGGGCGGCCTCATGCAGGAATCGCCGCAACGCCGTCAGCCGCCGCCCCCCGGTCACCAGCGGCGCGCAACCCGCTTCGTCCCAGCAGTTCCGGGCAAACGCCGGTTGCTGCATGATCGTCACGCCATTGTCTTCGAACGCATGGCGGTTGCCGGTGTCGAGATAGCTCTCGCAGCCCAGCCCCTCGGCCAGCACAACATCATGCGCGTCGAGCTCAAGATGATGCCAGACGATCTCGGCCACCGCCTCCTGCATCACACTCACCCCGTTGATCAGATGGCGCACCGGCACCAGCGCCCCGGCCCCGGTGGCGGCGTCATGGATCGCATGATCCGGGGACAGCACCAGGTCGCGCAGCGGCGCCCCAGGCCCGAACGCGCCCGCGCGCACCCGCACCGGCTGCACATCCCAGGGCCGCGCATGGCCCGCCAGCCGCACATGGCGTCGCCCGGTCCAGATCACCGCGCGCCACCGCCCGCCGACGGTCGTCGGGACCCGGTCGCCCGGCACGATCCGCTCGATCGCCACCATCCCGCGCGCGGTCAGGATGCGCGTGCCGGCGGCATAGCAGGCCACCGCCGAGGATTGCAGCGCGATGCCGCCGACATTGCCCGTGAATGCGCCCGAGGTATCGTCCACCAGCGAGAACTTGCCCAGCAATCCGGTCAGACTGCCGATGCCGGGGAAGGTCAGCTTGGCGATGATCTTGGTGCCGGCATGCACCTGCAACGTGTTGCCGTTCGAGATATCGAGGGAGTCAGTTGCGGCGTTGTACGCGATGGACGAGAAATCGATGGTGTTGCCGGCCACGAAGCCACGAATTGCGCCGCTGAAGATATTCGCGTTGACCCCGGCCTTGATGGTGATCTGGTTGGCCGCATCGTCGAGGAACTGGATCTGCCCGCCGGTGCTGTTATAGGTTGGCACTTCCAACGTCGCGCCCTGCGAAAGCTGGATCGTCCCGGAATTGAGAATCTTTGAGGTGGTGTTGGTCTTGTCGATGAACAGGTCCGAGCCGAGCCCGGTGACCTGGATCACCGCCCCGGCCGCATTGCTCAGCCCGCTGCCGACATTCACCGTCGCCGCCGCCTCGATCTTCAGCAGACCGCTGTTGCTGCCCGTCGAGATGAACGCCCCGCCGGTGCCGGACCCGTCGCCGACCGCGTCGAACGTCCCCGTGCTGCCGATGGTCAGCGCCCCGTCGAGCGATACCGACGTGCCGGCTCCGATCAAGAATGTGCCACCGACGGACAGGTCGGGACTGAGCACCACCGTCTGCCCGGTGGTGGCGCTGTCCAGATCGGCCTGGTCGATCACCATCAGGCTGTTATCGACGATCGTGCCGAAGCCGACGATGTTGAAGGCGTTGCCGATACCGGCATCGCCCAGATTATAGATGTCCGGGCCGAGCCGCAGAGTTCCCGCCGTGAGGGTGAAGACGTCCTCGAAATCGGCAATCGTCAGGTCGCTCCCCGGCGAGAGCAGCAGCGTCGAGCCGGGTGAATTGTAGGTCACGATCCCGAAGGACACGCCGGTCGAGCTCAGCGTGCCGGTCGCGCCGATGACCTTGGCGGTGTCGATAATATCGGGCACGCCGCCGGACGCGCTCGTCCACTGGGTCGCATCGGCCCACTCACCCCCAAGGGCCGGATTCTTCCACGTGAAAATAGCCATCGCCTACCCGCTCCGCTCTGCTGCCCCGGCCTCCCAGAGTCTGGGATCACGATGGCATTCGGGCGGTCTGGTAGCCTGCCCGGAGCGGGCCGGTAACCCGGCGACGCGGGCGGATATGTTAAATTCTAAAGAAGCGGTACCACCCTCGCTGGGCCGAAGCCCAGCATGACGCAATCATTCATTTCATGATCCATGAACAAATCCGCTCAATCATCGCGCGTCGCATCGAAATACCACAACAGAAATCGATCCTATTTCCAAATTTTCCACCTACCGTCCCGGGCCGTGCCCAGGCGATTCGGAAAATACCGGCTGAGCGGCCTGGCAAGTCGGAGGGGGCCGGTCGGCAGACAGCGCGCCGACAGGCCCCGCCGTCGATCAGAGGGCAGCGAGTTCCTTGACCCAGATCTTGGCCGCCTTCTTCTTGTCGATACTCACATGGTCCGGATCGCGCTTGCCGATCCACTTCTTGCCTTTCTTGTAGAAGCCACCGTCGGTAGCGAGCGAGCCGGTCAGCGTGTCCACCACCTTTTTCGGATCGGACAGTTTCGACTTGTCCTTCTCAAATACCCCGGTCAGCTCCGCGACCATCGCCTTGTGCTTCTTGGGATTGACGTTGACGTTGCCCTCCTTGTCGTCGTCATCGCCGGCCCAGGCCTTGTCCTCGGCCTTGATGACAATGAGTTCGGCAAGGTCGCGGGTGCCGAGCGGCTCGCCGTTGGCGATCATGGCGTCGCCGGTTTCGGTCATGGTGGTGCGCAGCAGGGCCGATGCGTTCTTGGCGCCGGCGTCGGTGGCGTGTTGCAGCAGGTTCTGACCGTCGGTCTTGCCGCCCTTGTCGCGCATCATCGACAGGCCGGGATCGAGGGTGAGCAGATCGCCCAGCTCGTCGGACTTGCCGCCGCTGATGGCGCCTTTCGCCGCCTGGTAGCGCTGATCCTTGCCTTTGGGGATCTTGTCGACAATCTTCTTGATGGCGTCGCGCAGTTGATCCGTGGTCATCGAGGTCGGGTCGGGCAGCTTGCCGGCTTTTTGCAGGCGCGTGGCGATATCCATCGCCATCGCCTTCTGCTTGTCGGGGTCAGGCATTTCCGAACCCGGGACGCGGTTGGCGCGCACCTCGTTGTCGTAGCCGATCAGGAAGTTGTCGACGAACAACTGCACCTCTTTCGGCGGCATCCCGCGCAGCGAGCGGTCCTCCGGATCGGGCTTGATCTTGCCGTCGTCGGTCAGATCGACGGCCGGGATGTTGTAGATCTGGGACAGCCCGGGAATGCCGCCTTCGTGGGTGTTGGAATGGGCGGCGCCGCAGAAGGCGACGAATTTGCGTTCCGGATTGTCCTTGATCGCCTTGTCCATCACCTCCTTGGCAAAGGCGTTCATGTTGGCGGTGCGCTGTTCGCCGAAGGCCGAGGCCGGCGCCATCGAGGGCGAGCATTCGCCGGAATCGATGCAGAAGATCTTGATGTCCTTCTCACGCGCCTTCTGCAGCACGCTTTCCAGCTTCGCCGCGCCCTTCAGGTTGCGGGCCTTGGTAACCGAGTCGAAGAAGGTCTGCGCCTGCTCCGACCACGCCGGCTCGTCCTTGGCGGACAGATAGGTGTCGATCTCGGTTTGCAGGTAGGCCGGCAACTCCTCGATGAACAGCATGCCGCCCTTGGAGCCGAAGGTGTCGGGGTTGTCGACGATGTCGGCGAGGTATTGATAGGCCGAACCCTGGTTGTGGCCGTGGCCGAGGCAGACGCCGGGGCTCTTGTCCAGGATGTCCTTGGTGCCCGACAGCGCATCGGCTTCGTCGGGCAGATCCTTGTTGGGATCATCCGTGGGGCTGACGACGGCGCGCATCTCCTCGCGCGAGTCGGCGATGCGCTTCTCCTCTTCCTTGCGAAAGGCATCGGTGCCGAATTCGCGCATCCACATGCCGGCACCGGAGGCCGGCGCACGCATGGCGTTCTTGAAGGCGCGATGGATGTTGTTGAAATCGCCATACGAGTAGTCGTCGATCTCGATCGTGAAGGTATCGGAGTTCACGCGGATCTTGGAATCGCGCTCCGATGCCGCGATCGCCAGCGCGTCCTTGTGTTTCGTATCATGCATTTCATCCCAGTCGACCTTGCGCATCTTGATGATGTAGTTCGGCGTGGCCATTGCTTATCGCTCCTGGCGAATGTCGTTGGATCAGGCAGCCGCGGCCGGGATGGCGGCGAGACGGGTTTTCAGGCGATTGAGCGGTTCAGCGAGGATGGTGCCGACACCGACCTCGATGTCGTAGGGATTGGCGTCGACATGCTTCACCAGCGGGCTCGACGTGAGATAGGTGAGGTAGCGGTCACCGATCTCGCCGGCCTTGGCGCGCAGCGTTTCGCGCCGGCCGGGGTCGGACGCGTTGGCCAAGGCGTCGAGACTGTCGCCGAGGCCTTCGCTGAAGGTGGCCAGGATTTCGCCGAGCTTGGCGACCGCGGTGGCGAAAACCGGGCCGTCCTCGTCGTCCTCGTCGTCTTCGATGGCCTGGCGCAGTTCGGCGAGATGGCCGCCGACGGTGCTTTTGGCGCCGTCCCAGTCGAGCCGCAGCTTGGCGAATTCGACCAGCCCGGCGGTGACCCCGTCGGAGGTGGGCGCGGTGCGCTTGCTCAGGGCCACGAGGGCGAATAGCTGCTCGCGGGCAGCCGCAAAATCATGGGCCTCGAGGGCCGCCTCGATAGCGGCTTCGCCGTCGGCGATTGCGGCGGCGGTGCTCTGCGACGTCGTCGCGGCCTGTTTCAGCGCCGGGCCGATGTTGCGGTAGGCGAGCCGCACCTTCTCGAGTTGCGGGTCCTCCAAGGTCTCCTGCACCTTGGTGGCCTCGACCGGCTTGGGGGATGGCGGCGTTGAGGTCGTCGGGGAGGGCGTCGGGGAGGGCGTCGGGGAGGTGGCGGGCGCGGCGAGCGCCTCGTCGAGTGCGGTGCGCAGTTGGCCGATGAAATCTGCCGCGGCGGTCAGGTTATTGGTCTTGATCTGGACGTTCGCGTCGGTCGCCAGCTTCACCAGCCTTGGCTTGGCCGGATTGGTGCCAGGAACCTCGGCGACACGGCGGAGCAGACCCGCCAGTTCGGCGGCCAGGCTCTTCGGGTCCGCTTCGGGGGTCGGGGCCGCCGCCGGGGGGGGCGGGGGGGGCGGTTCGGGGGCAACGGCGTCGGCGCCGGCTGCCGAAGCGTCAGCTTCCTCGGCCTCGCCCTCCTCGGCCTCCTCCTCCAGCGACGGATCGATGTTGATCTCGACCTTCTGGTAGGGGATGCGCTTGACCACCTCGACCAGCTTCATCCGCATATTGCCCGGCGCGTCCTTGTTGATAAAGAACCGCACCATCCCCGAGTCGTAATCCGTATCCACCTCGGCCCGGCCGAAGCGCAGGCTCGACATGTTGAGCTGGAGCTTGGCCTTGCCCGCCTCGGCCTTGAGCATGGCGAAGACCTTCTTGGGCTTGGCCTTCTTGTCGAGCAGGATAAGTCCGTCGCCGTCGCTGGTCAGTCCGATCGCGGCCTGAACCGGCTCGCGCTTGGACAGCGCCAGCAGCGGCTTCATCTTGTCCGAGGTCATGATGAGGTCGGATGCGGGGCCTTTCGGCTTCGGCGGTGCCGCCATGAGAGTCTCTCCCTGTTCGTCGTGGGGGTGCAAAATGGATCCTGAGCGTCATCCGGCTTGCCTGCTCCGCCCGACGCTGCCGCGCGGGCGCGCAAACGGGGATCACAGAGCCATCCTACCAATTCGGCCGTTCTTGACGGGCCGTTACCCCCATATCTAGCCGCCGCCGGACAGGCCACACAAGAGCCGGCAGGGGGACCGGGGAGCGGCCGCACACTGACGAATTCGTGTCCCGATCCCATCCTTGATGTCGCCATCCTGGCGCGGCGGCGCCTGGGCATCACCGATGCGTGGCTTGGGTGCAGCGCCATTCCACATTCATGCACAAGGGGTTGCGAACTCCCGCGTCTCTCGCACACACTTGTCCACGCAACATGACACGATCGATGGGGAACTCGACGCATGACAATTCAGGCACTCGGCTATCTCGGGATCGGCACTTCCAGCCTCGATGACTGGACCAGCTTCGCAACGGGCCAGCTCGGCCTGCAGCAGGTCGATCGCGGCGGCAATACGCGCGCCTTCCGGATGGACGACCGTCGCCAGCGCATCGTCGTCGATGCCAACCAGCCCGCCGCGCATCGTTTCTTCGGCTGGGAAGTCGCCAGCGCCGCCGCCCTCGATGCCCTCGCGGCGAAACTCGAGGCCCATGGCATCGCCGTCACGCGCGAACCCCAGGCCCGCGCCGACCAGCGCTTCGTCGGCGGGCTGATCTCATTCCGTGATCCCGACGGCACCCAGCTCGAAGCCTTCCATTCGCCAATGCTGGCCGACACGCCGTTCCAGCCGGCCCGCAACATCTCCGGCTTCCGCACCGGCCCGCTGGGCATGGGCCATGTCGTGCTGATGGTGCCGGACCTCGATACCACGCTCGCCTTCTACATCGATCTGCTCGGCTTCAAGGTGAGCGACTATATCCGCACTCCCCTCAAGGCCTGTTTCCTGCACGTCAATCCGCGCCACCACAGCCTGGCGATCTTCCAGCACCCCGCCCGCCACGGCATGCATCACCTGATGATGGAACTGAATTGCCTCGACGATGTCGGCCAGGGCTACGACATCGCCCAGTCCGAGAAGGATCGCGTCGCCGTCTCCCTTGGCCGCCACCCAAACGACTACATGACCTCGTTCTACACCCGCACCCCGGCCGACTTCCTGGTCGAGTACGGCTGGGGCGCCCGCGAGATCGACGACGCTACCTGGAAGCCGGAGGAGATGACCACCATCGCCAGTTTCTGGGGTCATGACGGGCTGATCCGCTCGGTCGCGGGCAGCGACGCGCCGCCGCCGGGCGACCACCCGCCGCCGCCGCCGGAAGGCCGCCGGGCACCGTTGCAGGTGGTCGAAGGCGGCTACCAGAAGATCAGCGGCGTCTGCTCCTGGTGGGACGCCACGGCGGGGTGAGGCGGGCCCGCCTCGCTAGGGCAAGGCGGCGATACGCCGGGCGAGGAGGGCGAAAAATCCCGGGGCGTCGAGGGTTTCGAGCAGCGCGGCATTGCGCGGCCCCGGGAGCTTGCCCCAGCGGTCGATCACCGTGCGGCCACGGCCGGGGCCGCGGGTCAGGTCGACCGCCGCATGGACGGCGCGATGGGTGAACAGTTCCGGCGCGATCAGCCAGGCAATCGCGCAGGCGTCGTGCTGCGGCGTGCCGCGGCCGCCGAGGCGGGGCGAGGGCGGGACAGAAGCGAGGATGGTGTGGGCAGCTTCCATGCAGGCCCCTCCCCTGCCCTGCTGGGCGGCGATCCAGTCCGGAGTGGCGAGCGCCTGGGCGGTGAGTTCGAGGGTGGCGAGCGTGATGGGGCGGCCGCAGGAGAGGACGATCGCGAGCGCCTCGGGGTCATTCCAGGCGTTGAATTCGGCGGCCGGCGTCACATTGCCCTCGGCCCAGGCGCCGGTCATCAGGACGATTTCGGCGACGCGGTCGAGCAGCGCGGGTTCGCTGGCCACGGCAAGGGCGAGGTTGGTGGCGGGGCCGATCCCGACGAGGGTGATCTCGCCGGGGGCCGCGGCCCGCAAGACCTCTCGGATGGCGTCCGAGCCGAGCCCGGGGGTGACGGGCGGTCCGTCGGGCAGGGTGACGCCGCCGATGCCGTTGCGGCCGTGGACGCGGGGTTCGGGGATGAAGCTGCCGAGCAACGGCCGGTCGGCACCGGCGACGACAGGGATGGGTTTGCCGGTGAGGCCGACGAGGGCGCGGGCGTTGCGCAGCGTGTGGTCGAGGCCGACATTGCCGCCGACGGCGGTGATGAGGGCGACGTCGAGTTCAGGGCTCGCCAAGGCGAGGAAAAGGGCGATGGCGTCATCGGTGCCGGGGTCGCAGTCGATGATGACTTTGCGCGCGGTCATCCTGCTCTCCTTCGCAGCGTGCCGATGATCCCGGCGGGGAGGAAATAGACGATCAGGATGAAAAGGAGGCCGAGCCAGAGGAGCCAGCGGTCGGGGTGGAAGAGGGCGGGGAGCAGCGGGAGGCTTGCGGTGGCGTCGGCGGCGGCCTGGAGGGCGGGTTGGAGGTAGTACTGGGCGAGGACGATGACGGTGGCACCGAGGGCGGGGCCGTAGAGGGTGCCCATGCCGCCGATGACGACCATCAGCAGGATATCGACCATGATTTCGAAGCTGAGGGTGGATTGGGGGCCGTTGTAGCGGAGCAGGATCGCCATCAGCCCGCCGGCGATGGCGGCGATGGCGGCGGCCTGGGCGGAGGCGATGGTGCGGTAGATGACGGTGCGGTAGCCGAGAGCCTCGGCGCGGAATTCGTTTTCGCGGATCGCCATCAGGACGCGGCCGAAGGGGGAGTTGACGATGCGCAGCATCAGCCAGAACAGAGCCAGGCAGACCGCGAAGATCAGGTAGTAGGTGATCAGGCGGCCGTTGAATTGCACACCGAGGAAGGCGTCGTCGAGCAGGCGGAAGGCGGGGCCGAGGGTGGCGGGCAGCGCGAAGGTCAGGCCGTCTTCGCCGCCGGTGACGTCGCGCCATTGGGCGGCGATGATCTGGGCAAGGGAGGCGACGGCGAGGGTGATCATGGAAAAGAAGATCTTCTGCACCCGCAGCGAGAGCAGGGCAATCAGGGCCGCGAGGATGGCGGCGATCAGGCTGCCCGCCACGAGGCCGCCGCCGATGGCGCCCCAGGCCCCGCCGTTGGCCAGCGGGACGGCGACGGCATAGGCGCCGATGGCGAAGAACATGGTGTGGGCGAAGGAGACGATGCCGGTGTAGCCGAGGAGGATGTCGTAGCTGGCGGCGAGGACGATGAAAATGCAGATGCGCGAGGCGGCTGCCATAGACTTGGTGCCGGGGAAGAGGAAGGGCGCAAAGGCGAGGGCAAGCAGGAGCGCGAGCATCAGGGCCGCGGCGATGGGGTGACCGGGCCGGTCGCCGGAGAGGAGGCGTTTCATTGGGGGGTCGTCAAATCAAGGGCAGGAAGGAAGGTCTTCTTTTTTTGGAAAAAAAGAAGCAAAAAAACCTTACCCATGGCTTTGCGAAGGGTGGCACCACCGACTCCAATGGATGGAAGTTTTTTGCTTCTTTTTTTCAAAAAAGAAGCGCTTGGCTTTGCTGCTTTCATTGCTTCGCCACCGGAAACAACCCCCGCGGTCGCCACAAGAGCACCAACACCATCAGCGCGATATTGGAACCGAGCGCGAGTTTGGGCGTGAGGTAGCCGACATAGTTGGTGGTAAGCCCGACCAGGACCGCGGCCTGGAAGCAGCCGGTGACGGAGCCGAGGCCGCCGATGATGATGACGATGAAGATCAGCACCGTCATTTCGTCGCCGATGGTGGCGGTGACGACTTCCTGGTAGCCGCCCCACATGACGCCGCCGATTCCGGCCAGCGCCGCGCCGGCGACGAAGACGGCGACGAAGAGGCGTTCGATGCGAAAACCAAGGGCTTCGACCATTTCGCGGTTTTCGACGCCGGCGCGCACGAGCAGGCCGATGCGGGTGCGGTTGAGAACCAGATAAGCGATGCCGAAGACGAGCAGGCCGAGGACGACGGCGACGAGGCGATAGGTCTCGATGGCGGCGCCGCCAAGCAGGAAGCTGCCGCGCAGCAGCACGGGCTTGGCGACTTGCAGGGGCTGGGCGCCCCACAGCACGATCACGAGTTGGCCGGCGACGATGAGGCCGCCCATGGTGATCAGGATCTGCTGGAGGTGGGAGCCGTAGACGCGGCGGATGATGACGCGTTCGAAGACGGCGCCGACCGCGCCGGTGGCGATGGCGCCGGTGGTGACGGCGACGGCGAGGGCGGCGAGGTTCCAGGCCAGGCTGTCCGGGCCGCCCCAGCCGGAGAGGCGGCCGAGGACGGTGACGGCGAGGTAGGCGCCGAGCGTGATGAAGGCGCCGTGGGCGAAGTTCATCACGTCCATCAGGCCGAATACGAGGGTGAGGCCCGAGGCCATGAGGAAGAGCATCATGCCCATGGCGGCGCCGGCGATGGTCAGCGTGAGCCAAGTGGAGAAGCTCATCAGCGGCAGCATCGCCAAGGCGACGATGGGCAGCAAGAGCCAGGGGGTCAGATCGCGCTTCATTGATGGGCCGCCAGGCTGAGGCCGAGGAGGCGGCCTTGGAGGGCCTCGTCGCCGGCGAGATCGGCCATCGTGCCGGCGTGAACCACGCGGCCGTCGTCCATGACGGCGACGCTGTCGCCGACGGAGCGGGCCATGTGGAAGTTCTGCTCGACCAGCAGGATGGTGGTGCGGCTTTGCTTGAGCGTGTGGAAGCCGCCGATGAGGTGCTCGATGACGGCGGGCGCGAGGCCTTTGGTGGGTTCGTCGACGATCATCAGGCGGCGTTGCTCGACCATCGCCCGGCTGATCGCCAGCATTTGTTTCTGCCCGCCGGAGAGCCCGCCGGCGGCGTCATGCCATTTGGTTTTGAGCACGGGGAAGAGGGCGAAGACGGCATCGAGGCGGGCATCATCGAAGCGGCCGGCGGTGGTGGCGAGGAGGAGGTTTTCGCGCACCGTGAGGCCGGTGAAGATGCCCATGGCTTCCGGCACGTAGGCGATGCCGAGGCGGGCGATGTCCGGCGTGGCCATGGCAGCGATGTCGGTGCCGTCGAACAGGATGCGCCCGGCGCTGGCGCGCCACAGGCCCATGACGGTGCGCAGCGTGGTGGTTTTGCCCGCCCCGTTGCGGCCGAGCAGGACGGTCAGGCCGCCCTCGGGGACGCTGAGATCGACGCCGTGCAGGATGTGGTAGCGCCCGATATGGGTTTGCACGCCTTCGAGCTGAAGCAGAATCTTCTCAGCCATGCGCGGGCTTTCCAGCGGGAATGCCGAGATAGGCCTCCTGCACGATGGCCGACGCCACGACCTCGGCGGGCTCGCCGTCGGCAACCAGGGCGCCGTTGTGCAGCACAATGACGCGGTCGGCGAGACGGCGGACGACGTCCATCTTGTGTTCGACGAGAAGGATAGTCTTGTTGGCCTCGGCTTTGATCTCCTCGATCAGATCGAGGATGACGGGGACCTCGTCGACGCTCATGCCGGCGGTGGGTTCGTCGAACATGAAGATGTCGGGCTCAAGCGCCAGCATCATCGCCACTTCGAGCTTGCGCTGGTCGCCGTGACTGAGGACGGCCGCGGCCGTGCCGGCACGGTCGAGCAGGCGGACGCGGCGGAGATGGGCAATGGCGGTTTCGGTCAGTTGAGTGCGGTCCATCGCCAGGGACAGGAAGTCGAGAAAGACGCCGGCGCGGGCCTGGACGGCGAGGCGGACGTTTTCGAGCACGGAGAGGTCGGGGAAGAGGTTGGTGAGCTGAAAGGCCCGGCCGAGGCCGAGGCGGGCGCGGAGCGGCGCCGCCATGCGCGAGATATCGCGCCCGCGCAGCAGCACGCTGCCGGACGAGGCGCGGAGCTGGCCGGAGATCAAGTTGAAATAGGTGGTCTTGCCCGCCCCGTTGGGGCCGACGATGGCGGTCAGCGTACCCGGATGGAAGGCGCAAGACACCCGGTCCACCGCGACTTGACCGCCGAAGCGGATGGTCAGGTCGCGGGTTTCGAGGACGGCTGTGGACATCACCGCTTGTTGGCGATGGGGATCTTCATTTCGTCGATCGTGAACTCATGGGTCCCAACCGGGACCGCCCAGGGGCGATCGAGCGTATTGTCGAGCTTGAAGCCGAACATCGACTGGAGCGCCTGATGATCCTCGGGGCGGAACATGACCTTGCCCTTGGGGGTGTCGAAGGCGAGGCCCTCCATGGCGGCGATCAGGGTGTCGGCATCGGTGGCGCCTTTGGTCTTCTCGAGCGCGGCGACCAGCCCCAGGGAAGTGACCATGCCATTGCAGGTGAAGAAGTCCGGCGGCTCGTTGTAGCGCTTGACGTGCTCGGCGACGAACCAGTCGTTGATCGGGTTCTTGGGGATTTCATAGTAGTAGTAGGTCGCGCCCTGCATGCCGTTGACGCCCGGGATGGCCTTGTAGGCCTTCAGGCCGGGCAGGATGTTGCCGCCGGTGGAGAGCTTGATGCCGAGGCGTTCGGGGTTCAGCGCGGCGAGCTTGCCCATCGGATCCGCGCCGGCCCAGATGGTGAAGAGGTATTTCTCGCCGGTCTCCTTGGCCAGGGCATCGAAAATGCGCTGCGCCGGGGCGGTGAAGTCGGTCGCCGTCGGGGGCGCGTATTCCTCGTGCACCAGCTTCGCGCCGGTGCCGGCCAAGGCGGCGCGGAAAGCGGCGACGCCATCGCGGCCGAAGGCATAGTCCTGCGCCAAAGTGGCGACGACGACACCGGGCTTGCCGATGGAGACGGCATTGGAGACGGCGTCCATCGTCGAATTGCGGTCAACCCGGAAAATATACTTGTTCCACGCCGCGCCGGTGATGCCGTCCGCCACTGCGCCATCAACGATCAGAACCTTTTTGTATTCGGCCGCCACCGGCAGCATCGCCAGCGCCACCGCCGAGGAGGTGCCGCCAATGGCGATATCCACATTGTCGTCGCCATAGGCCTCGGCCAGCAGGCTGCGCCCGACATCGGGCTTGGTCTGGCTGTCCTTGCGCACGATCTCAAGCTTGCGGCCGGCGACCGTGTTGGTGCCCTTGGTGGCATATTCCAGCCCCATATCGAAGCCGATCCACATCTGCTTGGCATAGGCCTCCAGCGGCCCGGTGCGGTCGGCGATCAGGGCCAGCTTGATCGGCTTGCCCTGCGCAAAGGCCGGACCGGCAATCCCCGAAGCCAGCGTGGCAGCCAGTAGTTCGCGACGGCGCATGGTAAACCTCCCTGAAAAACTCTTGACCCAACTTAGGCCGAAACCAACACGCCCGCTACCTCTCCGAGCGCGGATCGAACGCATGCTGCAACCCGTCGCCCAGGAAATTCACCGCAATCACAGTCACAAAAATCAGCAGGCCCGGATAGATCGCCAAGGCCGGCGCCGACGTCACCAGCTCCTGCGCGTTGTTCAGCATGTTGCCCCAGCTCGGAGTCGGCGGGACGATGCCGAAGCCGAGGAAGCTCAACACGCTCTCGAACAGGATCACGCGGCCCACCGTCAAGGTGAAGGCGACGATGATCGGGGTGGCGACATTGGGCAGCACATGGGACGTCATCACATACCCCGCCCCCGCCCCAGAAGCCCGCGCCGCACGTACGAAATCGCGCTCCTTGATCGCAATCGTCGCCGCCCGCACCAGCCGGGCAATCGCGGTCCAGTCGACAATCGCGATGATCACGATAATCCGCCAAAACCCCGCCGCCCCCGAATGCGCGAACTCCCGCGAAAAGCCCAATTTGGTCAAATCCACCGCGCCCAGCACAATCAGCAACGGCAACAACGGCAGCGCAATCATCCCATCGGTAAAACGCATCAACACCGCATCCACCCGGCCCCCGAAATATCCGGCGCATACCCCGATCAACAACCCCACCACCCCGCCAATCCCGGTCGCCATCACCCCCACCAGCAACGACATCTGGCCGCCCACCATCAGCCGGATCAATTCATCCCGCCCCGCCTCGTCCGTCCCCAGCCAGTGCTTCGCCGAAGGGGGATCGAACCGGGAAAACAAATCCGTCGCATCCGGATCCCAGCCAAACCGCTGCATCGGCAACGCCGCCAAAGCAAACAAGATCAGCAGCCCCAGCACCACCAAACTCGACACCCCCGCCCGATGCCGCAAAAACCGGCGCCACCGCAACCGCCACGGACTGACCGCAACCTCGGGCCGGCTCATGCGATGAGGCTCCTTGCGGGAGAGCAAGCAAGGCGGGGGGCTTTGCCCCCCCGACCCCCACCAGGGGATGATCCCCTGGACCTCATCCACCTAGGGAAGGAATGCTGGAAGAAGAGAGAGAGGGGCCAGCCGAGCGGTCGGAACCGCTCCGTCGGCCCCTCTCTCTCTTCTTCCAGCCTCTTGCTTAAACGGACGCGGGTCTGGGGGCTCAGCCCCCAGCGGGGTCGAGGGGCAGCGCCCCCGCCTTGCTTTCTTGCCGCAGGGAACATCATTGCAAGCTGATCCGGGGGTCGAGCCAGCCGTAGGCGAGGTCGGCGGCGAGGTTGCTGAGGAGGGTGACGAGGGTGGCGAAGAGCAGGCCGGAGAGGGCGAGGTTGAAGTCGTTTCCGAGGATGGCGTCGTAGATCATTTTGCCCATGCCGGGTTGGGCGAACATGGTTTCGGTCAGCAGGGCGCCGTTGAAGAGGGTTCCGAAGCTCAGCGCCATGACGGTGACGACCGGGATGAGGGCGTTGCGGAAGGCGTGGACCAGGATGACGCGGGATTCGGACGCGCCTTTGGCGCGGGCGGTGCGGACGAGGTCGAGGCGCAGGACTTCGATCATGGAGGCGCGGACGAAGCGGGTGAAGCCTCCGGTGGTGGCGAGTGCCAGGGTCGTGACGGGCATGACGAGGTGGATGAGTTGGTCTTTGAAGGAGCCGTCGCCGACGTTGGCGATGCCCGACGCGGGGAGCCAGTGAAGGCCGACGGCGAAGATGAGGATCATCATCAGGGCGAGCCAGAAGACGGGCACCGAGATGCCGGCGAAGGCCGCGAGGCTGATGATGCCGTCGGCCCAGCCGCCAGGTTTGCGGGCGGCGAGGATGCCCAGGGCGAAGGAGAGGATGACGGAGATGACGAAGCTGG
>CAIYSR010000021.1 GCA_903928895.1 uncultured Rhodospirillales bacterium | reverse complement strand
GGGGCACGTCGTCGAACAGGCGCATCTTCAAGGCGTCGTATCGGCCGAGCGCCCGGTTCGAGTCGCCCAGGAGGGCATCGTCGGCGAGGACGGCAAGGAACAGGCCGGGGAAATGTTCGGTGTCGTCGATGATCTGGCGCAACACCTCGTAGCAGTCCATCACCCCGGCCGGGGTGTAGGACACGCCTTCGCCGCGGCCGGGCTGGTGCAGGCGGCGGATGTCGAGCAGCACCAGCACGCCCGGCGCGCCGCAGCCGCGCAGGAAATGGAACAGCGAGGTCAGCATGGCGCGCGCATTGTGGCGGCCGATGCGGCTGCCGATCGCTGCGGCCCGGACGGTGGCAAGGCGGCGCAGATCGCCGCGCAACCAGTCCAGCACCGCCTCGTGCAGGATGACATTCTCGCCGGTCAGCGTGTTTTCCAGCGCGGCGATCATGGCTTTGCGGAAATCCTGCGCGAGGGCCGCATCATGCCAGACCTCGGCGGTCAGCCATTGCAGGAGCTGGCGGTGCAGCAGATGGGCGGTGATACCGTTGGCTTCGGCAAGTTCGTTGAGCGTCATCGGCGCGCCCGGCCGCGGCCAGCGGTATTCGCCGGCCACCACCAGCGCTTCGACCCGCGCCTGCAGCAGCTGCTCCCATGGCAGCTGGCGGGCGACGGCGAAGAAGAAATGATGCAGCATATGCAATTTGGTCTCGGCCAGCGTCACCCGGATGGTCCGCAGTCCGGCGGTTGCGGCGCGCTGCGCCAGTGCTGTCGCGGCGTGGTCGAGACCCTCGGCTTCGGCCACCACAAAGCGCACCGCGCCGCCGCCGGCGGGAACAAAGTCGTCGAGATATTCCGTTGCCATCAGGCCGACCCAGGTCTCCCGCGCGACCGCCATGGCTGCCTCCTAGAGCTTTGTTTTTTTCGCGTGATTCACGTTTTCCGACCGGTCGGCCTCAAATGATCACGCTCTAGACGCTGAAGCTGATACCGGCGAACACGCTCTCGGCCCCGGTCTCGTCATAGACGCGCAGGAAGTTGCGGCCCTTGGTGGCCGTCGAGGCCGACAGGCTGAAGCCGTGGCCGGCCTTGGTGCGCGTGTCTGGCGCCCGGTTGAGACGCAGCAGATCGACCGCGAAGGCGTCGCGCGGATAGGCGGCACCGGCCTCGGGCAGCACGGTCAGCAATTCGTGGATGTCGAGCAGCGGCACCACCGGACCCGGCATCTTCTGGTTCGCCCGCCAGCCGGTCTGCACCCCCGGAGCGAGGGCGGCATAGGCGCTGAATATCTGCTCCAGCACTACGCCCGGACGAAAGGTCTGCGCCGCTTGCCGTTGTTTCAGCAGGGCCGCCAGGGCGGAGGGCCGGATGCCGCGTTCGGATTTCTTGCCGACCCGGACCGCCGGGGTCCCGGGTTCGAGCTTGAGCAGCAAGGGGAATGCGCTCAGCCGGCCATCTCTCGCAACCAGCACGACGCCGGCCTGCTCGGCCGCCGCCAGCAGCTCCGCGATATAGGCGCCGGAGGCGAATTCGGCGGCGGCGTCATAGCTGAAGCCGGCCTGCGCGGCGGCGATGGAGGCGGAAACCTGTTCCAGCAACCGCGGCGCCTGCTCGAAACCCCGCCCCAGCGCCACGAGATTGCCGCTGGCGCCAGCCTTGGCGAGTGCGGCTGCCAGTGCGGTCAGCGCCTTGGCGTGACGGTTGACGTCGGCGAGCGCCAGATCGAGCGCCGCAAGCTGGATGGCGAGAGGCATGTCGACTCGGTCCCGTTGCCGTTTCTATCGATGATAGAGGTTGCGGCGTCCGCCACAAGCCGGTGGTCCCGGTCCAGGAGGCAGGCGCGTGGACCTGGCCCGGGGGGCTGCGCCGGCGGGATCGGTCAGGCGGCAGCCGCTCCGGTCACCATTTCGCGGATCACCGCCGGGTCCGACTGATCCATCACCCGGCGCGCGAAGCGGGCGCAGTCGTCGATGTCCACGGTCCGCACCACCTGTTTCACCCGCGGCACCGCCGAGGCGTTCATGCTGAAGCTGCGCAGGCCGAGGCCGATCAGCAGCTTGACGAAGCTCGGGTTGGCCGCCATCTCGCCGCAGACCGAGACCGGCATGCGCATGCGCAGGGCGGCCTCGGTGGCGAACTGGACCAGTCGCAGCACGGCGGGGTGGAGCGGGTCGTAGAGCGCGGAGACGTCGCTTTCGCCGCGATCGACGGCCAGGGTGTACATGGTCAGGTCGTTGGTGCCGATGGCGAAGAAATCGGCCTCCAGCGCCAGGGCGTCGGCGGCCAGCGCGGCGCCGGGGGTCTCGATCATGATCCCGAGCGGCGGCGCCTTGTCCGGCAGGCGCTCGCCGCGCCGGCGCAGGCGGCGGAACACGCGCTCGTAGAGGTCGCGCGCGGCGCGCACCTCGGCGACGTTGGTGACCATCGGCAGCAGGATGCGCACCGGACCCCAGGCGGCGGCGCGCAGGATGGCGGCAAGCTGGGTCTCGAACAGGTCGGGCTCGCGCAGCAGCAGGCGGATGCCGCGAATGCCGAGGGCGGGGTTGAGGTCGGCCGCCTCGGGCACGATGCCCTCGCTTTGCAGCGCCTCGATCTCCTTCTCGCCGCCCCAGTCGAGCACGCGGATGGTCACGGGGTCGCCGCTCATGGCCTCGACGATGGTGCGGTAGGTTTCGGTCTGCGCGTTCTCGTCCGGCAGGGTCTCGCGGTTCATGAACAGGAATTCGGTGCGCAGCAGGCCGATGCCGGAGGCGCCGGACTGGGCGATCAGCGGCAGTTCGGCCGGAATTTCGAGATTGGCCTGCAATTCGACGACTTCGCCGTCGGCGGTGACCGAGGGCAGCCGGCGCAGGGCGGCGAGCTTTTGCAGTTCGCGGGCATAGGCGGTGACGGCGCGGCGCGCGGCGGTGAGGGTGGCGGGCTCGGGGTTAAGGGTGACGGTGCCGGCGGCGCCGTCGATGATGATGGTCTCGCCGGGCCTGGCGGCCTGGGTGATTCCGGGGACGCCGAGCACGGCGGGGACGCCGAGGGCGCGCAGCATGATGGCGGTATGGCCGTCGGCGCCGCCCTCGTCGGTGGCGACGCCGGCGAGGCGCGAGGGGTCGAGCAGCGCGGCATCGGCCGGGCGCAGCGCTTCGCATACCAGCAGCGCCCCCTGGGGCAGGGCGGTGAAGCTGCGGAACGGAGCGCGGGTGAGGTTGCGGATCAGGCGGCGGCCGATTTCGCGCACCTCGTCGGCCCGGCGCTTGCGCCCGGCGCGGTCATCGTCGCCGGGCATGGCGAGGATGGTCTCGGCCAGCGCGTCGGTTTCGTCGACCACGGCGGTTTCGGCCGAGACTAGCATGTCGGCCACCCGCCGGCGCACCCCGCGCACCAGGCGGGAGGAGCCGATCATTTGCAGATAGGCGTCGAGCAGCGGCGCGATTTCGGCCTGGCTGTCCTCGGGCAGGATGCCGAGGCGGGCGCGCAGCTTGAGCAGCTGCTTGCGCGACTGGGCGATGGCGGCATCGAAGCGGGCGATCTCGGCCTGGGTGTCGATCGCCTGGATGCGGGTGCGGGTGATCACCGCCTGGGGCTCGGCGGCGCCGAACACCGGGCCGATGGCGACGCCGGGGGAAACCGGGATGCCGATCAGCCGGCGTTCGCCCTTGGTGGCCGGCTTTTCGCGCGGGCGCTTGGGCTCGGCAGCAACGGGCTGGGTGAGGGCGGGCTGAGCAGGTGCGGGCTGGGGCGGCTCGGGAGGCACGGGTTCGGGAGGCACGGGTTCGGGAGGCACGGGTTCGGGAGGCACAGGTGCGGGAGGAACAGGTGCCGGAGGCTGGGGTTCAAGCGGCGGATGCGCCGGCTCGCCGTCAGTCGGTTTCATGGAACCCGGCCTCGACGAGGGCGGCGAGCGCATCCATCGCCTCCTTGGCATCCCATCCCTCGGCTTGGAGTTCGATGGTGGAGCCGATGCCGGCGCCCAGCATCATCAGGCCCATGATCGAGCGCGCCGAGACCGACTGGCCGTCCTTCACGACCTCGACGGACGCGCCGAAGCGCTCGGCCAGGGTGACGAACTTGGCCGCCGCGCGGGCATGCAGGCCGCGGCGGTTGCGGATGGTAAGGCTGCGGGTAAGGACCGGGCCGCTTTGCGCCGTCACCCGCAGGACCCGCCGGGCTTGGGCATCAGGTGGGAGGCGGCGGCGATGTATTTGCGCCCGGCGGTCTGCGCACAGTCCACCGCATCGGCGAGCGGCAGGTTGGAGCGGACCTTGGCGAGCTTGACCAGCATCGGCAGGTTCATGCCGGCGATGACCTCCACGCCGGGACGATCCATCTGCGAAATTGCGAGGTTGGAGGGGGTGCCGCCGAACATGTCGGTGATCAGCACGACGCCGTCGCCGGTGTCGACCTCGGCGATGGACTGCTGGATGTCGGCGCGGCGGCCCTCCATGTCGTCCTCGGGGCCGATGCAGACGGTGGCGACATTGCGCTGCTTGCCGACGACATGTTCCATCGCCAGGCGCATCTCCTCGGCGAGACGACCATGCGTGACCAGAACCAGGCCGATCATCGGCTGCGTGACTTCATGAAGTGCCGTCAGGCTCCTGCGCTGATCCTGCCGGCGCATCGCCGCCGCGCCGGTTGCCCGCGCGAGCCAACATGCTCTCGCGGGCGAGTTCCCGGTGCGCGGCGCTGACGCGCCAGCCTGAATCCGTGAGAAAATTCGTCAACCGTTCGACGATCGCGACCGATCTGTGCCGGCCGCCGGTGCATCCGACCGCGATTGTTGCGTATTTCTTGCCCTCGGCCACGAAGCGAGGCAAGACCAGATTGAGCAGGGTGGCGATGCCGCCGAAGAAAGCGTCGAAGTCGGGATCGGCGGCGACATAGGCGGCAACTGAGGGATCACTTCCGGTCAGCGGTCTAAGCTGCGGATCGTAATGGGGATTGCGCAGGAATCTGGCGTCGAACACCATATCGGCTTCGCGGGGCAGCCCTGCGGGAAACGCGAAGGACACGAGCGAGACGGACAGGCCGGTTTGCGGATCGGAGGTCGTGCCATGGGCGAAGCGCTGCTCGATGAGCTGGCGCAGGGCGGCCAGCGGCAGGTCCGAGGTGTCGATCACCAGGTCGGCGGCGGCGTGCAGGGGGGCGATCAGCTGCTGTTCGGCGGTAATCCCGTCGGAGACGCGGCCGCGCGGGGCCAGCGGGTGGCGGCGGCGGGTTTCGGTGAAGCGGCGCAGCAGGGCGCTCTCGTCGGCCCAGGCGAAGACCAGTTCGGGCCGCAGCGCCGGATTGAGGCGCAGGCGCGCAAGGGTGGCGAGCACGGCGTCGGCATCGAACCCGCGGGAGCGCGCATCGACACCGACGGCGAGGCCGCTGGCGCCGTCGGCGGAGGGGCCGCTGGCGTTGTGCGCGCGGGCGACCAGGCTCTCGATCAGTTCGAGCGGCGGATTGTCGACGGCATCGAACCCGGCATCCTCGAGCGCGCGCAGGATCGAGGCCTTGCCGGCGCCGGAGAGGCCGCTGACCAGGACAACCGGGAGGCGCGTGGCGCTCACGGGGCGAAGGCCCCGGCGGGCTGGACGATGCGGCCGAGGGCGCAGTCGAGCGCGAGTTCGGCGCGCTGGGCGGCGGAGGGCGAGCGCGGGTCGAGCAGGATGAACGGCACGGCGAGGCTCTCGTGGCGGCGCGGCGCGGGCAGGCGCGGCATGTCCGGAGTGAGGGCGATGGCGAGCGCTATGCGGGCGGATGCCGCATGCGGCATCCGCAGCAGGCCGAGTCCGCGCACTTCGATCAGTCCGGCGAGTTGTGCCGGCGGCCGCGCCATTCCGTCCACGATCTCGACCCTGTCATCCGCCACCAGCACGAACCCCCGATCGAGCAACCGGAGCGCCAGATCGGATTTGCCGGACCCCGGGGGGCCCAGCAGAACGATCCCGGCCCCATCACGGGCGACGCAGCTCGCGTGGATTTGCATACGGCGTCATCATGGCGCTTTCGGGCGGGCAAACCAAGGGGGTTGCTACATTGCGTCATCGGGGCCGTCCTCGGGGCGTCCCGATCTTGCCGGGCCGGGGAGAGCGTGGCAGCGTCCGCGCCATGACACCTGACCGTATCGCTATCGAGACCGCCGCCGCGCGGATCGCCCCGTACGTTCGCCACACCCCGGTCATCCGGCTCGCCGCCGGCGATCTGGGGTTGGCGGTTCCGGCCACGCTGAAGCTGGAGCTGTTGCAGCACGCCGGCAGCTTCAAGCCGCGCGGGGCGTTCAACCGCATTCTCTCGGCACGGGAGGCGGGGGTATTGCCGTCGGCCGGGGTGATCGCGGCGTCGGGCGGCAATCATGGGGCGGCGGTGGCTTTCGCGGCCCGGGCCTTGGGCCTGACGGCGGAGATTTTCGTGCCGCAGCACACGCCGGAGTCTAAGCGGGCGCGGATCGAGCAGGAGGGCGCGCGGCTGGTACGCGGCGGGGAGACCTATTTCGAGGCGCTGGCGGCGAGCCGGGCGCGGCAGGCCGAGAGCGGGGCGATGGAGGTCCATGCCTATGACCACGCCGACGTGCTGGCGGGTCAGGGCACCACGGCGATGGAGTTCGAGGCCGACGCGCCGGAGTTGACCCATGTGCTGGTGGCGACCGGCGGCGGCGGGCTGATCGGCGGCATGGCGGCCTGGTTCGCCAGCCGGATCAAGGTGGTGAGCGTGGAGCCCGTGAACTGCCCGACGCTGCACCATGCGCTGGCGGCGGGCCGGCCGGTGGAGGCGCCTGTGGGCGGGCTGGCCGCGGATGCACTGGGCGCGCGACAGGTCGGCGCGCTGATGTTCCCCATCGCCCAGGCCCATGTGAGTGCCGCCGTGCTGGTGAGCGACGCCGCGATCGCGGCGGCGCAGAAAGTGCTGTGGCGGCAGATGCGGCTGGTCGCCGAGCCGGGGGGGGCGACGGCGCTGGCGGCGCTGCTGTCGGGTGCCTGGGTGCCGCCGCCGGGGGCCCGGGTGGGTGTGCTGGTGTGCGGCGCCAACACCGATCCTGCCCTGGTGAGCGCGTGAGCCCCGCTGTGTCCGCCCCGGTTCTGCTGGAGGTCGACACGCGGGGCGTGGCGCATGTCACGCTGAACCGGCCGGAGGTGGGCAACGCGTATAATGAGGAGCTGCTGGCGGGATTGATCGATGGGCTCACGGCGCTCGCGGTGGATGATGCGGTGCGGGCGGTGGTGATCCGGGGCGCGGGCAAGCATTTCCAGGCCGGTGCCGATATCAACTGGCTCGCGCAGGCCGCGGATTATGCGCCCGATCACGCCTTCGCCGCCTCGTTGGCGACGACGCGGGCGATGCAATTGTTGAACGAATTTCCCAAACCCACCATGGCCTTGATCCAGGGCGCCTGCTTCGGCGGCGGGGTCGGGATCGTGTGCTGCGTCGATGTCGCGCTGGCGACGCCGGCGGCCTTGTTCGGGATCACCGAGGTGCGGGTGGGCGTGGCGCCAACCCCGATTTCGACCCACATGGTCAACGCCATCGGCCTGCGACAGACGCGGCGGTATGCGTTGACCGGGGAGCGGTTCGGGGCCGAGGAGGCCTGTCGGATCGGTCTGGTCCATGAGGTTGTCGCGGCAGACATGCTGGAGACGCGGGCGGCGCAGGTGCTGGATGCGATCTACCTCTCGGCGCCAGGAGCGGTGGGCCTGACGAAGCACAGCTTTCTGGCGGCGAATGGTCTGCTGCTGGATCAGCGGGCGATGGCGATGCTGGCCCATGAGGGCTGGATTCAGCGCGCTTCGGCCGAGGGCCATGAGGGGACCGGGGCATTCCAGGCCAAGCGCAAGCCGGCCTGGTATCGGGCGGAATAGGAAGCGGGACGCTCTTCTATTCCGCCATGTCGCTTCAGCGGGTCTGCTGGATCGCCGAGAGCACCCAGGCGCCGCCGGGGGCGCGGAGGAAGGTCCAGACTTCGGTGGCCATGGCGCGGTTGACCGGGTCGCCATCGACGACACGGCCGGCGGCGTCGCGGGTGACGTCGATCATGGAAAAGCGCATCGCCACACGGGCATATTCGCGGCCCGGCTCGGCCCAGGCATCGGCGAGGTCACCCTGTTCGAGGCGGACGTCGCCGACCACGTTGCGCACGCCACGGCTGGTTTGTTCGGCCATCTGCTCGGCGAAATAGCTTACCATTTCGGGCGAGGCGATGCGCCGCATCGAGGTCAGGTCATGCGCCGACCAGGCGGCCTGGATGCCGTGCAGCAGCTCCTCGAAGGC
Source organism: uncultured Rhodospirillales bacterium (assembly GCA_903928895.1). Classification (GTDB taxonomy): domain Bacteria; phylum Pseudomonadota; class Alphaproteobacteria; order Acetobacterales; family Acetobacteraceae; genus CAIYPH01. The sequence continues at coordinate 31,562 of CAIYSR010000021.1, read as the reverse complement.
GTGGAAGTCGGCCGGGGTGATGGGGAGTTGCGGGGCGCCGCCGCCACCGCCGGTGTTGGTGCCGGGGTCGAAGCGGTCCATGCCATCGGCGTAGGTGGCGGGGCCGGCGGCCAGCGGCTGGGCATTGCGGCGGGCGAAGAAGCCCCAGATCAGGCGGCCGACCATCACCACCAGGAAAATCTGGATCAGGAAGCCAAGGAAGCCCGAGAACCCCGCCATGCCGTGGAACATGCCGCCGCCGAAGAGCATCCCGCCGATACCGGCGCCAAGCAGGCCGCCCATCAGGCCGGACATGAAGGGGGAGCGACTGAAGAAGCCCGACCCCACCGGGGCCTGCTGCGGCTGGGCGTAGGGGCTCGGCGCCGGCGTGCCTTGCGGCGTCAGGCTGCGCTGCATCGGGGCAGCGGTAGTGGGGGCCGTGCGGGTGGCGGGGGGGGCGGAATAGGTGCGCGATCCGCTGCTGCCCATCGAGGACGAGGAGCCAGCACGAGCCATCGCGTCATCCGGCGCGATGGTCAGGCCGAACACGAGGGCGGCGGCGATCAGGCATGACAGGCGACGGCGCATGGCGATTTCGATCTCCCGATACGGTTGCATCATATAGCGCGGATGCATGCGGATTCGAGCCCTAACACGGATTTCATCCGATGGTTACCTCGCGCAACAAACGCCGTGCCAGAAGGGCGGAGAGGAGACTCGCCGCGGCCGCGAGCGCCAGGGCCGCCTCGACCGACCCGACGACGACCGCGCCGGCGAGCGCGGCGCCGAGGGGCTGGCCGCAGATGTTGAGGCTGATCGACACCGCCATCACCCGGCCGAGCAGGGCGGGGTCGGTGCGGCGCTGGCGCAGGGTGAGGACGGCAACGGCCACCGGTCCGGCGACGAAGTTCAGCAGGAGCAGGCCGGCGAGCAGGCCGTAGAGCCCCCCGATGGCGGCGATCGGGAACAGGGCGATGGCGGTGACCAAGCCGCCGAGGGCGATGACGCTTCCCTCGCGCCCCATGATGCGGAGGCGCCCGGCGAGCAGGGCGCCGGAGATGCCGGCGGTGCCGGCGGCGGCCCATAGCGCGCCGGTCAGACTGTCCGCCGCCGGGCCGGGGCCGATGGCGCGGGCCACGGCGACGGGGACGATGACCAGGAGCATGCCCCAGCTCACGGTCTGCATGCCGTAGGACAGGGCGATGCCGCGCAGGATGGGGTGGGCGAGGACATGGCGCAGCCCGTGCAGCGCGGTGTCGAACAGCCTGCCGCGCGCCGTGCCCGGGATGTCGCGGCGCAGGACGGGCAGCGCGGCGAGGGTTGCGAGGCCGCAAAGGGTGGCGATGATGCCGAAGCAGGCGGGTGCGCCGAGGAAGCCATAGAGCGGGCCGGAGAGTACGGGGCCGGCAGTGTCAACGACGGCGTTGATGGTGGTATCGAGCGCGTTCACCGGGTCTCGGGCCGCGTGCGGCACCAGGCGGGGGAGGAGGGCGCGGATGCCGGCGGAGCTGAGCGGCGTGGTGAGGGCGTAGAGCGCGGCCAGGATCAGGAGGAGCGCTGGGGTCATCATCGCCTGCGCGTCGATGGCGGCGAGGCTGGCCAGCCACAGGGCGGAGCAGGCGAGGTCGAGCAGGATCATGCGTCCGGCACCCATGCGATCGAGCAGGGCGCCGGCCAGGGGGCTGGCGATCATGCCGGGGATGAGGGCGAGAAACCCGGCCCAGCCCGCGAGTTGCGGCGAGCCGAAGCGGCCGAGCGCGTAGAGCACCAGGGCGACGAGGAACATCCGTCCGGCGAGGCGGGCCAAGGTGGCGGCGAGAAGCAGGGCGCCGACGCCGGGCAAGGCCAGGACGGCGCGGTAGCCGGGACGGGTGGTCATGGTGCGGGCGGTTTCACGGGCGGCTTGCGCTTGGGCGTGCTGGCGAGTGATTTGCGGGCGGCGGCGAGCATTTCATCGCGGGGCATGCCGGGATGCAGGGCGCGGCTGTAGAGCGTGCGAAGCATGCGCTCGTCCTCGCGCGAGAGTTTTGCCGCGAGCCCAGGCGCAGTGGCGGGGCCGGGCGCAGTGGGGAGGGCGGGCGCGAAGGCGCTGCCGGGCAGGAAGGCGCCCGGGCCCATCGGACCGAGCGCGGCGCCGAGGCCGCGCAGCAGGCAGGCGCGGGTTTCCGCGCGCGGGCGGGTGGCGTCGACGCCGATGATGGCGGCCCGGATCGTGGAGCGGTTGTCATCGGCCCAGACCGGGAGCATCCAGCACGGCGTGCGCTCGACGACGGTGGCAAGGAATTCCTCGACCGTGGCCTCGTCGCCGGCGAAGGCGTTGCGCAGCATGCCGCGCAGCGGCCCGCGGAGGGCCAAAGCGAGATTCTCGTCGGCAACGATGAAGGCGTTGGGGGCGATCCGGGCAGCCTGGTTTTCTGTGAGAAGCTGGAGCTTCAGGCCGGTGGGCCGGGCGAGGGCGCGCAGGGCGGCCTGGGCGTCGATACGATCCTCGGCGCGGCCGAACAGGAACAGGTTCATCGGGCCGGCCCAGCGCGCCAGGACATCGCGCGCCGGCAGCGCCCAGAGCGGATTGGCGTCGAAGGCGAGCATGGCGAGCTGGTCGGCGATGTCGGCCGGCCGGGCGATCGGCCGGGGTGGCGGCCGCGGGGTCGGTTTGGCCGTCGGCGGCACGGGTGCGGCGGCCGCGAGCAGCAGCAGGCACAGGGCGGCGAGCCGCCTCACGCCGCCAAAGCGGCCACGTAGGCGGCGGCGATTTGTTCGCACAGGGCCTGCTCCGCGGCGCCGAAGCGGGCGCGATGCGGGCTGTCGATGTCGAGCACGCCAATCACGGCGCCGTCGCGGATCAGGGGGACGACGATTTCCGAGTTGGACGCGGCGTCGCAGGCGATGTGGCCGGGGAAGGCGTGGACGTCCTCGACCAGGATGGTTTCGGCGCGGGCGGCGGCGGTGCCGCAGACGCCCTGGCCGATCGGGATGCGCACACAGGCGGGTTTGCCCTGGAACGGGCCGAGCACCAGGGTCTCGCCCTGGCGGAAGTAGAAGCCGGCCCAGTTGATGCCGTCCATGTGCTGCCAGATGGCGGCCGCCGTGTTGGCCGCATTGGCGATCGGGTCGTGCTCGCCGCTGAGCAGGCCGAGCACGTCGCTCAGCAGGTCGTCATGCGCGATGTGCATGGTGGGGCTCCGCGTGGGGGAATCGGGTCCGGCGGGTTCTAGCCCTTTGGCCGGTTGCACTCCATGGGGTTTTCGTTTCACGCTGGCGGGATGACACGCATCATCCGCTCCTCGGTCTGCCCGCATGATTGTCCCTCCACCTGTGCGCTCGAAATCGAGGTGATCGATGGGGTGCGGATCGGCGCGGTGAGGGGGGCGGCGGCGAATTCCTATACCGATGGGGTGATCTGCGCGAAGGTGTCGCGCTATGGCGAGCGGACCCATCATGCCGAGCGGCTGACGGTGCCGCTGCTGCGGACCGGGCCGAAGGGGAGCCGGCAGTTCCGCGAGATTTCCTGGGACGAGGCGCTCGACCGGACGGCGGAGCGGTTCATCGCGCTCGCGGCCCGGCACGGGGCGGAGGCGATCTGGCCGTATTACTACGCCGGCACGATGGGGCTGGTGCAGCGCGACGGGATCAACCGGTTACGCCATGTGATGAAGTATTCGCGCCAGCAAAAGACGATCTGCACCGCGGTGTGCGAGGCGGGATGGCTGGCGGGGGTTGGCCGGTTCACCGGGCCCGACCCGCGCGAGATGGCGGCGGCCGATCTGATCGTGGTGTGGGGCGGCAACCCGGTGAACACCCAGGTCAATGTGATGACCCATATCGCCAAGGCGCGGAAGGCGCGCGGCGCCAAGCTGGTGGTGATCGATCCGTACCGCACCGGCACCGCGGTGGCGGCGGACATGCATCTGGCGGTGCGGCCGGGGACGGATGCGGCGCTGGCCTGTGCTGTGATGCATGTGGCCTTTCGCGACGGTTATGCCGATCGGGGGTTCATGGCGAAATACTCCGATGTACCCGAGGCGCTGGAGGCGCATCTGGCCTCGCGCGGGCCGGAGTGGGCGGCGGGGATCACCGGGTTGTCGGTGGCGGAGATCGAGGCGTTCGCGCGGCTCTATTGCGCGACGCAGCGGGCCTATATCCGGGTCGGCTACGGGTTCACGCGGATGCGCAACGGGGCGGCTGCGATGCATGCGGTATCCTGCCTGCCGACAGTGACGGGCAAGTGGGCGCATGAGGCGGCGGGCGCGTTCTGGTCGAACCGGGACATCTATCACTGGGACAAGACGCTGATCGAGGGGCTCGATGCGGTCGATCCCGCGGTGCGGGTGATGGATATGAGCCGGATCGGGGCGGTGCTGTCGGGGGATCGGGCGGAGTTGGGGGCCGGGCCGCAGGTGCACGGGATTTTCATCCAGAACAGCAATCCGGTGACGGTGGCGCCCAACAGCAACCTGGTGATGCGGGGGTTCCAGCGCGACGATCTGTTCACCGTGGTGCATGAGCATTTCATGACGGATACCGCGGCGATGGCCGATCTCGTGCTGCCGGCCACGATGTTCATGGAGCATGACGACCTTTACCAGGCGGGCGGGCACAGCCATATCCAGGTGGCGGCGAAGCTGATCGAGCCGCCCGGGCAGTGCCGGTCCAACCATGAGGTGTTGCAGGGGTTGGCGGCGCGGCTGGGGGCGCGGCATCGCGGCTTCGAGATGACGGCGGGCGAGATCGTGGACGCCACGCTGCGGGCTTCGGGCTGGCCGGGGATGGCGGAGGTGCTGGAGAAGCGGTGGATCGATGCGGCGCCGGGGTTCGCGGCAAGCCATTTCGTCGATGGCTTCGGGCACGCCGACGGGAGGTTCCATTTCGCGCCGGACTGGTCGCGGATCGGGCGCAACCATGCCGCGATGCCGGGGCTGCCGGATCAGATGGCGGTGATCGATGCGGCCTGCGCCGAGCGGCCGTTCCGGCTGGTGGCGGCGCCGGCGCGGCAGTTCCTCAATTCGACGTTCACCGAGAATGCGGCGGGGCGCCAGCGGGAGGGGCGGCCGACGGCAATTCTGCATCCCGAGGACGCGCAGCGCCTGGGCGTGGCCGATGGCGGGACAGTGCGGCTGGGCAATGCGCAAGGCGAGATCACGGTGCATGCGCGCGTCGTCGACGGCATGCAGCCCGGCGTGGTGGTGGTGGAGAGCATCTGGCCGAACAGCGATTTCATCGGGGGCAAGGGGGTGAATACCTTGACCTCCGATGATCCGGCGCCGCCGATGGGCGGCGCGGTGTTCCATGACACTGCGGTATGGGTTAAGGCGGTGGCGGCCGAATTGGCCGTGGCAGCGGAGTAGACCCTCATGTCGGACGCGGCGGAGATGCATCGGCGGCAGATCGAGGCCTGGAACGGGCCGATGGGGCAGCAATGGGCTGCCAACGAGGCGCGGACCGAGCGCAATCTGGCGCAGGTGACACAGGCGCTGCTGGGCGCGGCGAAGGCGCAGCCGGGGGAGCGGGTGCTTGATATCGGCTGCGGCTGCGGCGGCTCCTCGGTTGCGTTCGCCGCCGCGGTCGGGCCGGGCGGGTTCGTGCTGGGGGCGGATGTCTCGGCGCCGATGCTGGAGGTGGCGAAGGGGACGGCGCCGGCAAATGCGGCCTATGTGCTGGCGGATGCGGCGGCGCATGCGTTCGAGCCGGCCGGTTTCGATCTCCTGGTATCGCGATTCGGGGTGATGTTCTTTGGCGATCCGGATGCGGCGTTCGCCAACCTCCGTCGGGCGATGAAGCCGGGCGGACGGGTGGCCTTCGCGTGCTGGCGGCCGCTGGCGGAGAATCCCTGGGTGCGGGTGCCGATGGGCGCGCTGCGGGCGGTGTTGCCCGAGATGCCGAAACCGGCGGGGGCGGAGGAGCCCGGGCCGTTCGCGTTCGGCGACCGGGGCCGGGTGACGCGGATTTTGTCGGCGGGCGGGTTCACCGCGCCGGAATTCGAGGCCTTCGACTTCGATATGCGGTTTCCGCGGGATCCGGCGGCGGCGGCGAACGCGATCATCCAGGTCGGGCCGGCCGGGCGGATCATGCGCGAGCAGCCCGAGGCGATGCGGGCGGCGGCAATGGCGGCGATCGCCAAGGCGATCGCGCCGTTCGTAAAAGGGGATCAGATCGCCATGGACGGGGCGGTGTGGCTGGTGACGGCGAAGGCCTCCTAGGCGGCCGCTAGACCGGCCGATCGCCTTTGATCGTTACGCGGTTGCCGCTACGGGTGTGGGGCCAGTAGTCCCACATCGCCCGATGCTGGGCGCAGCGGTTGTCCCAGAACGCAATTGCGTTCTCGCTCCAGCGGAAGCGGCACTGGAACAGCGGGTTCTCGGCGTGATCCCACAGATAGCGCAGCATCGCCTCGCTCTCGTCGCGCGGGATGCCGAGGATGCGGCGGGTGAAACCGCGATTGAGGAAGAGGGCCTTGCGCCCGGTGACCGGATGGGTGCGGACCACCGGGTGTTCCGATTTCGGGTAGGACGGCTTGTCGCCGACGCCGAAATTGGCATAGGTACCGCGATAGACCTCCTCCCCGTCATGCACGGCGCGCAGGCCGTCGAGATAGGTTTTCATCCGGTCCGACAGCGCCTCATAGGCCGCGTACATGTTGGCGAACAACGTGTCCCCGCCATGGGGCGGGCACTGCTTGATGTAGAGCACGCTGCCCATCGGCGGCTCGGCGTCGCAGGAGACATCGCTGTGCCAGCCTTCGCCGTTGGCCCGGGGCGAGTCGCGGTCGGCGTGGATTTTCATCAAGGCGGGCTCGCCGGGCTCGTGGGGCGCGGCGGGGTGGATGTGAAGCTCGCCAAAGCGGCGGCCAAACGCGAGGTGCTGCTGGGCGGTGAGGTGCTGGTCGCGGAAGAAGACAACGAGGTTCTCGGCCAAAGCGCGGAGGACCTCGCCGAACAGGTCGGCATCCATCGGCTGGGCGAGGTCGATCCCGCTGATTTCGGCGCCGATGATGGGGGTGAGCTTGTCGACCCGGATGCGTTCGTAGGGTGCGGACTCGCCGGGCTGATGCCGGTAGCGTGGGCCGTGGTTGCCGCGCATCTGGTTCATTGACCGTGTTCTCCCCGATTGCGCCGAGGCTAGAACCGGTTTCGATGCGGCGGAAGGGGGTTCAGGCGGGATGCATCCGGTCGGTTCCCGCCGCGCGCTCCCAGGCGCGGGCGACCCGCAGGACAGTGGCTTCGTCGAAATAGCGGCCGGCGAATTGCACCGAGAGCGGCAGCCCGCTGTGCGACAGCCCGGCCATCATTGCCAGGGCCGGATGACCGGTGACGTTGAAGGGGGTGCGGGCCTGGCGCGGATAGGTGCGTCCGGTGGAATCGGCATCCTCGATGCGGCTGGCCGGGTCCATCGAGCTGGCGCAAAGCAGGATGTCGACGTCGCGCAAGGCGGTCTCGACCGCGGCGATCATCTGCTTGCGCTGGCGCTGGGCCGCCAGCAGGTCGCCGGCCTGGAGGAATGCGCCGGCGGCCAACCGCTGGCGGGCGAGCTTGCCGTAGTCGCCGGGGCGGCTGCGCAGCCAGGGGGCATGGATCGACCAGGCCTCGCTGGTGAGGATGACGCGGTTGACGGCGGCAAATTCGCCCAGGGTCGGCAGGCTGATGGTGCGGATATCGGCGCCCTCGGCGGCGAGGGTGCGGGCAACCTCGTCGAGCGCGACGGCGACTTCGGGGTCGGCGATCAGGTCGGCCTCGTGGAAGTGGCGCACGAAGCCGATGCGCAGTCCGCGTACGCCGCGTTCGAGCTGGGCGGCATAGTGGCTGCGTGGGGCGACGGCGCTGCCGGAGTCGGCGGGATCGTGGCCGGCGAGGCAGTCCAGCAGCAGGGCGTTGTCGGCGACATTGCGGGTCATCGGGCCGACATGGTCGAGACTGAAAGCGAGCGGAAAGACGCCGCGGCGGGAAACCAGGCCGTAGGTCGGCTTCAGGCCGACGATGCCGCAGGCCGAGGCCGGGTTGCGGATGGAGCCGCCGGTGTCCGTGCCCAGGGCGAGCGGGAAAAAGCCGGCGGCGAGGCCGGCGCCGGAGCCGGAGGAGGAACCGCCGGGGTGGTGGTCGCGGTTCCAGGGGTTGCGGGCGGGGGGGAAGGGCAGGTCGAAGCTGGGACCGCCGATGGCGAATTCATGGGTGGCGAGTTTGCCGATGACGATGGCGCCGGCCTGGCGCAGTTTCGCCACGCAGGCGGCGTCGGTGCTGGCGATGCTGTCGCGCAGGACGGCCGAGTGGCAGGTGGTGGGCAGGCCGGCGACGTCGATGATGTCCTTGATGCCGACGGGCACGCCGTGCAGCGCGCCGCGGATGCGTCCGGCGCCGATTTCGGCCTCGGCGGCGCGGGCGGCGGCGAGGGCGGCCTCATCGTCGCGGCGGATGAAGACGTTGAGGGCGGGGTCGAGCCGGTCGATCCGCGCCAGCAGGGCCTGGAGCAGATCGACCGGGGAAAGGGTCTTTGCCGCGAAGGCGCGGACGGCGTCCGAGGCGCCGAGCCAGTGCAGGTCGGCGCTCACAGCCCCTCTCCCGCGCGCATCGGTGGCCAGGGTTCGGCGTCGGCGGCGTCGGGTGCCATCATCACGTCCCGATGGCCGGTGGCGCTGGCGAAAGCGGCGGCGAGATCGTCGGGATATTCGGCCAGCATCTTGTCCAGCCCGGACAGGCGGGCCAGCGCCTCCATCAACACGGTGTCCATGCGGTGTTCCCCATCGGCGATGCGGCGCCCATGGTGCCTGGGGTGGGGCCGGCCGGGAAGGGGACAAAAAAAGGGCGGCGCCGTTTCCGTCGCCGCCCATCAGGTGCCGCGCGCTGCCCTAAGGCCAGCACGCGGTGTCAGGAGGGAGTACGAAGCCAGCCAATGGCCTCAAGATGGACAATACGCGTCACCCCCTCACCAAAGGGTTAAGCACGCCTGTCTTTTTCGTAGCCTGCGGGTCGTCTATGCATGGTCCCCGCCGGCCGAACACTGGCCTGCCGAAGGATCGCCCCGCATGACCACCCCGCCCCCGCCCCGTATCGGCCCGCTCACCGGGCTCAAGGTGCTTGAGTTCGGACATTATATCGCTGGCCCCTTCTGCACCCGGGTGCTTGCCGACCTCGGCGCCGAGGTGATCAAGGTGGAGCCGCCCGAAGGTGACCCGGTGCGGGGCTGGGGTGCGCGCAAGGATGGGCATCCGGTGTGGTTCAGTATCCATGGCCGCAACAAGATGTCGGTGGTGCTCGACCTCAAGCGCCAGCGCGACGAGGCGCTGGCGCTGGCGCGGCGGGCCGATGTGCTGGTGGAGAATTTCCGGCCCGGCCAGCTCGAACGTCTCGGCCTCGGGCCTGACGTACTGCACGCCGCGAACCCGCGACTGGTGATCGCCCGCATTTCCGGCTTCGGCCAGGACGGTCCGTATCGCGACCGCCCGGCCTTCGGCGCCATCGGCGAGGCGATGGGCGGCATCCGGCATTTGACCGGCCATCCGGCCGGGCTGTCGGACCTGCCGCCGCCGCGCTGCGGGATTTCGATCAGCGACGATCTGGCCGGGCTGTATGCCGCGATCGGGCTGCTTTCGGCGGTCTACGAGCGCGACGTCACCGGCACCGGCAAGGGGCGCATCCTCGACGTCACGCTGGTTGATTCGGTGCTCAACCTGATGGAAGGGCTGCTGCCCGAATACGCGCTCGACGGGCGTATCCGCCAGCCCGCCGGGGCCGGGATTCCGACCGCGGCGCCGACCAACACCTATCCCTGCGCCGACGGCAAGTTCCTCTGCATCGCCGGCAATTCGGATCTGATTTTCCGTCGCCTTGCCGCGGCGATCGGGCGACCGGAGATCGCGGTGCTGGCGCGCTTCGCCACCAATTTCGACCGCTGCGCCCATGTCGGGGAGCTCGACGGGATCATCGCCGGCTGGACCCGCGCCAAGCCGGCGGCGGAGGCCGAGGCCATCCTGGAGGCGGCGGATGTCCCCTGCTCGCGGCTCTACGACGTGGCCGATTGCGCCGCCGATCCGCATTTTCTGGCGCGCCGGTCGGTGCTGCCGGTGGCGGACCCGCTGATCGGGCCGACGCTGCATTTCGGCCCCGCGATCCGGCTCGACGGGCAGAGCCCCGAGAGCATGATTGCCTGGCCCGGCCCGGCCCTGGGCGCCCACACCGACTATGTGCTGGGCACCCTGCTGGGTGCGGCCTGAATGATTTCCGCTGCATCCCGCCCGCCGCTGCGGTAGGATGCGGCCGTCAACCGGAGACCCGACATGGGCGATACACGTTTGATGCCCGACGATCGCAAGCGCCAGTGGCTGAAGACCACGATCGGGGTGGACGTCCCCATCCACCCCCAGGCGCCCGCACCGGCCGCGGCGGGCGCGATGCAGCCGGACTGCGAAATCGTGCGCGGCAAGGTGCCGGGGCCGAAGCATCATGTGCTGTGCGCGACCCACGGCCATATCCTCGATGAGAAGGCGGCGACGATCATCGCGGCCGATCTCGAGGAGTACAAGCGCAAATTTCCCGCGCCGCCGCGCCCCCATCCGGCGCCAGCGCACCACGCACCCCCGACCCAGACCCCGCCCACCGCGTCGGGACCCGCCCCGACGCCGGCCACGGCGCCTCCCGCGACGCCCGCCACCCCGGCGAACACGCCGCCGGCTGGCGAGATGCCGCCGCTCGCCACCATCCCGGTGCCGAAACTCGCCGGCGACGACAAGGCGGGCCTGGTGCGCGAGATGAGCGCGCTCGATACCCTGAAACCTGCGCCGGACAACCCCGACCAGTATCTGGTCATGCTGGATGGCAAGGAGACCCGGGTTGCCAAGTCCGGGGCCGATGCGGTGCGGGCGCAGGCGGAGAAATCCCTCGCCAGCGCCATCCGCTTCGTCGGCGGCACCGCCGACAACGCGATGGAGACCTATGCCAGCCAGGAGAAGAACAACAAGGAGCAATGGGCGGTCGCCGCCGCGGTCAAGCTGGTGCAGAAGGTCAAGACCCTCGGCGCCTTCGAGGACCCGGGCGACAAGGTCAAGCCCCTGGTCGCCGCCGCACGCAAGGAACTGGGCGAGGCCAGCGCCGCGCTGGGGGCGCACAAGTTCGGCCTCGCCGCCGCCCTGGTGGGCGACGCCGAGGGCAAGGCGACGCAGGCGTTGCAGATGGTGCGCGCCTGGGTCGATGGCGTCATTTCCGGCGCCGGCACCTCGGTGACGATGTTGCAGCACACCAGGACGGCCTCGTTCGCGGTGGTGGCGGGACTCGCCGCCGTTGGCACCGGCGGCGCGGCCGGCGCGGTGGCGGCGGCCGTGCTGCCGACGGCCTCCGATGTCGCGGGCAAGGCGATTGCGGGCGAGGAGATCAACTGGTCGGCCGCGGTGATCGATCTGGCGATGAGCCTGTTGCTGTCGAAATTCGGCGGCGCCGCGGAGAAGGCCGTCGCCGCCCAGGTAGAGGCCATCGTGGCCAAGAAACTCGCCGGGCGGATGGCCGAGGAAACGGTCAAGAAGATCGCCGCCAAGGTGGCCGAGACCGCCGGCAAACAGTTGATCAGCAAAGGTTCCGAGCTGCTCAAGCTGGTGCTCAATACGGTAATCGACCAGTACAAGGGTAAAAAGGTCACCTGGGACGAGCTGATGAAGGCAGTGCTCGCCGCGCTCAACAACCCCGAGGCCAAGGAGGCCGAGAAGATCCAGGGGCTCACCGAGAAAATCCTCGCCGCCACCCTGCCCAAGACCTGACCGGGCTGCCTTTCCGGCCTCACCGAGCTGGCGGGAACGGATTCCGGGTTGGCGGCGGGCGCCGGAAGGGCTATCGACGGCAGATTCGTGTTACATGTGTGACGCGTTGAAGTTGTGGGATCACGGAGACCTCGTTTTTCATGTCCGGCCGCATGATCGCTCCCCCTAATGACTCCCCGCAGCCGGAAGGGGATGTCAGCCTGATGTCCTTCGAGGATGCGCTCGCCGAGCTCGACCGCATCGTCCAGGGCCTCGAAGGCGGCAAGCAGAAGCTCGAGGATGCCATCGGCGCCTATGAGCGCGGTGCCTTGTTGAAGGCGCATTGCGAGGCCAAGCTTGCCGAAGCGGAGCAGCGGGTGCAGGCGATTGTCGCGCGTGCCGATGGTTCGCTGGCTTTGAGGTCTGCCGAATGAGCTCCCAGGCGATCACGGGCGAATCCCTGGCCGACGCCCTCAAGCGTGTCGCGTCCGAAGTCGAGCATGCCATCGACGTATTGCTGCCGGTGCCGGACGGGCTGGAGGCGCGGCTGTTCGAGGCGATGCGCTATGCCACGCTCGGCGGCGGCAAGCGGATGCGCGGCTTCCTGGTGATGCAGGCGGCCGGGCTGTTCAGCGTCGATCACAAATGCGCCGCCCGCGTTGCCGCTTCGGTGGAGATGCTGCACGCCTATTCGCTGGTGCATGACGACCTGCCCGCCATGGACGACGACGACCTGCGCCGCGGCAAACCCTCCACCCACAAGGCCTTCGACGAGGCGACCGCGATCCTTGCCGGCGACGCGTTGCAGACCCGCGCCTTCGAGATCCTCGCCGAGACCGACACCCATTCCAATCCCGAGGCCCGCGCCGAACTGGTGCTGGCGCTCGCCCACGCCTCGGGCGGGCGCGGCATGTGCGGCGGGCAGATGATCGACATGCTCGGCGAGGGCAAGCAGTTGTCGGCAGACGAGATCGGCCGTCTCCAGGCGCTCAAGACCGGCCGTCTGATCCAGTACAGCGTCGAGGCCGGCGCCATTCTCGGCCGTGCGCCCGCGCATCAGCGCCACCTGCTCGCCGCCTATGGCCGCGACGTGGGCGCAGCCTTCCAGATCGCCGACGACCTGCTCGACGTCGAGGGCACCGCGGCCGATCTCGGGAAAACCGCCGGCAAGGACGCCGAACAGGGCAAGGCCACCATGGTCGCCGTGCTCGGCGTCGAACGCGCCCGCGCCCAGGCTCAACACCTTGCCGCCCAGGCCGCTGCCCATCTGGACAGTTTCGGCCCTGCAGCCGAACACCTACGCCAGCTTGCGGCCTTCATGGTCACCAGGCGGAACTGAAAGCACCTCAGATGAACGCTCCCCTCCCACCTGCTCCCGTCGCCAGCCGGCCCGTCACGCCGCTTCTGGACCGGGTGAAGGTGCCGGCGGACCTGCGCAATTTCTCGCACGAGCAGCTCAAGCAGCTCGCGGAGGAGCTGCGCGCCGAAACCATCGATGCGGTCTCCACCACCGGCGGGCATCTCGGCGCCTCGCTCGGCGTGGTGGAACTCACCGTCGCCATCCATGCAATTTTCGACACGCCGGACGATCGCCTGATCTGGGATGTCGGCCACCAGTGCTATCCGCACAAGATCCTGACCGGGCGGCGCGACCGCATCCGCACGCTGCGCCAGGGCGGCGGACTGTCGGGCTTCACCAAGCGCAGCGAAAGTGTGTTCGACCCGTTCGGCGCCGCCCATTCCTCCACCTCGATCTCGGCCGGACTCGGCATGGCGGTCGGCCGTGACCTCAAGGCCGCGCGCGGGATCAAGGACGACCGCCACGTCATCGCCGTGATCGGCGACGGCTCGATGAGCGCGGGTATGGCCTATGAGGCGATGAACAACGCCGGCGCCCTGCATTCGCGCCTCATCGTCATCCTCAACGACAACGACATGTCGATCGCCCCGCCAGTGGGCGCGATGAGTGCCTATCTTTCCCGCCTGCTGTCCTCCAACAGCTTCCTCAATCTGCGCGATCTGGCTGCGCGCATGGCCAAGCGCTTCCCGAAAAGCATCGAGCGCACGGCGCGCCGGGCCGAGGAATATGCCCGCGGCATGCTGACCGGGGGCACGCTGTTCGAGGAGATGGGCTTCTACTATGTCGGCCCGATCGACGGGCACAATCTCGACCATCTGCTCCCCATCCTGCGCAATCTGCGCGAGGCGGAGGAGCCAGAGTCGGGCCATCACGGCCCCATCCTGCTCCATGTCATCACCCGCAAAGGCAAGGGCTACGCGCCGGCGGAGGCTTCGGCCGACAAGCTGCATGCGGTCAGCAAATTCAACGTCTTGACCGGTGAGCAGGCCAAGGCGCCGCCGGGGCCGCCGAACTATACCAATGTGTTCGCCGCCGCCCTGATCGGCGAGGCCGAGCGCGACCCGGCGATCGTCGCCATCACCGCGGCAATGCCGTCCGGCACCGGCATCGACAAGTTTGCCAAGCGCTTCCCTGACCGCAGCTTCGATGTCGGCATCGCCGAACAGCACGCCGTCACCTTCGCCGCCGGCCTTGCGACCGAAGGGATCAAGCCGTTCTGCGCGATCTATTCGACTTTCCTGCAGCGCGGCTACGACCAGCTGGTGCATGACGTCGTGCTGCAATCGCTGCCTGTTCGCTTCATTCTTGACCGCGCCGGGCTGGTCGGCGCGGATGGCGCAACCCATGCCGGCAGCTTCGATCTCGCGTATCTTGGCTGCCTGCCCGGCATGGTCATAATGGCGCCATCCGACGAGATCGAGCTGATGCACATGGTCGCCACCGCCGCCGCGATCGACGACGGCCCGTCGGCGATCCGCTTTCCGCGCGGCGAGAGCACCGGGCTCGTCCTGCCCGAGCGCGGCGTGGCGCTGCCGGTCGGCCGCGGGCGCGTCCTTCGCGAGGGCGGCACGGTTGCCATCCTCTCCCTCGGCACCCGCCTGGCGGACGCCATGAAGGCGGCGGACGAGCTGGCCATGCGCGGCATCGCGGCCACCGTGGCCGATGCCCGCTTCATGAAGCCGCTCGATGCCGCGTTGGTCGAGCGGCTGGCGCGCGAGCACCAGGTGCTGGTCACCATCGAGGAAGGCGCCCAGGGCGGCTTCGGCGCCGCCGTCATGCACCATCTCGCGTGGCAGGGCCTGCTCGACGGTGGCCTCAAGCTCCGCCCGATGACCTTGCCCGACCGCTTCATCGACCATGAATCGCAGACCAAGCAATTGGCCGAAGCGAAGCTGACTGCGAAGGATATCGTCGAAACCGTACTGTCCGCCCTCGGGCGCGGCGCATGATCGCCCGCCGCGCAATCCTGGCTGCGCTGCTGGCTGTGCAGGGGGCTGCCCTGTCGATATCGGTGCGGGCCGAGACCCCGGCACCCGTCGTGCCTGTCGCCACCCTGCTCGACGGACTTCAGGCCGTCATGAAAGCCGGGCACGCCACCCCCTTCGCCACCCGCGTGGCGAAGCTCGGCCCCATCGTCGACAGCAGCTTCGACCTCAATTCCATCCTCGCCGCCTCGGTCGGCCCGCGCTGGAACGGCTTCGCGCCCGACGCCCGGGCCGCATTGTTCGCCGCCTTCCGCGATTTCACCATCGCCAGCTGGGTGGCCAATTTCGACGTCGACGAAGGCCAGCGCTTCGTCATCGCACCCGAGACCCGCGCCGTCGGCACCGATCAGATCGTCACCACCCGCATCGTGCCAACCAGCGGCGAGCCGACCCGGCTCGACTACGTCATGCGCAACGGCGGCGGTGGCTGGAAAGCGGTGGATATCCTGGTCGATGGCGCCATCAGCCGCGCCGCGGTGCAGCGGTCGGACTTCCGCGCCCTGCTGAAAGATGGCAATCCGGCCGCGCTGATCGCGAACCTCAAGGACAAGGCGGCCGAGCTGGCGCGTTGACCTGGGCGGAGCTTCTCAAGGCAAGGAAGGGTTTCTTTTTTTGGAAAAAAAGAAACAAAAAAACTTTGCCCCTGCCGCTCGGCGCGAGGGCGTTGCGTGATCGCCGCCGGGCTCGCCCTGGTGGTGGCGATCGGGCTGTTGCAGGCGCTCGCTGGGTGGATCGCGCTGCGCCGCTTTTGCCGGCAGGCTCCGCCGACGACGCCGGCGCGTCCGGCGATCACGGTGCTCAAGCCGCTGCACGGCGATGAGCCGCTGCTCGAAGCGGCGCTGGCCTCGCTCTGCGCCCTCGAACATCCCGGCCTGCAAATCATCTGCGGCGTGCAGAACCCGGCCGACCCCGCGCTCGGCGTGCTCGCCCGGCTGAAGTCCCGCTTTCCCGCCGCCGATCTCGCCGTCGTCGTCGATGCCACCGCGCACGGCGCCAACCGCAAGGTCGCCAACCTCCTCAACATGCTGCCCGCGGCGAACCATGGCCTACTGGTGATCGCGGACAGCGACGTGCATGTGCTGCCCGGATATCTCGACGCCATCGCCGCGACCCTGGCGCTGCCGGGATGCGGCCTCGTCACGATGCTCTACACCGGGCGACCGGCCACACGCACCACCGCTGCCCTGCTCGGGACCGCCTGGATCAACCATGTCTTTCTTCCCGGCGCCCTGCTCGCCCGTGCGCTCGGGCGGCAGGATTGTCTCGGCGCCACCATGGCACTGACCCGCGAGACCCTCACCGCCATAGGCGGGCTCGAAGCCGTCTCCGAGGAAATCGCCGATGACCAATGGCTCGGGCGCCTCGTCCGCCGCGCTGGCCTCGATGTGCGGCTCGCTCCCGCCATCGTCGCCACGACGGTGCCGGAAACGACGCTCGACGAACTCTGGCGCCACGAACTGCGCTGGGGCCGCACCATTCGCGCCCTCGAGCCGGTGGGCTTCGCGCTGTCCTGCCTGCAACACCCCCTGGCCTGGGCGCTGCTGGCGGTTCCGCTCTCCGGATTCGCCGCATGGAGTCTCGCGGTGTTCCTCCTGGCCTGGGCGCTCCGTGCCTTCGCGGCCCGCCGGATCGACGCCGAATTGGCCGCGATGCACGAAACACTTGCAACCCGCGTCCCGATCTGGCTTCTCCCATTGCGCGACCTGCTCTCCATGACCGTGCTCCTCGCCAGCCATGCCGGCCGGCGGGTTGAATGGCGTGGCCATATAATGCAAACCGCGCCGCCCTCCAGTGGAATCCCCCCGCGATGATGAAGACGCTCTTCCTCCAGCCGCCCTCTTTCGACGGTTTCGACGGCGGCGCCGGCTCGCGCTACCAGGCAAAACGCGAAATTAAGAGCTTCTGGTTCCCCACCTGGCTCGCCCAGCCGGCCGCCCTGGTAACCGGCTCCAAACTGATTGACGCGCCCCCGGCGCGGCTCGGGATGGACCCGGTGGTCGCGGAGGCGAAGAAGCACGAGCTCTGCATCATCCATACCTCGACGCCGTCCTTCGCCTCGGACGTGAAGGTCGCCGCCGCCCTGAAGGATGCCAATCCGGCGCTCAAGATCGGCCTCGTCGGCGCCAAGGTCGCCGTCCAGCCGGAGGAGAGCCTGCTCAAGGGGTTGCCGATCGATTTCGTCGCGCGCAACGAATTCGACTTCACCATCAAGGAAGTCGCCGAGGGGCGGGACTGGTCCTCCATCGATGGGATCTCCTACCGCAACCGCGACGGGGCCATCGTGCACAACAAGGACCGCGCCATCCTGCAGAACATGGATGACCTGCCCTTCGTCACCGAAGTCTACAAGCGCGACCTTCGCATCGAGGACTATTTCATCGGCTACCTGATGCACCCTTACGTCTCGATCTATACCGGCCGCGGCTGCAAATCGCGTTGCACCTTCTGCCTGTGGCCGCAAACCGTCGGCGGCCACACCTACCGCGTCCGCTCGCCCGGCCACGTCGCCGAGGAAATCCGCCTGCTTCAGAAGCTGTTCCCGCAAACCCGGGAAATCTTCTTCGACGACGACACCTTCACCGACAACCTGCCCCGCGCCGAGGCGATTGCGAAGGAACTCGGCAAGCTCGGTGTCACCTGGTCCTGCAACGCCAAGGCCAACGTCCCGCGCGAAACCCTCAAGGTGCTCAAGGACAACGGCCTGCGCCTGCTCCTCGTCGGCTACGAATCCGGCAACCAGCAGATCCTGCACAACATCAAGAAGGGCATGCGGATCGAAGTCGCCGAACAATTCACCAAGGATTGCCACGACCTCGGCATCAAGATCCACGGCACCTTCATCCTCGGCCTGCCCGGCGAAACCACCGAGACCATCCAGCAAACCATCAAATTCGCCACCAAAATCAACCCACACACCATCCAGGTCTCCCTCGCCGCCCCCTACCCCGGCACCTTCCTCTACAATCAGGCGGTCGAAAACGGCTGGCTTGACGCTGACCACGCCGAACTCATCGACGAATCCGGCATCCAGGTCGCGCCGCTGCACTACCCGCACCTCTCGCACACCGAAATCTTCGACAGCGTCGAAACCTTCTATAAGAAGTTCTATTTTCGCGCGCCCAAGATTGCTTCCATCGTCAACGAGATGATCCGCAGCCCGCAAATGATGAAGCGCCGCCTGCGCGAAGGCGTCGAGTTCTTCCAGTTCCTGCGCGATCGCCACGCGGCCTAGCCAGGAAGCAAGGGAGGGGCTTTGGCCGTCTTTCCCTGCCCGCCATGAAGCGCCTCACGGTCACCGCGGACGATTTCGGCCTGTCGGAGGCGGTGAACGAGGGCATCGAGCGGGCGCATCGGGATGGAGTTTTGACCTCGGCCAGCCTGATGATGGGCGGTGCCGCCGTGAACGATGCCATTGCCCGTGCCCGGCGGCTGCCGTCATTGCGGGTGGGATTGCATCTGGTGGTGATCGAGGGACCGGCGGTCTTGCCGCCCGCCGAAATTCCTGACCTGGTGGACGATGCCGGCTGGTTTCCCACCGATCAGTTGGCCCTCGGCCTGCGCTACTTCTTCCTTCCCCGCATCCGCCGTCAGCTGGCCGCCGAAATCGACGCCCAGTTCGCCGCCTTCGCCGCCACCGGCCTCGCGCTCGACCACGCCGACTCCCACAAGCACATGCACCTTCACCCCACCGTCGGCGCGCTGATGCTGAAAACTGGCCGCCCGCGCGGCCTGCGCCACGTCCGCGTCCCACGCGAACCTGTCGCCGTCATGGCCCGCTGCGGCGTCCCCCCAACCCTGGCCGCCCACGCCATGTCCGCCTGGACCAACCTCTTCCGCACCCAGGCCCTCCGCGCCGGCATGGCCACCGATGACAACGTCTTCGGCCTCGCCTGGTCCGGCACCTTTGACGAGGACCGCCTCCTCCGCCTCATCCCCCACCTCCCCGCCGGCGCCACCGAACTCTATTTCCACCCCGCCGCCGCCCGAGACCCGATGATCGACCGCTGGATGCCCACCTACCGCCACGAAGCCGAACTCGCCGCCCTGCTCAGCCCCTCGGTCCGCGCCGCTCTCAGCCGACACCAGCCGCAATCAGAAACGCGGCAAGTTACCCCCGCCCCAGCACGTCCGGATTCACCACATTGATCGGTGCCCCCGCCGCATACGCCACGATCTGATCGAAAATATCGCTGAACTGGAGTTCATACTCGTCCCGCGAGACGTATCCGATATGCGGCGTGCACACCACATTCGGCATCGCCAACAGCGGATGATCCCCGCCCAGCACCGGCTCCTCCTCAAACACATCCACCGCCGCCATCCCCGGCCGCCCCGCCCGCAGCGCCGCCACCAGCGCCCCCGGCGCGATCAGCCCGGCCCTGCTGGTATTGACCAGCATCGCATCCGGCTTCATCCGCCCCAGATCCTCCGCCGTCACCACCCCGCGCGTCGAGGGATACAGCCGCAGATGCAGCGACACCACATCGCAGGCAGCGAACAACGCCGCCTTGCTCGCCGCCACCTCCACCCCGTCCGCCCGCGCCCGCTCCAGCGACTCCGGGCCCGACCAAGCCACCACCCGCATTCCGAACGCCCGCCCATAGCCCGCCACCGCGGCGCCGATCCGCCCGTAGCCGAAAATCCCCAGCGTCTTGCCGCGCAGCGTGCTGCCCACCCCGATCTGCCATACCCCAGCCTGGAGCGCCGCCATCTGCTGCGGAATCTGCCGCGCCGCCGCCAGCACCAGCCCCCAGGTCAATTCCGCCGCCGCGTAGGACGGGGTCCCCGCATGCTGATCCGATGACACGATCACCCCGAGCCGCGTGCATGCCGCGATATCGATATGCGGGTACACGCTGCGCTGACTGATCAGCCGCAGCTTCGGCAGCCGCTCAAGCAGCGGCGCCTGGATTTTCGTCCGCTCGCGGATCAGTACAAGAACCTCGGTCCCGGCCAGCCGCGCTGCCAGCCCGTCGGTGTCCTGCACATGGTCGTTGAACACCGTGACCTCGTGCCCCGCGAGCTTGGCGAAACAGTGCAGCGTGCGGACCGTGTCGAAATAATCATCCAGAATCGCGATCTTCATCGCCGCCCCCTATTTGCCGAGAATCCGGCCATCCAGTCCCCCCGGCGCCGCCCCGCGCCCGAACGCCGCCATCACCGCGTCCTCCATCGAGGCGCCGGCGTCGTATGGATCGATCCCGCGGTCACGCATCACGGTGTAGCCGTCTCCCCCGGCGCGCAGGAAGTTGTTGGTGGCCACCACGTAACGCCGGCTCGGATCGAGCGGCGCGAAGCTCCCGTCGGGTCGCCGCAGCTCCACCGTCTCCACCCGCCGTCCCTCCTTGCTCCACACCATCCGTGCGCCGCCGAGCTGTGGAAATCCGCCGGCCCCGACGCGGGCAACGCCGTTGGCCAAAGCCGCCAGGACGTCCGCCCCAGTCAGCGTGACCGTCGCCACCGTGTTGCTGAACGGCAGCATGATCAGCACGTCGCCCATCGTGACCGTGCCGCCGGGGAGCCCGGTGCGAATGCCGCCTGCGTTCATGATGGCAAGGTCCGCGCCATGCACGCTGGCCAGCATGGCATCGGCGATGAAATCACCGAGCGGACACTCGCCGGTCTTGCAGGCCGCATTGTCGATCGCCGCCGCCGTCTGCCCGATCACTCGCTGGCGGACATGGTCGAGCTGCACCGCATACCCGGCCACGATCGCCGCCACCTTCGGCTCTTCAGGAAGATCGAGCCCGACATGGCGCACATCCCCGCCATAGGCCAGCGGCCGCCCGTTCTCGTCGAGATCGAGATCGAGCCGGCCGTAATACCGCCCGTAGCATGCCGCCTGCACCACCACCGCCACGCCGGCCGGCCCGTGCAGCGCCTGGTGCGCCGGCCCGAGCGCGCCGCCTTCGCTGTCCGACAGCAGCGTGTGCGAATGCCCGCCGACGAACACATCCACCCCCGGAATTTGCCCGGCCAGCGCGTAATCCATCCCCACGCCGAGATGCGACAGCGCGATCACGAGCTGCGCGCCCTGCGCCTTCAGCGCCGCGGCCGAGGCCGCCAGCGCCGGCCCCGGCGGATTGAACGCAACCAGCGGCCCCGGCGAGGAGCCGGTGATGGCCTCGAGCGTGGTCAGCCCGACCACGCCGATCCTGAGCCCGGCTTTTTCGATCATCACATGCGGCCGCAGCTTGCCGGCAAGGTCGGGCTCGGCCGAGGCGTCGATATTGGCGGACAGCACCGGAAACCGCGCGGCTGCGGCGAAGCGCGCCAGATTGGCCGGGCCGTTGTCGAATTCATGGTTGCCCACCGTCATCGCCTCGGTGCCGATGGCGTGCATCACCGCCAGCTCCACGTCGCCCTTCCAGGCGGTGTAGAACAGGCTGCCCTGGAACTGGTCGCCGGCATCGAGCAGCAGCACCGTCCGCCCCTGCGCCTCCGCCGCCGCCCGCTCCGCCGCCAGCGCGCTCGCCAGCCGGGCCACGCCGCCGAAGCAGCCATCGCGCGCCAGGTCCGCCCGACATGAGAGTGCCCGCGCATCCACCGGCTCATGGCGCGAATGCAAGTCGTTCATGTGCAGGATGGTCAGCCGCCGCGCGACCGCGCCCTTGGCGATGCGCGCCATCGGCAAGGCAGCAAGACCGGCGAGAAGGAGGCGGCGATGCAGCATCATTATCATGTCCTATAATTATCTTGGCGAGTACACGACGGCCGGCAGGTCTTGCCTTTGCCATCAATAGGGACGATGTAGCAACCGGACCGTTCAAGTCCCCTTTGCGCCCGCCCACTGAAACCCAGGGTTCACATCATGTTCATCGAGACCGAAAGCACGCCCAATCCCGCGACCCTGAAATTCCTCCCCGGGCGGGATGTGATGGGTGCCGGCACCGCTGATTTCGCCACCGCCGTCGCCGCCGACCGCAGCCCGCTGGCGGCCGACATCTTCGCCATTCCCGGCGTGGTCCGCGTCTTCCTGGGCGGCGATTTCGTCACCATCACCAAGTCCGACGCCGCCACCTGGCAGGCGCTGAAGCCGCTCGTGCTCGGCGCCATCATGGAGCATTTCGTCGCCGGCCGCCCGGTGATCCTGGGCGAGGATGTCGATGCCGAGGAGGATACCCTCCCCGAGGACGCCGAAATCGTCGCCGCGATCAAAGAGTTGCTGGACACCAGAGTGCGCCCGGCGGTGGCCGGCGATGGCGGCGATATCGTCTTCCGCGGCTTCCGCGACGGCATCGTGCGATTGCACATGCAGGGTGCCTGCTCCGGCTGCCCGTCCTCCTCGGCCACGCTGAAGCACGGCATCGAGAACATGTTGAAGCACTACGTGCCGGAAGTCCGTTCGGTGCAGCAGGTCATGTTCTAATGGCGCTCGACCCGTCGGCGCTCGACGCCCTGTTCAACGAAGCCCGCACCCACAACGCCTGGACCGACCAGAAGGTGACGGACGACGAACTGCGCGCGGTGTTCGACCTGATGAAGATGGGGCCGACCTCGGCCAATTGCGCGCCCGCCCGTTTCGTCTTCATCCGCACGCCGGAGGGCAAGGAGAAGCTCAAACCGGCGCTCTCCGGCGGCAACACCGACAAGACCATGGCCGCGCCGGTCACCGTGATCGTCGCGCACGACCCGCATTTCTACGACCATCTCTACAAGCTGTTTCCGCACAATGCCGATGCGAAGTCGTGGTTCAGTGGCAACTACACCCTCGCCGAGGAAACCGCCTTCCGCAACGGCACCCTGCAGGGCGCCTATTTCATCATGGCCGCCCGCGCCCTCGGCCTCGATTGCGGTCCGATGTCGGGCTTCGACAAAAGCAAGGTCGAGAGCGCCTTCCTGTGGGACCGCGGCTGGAAGTGCAATTTCCTGATCAACCTCGGCCACGGCGACCCGGCGGCGGTCTTCCCGCGCGGGCCACGTTTCAATTTCGACGAGGTCTCGGTGCTGGCCTGAGCCGTGGCTCAGGCGTTCACCTGGGCGATCCAATCGCCAAGATTATAGTGGTTGGAGATGCGGGCGACCTTCCCCCCGCGCAGCGCGAAGAACGCCCCGGCCGACAGCACGTAGGTTTGCCCCCGTGCCGGCGCCGTGCCGGCAGGGACTCCCGGATCGGTCGCGAGATAGGTGCCATGCACCACGAACTCGGCCGCCGCGCGGGTCCCGTCGGGCGAGGCCACCACCACCAGGTCGGTCAGGCTCTCCCGGTAGCAGCGGTCCATGTGGCCCATGAAGGCCCGGAACGCCGCCCGGCCGACCTCGCGGCCGCCCTGGCTGATGTCGTGGATGACATCCTCGGTGAGCAGCGCCAGCAGGGCGTCGGTGTTGCCGGCGTTGAAGGCGGCGTAGTAGGCGCGGACGGTGGCTTCGGCGTCGGTCATGGCGGTCCTGCTGACATGTGGCCGGGCACTATACCAAGCCGCCGCAAATCCTTGTATTGCGCGCCGCACCATGGACGCACACGACCCCGAAGATTTGAGCCGCGGCCCGCTGCCCGCCTATCGTGCCCGTCTCGGGCGCGGCCTGCTGGCCGCCGATCCGTCGCAACAGATGGCCGCCGAGCGGTTGCAGGACCTCTGGATCCGCCTGCGCGGCTACGATCCCGAGCCGCACCCCGCCACCGCGAGCAAGGGCCTGCTGGCCCGCTTCTTCCGTCGCACACCGACCGAAGGAGCGAACGAGGCGCGCGCGAACGGGCTCTATCTCGTCGGCGCCGTGGGGCGCGGCAAGTCCATGCTGATGGACCTGTTTTTCGCCGCCGCCGACGTCAAACGCCGCCAGCGCATCCATTTCCACCGCTTCATGCAGGACGCCCACCGCCGCATTCATGCCTGGAAGCAGGCGAACCCGAACGGCGAGGATCCGATCCCGCCGCTCGCTGACACCATCGCGGCGGAGGCCGCACTGCTGTGCTTCGACGAGTTTCAGGTCAACGACATCGCCGACGCGATGATCCTCGGCCGGTTGTTCCAGGCCCTGTTCGAGCGCGCGGTGGTGGTGGTCGCGACTTCCAATACCACGCCCGATGATCTCTTCCGCGGCCAGCCCGGCCGCGATGCCTTCCTGCCGTTCATCGCGCTGATCAAGAAGAACCTCGATCTGCTCGTCATGGATGCCGGGCGTGACTTCCGTCGCGCCCGGCTGCGCGGCATGTCGACCTGGCACGTGCCGCCTGGCGGACGGGCCGAGCGCGCGCTCGACAGCGCCTTCGATGAGCTCACCGGCCACGCCACGCCGCGCGAGGAGACGCTGCTGGTGATGGGACGGACCCTGAAGGTGCCGATCGCGGCGGAAGGGGTGGCGCGGTTCGACTTCATGGAGCTCTGCGGCCAGGCCCGCGGTGCCGGCGACTACCTGGCGCTGGCGACGCATTTCCACTGTCTCGTGCTCGACGGCATCCCCCGCCTCTCGCCCGACAATTTCGACGTGGCGCGGCGCTTCATCGTGCTGATCGACACATTGTATGACCATCGGGTGAAGCTCGTGGCCTCGGCCGAGGCCATGCCGGATCAGCTCTACATGCGCGGCGAGAACGCCCGGATGTTCGAACGGACCGCGTCACGGCTGGAGGAAATGCAGAGCCAGGAGTATTTGGGGCTGCAACATCTGACCTAGCCGGGCAGTTTGTTCTGACACATCACCATTCGATATCGAACGTCTTAAGCCGCGCAACGCTTTCTTCATATGCGGCGGTCCAGAATGTCATGCTCGCGCGTGTGACGTGAGTCTTGCCGCCTGTAGGGCTTTGGGCTAGTGACCGGGCGCCTTACGGGTGTCCGGGCGCCCCATGGGCTCCGAATGCGTGGTTCGGACCATAAAAAGACCTCACAGCGTCCCCGGTTCCCTATCCCAGGCTCCCTTTCTCAAGGATCCCCCCCTGATGGCTCGCAACAAGATCGCCCTTATTGGCGCCGGCAACATCGGCGGCACGCTCGCCCACCTGATCGGGCTGAAAGAGCTCGGGGACGTCGTCATGTTCGACGTCTTCGGTGGCGTCGCCGCCGGCAAGGCGCTCGACCTGATGCAGTCCGGCCCGGTCGACGGGTTCGACAGCATGATGACCGGCGGCTCCGACTATGCCGCCATCGCGGGTGCAGATGTGGTGATCGTCACCGCCGGTTTCCCGCGCATGCCCGGCATGAGCCGCGATGACCTGCTGACCAAGAACGCCGGCGTCATCGCCCAGGTCGCCGAGGGCATCAAGGCCTATTGCCCCGATGCCTTCGTCATCGTCATAACCAACCCGCTCGACGTGATGGTGTGGGTGATGCAGCAGAAGTCGGGCCTGCCCGCCAACAAGGTGATCGGCATGGCCGGCGTGCTGGACAGCTCGCGGTTCCAGCTCTTCCTCGCCCACGAGTTCAACGTCTCCGTCGAGGACGTCACCGCCTTCGTGCTCGGTGGCCACGGCGACACCATGGTGCCGCTGACCCGCTATTCGACGGTCGCCGGCATTCCGGTGCCGGACCTGATCAAGATGGGCTGGACCACGCAGGAAAAGATCGACGCCATCGTGACGCGGACCGCCAACGGCGGCGGCGAGATCGTCAAGCTGCTCGAGCGCGGCAGCGCCTTCTACGCCCCGGCCGCCTCGGCGATCGCCATGGCCGAGGCTTACCTGAAGGACAAGCGCCGGGTCCTGCCCTGCGCCGCCCTGCTCACCGGCCAGTACGGCGTGTCCGACCTCTATGTCGGCGTGCCCGTCGTCATCGGCAAGAACGGCATCGAGAAGATCATCGAGGTCGAGCTGAGCGCGACCGAGCAGGCCGCTTTCGACAAGTCCTGCGCCGCCGTCCGCGGCCTGATCGAAGATTTCAAGAAGCTGGGGGTCTGACCACATGAATATCCACGAGTACCAGGCGAAGGAACTGCTGAAGAGTTACGGCGTCGCGGTGCTCGATGGTCATGTGGCCTGGACGCCTGACGAGGCGGCCGCGGCGGCAGCAAAGCTGCCGGGGCCGGTCTACGTCGTGAAGTCGCAGATCCACGCCGGCGGCCGCGGCGCCGGGCGCTTCGCGGACGATCCTAACGGCAAGGGCGGCGTGCGTATCGCCAAATCGATCGACGACGTGCGCGCCGCCGCCGAGGCGATGATCGGCCATACCCTGGTCACCAAGCAGACCGGCCCGGCCGGAAAGCGGGTCAACCGGGTCTATATCGAGGCTGGCTGCGACATCGCCCGCGAACTCTACCTCTCCCTCCTGGTCGACCGCGCCACCGCGCGCGTCACCATCATGGCCTCGACCGAGGGCGGCATGGAGATCGAGGAAGTGGCGCACCATCACCCCGAAAAAATCATCCGCGTCGCGATCGACCCGGCCGCCGGCATCTGGGGCTTCCACTGCCGCAAGCTGGCCTACGCGCTCGGCCTCCAAGGCCAGCAGATCGGCGCCTTCACCCGGTTCGTGACCGCGATGTACGAGGCCTTCCTCAAGCTCGACTGCGCCATCGTCGAAATCAACCCGCTGGTGGTCACCGGCGCCGGTGACGTGGTGGCGCTGGACGCGAAAATCTCGTTCGACGACAACGCGCTCTACCGCCATCCCGACATCGAAAAGCTGCGCGACGAGTCCGAGGAGGACCCCAAGGAACTCGAAGCCGCCAAGCACAGCCTCAACTACGTTGCACTCGACGGCCAGATCGGCTGCATGGTCAATGGCGCCGGCCTCGCGATGGCCACCATGGACATCATCAAGCTCTACGGCTCCTCGCCCGCCAACTTCCTCGATGTCGGCGGCGGCGCCACCAAGGAGCGGGTGACCGCGGCGTTCAAGATCATCCTGTCCGATCCCAATGTCGAAGGCATCCTGGTCAACATCTTCGGCGGCATCATGCGCTGTGACGTGATCGCCGAGGGCGTGGTTGCCGCCGCGCGCGAGGTCTCGCTCAGCGTGCCCCTCGTGGTACGGCTCGAGGGCACCAACGTGGCGCTGGGCAAGGAGATCATGGCCAAGTCCGGCCTGCCGATCATTTCCGCCGACAATCTTGCCGACGCCGCCGAAAAAGTGGTCAAGGCCGTGAAGGAAGCCGCCTGATGGCCGTTCTCGTCGATGCCAACACCACCGTGATCTGCCAGGGCTTCACCGGCTCGCAGGGCACGTTCCACTCGGAACAGGCGATCGCCTACGGCACCAAAATGGTCGGCGGCGTGACCCCGGGCAAGGGCGGCAGCACCCATCTCGGCCTGCCCGTGTGGGACACGGTGGCCCAGGCGGTCTCGGCCACGCGGGTCAGCGCATCGGCCATCTACGTGCCGCCGGCCTTCGCCGCCGATGCCATCCTCGAAGCAATCGAGAGCGAGATCGCACTCATCGTCTGCATCACCGAGGGCATCCCCGTGCTCGACATGGTGCGGGTGAAGCGGGCGCTGTCCGGCAGCCGGTCGCGCCTGATCGGGCCGAACTGCCCGGGCGTGATCACGCCGGACGCCTGCAAAATCGGCATCATGCCGGGCCATATTCACCGTCGCGGCAAGGTCGGCATCGTCTCGCGCTCCGGCACCCTCACCTACGAGGCGGTGGCGCAGACCACGGCGGCCGGCCTCGGCCAAAGCTCCTGCGTCGGTATCGGCGGCGATCCGGTCAAGGGCACCGATTTCATCGAGGTCCTGGAGATGTTCCTGGCCGACGACGAAACCGAAGCCGTCATCATGATCGGCGAAATCGGCGGACAGAGCGAGATTGACGCGGCCGAGTTTCTGTCGTCGAACCGGATCAAGAAGCCGACGGTGGGCTTCATCGCCGGCGCCACCGCCCCTCCGGGCCGCCGCATGGGCCACGCCGGCGCCGTGATCAGCGGCGGCAAGGACACTGCCGCGGCCAAGTTCGAGGCGATGCGCATCGCCGGCATCCATGTCGCCGAAAGCCCGGCGGCACTGGGCAGCACGATGGTGAAGGCGTTGCGAGGGTAAGGCAAGGCGAGGGCTCCGCCCCTCGACCCCGCCAAGGGCGGTCGCCCTTGGAGCCCCTCGCATTGAGGGGTTCTTTGAGAAGGGAGGGGGGGGCTGAGCTGCGGTTGAAAACGCACGATAGCCCTCCTCCCTTCTCAAAGAATGCTTAAGTAACGGGATCAAAGGGGCCATAGCCCCTTTGCGGGTCCAGGGCAGCGCCCTGGCCTGGCCTTGCTTTCCACCGCCACGCCGACGCCCGCGTGGCCCAGTGACGAGGGATGTGTCATGGCTGGTGTCGACGTTCTGGCTTCGGCTTTCAGCGGCGCCAACGCGGCTTTCATTGCCGACATGTATGAGCGCTGGGCGGCCGATCCCGGCTCGGTCGATCCCGGTGTCGCCGCGGTGTTCGTGGCCATGGACGACGATGCCCGGGCGGTGCTCGGTGAGGTCGCCGGCACCTCCTATGCCGCCCCGCCGGCCCAGGCGCCGGTGAGCGAGGGCGCGGTCCGGGCGGCGACGAAGGACAGTCTGCGGGCGCTGATGATGATCCGCACCTACCGCGTGCGCGGGCATCTCGAAGCCAAGCTCGACCCGCTCGGCCTGCAAGTGCCGAAGCCCCATCCCGAGCTTGACCCGGTGACCTACGGCTTCGGCCCGGCCGACATGGACCGGCCGATCTTCATCGACAACGTGCTCGGGCTCGAAACCGCGACCCCGGCGCAAATCCTGCACGTTCTGCGCGAGACCTATTGCGGCCCGATCGGCGTCGAGTTCATGCACATCCAGGACCCGGACCAGAAGGCCTGGATCCAGCGCCGCGTCGAAGGTGCCCCCTGGCGCACCTCGTTCGGCCGCGCGGCCAAGAAGAACATCCTCCAGCAGCTGACTGAGGCCGAGGGCCTCGAATCCTTCTGCCAGCGCCGCTATGTCGGCACCAAGCGCTTCGGGCTCGAAGGCGGCGAAGTCACCATTCCGGCGGTCCAGGCCATCATCGAGACCGCCGCCAAGGCCGGCGTGCGTGAGATCGCCATCGGCATGCCCCATCGCGGCCGTCTCAACACCCTCGTCAACATCGTCAAGAAGCCCTACGCCGCCTTGTTCAGCGAATTCGGCGGCTCCTCGTTCAAGCCCGATGACGTCCAGGGCTCCGGCGACGTGAAATACCATCTCGGCACCTCGACCGACGTCGAGATCGCCGGCCACATGGTGCATCTCTCGTTGCAGCCGAACCCGTCGCATCTGGAGGCGGTCGATCCGGTGGTGGTCGGCAAGGTCCGCGCGCGCCAGGACATGGCCGGCGACACCCGCGCCCGCCGCTCGGTCATGGGCATCCTGATGCATGGCGATGCCGCCTTCGCCGGCCAGGGCCTGGTCTACGAGACCTTGGCGATGAGCCAGCTCATCGGCTACCGCACCGGCGGCACCGTGCATGTCATCGTCAACAACCAGATCGGCTTCACCACCGTCCCGGCGCACGCCTATTCCGGCCTGTACTGCACCGACGTAGCGAAATCGATCCAGGCGCCGATCCTGCATGTCAACGGCGACAACCCCGAGGCAGTGGTCTGGTGCGCCCAGATGGCCGCAGAATTCCGCCAGGAATTCGCCACCGACTTCGTGCTCGACATCGTCTGCTACCGCCGCCACGGCCACAACGAGACCGACGAGCCGGCCTTCACCCAGCCGATCATGTACCGTGCCATCAAGGACATGAAGACCACCCGGGTGCTCTACGCGGAGCGTCTGGCGGCCGAAGGCGTGATCAGCGCCGATGACGCCAGGGCGATGTGGGACGGCTTCGCCGACAAGCTCGAAGCCGCCTACCAGGCGGCCCAGGCGTACAAGCCGAACAAGGCCGACTGGCTCGAAGGCCACTGGGCCGGCCTCACCGTCCCAGGCATCGAGGCCGAGGGCACCGAGGGCCAGACCGCGGCGTCGCTCGACCAGCTCAAGCGCGTCGGCGTGGCGATTTCCCGCGCGCCGGCCAATTTCGAGGTGAATTCCAAGATCGCGCGCCAGCTCGAAGCCAAGCGCACCGCCATCGAGAGCGGCGAAGGGATCGACTGGGCCACCGGCGAGGCCCTCGCCTTCGGCACCCTCCTGATGGACGGGCACCGGGTGCGGCTGTCCGGCGAGGACGTCCAGCGCGGCACCTTCAGTCAGCGCCACGCCGTGCTGGTCGACCAGACCAACCAGAACGAATATGTGCCGCTCAACAACATCGACACCGCGCAGGCCAAGATCGAGATCTACAACTCGCTGCTCTCCGAGGTCGGCGTGCTCGGCTTCGAATATGGCTACACTCTGGCCGATCCGCGCACGCTGGTGCTGTGGGAGGCGCAGTTCGGCGATTTCGCCAACGGCGCCCAGGTCATCATCGACCAGTTCCTGGCCAGCGGCGAAAGCAAATGGCTGCGCATGTCGGGCCTGGTGATGCTCCTGCCGCACGGCTACGAGGGCCAGGGGCCGGAACATTCCTCCGCCCGCTTCGAGCGCTATCTTCAGCTCTGCGCCGAACGCAACATGTCCGTCGGCAATCTCTCCACCCCGGCCAACTATTTCCACGCCCTGCGCCGCCAGCTGAAGCGCAACTTCCGCAAGCCGCTGGTGCTGATGACCCCGAAGTCGCTGCTGCGCCACAAGTTCGCGGTCTCGACGCTAGAGGAATTCGGCCCCGCCAGCCGGTTCCTGCCGGTGATCCCGGAGATCGACGAGATCGCCCCGGGGCCAGAGGTCAAGCGCGTCGTGCTGTGCTCGGGCAAGGTCTACTACGACCTGCTGGCCGAGCGCCGCGCCCGCGGCATCACCAACGTCGCGCTCGTCCGGGTCGAGCAGCTCTACCCCTTCCCCGTCATCTCGCTGCCGCGCGAGCTGGCGAAATATCCCGACGCGCAGGTGGTGTGGTGCCAGGAGGAGCCGGAAAACATGGGCGCCTGGACCTTTGTTGACCGGCGGATCGAGAAAGTGCTGGGCGGGATGGCAAATCGCGCCAAGCGCCCGGCCTATGTCGGCCGACCGGAGGCGGCGAGCCCGGCGACCGGCCTAGCCAAGACCCATGCGGCGGAACAGGCGGCCCTCGTCGCCGCCGCACTGGCGCTGGACTGAGCGGGGCACGACTGATGACTTTCACTCCAGAACGGGGTTTTTGAGCATGTCCATCGAGATCAAGGTGCCCAGTCTGGGCGAGAGCGTGAGCACCGCCACGGTCGCGCGCTGGCTCAAGAAGGCCGGCGACGCGGTGGTCGCCGACGAAGCGCTGGTGGAACTCGAAACCGACAAGGTGACGGTGGAAGTCCCGGCGCCGTCGGCGGGCGTGCTGTCCGATATCGTGGTCGCCGAGGGCGGCGAGGTCTCGGTCGGCGCCCTGCTGGGACTGGTCGAAGCCGGAGCCGCCGCCGCCCCGCTGTCCCGCCCGGTCGAAACCGCCCGGCCGGCGGCCAATCCGCAGGCCGGCGTCAACCCGCCGCCATCCGCCAATGGCCCGGTCTCCCGCCCGGCGACGCCGCCCGCCGATATCGCTCCGACGCACGCCCCGATGCCCGCGGCGGCCAAGATCATCGAGGAGAGCGGAGTCAGCGCCGCCGCGATCGGCGGCTCCGGCAAGGACGGGCGGATCACCAAGGGCGATGTGCTCGC
>CAIYSR010000020.1 GCA_903928895.1 uncultured Rhodospirillales bacterium | reverse complement strand
TCGCCCGCCTCCGCACGCGAGATCGCGGGCTTCCAACTGAAGGTCAGTGATCCGGCCGCTTAAATGAATGGGGTCCAGGGGCCTACGGCCCTTGGCCGGCGGAGCCTGTCTTGTTCGCTTCGCCTTCACCCGATTGCCCTGGGCGATCGGCAGGCTTTGCGAAGCGTTCATCGGCAGCATATAAGGAGGTGAAGCGGCCTTGTGCCGAACCCGGACCCGAGATTGGACCGATGACGATGCATAGCACTGATTTCACCGCAGCCCGCACCATGATGGTCGACAGTCAGGTCCGGCCGAACAAGGTGACCGACAAGCGCATTGTCGATGCGATGCGCGCGATCCCGCGTGAGCGTTTCGTGCCGCCGGCGGCGGCGGCGCTGGCCTATGCCGACGAGGATGTGCCGCTGGGCCAGGGGCGGGTGCTGCTGGAGCCGATGGTGATTGCGCGGCTGGTGCAGTTGGCCGCCGTCGAGGCCGGGCAGACGGTGCTGGTGATCGCGGCCGGGACCGGCTATGGCGCGGCGCTGCTGGCGGCCTGCGGCGCAGTGGTGACGGCGCTGGAAGAGGACCGCGCGCTGCTGGCGATCGCGCGCACGGCGCTGACGGGAACGGCGGGGGTCACGCTGGTGGAAGGGCCGCTGGCCGAGGGCTGGGCGTCGGGCGGGCCCTATGACGTGGTGTTCCTGGAGGGCGCGGCCGAGGAGATGCCGGCGGCATGGTCGGCGCAGGTGAAGCCGCAGGGCGGGCGTTTTGTTGGCATCCAGGCCAATGCCGGGCGGGTCAGCCAGGCGGTGAGTGGCGCGTTGTCGGGCGGACGGCTGGCGCTGCTGCCACGCTTCGACTGTGCCACGCCGAAGCTGCCGGGGTTCCGTCGCGTCGCCGGGTTCGTGTTCTGAGCCGGCGGGGATCCCGGACTTCGGGGCAGGATATTTTGGCGGCAGGACACTGGCATGACGTACTGCACACAGAGTTATGGCGCAGTGCAGCAAGCTATGGCACATCTGTGCCCATGGAATTCGTGACATGACGGGGTTTGTTGACATGCAGGGTCGGATCATCGGTCGCCGGTATGCGCGGTGCTTGCTGACGGCGCTGGTGCTGTCGGGCCCGGCGCTGGTGCCGCAGGTCTCCGCCCAGACGGCGCCGGCGGCGGCCAAGACGGCTGCGACCTCGACTGGGACGACGGCCGGGACCACGACCGTCGGCGCCCAGCCGCGCACGCTGGGCGAGGCGCTGGCGATGGCCTATGCGACCAATCCGACGCTGCTGGCCGAGCGCGCCAATCTGCGCGCGACCGACGAGAACGTGCCGGCCGCGCTCGCCGGCTGGCGCCCGACGGTGTCGGTGGGGGCGAGCGCCGGCTTCGCGACCGACGAACGCTCCACCCATGTGACGACGCCGCCGCGCACCACGCGTTCGATGACGGACCGCGGCCTCAACACCGAGACCATCACGGCGACGCAGCCGCTGTTTCGTGGCGGCGCCACCCGCGCCAGCACCAACCGGGCCGAGAACCAGGTGATGGCCGAGCGGGCGCGGCTCTACACCCAGGAGCAGACCACGCTGCAAGCGGTGGTGACGGCCTATGTCAACGTGATCCAGACCACGCAGGTGCTGGCGCTGAATGCCAACAACGAGCAGGTGCTGACCCGCCAGTTGCAGGCGACCAACGACCGGTTCCGGGTGGGCGAGCTGACTCGTACCGATGTGGCCCAGGCCGAGGCGGCGCTGGCCAGCGCGACCGCGACGCGGCAGACCGCCGAGGGCACGCTGCAGACCGCGCGCGCGACATTCCGCGATGCGGTGGGCGCGCTGCCCGGCCAGCTGGTGGAGCCGCAGCCGCTGAAGCTGCCGGCACGCACGCTGGAGCAGGCGCAGTCTGCTGCGCGTTCCAACAATCCCAGTGTTGTCGCCGCATTGTTCGATGATGCCGCGGCGAAGGACAATTTCGACCTCCAATACGCCCGGCTGATGCCGACACTGAGCTTGCAGGCGCAGTATGGCCGCAACGAGGACGGCACGACCAAGAATGTGCTGACCAATACCGGGCAGATCACCGCGGTGCTGAGCCTGCCGATCTACCAGGGCGGTTCGGAATACGCCGCGATCCGTCAGGCGCGGCAGGCGCAGCAGCAGACCCGGCAGAAGCTGGAAGCGGCGCGCAGCACGGCGGTGCAGCAGGTGACGTCGGCGTGGGCGACCTATGGCGCCGCCAAGGCCGCCATCGAGAGCACCCGCCAGCAGATCAAGGCCAACGAGATCGCGCTCGAAGGCGTGCAGCGCGAGGCGCTGGTGGGCAGCCGCACCACGCTCGATGTGCTGAACGCGGAGCAGGCGCTGCTGAATTCGCGGGTGCAGCTGATCCAGAGCCTCGGCTCGATGGTCACCGCCTCGCATCAGGTGGCGGGCGCGATCGGCAGGCTGACGGCGCGGGACATGAACCTCAACGTGCCGCTGTATGACGAGAGGGCCTATTACGCCGCGGTGCGCAATCGCTGGATCGGCACCGGCGATTACGCCACCGACCAGCCGGCACGCTGAGGGCACAATGAGCGGCGCGCAACCTCCCCATCAGGCGGCGGGTACGCCGGGACTGGGGACGCCCGGATCGGGTGGCGATCCGTCGATGGAAGACATTCTGGCCTCGATCCGGCGGATTCTGAGCGAGGATGAGCCGGCGCCGGAAGCGGCGGTGCCGCCGCCGGCGGACGATGTGCTTGCA
Source organism: uncultured Rhodospirillales bacterium (assembly GCA_903928895.1). Lineage (GTDB taxonomy): Bacteria > Pseudomonadota > Alphaproteobacteria > Acetobacterales > Acetobacteraceae > CAIYPH01. Next base: position 18,276 of record CAIYSR010000020.1, on the reverse strand, counting down.
CTGGATGCCTCGATGCTGGTGGCAGAGCCGAAGCCGGCCGTTCCGCCACCGGCGATGGCCGTTCAGGCGGCGATCGCCCCGGCTGCGCTGGCCTCGCCGGCGGTCGCTGCGGCGATGGGGCCCGGCGTGTCGCGGGCGCAAGCGGCCGATGCGCTGATCGCACCGGAGACGGAAGCGGCGGTGGCCTCAACCATGGGCGGGCTGCTGCGCAGGTTGGGCGACCATGTCCCCGTGCATCGCGGCGGCCCCACGATCGAGGATATTGTGCGCGAGGAAATCCGCCCGCTGCTCAAGCAGTGGCTCGATACGCATTTGCAGCCGCTGGTGGAGCGGCAGGTACGCGTTGAACTCGAGCGTATCGTAGGCCGCGCCGTCCCCTGATCCTTTGTCCGTTCCGCATTCGGCTCGCCCGGGTGCACACCCCCGAGCGAGAAGTTTGATGCTGAACAAAACCTATGCCCCCGCCGAGATCGAGACCGCGCTCTACGAGGGGTGGGAGCGGTCGGGCGCCTTCGCCTGCGCGCCGGACAGCAATGCCGTGCCCTATACCATCATGATCCCACCGCCGAATGTGACGGGCAGCCTGCACATGGGGCATGCGCTGACCTTCACCATCCAGGACACGCTGATCCGCTGGCGCCGGATGACCGGGCGGGATGCGCTGTGGCAGCCCGGCACCGACCATGCCGGCATTGCGACGCAGATGGTGGTGGAGCGGCTGCTGGCGGAGGAGGGCATCACCCGGCAAGCGCTGGGGCGTGAGAAGTTCCTGGAGCGGGTGTGGCAATGGAAGGCCGAATCGGGCGGGACCATCACGCGCCAGTTGCGCCGCCTCGGCGCCTCGCTGGACTGGCCGCGCGAGCGCTTCACCATGGATGACGGGCTGTCCTCCGCGGTGCGCGAGGTGTTCGTCACGCTGTACAAGGAAGGGCTGATCTATCGCGACCGGCGGCTGGTGAATTGGGACCCGAAATTCCAGTCGGCGATCTCGGACCTGGAGGTCGAGAACCAGGAGGTGCGGGGCAGCCTGTGGTACATCACCTATCCCATCGAGGGCGAGGCGGGCCGCTACATCACGGTGGCGACGACGCGGCCGGAGACGATGCTGGGCGATACCGCGGTGGCGGTGCATCCCGAGGACGCGCGCTACGCCGATCTGGTGGGGAAGTTCGCGATCCTGCCCATCGTCGGCCGCCGCATTCCGATCGTGGCCGACGAATATTCCGATCCGGAGAAGGGCACCGGGGCGGTGAAAATCACGCCAGCACATGATTTCAACGACTTCGCGGTGGGAAGGCGGCACAACTTGCCGATGCCGTCGATCCTCGATCGGGAGGCGAAGGTGATCCTCGCGGAGATCGAGGACGCGATTGTCGATATTCCCGGCCTCGCCGAGACCGCCTTCCTGCGTGGGCTCGAAGGGCTCGACCGCGGCATGGCGCGCAAGGCGATCGTCGCCGAGTTGGAGCGGCTGGAGCGGTTGGAGAAGATCGAGCCGCACACCCATCAGGTGCCGCATGGCGACCGGTCCGGCGTGCCGATCGAGCCGCTGTTGACGGTGCAGTGGTACGCCAATGCGCATGCGCTGGCGCAGCCCGCGATCAAGGCGGTGGAGGAGGGGCGGACGAAGTTCGTGCCGCAGCAGTGGGAGAACACGTTCTTTGCCTGGATGCGCGACATCCAGCCCTGGTGCATTTCGCGGCAATTGTGGTGGGGGCACCGGATTCCAGCGTGGTACGGGCCGGACGGACATGTGTTCGTCGAGAAGACCGAGGCCGCGGCGCGGGCGGCAGCCGCGGTGCACTACGGCGCCGAGACGGCGGTGAGCCAGGACGAGGATGTGCTGGACACCTGGTTCTCCTCGGCGCTGTGGCCGTTCTCGACGTTGGGCTGGCCAGAGCGGACCAAGGAGGTGGCGCGCTATTATCCGGGCGATGTGCTGGTGACCGGGTTCGACATCATCTTCTTCTGGGTGGCGCGGATGATGATGATGGGCATCCATTTCATGGGCGATGTGCCGTTCCGCGAGGTCCATATCCATGGCCTGGTCCGCGACGAGAAGGGCCAGAAGATGAGCAAGTCCAAGGGCAATGTGATCGATCCGCTCGATCTGATCGACCGGTTCGGGGCGGATGCGCTGCGCTTCACCATCTGTGCGCTGACCGGACCGGGGCGGGATGTGAAGCTGGGGGCGGCGCGGGTGGAGAGCTATCGCAGCTTCGTCACCAAGCTGTGGAACGCGGCGCGGTTCTGCGAGATGAACGCGATCGCGCCGGATGCGGATTTCACGCCGGAGCAGGCAACGTTGCCGCTGACGCGCTGGATCCTGGCGGCGTTGAACGAGACCATCGCGGAGGCGGGGGCGGCGCTGGAGGCCTACCGGTTCAACGACTATGCCGGGGCCTGCTACCGGTTCACCTGGAACCTGTTCTGCGACTGGTTCCTTGAATTCGCCAAGCCGGCGCTGGCGAGCGCGGGGCCGGAGGCCGACGAGGTGAAGCGGACGGCGGCCTATGTGCTGGGGCGCATCCTGCGGCTGCTGCATCCGGCGATGCCGTATGTGACGGAGGAATTGTGGGACCGCTTCGGCTATGGCGCGCGCAACAGCCTGATCGGCACAGCGTGGCCGGAAGCGGCCGCGGTGCCGGGCGCGGCGGCGGCGCGGGCGGAGCTGGACTGGGTGGTGGGGCTGATTTCCGAGGTGCGGACGGTGCGCGCCGAGATGAATGTGCCGCCGTCGCAGACCGGTCCGGTGCTGCTGAAGGATGCCAGCGCGGAGAGCCTGGCGCGTGGCGAGCGCTGGATCGAGGCGATCGCGCGGATGGCGCGGGCGAGCCGGTTCGCGGCGCTGGAGGGGGAGGTGCCGCAGGGCTCGGCCCAGGCGGTGCTGGACGAGGCGACGATCGTGCTGCCACTGGCCGGGCTGATCGATCTCGGGGCGGAGCGGGTGCGGTTGCAGAAGGAGCGGGCGAAGGTCGCGGTCGATGCCGAGAAGACGGCGAAGAAGCTGGGCAATGCCGACTTCATCGCGCGCGCGCCGGACGACGTGGTGGAGGAGAACCGAGAGCGGCTGGCTGCGGCCGAGGCGGAGATGGCGCGGCTGGACGCGGCGTTGCTGAGGATCAGGGTAGGCTAGCAGCCCCTTCCTCGTATGCGGGAGGGAGACTGCAACAGGAATATGAGGCGGCGCCAGGCCGCGAGAACGGATTTGACCGGCTTCAGCGCGCGAGCAAAACAGAGGATGGCTGAGCAGCTGATGTCGGTTTTCGCGCAACGCATGGCGACCCGCTTGAACCGCTTGAGCTTGCCGATTGCCTTTGGGGGAACCGAGCCTTGATTGAGCTCTACCGGACGTCGGACCAGCCTCGTCCTCGGGAGTGCCGGCACGATTCCGGCCAATCATCGACTTCCCCGAGGCCAACACCCGTCGCGCCATCAGTGCCGTCAGCCGGTCCGGCGACTGCCCCACATTATGCCGACCCCGCTGCCCCCTGGAGCGCCAGCGACACGTTCGTCTCTACCTATTTCGACGCAGCGATCGCTGCGGGGGCACAGACCACCCTCCGCCCGGTCCCGGCGCCATGAAGGGGCGGAGCCGGATAGCGTCCACTGCATGCCTCGCCCTCCTGCTCTGCCATGCCGCGATCGCTGCCCCGGCCACGCCGCCGCCGGCCGACGCAGACTGGGCCGAGATCGGCCGGCTCGCCGCCGCGGTGCAGCAGGCCGACGGCACCGACGCCGCGCTGCCGTTCGAACGCCCTTCGGCCGCGGCCCTGGCGGCCGCCCCGCGCCAGGTGTTCGCGCTCTATTTCCCGTTCTTCCTGACCTCGATGGACAACGCCCCGCCGGCCCGCGACCACTGGGCGCAGCACTACATGAAGCGCGCCGGCGAGGGCGGCAAATACGCCAGCGCCGGGGGTTTCACCCGCGAGCGCCCGCTGCCCGCCGGCCCCTGGCCCGGCCCGTACTGGCGCGAGACCGCCGAGGCCGTCGATGTGCTGCGCGCACGCGCCATCGGGCTCGACGCCTTCGGGGTCGGCCTGCAGGAGCCCGGCAGCGGCCACACCTTCAACATCTCGCTCGGCGTCTGCCAGGCCGCCGCCCATCTCGTGCCCGGCTTCCATGTCTTCGGCGAGCCCGATGCCGCCGTGCTGCGCGACATCCCGGCCGAAACCATGGTCCGCACCATCGCCACCTACGAGACCTGCCCCGCCGCCCTGCGCACCGCGGAGGGCCACGGCCTGGTCGCCCCCTTCGCGCCCAACAACGAGCCGGTTTCCTACTGGGCCGACGTACTGGCGCGGCTGAAAGCGGACGGCGCGCGGCTTGACTTCATCCCGGTGCTGCTCGATCCCGGCCGCTTCGCGGAGGGGTTCGGTCCGCTCAGCCAGGCCATGAGCTTCTGGGGCCAGCGCGACACATTCTCGATGGCCAATCCGGGCTGGCGCGCCGCCCTGGCGCGGATCAAGGCCACCGCGCCAGACTGGATGCAGCCGGTCACGCCGCAGGATTTCCGCCCCAACGCGCAGATCTTCTGGGAGGCCCGCAACACCGAGATGTTCCGCGCCTCCTGGATGGAGGCGATCCAGGGCCATGCCCGCTATGCCCATGTCATCACCTGGAACGACTATTCCGAGGGCACCGAACTCGCCCCCTCCAGCGGCACCCAGTTCCTGTTCTACGACCTCGCGGCCTACTACATCGCCTGGTTCAAGACCGGGACGCCGCCCCGCATCACCCGCGACGCCATCTACTACAGCCACCGCACCCAGATTTTCAGCCCCGACGCCCCGCCGCAACCGGGCGACCTGCCCTTCCGCCGGCTGGGCGAGACGCCGCTGGCGAACGACATCGAGATGCTGGCGATGCTGACCGCGCCGGCGGAAATCGAGATCGAGATCGCCGGGCGCCGCGTGGCCCAGGCCGCGCCGGCCGGACTGACCGCCCTGCGCGCGCCCGCCGCCGCCGGGCGCCCGCACTTCCGCATCCTGCGCGCCGGCGCCCCGGTGGTGGAGAAAACCAGCGACTGGGAGATCGCCGCCACGCCGGAGGCGGCCTCGGGGATGTATTTCGGCGGCTCCAGCACACGGCGCTTCGTGCCGCTTCCGGCGGAGTGATTCAGGGCAAGGAAGGCTCCGCCGGCCAAGGGCCGTGAGGCCCTTGGAACCCATCACTGCTCGCGGCTGAACAACCAGCCGTCAGGTGATAACGCCGTCCTTGCGTCCTTCGGCCGCCAGCCATAAACCGCGCCGGCGCACGATTTATGGGGACGTGACGCCAGGAAATTCCTGCTGTTATAATAGCTGCAAAGGGGAGAACCGGCCGCAATGACGACGATCCGCGACTTCACCATCACCCGCTTCGCCTTCCGCCGCGACCGGGTGATCGGCGACAGCCAGGTCGGCTTCGACGTCTGCAACGTCGCGGTGCTCGAACTGCACGACGCCTCCGGGCGCACCGGCACCGGCTGGCTGCTCAACCTGTTCTACCCCCTGCCCGACCTGGCCGAGCTCGAACGCTGCTTCCGCACCGAGGCGTTCGGCGGGCTCCAGGGCCAGCACCCGGTCTCCCTGATCCACCGCATCTCGCGCCCCCGCGGCGGCAACCAGCGCGCCACCTCCCACGGTCTCGGCGAGGCGATCGACCAGGCGTTGTGGGACCTCGCCGCCCAGCAGGCCGGGCTGCCGCTGTATCGCTTTCTCGGCGGCACCAACCCGCGCGTGCGCGCCTACGCCTCGGGCCTCGACTATCATTTGTCCGACGCGCAGTACGTCGAATTCTTCGCCGAGGCCAAGGCGATGGGGTTCGAGGCCTTCAAGATCAAGATCGGCCACCCCGATCTCGCCTGGGACCTCAAGCGCCTGCGCCTGCTCAAGGAGGCCGTCGGCCCCGACCCGATCATCATGGTGGATGCCAACGAGGCCTGGACGCCCAAGCAGGCGATCCGCGCGCTGCACACCTACAAGGACGCCGGCCACGACATCCTGTGGATCGAGGACCCCTGCCTGCGCGACGATTTCGAGGGCCTGCGCCAGGTCTCCGAGGCCCTGCCCTTCACCCATATCAACACCGGCGAATATCTCGACCTGTCCGGCAAGCGCCGCCTGATCGAGGCTCGCGCGGTCGATTTCATGAACGTCCACGGCAAGATGTCCGACGTCATGCGCGCCGCCTGGCTCGCCGCCGAATATGGCGTGCGCATCACGCTCGGCAACACCTTCCTCGAAGTCGGCGTCCACATCGCCGCCGCCTTGCCCGAGGCCGAGTGGATCGAATACTCCTTCCAGAACTACAAGCACCTCACCGACACCCCCATCGTCTTCGAGCACGGCTACGCCATCGCGCCGGACACACCCGGCCACGGCGTCGCGCTGTCCGAGGAGGCACGGCGCCACCACGCCGTCGCCACCGTCGCCGAGGGCCTGCACCCGGCCGGCCCGCCGCCCGCACCCATCACACTCACGAAATAATCATACCACATAACAAACGGGGAGACGCCACCGATGACCGAACTCAAGCGCCGCACGTTGCTCGGCACACTTGCCGCCGCCAGCCTCGGCCTGCCCGACGCCCAGGCCGCCAGTTCCGGCAAGGTGGTCTACTGGCACCATTTCACCAGCCAGGAGGAATTCGCCGGGCTCAAGCGCGTCATGGAGCTGTTCGCCAAGAAGTTCCCCGCCGTCGCGCTGCAGCAGGAGAACATCCCGAACCCCGAATACATGGCGAAATTCACCGCCGCCGTGGTCGCCAACACCCGCCCGGATGTCTCCATGGTCGCCGCCGAGCGGTTGCCCGACATGCTCGCCATGAACGGGCTGGTGGACCTCACCAGCCGGGTCAACGCCTGGTCCAACAAGGCCAACTACCCCGCCGACCGCTGGGCCGGCAGCACGCTCAACGGCAAGATCTACGGCGTGCCGGCCTTCACCTTCGTCGACTGGACCTACTACCGGAAGGACTGGTTCGAGGAAGCCGGCATCGCCGGCCCGCCCAAGTCGCTCGACGAGTTCGTCACCATCGCCAAGAAACTGACCGACCCTGCCAAAAACCGCTACGGCTTCGGCCTGCGCGGCGGCCCTGGCGGGGCGGCCTACCTGATCGACCTGATGGAAGCCTTCGGCTCCAAATTCGTCGTCGACGGCAAGAACGCGATGGACAAGGCCAAGGTGCTGGCCGCCGTCAAATGGTATTCGGAGCTCAGCACCGTCCACAAGGTCACCCCGCCCAGCGCCGCCAATGACGGGTTCCGTCAGATCATGGAGGGCTTCAAGACCGGCCAGACCGCGATGACCTGGCATCACACCGGCTCGCTCACCGAAATGGTGCGCTTCTTCAAGCCCGGCCAGTTCGGCACCGCCGCCAAGCCCGCCGGCCCCGCCGCCCGCGTTGCCCGCCTCGCCTATCTCTTCAACGGCATCATGAAATCCGACAACATCGACGCCGCCTGGGACTGGATCAGCTTCTGGGGCGAAACCGATCCCTCGATCGCCTTCCTCGAGGAGACCGGCTACTTCCCGGCGTCGACCATCATCGCCAAGGACGCGCGCATCACCGGCAACCCGCTCTACCAGGCCGCCGCCGAAACCATCGGCTTCGGCACGCTGCCGCCCGCCTTCGTCGGCATGGCCGGCTGGTCGCAAAACGTGGTGCTGCCCGAGTTCCAGAAGATCCTGGTCGGCCAGTCCACCGCCGAAAAAGCCACCGACGCCATGCTCAAGGGCCTCGATGCCGCGCTGAACTGAAGAAAAATGGGTGAAAGTTTTTTGCTTCTTTTTTCCAAAAAAGAAGCACTTTCTTTTTTTGAAAAAAAAGAAACAAAAAAACTTTTACCCATAAGCTCCCGGGGAACGACGCCATGATCATCACGGATATCAAGGGCTATCTGGTCGAGGACCCCTGGGTCGGCGACACCTTCCGCTGGCGTGCCGGCCTCCCCGGGTCCGGCGACGGCACGCCCAAAGGGAAAACCCCGAAATCCGCCATCCTGCGCATCGACACCGACGAAGGCCTCATCGGCTGCGTCAAAACCGGCCGCGGCGAAGCCGTGTGCTCCCTCATCGAACGCCGCCTCAAGGAACTCATCGGCCTCGACCCGCTGATGAGCGAATTCCTGTGGCACCGCATCTGGGAACTCGACCGGCTGGAGGAAATGCAACTCCACGCCCTCGGCCTGGTCGATCTCGCGATCTGGGACCTCAAATCCCGCAAAGCCAACATGCCGCTCTACCAGATGCTCGGCGGCTACAGCCCCCGGGTCCCGGTCTACGCCTCCACCGTCACATGGGACACCATGGACGAATACGAACGCCACATTAAGGAATGCATCGACCAAGGCTTCACCGCCTTCAAACTCCACGCCTGGGGCGACGCCAAGGAGGACGCCAAACTCTGCCGCAACCTGCGCAAATGGACCGGCCCCGACGCCGTCCTGATGTTCGATGGCTCCGCCGGCTGGGACTACGTCACCTCGCTTTGGTTCGGCCGCCGCCTCGAAGAGGCAGGCTTCTACTGGTACGAGGAGCCGATGCGCGAATTCGAACTCGGCTCCTACCGCAAACTCTGCGACGCGCTCGATATCCCGGTGCTGGCCGCCGAGACCTCCGACGGCGCCCATTGGAACGCCGCCTCGTGGATCCAGGCCGGCGCGCTCGACATGATGCGCACCAATCCCACCATGAAGGGCGGCATGACCGGGGCGCTGAAAATCGCCCATCTCGCCGAATGCCACGGCATGAAGGCGCAGGTTCATGGCATGGGCATGTCCCAGGCCCAGCTCTGCGCGGCGATCCCCAACAACGACTACTACGAGGAACTCGTGATCTCGTCGCAGCAGATCGCCAATCTGCGTCACGGCTCGCACGGGCTGAAGATCGAGGGCGGTTTCTTCACCATCCCCGACGCCCCTGGCCTCGGCTTCGCGCCGGATTGGGCCTGGATCGAAAAGACCGCTTTGGCGATCGTCTGAATGCGCCACGCCATCTCCGACACCAAGGCCTTCCCCTGGCTGCTGCTGCTGCCGGCCTTGGCCCTGGTCTTCGCCGTCATCATCTACCCCACGCTCTCCGGGATCGACCTCTCCTTCCGCCAGATGCGGCTGAACCGCATGGACCTCGGCCAGGGCTATGTCGGCCTGCGCCACTATCTCGCCTTGTGGGATGACCCGATCTTCTGGATCGCCGCCCAGAACACCCTGGTCTGGGTCGTCGGCACCGTCATCCTCGAACTCGCCTTCGGCATGATCATCGCCGTCGCCCTGGATTACGAACTGCCCGGCTTCCGCTTCATGTCCGTGATCATCCTGCTGCCCTGGTTCCTGCCGCTGGTGGTGGCGGGCAACCTGTGGGCCCTCATGCTCGACAGCCGCCTCGGCATCATCAACGCCGCCCTGCAAGGCCTCGGCGTCATCGAGGGCTACAAGGCCTGGTTCGCCGACCCCAACTGGGCGCTGCCGGCCGCGATCATGGTCGAAACCTGGCACGGCTTCCCCTTCTTCGGCCTCCTCCTGCTGGCCGGCCTCAAAGGCATCCCGCACGAACTCTACGAAGCCGCCTCCGTCGACGGCGCCGGCTTCTGGCGCCGCTTCATCCACATCCAGCTGCCGGGCCTGCGCATCATCATCGTCGCCACCGTGGTACTGCGCTCCATCAGCCTGATGAACTCGCCGGAACTCCTCCTCATCCTCACCGGCGGCGGCCCCGGCCGCTCCACCCAGGTCCTCTCGCTCTACGCCTTCCAGAAGGCCTACCGCGAATTCAACTTCGGCTACGCCGGCGCCCTCTCCGTGGTGATGTTCGTCATCCTGATGACCTGCTCCTGGCTCTACGTGCGCTATTCCAACGCGCTCAGGGCCGACTGAGATGCGCCGCAGCCTCCTCGAACGCGCGACCATCTATCTCATCGCCACGACCTTCACCTTCTTCGCCGCCTTCCCCGTCCTCTGGGCGCTCAACATCTCGCTCAAATCCGAACGCGACGTGCTGGTCCACCACCTCGACCTCATCCCCAACCCCGCCACGCTGACCAACTACATCGCGATCTGGACCCAATCCAACCTGCCGGATCTGATGTGGAACTCCGCCGTCACCACCTTCTTCACGGTCGCCATCTGCATGGTCGCCGGCACCATGGCCGCCTACAGCCTGTCCCGCATGCAGTTCCGCGGCCGCCAGAACGTCCTCCTCTTCTTCCTCATCCTGCGCATGTTCCCCGTCGTGCTGATGATCATCCCCCTCTTCATCATCATGCGACAGGCGGGCCTGCTCGACACCCGCATCGGCCTGGCCCTGGCCTACACCGCCTTCCTCCTGCCCATCTTCATCTGGATGATGAAAGGCTTCTTCGACGCCATCCCGATGGAACTCGAGGAAGCCGCCCGCATCGACGGCTGCACCCGCTTCGGCGCCATGGTCCGCATCGTGCTGCCCCTCGTCCAGGGCGGGCTGTGGGCCTGCGCCGTGTTCATCGGCATCGCCGCCTGGAACGAATATCTCTTCGCCCTCATGCTCACCACCTCGTCGGGCTCGCGCACCTGGCCGGTCGGCCTGCAGCTCATGGTCGGCGAATTCCAGCTCCCCTGGGGCGCGCTCACCGCCGGCGGCATCCTCTCCATTCTCCCCGTCCTGGCCTTGTTCGCCATCGTCCAACGCTCCATGGTACGCGGTCTCGCACAAGGAGCCGTCAAAGGATGAGCACGCTCGGTATGAACGCCCCCAACCGCCACGACCTCGTCACCGTCGTCGCCGGCGAATCCCAACTCGTCCTCGCCCCCGGCTTCGGCGGCGCCGTCGTCTCCTGGACCCGCGGCCCCGAACCCATCTTCCGCCTCCCTCTCCCCAACGCGCTGCAAGCCGAAACCCCGCGCGACCTCGCCTCCTACCCCCTCTTCCCCTACTCCAACCGCGTCGCGGGCCGCCGCTTCACCTTCGAACGCCAGACCTACGAACTCCCCGACCTCATGAACGGCTGGGCCATCCACGGCGCCGGCTGGCGCCTCCCCTGGACCGCCCACGAAGCCGACGGCCTCGTCACCCTCACGCTCGACTACCCCGGCGGCGAGCTCTGGCCCTTCGCCTTCCGCGCCGAACAGATCTTCCGCCTCGAGGAAGACGCGCTGTCCATCAAATGCGTCGTCACCAACACCCACACCGGCCTCGCCCCCCTCGCCTTCGGCCAGCACCCCTTCTTCCCCCGCACCCCCGAAACCACCCTGCAATTCACCGCCACCGGCCTGCAACGCAACGCCCCCGACATGCTGCCGATCGATCACACCCCCGTCCCCCCCGAACGCGACCACTCCACCGCCCGCCCCGTCGGCCCCGATTCCATCGACAACTGCTTCACCGGCTGGAACGGCCGCGCCCGCATCGCCTACCCCGACCGCGGCTTCGCACTCGACATCACCGCCGACCCGATCTTCGCCAACCTCATCGTCTACATCCCCGAAGGCCGCGACTTCCTCGCCATCGAACCCGTTACCAACATCACCGACGGGCTGAACCGCATGGACGGGCCGATTCCGCCCGGCGTCTTCGTCATCCCCCCCGGCGCGCAGCGCCGCGGCACCATGCGGTTCAGCATCACGCAGCTCTAGGGGAAGCAAGCGCGTTCTTTTTTGAAAAAAAGAACCAAAAAACTTTCACCCATGCCCGCTGGACACCCACCGAATCCCCTCCCACCCAGTCATCTCGAGCGAAGCGCGGCGATCCAGGCCGTCCGAACACGACGTTCGAACGGGCCCCCTGCCCCCAGGCCTGCGAAGCAAAAAACGTTCACCCATTGGCTTCGCCCCCTCCCGGGAGAGAGCGAAGCCATGGACAGAAAGTTTTTGCTTCTTTTTTCAAAAAGAAGCGCTTGCTTCCGACGCGTGGCGTGGCACGGTCGGGTCCGACAGGCACGCCCCGATCCCCGGGGCAAAACGGAGGGGCCATGATGTCACAGTACGGATGGGCAGCACTGGCGACGTTGCTGGCGCTGGCGGTGTATTTCGCCTCGGCCCTGATGGTCGGGCGCGCCCGCGGGAAATACGGCGTAAAGGCCCCCGCGGTGACGGGCGATCCCGGGTTCGAGCGCGCCTTCCGGGCGCAGCAGAACATGCTGGAATGGATGCCGCTGTTCCTGCCCGCCCTGTGGCTGTTCGCGCTGACCCTGAGTGATCGCTGGGCGGGCGCGCTGGGCGCGATCTGGGCGCTGGCACGGCTGGGCTATGTGCTGTCCTACGCCGCCGCGGCCGAACGACGCGGACCCTGGTTCGGCGCCCAGGCGGCGATCTTCGCGGTGCTCTGGCTCGGCGCGCTGGTGGGCGCGATCAAGGCGATCATCTAGGCCTGGGCGCAAGCCACGGGGGACGGCGCTGAAAGCGGCGATCCGAAGCAACCGCCCCCTCACCCCCGCTCCACCCGCCGCGCCACCACCACCCCAGAGACCGCCAACCCATCCAACACCGCCGCCGCCACCACCCCGGCCAGATGACACTCCGCCACCCGCGTCAACCGTCCGCCCCCCCCTTGCAACGCCACCCGCAAAACCGCCAACGCCTCCTCCTCGGAAAGCGCCTCCAGATCAGTCCTGGGCAGATCAAAAAACGGCAACAACGGGACATCGCTCATCCCCGAACCTTAAAAGAACATAAACAGAACATCAAGCCAGAAGGTGCATTCAAGAGCGAACCGACACATATCACCCGGCCCCCCGCCTGCGTACATCCCGGACCGCCCGATCCCCCTGCCCCCCTGCTGCCCGGCCCCCCGAATAACCATATACCGCGCACCCGGGATGATCCGGGCCTGACGAGACGAGGCCAGCCATGCACATCGAATTCAGCACCGACAACCACATCCGCGGCACCGAGGCCCTTGCCGCGCATGTGCAAAGCGTGGTGGCGCATGCCTTGAACCACGTCAGCACCCATGTGACCCGCGTGGAGGTCCACCTCAGCGACACCAACGGCGGCAAGGGCGGCCCGCAGGACAAGCACTGCACCATGGAAGCCCGCGTCGAGGGCCGCCAGCCCACCGTCGTCAGCGATGAAGCCGCCACCCTGGAAGACGCCGTCACCGGCGCCGCCGGAAAGCTCAAACGCGCCGTGACCACCGTACTGGGGCGGATGCAGGACCAGCGCTAGCCCCGTTGACCCCGTATCCCCGGCGACACCAAAGCAAACGCATACCTGCCGCCGTTGACCCGTTCCCAGGGATCGACGCTTGCGGCGGTCGGCATGAAACCCTCGCCCGCCCCCGGCGTTGGTCCCCTGCGCCGCCGGTTCGACAGTGGCCGCCGCCATCCCGAAGGGTCACTGCGTGTATTCAGACTCCCCGCTCGTCAACGCGAAGAACCTCGGCAAACGCCTGGTGAAAGCCGCACTCGGGCGCGATCACCTGTTGTTTGCCGAAGTGGCGCTGCCCAAGCTGCGCCTCGGCACCGCCTATGGCGGCTGGTTCATCGCCCCCGGCGCGCTGCCGCACGACCGCCCGCCGGTCGTGCTGTCGTTCGGCATCGGCGACGACATCTCCTTCGACCTCGAACTGATCCGCCGCTACCAGGCCCGCGTCTACGCCTTCGACCCCACCCCCAAGAGCCTCGCCTGGTTGGCGCGGCAGACCGGCCTGCCCGCGGCCTTCACCGCCTTCCCCTGCGGCGTGGCCGAGTATGACGGGGTGCAGCGCTTTTCCCTGCCGACGCTGCCGGAGTGGGACGACTACTCCATCCGCCGCGCCTCCGCTGCGCAGGTGGACTGCGCAGTCAAACGCATCGCCACGCTGGCCGCCGAACACGGGCTGAGCGAGATCGACCTCATCAAGATGGATGTCGAGGGCTCCGAATATGCCGTGCTCGCCGATTTCTGCACCGGCAGCCTGCGGCCGGCGCAACTGCTCATCGAGTTCCACCACGGCCGCGACGACATCCCGCTGTCCGAAACCACCGCCGCCGTCGCCGCCCTGCGCGCCCTCGGCTACCTGATTTTCGACGTCTCGCCGTGGGGCCGCGAATTCTCCTTCATCCACCGCAGCGCCGTGGCGGCGGCGATGCAGCCGCGCGCACCCCGGATCTCGACTTAGAGAGATATCGAAACTGATAGGCGTTCCGATATCTCTCTAATTCCTTGTTTTATAGCGTGATTCACGTTTTCTGACCGGTCAGTCTCAAACGATTACGCTCTAGCGGCGAGAGGACCGCCACCGCCGCGCCGCGCCCACCGCGGCCAGCGCGAAGGCGAGCAGCGCGCTCGAGGCGGGTTCCGGCACGGAGGTCGTCGGGAACTCGGCGAGGAAGACCGGCGTGCTGTTGGCCGGAAGGTTGATGGTGTTCAGCACGGTGCCGGCACTGTCATATGCCAGGATCTTGTTGCCGCCGCGCTGCTGGCCAGGAACACAGTGCCCGTCGCGTTGACCACGAGTCCGTAGGCGTCGGTGACATTCGCGACGAATACCCCCTCATAGACGCCGGCGTTGCTGTACTTGGTGACATTGCCGTAGCCCCGGCTCGACACATACGCCGTCCCGTCCGGCCCCACCGCGAGGCCCTGCGGCGTGCTGAGGTAGCCCGAGCTGTCCGCGACGAGGTAGTTGCCGCCGGCATCGGTGGTCATGCCGAACGCGATCGAGACCGCCTGGCTGAACTGGCCGACCAGGGTGCCGCTGGTGTTGTAGATCTTGGGTGCGCCGCCGATCCCGTCCACGACGATATGGCCGGCCGAGGCCGCGATCGCGATCGCGATCGGCGAGCTGAACGAGGGAATGAAATTCACCAGCGATCCGCCGGCCACCGAGGCATCGACCTGATAGACATTGTTGGCGGTGAAATCGGTGACGTAGAGGATGTCGGCCGCCGCCGGCACCGCGGCCATGCCGAGGCCGGCGGCGAAGGCCAGCGCAACGGTGGTGGCCGGCCGCACGCTCCCGCGCCGCGCGCCGCGGCGGCGCTGCCAAAACCGAACCCGCATCGTAGCACTCGCGGCTGGAACCATCCTTCCAGCAGCGCAATATCCGGGCCAAACGCCGAAGATCAGCAACATCAACAAGTTGCCATCCGGCTGCGGAACGGTTGCGCCGGACGTGTAAATAAAGCTGATAGGCACGACGCCGCGCCAGGCTTGCAAGCCGCCACGGCGCGGCCCACATCCTCGCCCACGGATGGCGCGCGCAACGCCCCTCCGCGGCGCCGTCCGCGCCCAACGCGCTGCCATCGAGAGGCGTCATCATGTGGTCCAACCTTGCCTATTACGCCACGCTGGCCGGCGAGAGCCTGATCGGCATCTTCGGCATCCGCCTCTATGAGGAACCGCGCTACGACATTCTCGCCCGGCTCGGCGATCGCGTCGAAATCCGCAGCTACGCGCCGCGCCTGGCCGCCGAGGTCGATGGCGCCGGCGCCGCCCCGGCGGGGCGGGACGACGCCTTCCGCCTGCTGTTCGCCTATATCGCGGGCGCCAACACCGGCCCCGGCGGCAGCGGCAAGCTCGCCATGACCGTCCCGGTGGAAACCCGCGACGGCACGAAACTCGCCATGACCGCACCGGTTCAGGTGACCGACACCGGCGCCGCCTTCGCCATGCGCTTCTATCTCCCCGCCGCCGTGCGCGCCGAGACCGCACCGCAGCCGACCGATCCGCGGGTCCGGCTGGTCACGGTGCCCGGCGAAACCATCGCCACCCTGCGCTTCTCCGGATCGGCGCGCGATCACGCGGCGGAACAGGCGGAATTGCTCGCCACCCTGCGCCCGTCGCGCTGGCAGCCTTCCGGCACCCCCTATCTGCTCGGTTACGACCCGCCCTTTGCGCTGCCCTTCCTGCGCCGCAACGAAGTCGCGGTCGCGGTCGCGCGGGCGCCGTGAGACCAACCCTTGCGAGGTGAGCGGATGCAGCAGGGCATCGGGCGGAGCGGCGAAGCGACGGTCGTGGTCGAGTGGGGAATGGCCGGCATCGCGTCCCTTCGCGCGCAGGTCGCGGTGCTCGTCATCGTCGATGTGCTGTCGTTCTCGACCGCGGTGGACGTGGCGGTATCGCGCGGCGCGGCGATCATCCCGTTCCCCTCCGGCGACAAGCAGGCCGCCGGCGCCGCCGCGGCCGAAGCCGGCGCCGTGCTGGCGCAACCACGCGCGGCCGGCGGCGGGGCGTTCAGCCTCTCGCCGGCCAGTCTGATCACGATCCCGGCGGGGACGAAACTCCTGCTGCCCTCGCCCAACGGCGCCCGTCTGTCGCTGGCCGGCGGGGAGCGGACGGTCATCGCCGGGTGCCTGCGCAATGCCGCCGCCGTGGCCGCCGCCGCCCGCGCCCTGGCCGGCGGCGGCGCGATCGGCGTGATCCCGGCCGGCGAAGGATGGCCCGACGCCAGCCTGCGCCCCGCCATCGAGGACCTGTTGGGCGCCGGCGCCATCGTCCATCATCTGGCGCTGCCCTGCACCGCCGAGGCGCGCGTGGCACGCGACGCCTTCCGCACCGCCGGGGCGGACCTGGCGCAGCTGATCGCCGATTCGGTCTCGGGGCGCGAACTGGTCGCGCGCGGCTTCCCCGCCGATGTCGATCTCGCCGTGGCGCTGCAGTCCAGCCATTGCGTCCCGATCCTGTGCGACGGCGCCTATCGCGCGTGGCCGCCCCCGGCGGTGCCGCCGACCTGAACGAGGCGCAGCTTCAGGCCCGCCGAAGCGAACGCGGCGGTGGCGAGAGATCGCGCCCGCGGGTTACCCGTGCGCATCGTCCATCTGCCAAAGCGCCAGCAGCTTCGGCAATTGCAGGTTCCAGTCCACCACCCCCGCCGCCTGCGCCCAGCCCTCGTAGTCGCGTCCGAGCTGCGCCACCCGCCCCTTCTCGCGCTGCGCCAGGTCGTTCAACTCCGTGCGGTCGCGCTCCATGTTGTAGAGTTCCCAATCCTGATTGAACTTGCGCACCAGCTTCCAGTCGCCCACCCGCACCGCGGCATTGCCTTCATGCTCCCAGAAGATCGGCTGCGTGCGCGTCCAGTCGCGGCCCGATAGCAGCGGCAGCAGGCTTTCGCCGTCCAGCCGCTGGATCGCCTGGCCGCCGAGTTCATCGGGATAGCGGACCGAGGCGGCCTCCAGGATGGTCGGCAGGATATCCACCACATGGCAGGCGGCGTGCGCCGGGGCGTGTCCGCCGAAGCGCGCCGGCCATTGCGCGATCAGCGGGGTCGAGATACCGCCTTCATGCACCCAGTGCTTGAACAGCCGGAACGGCGCGTTCGACACGTTCGCCCATGGCAGATCGTAGCTCATATAGGTCAACGGCCCGCCCGGGCGCAGTCCGGGGCGGTTGCCCATGGCGATCTTGCGGCCGTCATTGTGCACATCCGGCATGAACTTGGCCCAGCCGTCCTCGGCCATGAACTCGGCGCAGCCGCCATTGTCGGACAGGAACAGGATCAACGTGTTGTCCTCCTGCCCGAGGCGCCGCAGGGTGTGCAGCACGCGGCCGATCGACTGATCCAGCCGGTCGATCATCGCCGCATAGACTGCCATGCGGCTCGCCTCCCAGTCCTGCGCCTTGACATCGCCCCAGGCCGGCGCCTGCGCGTCGCGCGGCGAAATCGGCCAGTCGTGACGCAGCACGTTGAGCGCCCGCATGTCCTCGTGCCGGGCGGTGCGCACCGCATCCCAGCCGCGGCGATACACCCCGTCGTATTTGGCGATGTCGGCCTCGTGCGCGTGCAGCGGCCAATGCGGAGCCGCATGGGCCAGATACAGGAAGAACGGATCCGGGGAGGCCGCGCCTTCCTCGATCATGGCGATCGCCTTGTCGGTGATGGCGTCGGTGAAATAGAAATCGGTCGGCGAGACCTCGATCTTGCGGTCATCCTCCATGATGAAATGGGGGGAGAAGAAATGGGTCACGCCGTCGATGATGCCGTAGAAGCGATCGAAGCCGCGCTGCCGCGGGGTCGGGTGTTCGACGTCGCCGACCCGCCAGCTATCGACCAGGCGGGCCCAGAAATCCCCGCCGACATGCCATTTCCCAGCCATGAAGGTCCGATACCCCGCGGGGCGCAGCAGTTCGGCGATGGTCGCGGCGTCGTTGCGCAGGAACCCTTGGTAGGCGGGCGTGCCGAGATTGGCGCCCATATGCCCGATCCCGGCGCGATGCGGGTACAGCCCGGTCAACAACGACGCCCGGGTGGGGCAGCAGCGGGCGCAGTTGTACATCGCCGACAGCAGCGCCCCGCGCCGCGCCATGGCGTCGATATGGGGCGTGCGGATTTCCGAGCCCATGATGCCGAGATCGGCGAAACCCATGTCGTCGACGAGGATCAGCACAATGTTCGGTCTGCC
>CAIYSR010000019.1 GCA_903928895.1 uncultured Rhodospirillales bacterium | reverse complement strand
GGGGGGCGTGGTGGGGAGAAATTTGAAGGGGACGCGGAGGGCACGGTGGTTCACGGGGGTCATGGAGAAGGAAGGGGGGAGGTTGTGGGACATGCTTCGCTTTCCCACGCGACGGTTTCTTGGGGGGGAATGAGGCGATGGGTGGCGCTTCGCTTACCCATCCTACGAAGTCGGAATGTTCCGGAGGATGCGGTTGGGGGGATAAGGGGCTGAATGGATGAAAGTTTTTTGGTTCTTTTTTTCAAAAAAGGAACGCGCTTGCTTGCTGATCTAGTCGGCGGGGGGGCGGCCGGCGGCGAGGGCGGATTGGGCTTGGGCGAGGTCGGTTTCGTCTTTGAAGCCGATGAGGATGCCGGCTTTGAGTTGGGCGCCGTTTGCGTAGGCTTCGATGCGGGTGTCGGGCATGGTGAGGCGGGTGTGTTCCTGGAGCGCCCAGTTGGTCAGCGCGGTGGCGAGGCGGGTGCGTTCGGGGCTGTGGCGGGGGTCGGCGCCGAGGTCGTGGCGTTCGTCGGGGTCGGCGGCGAGGTCGTAGAGCATGGGGCGGTAGCCGGTGGCGTGGATGTATTTCCAGCGGCCGTCGAAGACCATGAAGAGGTGGCAGTCGTGCAGCGGTTGGTTGAGGGTGCGCCGCGCGGGCTGCATGGCGTAGTCGTATTCGCTGAAGACGTGGGTGCGCCAGTTGGTGGGGGGCGTGTTGTGGAGCCAGGGGAGGAGGGAGCGGCCTTCGAGGATGTTGGCGGGGATGGGGGCCTGGTAGAAATCGAGGAAGGTGGGGGCGAGGTCGATGGCTTCGACGAGGGCGTCGCAAATGGAGCCGCGGGTGGCGTCGGCGGTGGGGGAGGGGTCGACGATGATGAGGGGGATTTTGGCGGAGCAGTCGTGGAAGAGGTCTTTTTCGCCGAGCCAGTGGTCGCCGAGGTAGTCGCCATGGTCGGAGGTGAAGACGATCATGGTGGATCGGGTGAGGTTCTGGGCGTCGAGGAAGGCGAAGAGGAGGCCGAGCTGGTCGTCGATCTGGGTGATGAGGCCCATGTAGGCGGGGATGACGGCGGTGCGGACGGTGTCGTCGGCGAAGGCGCGGCCGACGCGGTGGTTCATGAAGGCGGCGTAGACGGGGTGGGGGGCGGCACGTTCGGCTGCGTCGCGGTTGGGGGGCAGGACATCGGCGGGGGAGTACATGGCGTGGTAGGGGGCGGGGGCGATGTAGGGCCAGTGGGGCTTGATGTAGGAGAGGTGGAGACACCAGGGGCGGCCATCTGATTGGGCTTCGGTGATGAAGTCCATGGCGCGGCGGGTCATGTAGGGGGTTTCGGAATCGGGTTCGGCGACGCGGGCTGGTTTGTCGGCGTGGGCGAGGAGCCAGCCGTTCTGGATGGTGCCGTCGGGGGAGAGGCCGGAGTTGGCCCAGCGTTCCCAGGGGTTGGGGCCGGAGTAGCCTTTTTCGTGCAGGTATCGGTCGTAGCGGGGGCGGGGGGCGGGATCGGGGTGGAGGCCGTCATCGCGTTCGTAGGGCTCGAAGCCGCATTCGGATTCGCGGATGCCGATGTCGGAGGCGGGGTCGATGCCGAGGCGGGCCATGGTTTCGGCGTCGGCCTGCATGTGGGTCTTGCCGACGAGGACGGTGCGGATGCCGGCTTTGGCGAGGTGGGTGCCGATGGTGGGTTCGCCGGTTCGGAGCGGGTAGCGGTTCCAGTTGGCGCCGTGGCTGCGCATGTAGCGGCCGGTGTAGAAGGACATGCGGGAGGGGCCGCAGACCGGGGATTGGACGTAGGCGCGGGTGAAGCGGACGCCTCTTGCGGCCAGGGCGTCGATGTTGGGGGTTTTGATGGTTTTGTGGCCGGCATGGCCGAGGTAGTCCCAGCGGAGCTGGTCGCACATGATGAAGAGGATGTTTTTGGCTTGCATCAGCGTTTCCGTTTCTCTTCGGTCCAGTCGCTGGGGGCGGCGGTGGCGAGGGGGATTTCGGCGCCGAGGCCTTCGACGAAGGCGACGCCTTCGTCGGGGTAGAGGCAGACTTCGTGGGGGAAGCGGTTGCCGAAGGCCCAGATGACGAGATCGGTGGTGCCGGTGTTTTCGAAGGTGTGGGGTTCGGGGTCATCGGGGCGGTAGGAGATGGCGTCGCCGGGGGAGACCGCGATGCGTTCGTCGCCGTGGAGGAGGGTGCCGGTGCCGGCGGTGACGATGAGGAGTTCCTCCTGGAAGACGTGGCGGTGGCGGCGGGAGGCGCGGCAGCCGGGGCTGACGGTCTGGATGGTGAGGCCAATGGTTTGGGTGCCGATGGCGCGGCCGATGTCGGCCATGGTGGCGCGTTTGGTGTCGCCGAAGCTGTAGGGGAAGGGGGGGACGGCGGCGATGTTGATGCGGCGTGGTGGCATGGGGGTCCTCCGTCGCAGGAGGGTAGGGCAGGCGGCGGGATGAGGGAAGGAAGGGCTTCTTTTTTGAAAGGGAGTGGCAAATGACTTCGCTCTTATTGCATAGCTTGTTGATACGGCCCCAACCCAGCGGCTGCCATGATCCAGAGGTTGGGAGCCGGCGCTGTCGGGAGGGCCTCGATGGCTCTGCGCCAGCCTAGGTAGTTTGGCAGATTGGCTGTTGCGACG
>CAIYSR010000018.1 GCA_903928895.1 uncultured Rhodospirillales bacterium | reverse complement strand
TCACGTCCTGCCCGCCCCGGGCGGGCCCTCCCCCCAGGCGCCGGACCTCCATATCAACAACGTCAACGCCTACCACGGGCGCCTCAAGGAATGGATGCGCCGCTTCCACGGCGTCGCAACAGCCAATCTGCCGAACTACCTAGGCTGGCGCAGAGCCATCGAGGCCCTCCCGACAGCGCCGGCTCCCAACCTCTGGATCATGGCAGCCGCTGGGTTGGGGCCGTATCAACAAGCTATGCAATAAGAGCGAACAAGAAACCTTTATCCGTCGACGAGAGGCGTCTCACCTGCACCGAGCCAGTGGAGGATGTCGGCGTTGATTTCGCGCGGGTAGCTGTGGCTGAGGTCGTTGATCTCGTGGAACCGCACGGCGGCGCCGGCGGCGGCAAGGGTGTCGCGGGCGACGTGGGCCTGTTCGACCGGGAACATCCAGTCGAAGCTGCCATGGGTGATGTGGATGGGCAGGTGGCGGAGGCGGGCGGGGTCGGTCAGGTGGGCAAGGATCGGGTGGAAGCTGGCGGCGATGGGGGCGAGATGGGTGAAGGGGGAAGTGGCAGCCAGGCCGCTGACATAGGTGAAGGTGCCGCCGTCGCTCATGCCGGTGAGGAGCAGGCGGGCAGGGTCGGGGGGGAAGCGGGCGCTGACCAGGTCGAGAATGCGCAGCAGGTTGGAGGTGTCGGCATCGGGGCTGTTCAGGGCCCAGGTCGGGCCGGTCGCGGTGGGGGCGACGAGGAGGGCGCCGCGGGCGCGGGCGTCGCGCAGCCAGGTCCAGAGGAAGCTGCCGCCGCTGCCGCTGCCGCCGTGCAGCGCCATCACCAGCGGCGGCGGACGCTCCGGGCTGTAGATCTCGGGGACGTAGAGGGAGAACCCGCCGCGGCTGCCCGGCGCATTGTCGACATGGTGGATACCGGTCTCCTCCGCGCCGGCGGCGAGGCGGCGGAGGAGGGCGTCGTCGGCGCGGTGGGAGGGCGGCAGGAAATAGCGGCTGACCGCGGGCAGGCCGGGGGCGAGAGGGTAGAGCGCCTCCTCGGCGCGGGGCAGGAAGCGCAGGGCGCGGAATGCGGCGCGCACGCCGTCGGGCTGCATGGCCGCTGCGCGCAGGCCCGCAAATCCGGACAGTGCCGAATCGGTCGCGCGTTCGAGCTGGCCGCGCAGAACGTCGAGGCGGGCGGGCCATTCTGCGAGGCCGTCGCGGGCGGCGCGCAGGGCCTCGTCGGACGTGCCGGTGGCTTCGAGGACGGAAGGGAAATCCTCCGGATCAAAGTGGCGCGCGATGAAACCGAGCGCCTCCAGGACGCGCAGCAGCGGCGGGATCAGGGCGGTGAGATCGTCCAGGACGAGCTCGTCCACGCTGACCTCAGCGCGGCGGCGGCATGCTGCCGGGCCGGCGCATGAACAGCAGCAGCAGCAGCGGCGGCACCACCACCCAGCTCATCATCCGATAGTCGTTGGCGAAGCCGATGATCTGGGACTGGCGCTGGATCAGCGCCTCCAGCACGCTGGCGCCGGGGGTGGTCGCGGGGTTGAGGAAGTGGGCGACCGCGTCGTGATGCTGGAAGATACGGTTGAACGGGGTGATGTTGGCCGCCATGTCGGTGTGCGAGGCCTGGCTGGTCCGGGTCAGCATGAAGGAGGTGACCGAGATGCCGATCGCGGCGCCGATGTTGCGCGAGAGGTTCTGCATGGCGGCTGCGTCGGCGCGGTAGCGGGTGGGCAGGGTAGCGAAGGCGACCACGGTCATCGGATTGAAGATGAAGCCCATGCAGAAGCCCTGCACCACCAGGGTGGTCACCATCTGGCTCTCCGACATGTCCGGCGTCCAGGTCGACATGCTGTGCAGGGTGAAGCCGAGGGAGATCAGGCCGAAGGCCATCAGCTTGCGCTGGTCCACCCATTTGCCGCCGAGGCGGCTGGCGATGAGCATGGCGGCCATCGTGCCAAGCCCGCGCGGGGCCATGGCGGCGCCGGCGGTGGAGACCGGGTAGCCCGCGAGGTTCTGCAGGAAGGGGGCGAGCAGCGCGGAGCTCGCCATCATGATGGTGCCGGTGCAGAACATCATCAGCATCGCGGCGGTGAAATTGCGGTCCTTGAACAGCCCGACCGGGACGAAGGGCTTCTGCGCGGTGAACATGTGGACGACGAAGAGATAGAGCCCGAGCCCGGCGAGCACGAACTCGATGATGATTTCGCGCGAGCTGAACCAGTCCTCGGTCTGGCCGCGGTCGAGCGCCATCTGCAAGGCGCCGACGCCGAGTGCAAGCACGGCGAAGCCGGTCCAGTCGAAGCGGAGATGATCCTGCCCCGGCGTGCGCGGCATGAAGATCATCAGCCCCACGGTTGCCAGGATGCCGAAGGGCAGGTTGACATAGAAGACGAAGCGCCAGTCGAAGGCGTCGGTCAGGTAGCCGCCCAGGGTCGGACCCATGATGGGGCCCACCATGATCCCCATGCCGAAGATCGCCATCGCCTGGGCGCGCTTCTCGAAGGGGTAGATGTCGAGCATCACCGCCTGTGACAGCGGCGACAAGGCGGCGCCGCAGACACCCTGCAGCACACGGAACACCACCATCTGTTCCAGCGACTGCGCCATGCCGCACAGCATGGAGGTGAGGGTGAAGCCGATCAGCGAGCCGATGAAGAGGTTCTTGCGGCCGTAGCGGTTGGCGAGCCAGCCGACCGGCGCGGTCATGATCGCGGAGGCGATGACATAGGAGGTCAGCACCCAGGTCACCTGGTCCATCGTGGTGTTGAGCGTGCCCTGCATGTAGGGCAGGGCGACGTTGGCGATGGTGGAATCGAGGATCTGCATCAGCGTGGCGGTCATCGCGCAGACCGTGAGGATGGTGCGATGGGGAACCACGCCGGTGCTGGCCGGAAGCGCGCTGAGGGTGGCGGCGCTCAATATGCGGCTCCCGCGCCGTCGTAGTCGCGGATGGTGCCGATCAGCGGCGCGGTGGTCAGCCGCAGGCGCGCGCCCTCCCCTTCCACCGCCTTGAAGACGCGCATGAAATTGCCCCCGATCAGGCCGATCAGGGCCGCATCGGACCAGCCGCGGCGGATCAGTTCGGCGACCAGGAAGGGGAAGCGCGAGACATCCTCCACCCCCTCGGGGGTGACCGGGCCGCCGTAGAAATCGGAGCCGATGCCGAGATGCTGCGGGCCGATGCGTCCGGCGATGTATTCGATATGGGTGGCGACATCGCCGAGCGTGGCCTTCGGGCAGGGGCCGTGGCTGGCGCTGTGGGCGGCGACCATCGCGTTCCATTCCGGTCCGTAGCCCTGGCCGCCCTGTTCGCGCAGGGGGCGCTGCCAGGCGTCGATGGCGGGGTTCAGGAAGGCGGGGATGAAGGTGGCCATGATCAGCCCGCCATTGGCTGGAACCCGGTCGATCACGTCATCCGGCACGTTGCGCGGGTGCGGGCAGAGGGCGCGGGCGTTGGAATGGGAGAATACGATCGGCGCGGTGCTCGCATCGAGCACATCGTGCATCACTTTGGCCGAGACATGGGCGCAGTCGATGATCATGCCGAGCCGGTTGAGCTCGCCCACCACGGCGCGTCCGAAGGCGGTCAGCCCGTCGTGACGGGCCGTGTCGGTGGCGCTGTCGCACCAGTCGAGCGTGCCGTTGTGGCAGAGCGTCATCAGCCGGGCGCCCATGGCGTGCCAGACGCGCAGCGGCGACAGGCTGTTTTCGAGGCCTACGCCGCCCTCGACCGACATGATCATGCCGATCCGGCCCGATTTGCGGGCCTTTGCCATGTCGGCCGCGCGCAGCACCGGCATGAAGGTCTCGGGATGGGTCTCGCCGATGCGCTTGATGAGATCGAGCTGTTCGAGCGTGGCGCGGCCGGGATGCTCGATTTCGCTGGGGATGAAGGCGGCGAACACCTGGCCGGCGACCAGGCCCTTGCGCAGGCGGGGGATGTCGGTGTCGCCGTCGTTGTGCAGCTTGTGCAGGCCGTAGCCGACGACGTCGCCTTGCGGGCCGGTCTGCTGGCGGATCACCCAGGGCAGGTCGTTGTGGCCATCGATCAGCGGCGCCTTCGTCAGCAGCGCCTTGGCCTGCGCCAGGGCAGCCGCCTTGCCGATCGCCGCCTTGCCCTTTGTTCCGGCCATATCCACTGGTCCTCCCGCGCTGTCACATGCGCGAAACCTTGCGCCCGACCTCGCCCGGCGGCAAGTCCGCGCGCGGATCGGGGGTGCGGATGCGGTCGATGGAAGTTGACACCGCACGGGAAAACCATGTGCTAGGCTGCGCCGCGTATCAAACTCGGACCATGCGAGACGCAGGGATGACATCGGCAGGAACGGGATGACCACGACCGGCGGCATGCGCGTCGAGGCTGCCGAGGCGGGGCAAGGTGGGAGCCCGGAGCCATCGCGGTTCGACGACATCTTGCGGCTCGCGCGGGCGATCGTGCCGGCACCCGGTTGCGCCGTCGTGCTGACCGACGGGAGCTGCCGGCTTGACGCCGATCCGTCGCTGGCCGTGCGCCTGCGTTCGGCGCATGACGCGGTGCTGGCCGCGGGGGCGACCTGGGTGAGCACCACGGAGGGATGGGCCGTGGGCGTGCCGATCCTGGTCGAGGGCGTGATCTGCGGGACGTTGTGCATGGTGGACCCGGCGGCCGGTGCGGCGCCTGTCCCCGCGGTGTTCGTCGCGCTGGCTGATCTTGCGGCGCTGGCCGGCGAGCGTGTCGCGGCGCAGCGGCTGCGGCGGCTGCGGGCGGTGCGGGAGCGGATGTGGGCCGCGGCAGCGGACGTTCCGGATGTGGCGGCGGCGCTGCTCCTGGCCGCGCAGACCTGCATGGAGGCCAGTGGCGCGGACCTCGCGTTGGTCGTGCGGGTGGCGGGCGACGGTGAGCATATCCAGGTGCTCAACGCGATGGGGCGCGGGGCGCTTGGCGCGGCGGATCGGCTTGCCGCCTTGCGCGGACTGGATATGCGGATGAGCCGGTCCCACGGAGGCGCGGCGCTGGCCGGTGGGCGGCAGGTCCGCATCCCCGATTTGTCCGACCCCACGCTCGCCGGACAGCCCGATATCCAGGTTGGATTGGCCAACTGCCTGTCGAGCGCGATCATTACGCCACTCCTGCTCGGGGCGCACCGCTTCGCGCTCGCCATCGGCTTCGTGACGCGGCCCGCGGCGTTCGATGCGATGGGTGATCTGCTCGAGGGGGCGGCGCTGGCGCTGCGGCCGTTGCTGCGCCGGATGCAGGCGGAGGAGACCACGGAGCTCTTCCGCCGGGCGCTTGATGCCATCCCCGATGTCGCGATCATCACCGAGGCCGAGCCGATCCAGCCGCCCGGCCCGCGCATCGTCTATGTCAATCCTGCCTTCACCCAGGAGACCGGCTTTACCGCCGAGGAGGCGATCGGCCAGACGCCGCGGATGCTCCAGGGCAGCGGCACCACCCTTGAGGCGCGCCGCGCAATCCAGCAGGCCTTGGCCGGCTGGCGGCCGGTGCGCCAGGAGATGCTGAACTACCGCAAGGACGGCACGCCGTTCTGGCTGGAGCTGAACATCGCCCCGGTGACCGATTCGACCGGCTGGTACACCCATTGGGTGTCGGTCCAGCGCAACACCACCGAGCGGCGCGCGGCCGAGGCGCGGCAGGTCGAGGATGCGCGCGAGATGGAACTGCTGATCGCCGCCATGCCCGGCACCCTGCAACGGCTGCGGCCGACCCGCAGCGGCGGCTGGCGCATCGTCTACAGTGCGCCCGCGATGGAGTCGCTGAGCGGCCTGCGGCCGGAGGAGCTGGTTGCCAATCGCCGGTTCGATTACATCTCCGCAGCCGACCGGCAGCTGATGCGCGCGCATCTCGACCAGGCGCTGACGGAAGGCCATGCCACGGCGGAAATCCGGCTGCGCCGGCGCGACGGCGAGGAGCGCATCCTCCAGGGCCGGATGCGGGCCAATCCGCGCGCCGACGGGGTGCGCGAGGTCATCGTGATCTGGTCCGACGTGACCGCCGAGCGGGAACTATCGGCACAAATGGCGCTGACCGGGCGGCTGGCCTCGCTGGGCGAGATGGCCAGCGGCATCGCCCATGAGCTGAACCAGCCGCTGACCGCGATCGTCCTGCTGACCGACACCCTGGCGGCGCTGGTGCAGGCCGGCCGTGCCGAGGCCGGCTTCCTGGTCGAACGGCTGGAGCGGATCGGCGCGCAGGCGCTGCGGGCGGGCAAGATCATCGACAATCTGCGCGACTTCACCCGCGCCCATGCGCGCGAAAACGGCGCGGCCTCGCTGACGGAGGCGGTGGAGCGCACCTGCAGCCTGGTGGGCGCGCTGCTGACGGCGGACGGGATCGCCATCGAAATTGACCTGCCCGCCGACCTGCCGCCGGTCTACGGCGAGGTGACCCGAATCGAGCAGGTCCTGGTCAACCTGCTGAGCAATGCCCGCGACGCCCAGTTGCAGCATCCGGAGCTGCCGGGGCGGGTGCGGATCGTGGCACGCCACGACGCCGAGCGGGTCGAGGTCGTGGTCGCCGATACCGGCGGCGGAATCAACGAGGCGCATCTGGAGCGGCTGTTCGACCCGTTCTTCACCACCAAGGGCCCCGATCGCGGCACCGGGCTGGGCCTGTCGATCTGCCGCAGCGCGATGCGCCAGATGCGCGGTGGCATCGCCGTGCGCAACGCCGCGGGGGGCGCGGAGTTCACGCTGACCTTCCTGCGCTTCGACGCCGCCGGCTCCGCCGCCGACCTTCCGCAAAGGTGAACCAGGCGCCGCGAAATCGCGACGGTTCTTGACATAAACGCACAATTGCGTGCGTGACGATCACGTCGGCCTCCTGATACTTGTTTCAGAAGGAAAACTCGCTGTAATTTAAAAACGTATCGCTGGCGGGCGTAGCCCCTCGCCACTGTTTGATGGAGCCTGCGGGCGGAAAGGCCGTCACATCATGACGCAACCACAAGGTGGACAATCCCCGGCTCCGCTGACCGGCCCGCTGGCCCATGCCCCCGAGCCCGCGGAGGAAATGATCGGCCTCGTCCTGCTGGAGGACGATGCCGACTTCGCCTCGGCCTTGCAGGACTACCTCAACCGCTCCGGCTTCGACGTCACCGTGGTGGCGCGCTATCGCGATCTCGCCGCCGCGCTCGCCGGGGTCCGTCCCGG
>CAIYSR010000017.1 GCA_903928895.1 uncultured Rhodospirillales bacterium | reverse complement strand
CGCCGCAGCGACCGGCGGCGCCGCAGCGACCGGAGGCGCGTAAGCGACCGGAGGCGGGGCGGCAACCGGAGGCGGGGCGGCGAGTGGAGGCGCGTAAGCGACCGGAGGCGGGGTGCCGACCGGAGGCGTGGCGGCGACCGGAGGCGGGGCCCCGGGGGCCGCCGATCCCGGGGCGGCCGTCGTCCCGGTCATGATCGCGGGGCCTCCGGTCTTCGCCGCGAGGTCCTGGAGCCATTGCTGCCTGATCAGGCGATCGCTCATCCTGGATATTCCGATCTCGGCTTGTTCCGGGAAAATACCACCAACGCTTCCCCCTGCCCAGCCCGCCCAGGCATCGCCGCCGGACGATAGCCGGACACCGTTACGCTCGGCAAGATCGACGCCACCGCGGCCGGACCGCAACCCCTGTGCTTCACGAGAAACGCCAGCTTCCGTCATCGATGCCGGGCCGCGCCAGGCCGTGCGACGCACCTTCCCGCGCCCCGGCCCCGCCGACCGGTCGCGCAATCCCCCATCAACACGCGACCGGCGTCAGCCAAACCGCCTCCCGGCACCGCGCGCCACGGGGTATATTCCCTCCATGGACGAGAGTCGGATTTCTTTACAGTGCCTGCGATCGCGCCGCGCCGAATGCGATCAATCCATTGATTTATCGTTATTTTTCCTATCGGCGCGAATATTGCAATAAAATCCGCCAGTGCACGCAACAGTCAAAAACCGGGAGTCTCGTCATGCGCCGCCTTCGCCTCTCCAGCACCACCCTTGCCGCCGCCCTCATCCTGGCGTCCGTGTCGGCGCCAGGTCACGCCGCCATCGTCGATGTCACCTGGACCGGAACCATCAGTGGCGGCACCGATGGCCTGGCGCTCTTCGGCCTCGCCGGCGCTGATCTGACCGGCGCCAGCTACACCGCATATTATCAGTTCGATACGTCGCTCGGATATTTCGCGATCAACCCGGGCGTCAAAACCGACACCTACGGCGGAACCGCCTTCGGTCTGGCGACCCCGTCGCTCGCCACAACGATGACCATCAACGGCCATGCATTTTCCTTCATCGGTTCCTACCGCAGCGAGATCCGTGCCGGCGTCGGAACGCCCTACGGCGACAACAACGAGTACCATTATTCCGAATATGTCTTGAACGACGGCGTGGTCGCAACCGACTATGAAATGACGAACATCGCGAACCAGACCGGCTACGGCACCACCCTGCCATGGGACAACACCGCGCCCTTCGACGGCGCCGTGCCGGCCGGCTACGGCGGTACAAGCGATTTCACCGCCCACACCTACACCTTCGCCACCAGTCAGTACCTGCTGACCTCCCTGGTGCTCGTTCCCACGCATCTGACCATCGCGACCGCCGCCGCAACCGAGGCGCCCGAACCCGCCTCTCTCGCCATCATCGGGTTTAGCCTCGTCGGCTTGAGGCTTGCGCGCGCCCGCTCGTTCCGCCGTCGCTGACCGCGGCGCCGCCACGCCCCCCGATCCGTTGGGGGGACGGCTTGCGCACCCCACCAGTGCCCGCCTTTGGCGCGGAACATAGTAGGGTGGGGCGCGCTTTGGCGCCCCACCACCTCACCAAAACAATCGGCTTGACGCGAAAAACAGTCATATTATATAACCATCCTCAATGACAGACCTCACCACCCCGTTCCGCACCATCCTCGACGGCCTCAAGGTCACCCTCGGCCTCATCGCCCATCGCGACGCCCGCGTCCGCGCCCTCCTCACCCTCACCTGGTACCGCATCCACCGCACCATCAACCGCTTCGAGCGCCTCGTCACCCTCTGGCACGCCGGCAAACTCCCCAAACCCCGCCCCCGCGCCGCCCGCGCCAAACGCCCCGCCCCCATCACCGCCACGCCCCGCCTCCCCAGCGGCCAGGCCTGGCTGGTCCGCCGCCTCCAGGACCACCACGTCAACACCCGCGCCTCGCAGCTCCAGCATTTCCTCGCCAATACCCCCGAACTTCAGGACTTCCTGGCCGCCGCCCCGCAAGCCAACCGCCTGCTGCGCCCGTTGTGTCGCATGCTCGGCCTCGCGCCCCCGGTCCCCCTGCCACCCCGAACCCAAGCCGCGCGCCCCGCGCGGCTAAGGCCGCGGCGCCGCGCGCGACCGCCACGACCCAGCCCGCAGGCGGCACCCACAATCCCGCCGCGCCCCCCTGAACTCAGCCTCACCCAACGCCCGCTCGGTCTCCGGCTTTTGTCGCTCTGACAGCCCCCGCCTTCGTCTGCCTATTTTGTTACGGTATCATAACTTTCACCCGATCGCACTCGCTGATTTCGCGATCTCCCGCAGCGCGAACTTCTGAATCTTCCCCGTCGAGGTCTTCGGCAACTCCTGGAACACGAAGCTCTTCGGCACCTTGAACCGCGCCAGATGCTCCCGGCAGAACGCCGCCAGCTCCGCGCCCGTCACCTCGCTCCCCGCCCGCAGCTCGATGAAGGCGCACGGTGTCTCCCCCCATTTCTCGTCGGGCTGCGCCACCACCGCCGCATTCATCACCGCGGGATGGCGGAACAGCACATCCTCCACCTCGATCGACGAAATATTCTCGCCACCCGAAATAATGATGTCCTTGGACCGGTCCTTGATCTTGATATACCCGTCCGGATACGTCACCGCGAGGTCCCCGGTATGGAACCACCCGCCCGCGAACGCCTTCTCGGTGGCGGCCGGGTTCTTCAGATACCCCTTCATCGTGATGTTGCCGCGGAACATGATCTCCCCCATCGTCTCCCCGTCCCACGGCACCGCCTGCATCGTCTCCGGATCGAGCACCGCGACCCCCTCCTGCAACGGGGTCCGCACCCCCTGCCGCCCATTGCGCTCGGCCCGCCGGTCGATCGGCATATGCTCCCACGCCTCCTGCTTGGCGCACACGGTGGCGGGTCCATAGACCTCGGTCAGCCCATAGACATGGGTCAGGTCGATGCCGATCTTCTCCGCCCCCTCGATGATCGCCGCCGGCGGAGCGGCCCCCGCCACCTGCCCCGCGATCTTGCCCGTGATCCCGGCCCGCAGCTCCGCCGGCGCATTGACCAGCATCGCATAGACGATCGGCGCCCCGCACATATGGGTCACCCCGTTGTCCCGGATCGCCTCGAACGCCGCCTTCGCCTCCACCCGGCGCAGACACACATTCACCCCGGCGCGTTCGGCGATGGTCCACGGATAGCACCAGCCATCGCAATGAAACATCGGCAGCGTCCACAGATACACCGGGAAATGCGGCATCCCCCAGTTCAGGATGTTGCTGATCGCATTCAGCGTCGCCCCGCGATGGTGATACACTACCCCCTTGGGGTCTCCGGTCGTGCCCGACGTATAGAGCAACGAAATCGCATCCCACTCATCCGCCGGCGGCGCCCAGGCGAACTCCGGATCCCCTTCGGCCAAAAACGCCTCGTAGCGGATCGAACCCACATCCTCGCCGCCGCCATATTCGGGATCATCGATATCGATCACCAGGATCGGCGTCTCCAACATCTCCAGCGCCGCCTTCACGGTGCCCGAGAACTCCCGGTCCGTGATCAGTACCTTGGCCTCGCCGTGCTTGAGCATGAAGGCGATGGTCTCGGCATCGAGCCGCGTATTGAGCGGATTGATCACCGCCCCGCACATCGGCACCCCGAAATGCGCCTCATAGATCGCCGGCGTATTCGGACACATCACGGCGACCGTATCGTTCTTGCCGATCCCCCGCCGCGCCAGCGCCGAAGCCAGCCGCCGGCAGCGCGCATAAGTCTCGACCCAGGTAAACCTTTGCGCCCCGTTCACCACCGACAAGCGATGCGGATACACCGCGGCCGCCCGCTCCAGAAACCCAAGCGGTGACAGCGGCGCATGGTTGGCGGCGGTGCGATCGAGATTCTGGCTATAGGCACTGGACATGCTGGGCTCCCTGGACGGCTGGATTGCCTCCTTCTAGCCCGAATCCATACCATCGGCGCAATCGCAAGAACGCGGCGCATCGGAGCCGGTCTGCGACCTCACGCAGGTGCCAACGTGACGATTGGCCGCTGCGCTACTCCGGCAAGGTCTCAGCGTCCGGCCCGGGCATGGTCTTGTATTTCGGCAACCCGTCCTTCATCGGCAGCACGGTCTCGCCGTAGTGGACGTGGATCGCGGCGGCGTATTTCAGGGCCGGGATGGTGGCGGCATAGACGTCGACGAAGCCGGCCGGCGGATGGTCGGTCATCAGGTGGCCGCCGCACAGCGTGCAGAACTTGCGCTCGCTGTTGGGCGTCTTGGCGAACGTGCCGACATGCTCGGCGCCCGCCGTCACGGTGACCTGGCCGGGCTGCCACAAGGTGAAGGCGTTGACTGGCCCGGCCGACCAGGAGCGGCAGGATTCGCAATGGCAGTAGCCCATCATGAAGGGTTCGCCGCTGCATTCCAGCGTCACGGCCCCGCAGAAGCAGGCGCCCTTGTAGTTCGACATCAATATGTTCCCCGCATTTGTTACGCTAACCTAGGCTGAACAGAAACCGCACCGCAACCCCGCACGCCGCCGGTCACACAGAAGTGAGGAACGTTTTTTGCTTCTTTTTCCAAAAAAGAAGCGCTTTCTTCCTGCGGAAAAGAAACAAAAACCCGCCCGTTATGCGTCGCCCCGCCATCGCCGCGGACCGGCAACGGCGGGGCTGGCGGGATCAGCCGCGGAGCGCGCGCTTGGCGACACCGGCGAGGAAGCCGGAGGCATTGGGCAGGATCGCGTCGTTGTAGTCGTAGCGATCGTTGTGCAGTTCCTTGCCCGGTTCGGCCGGACCGTTGCCGATCCAGACGAAGGCGCCGGGGCGTTCCTTGAGGAACCAGGAGAAATCCTCTCCGGTCATCGCCGGCAGCAGGTCGCGGCGGCAGGGGATGGCGCTTTCGGCGCAGGCCTCGGCGGCGAGGTCGGCGTCGGCCTTGTGGTTGACGGTGGCGCCGATGCCGTAGGGCATGTCGAAATCGACCTTCATGCCGAACGTGGCGGCGACGCCGTGGACGACGCGGGTGACGTTCTCCTCGATGACATGCCAGGTCTTCTCGTTGAAGTAACGGGCGGTGCCCTTCATGGTGACGCGTTGGGGGATGACGTTGCCGGCGTGACCGCCCTCGATGGCGCAGATCGAGACGACGGCGCTGTCGAGCGGATCGATATTGCGGGCGACGACAGATTGCAGGGCGACGATCATGTGCCCGGCGGCGACCATCGGGTCACGCGTCAAATGCGGCATGGCGCCGTGGCCGGAGTGGCCCTCGATGCCGATGGTGATGCGGGTGCCGCCGGCCATGCAGGCGGCGTCATGGATGGCCACCGTGCCGGCCTCGAGCCCGGGCCAGTTGTGGTAGCCGTAGATCTTCTCCATCGGGAAACGCTCGAACAGACCGTCCTTGATCATGCTCATCGCCCCGCCATAGCCTTCCTCGGCGGGCTGGAAGACCAGTTGAACGGTGCCGGTCCAGTCGGTGGCGCGCGACAGCAGGGCGGCGGCGCC
Organism: uncultured Rhodospirillales bacterium; assembly: GCA_903928895.1. GTDB lineage: Bacteria > Pseudomonadota > Alphaproteobacteria > Acetobacterales > Acetobacteraceae > CAIYPH01. Next base: position 7,894 of record CAIYSR010000017.1, on the reverse strand, counting down.
GAGCAGGCTGGTGGTGTGCCCGTCATGGCCGCAGGCGTGCATCACGCCGGGGTTGGTGGAGGCGTAGGGCAGGCCAGTGGCCTCCATGATCGGCAGTGCGTCCATGTCGGCGCGCAGGCCGACGCTGCGGTTGGATGAGCCCTTGGAGATCGTGGCGACAATGCCGGTACCCCCGACATTGGCCGCGAACGGGATGCCCATTTCCTTGAGTTTCTCGCAGACGAACGCCGCGGTGGCGCTCTCCTTCAGCGAGAGCTCGGGATGGGCGTGAAGGTGCCGGCGCCACCCGGCAAGGGTTTCGGCGAGTTGCTTGTCCATGATCGCGAGCATTCCACCGAACCGGCGCCCTGGCCAGGGGGGCGGCGGGCGGATTATTTTTGAAATCGGGCGCAGCCCTCCGGTTCTGCCGTTATCTCGCCATGAGTCGGGTTCAAGGTCCGGGTCATGGATAATTTTCGCTTCGGCCCATTCTCCGTCGAGGGACCTCCGATGAACCGCCTTGTGGTCGTGTCCAACCGCGTGCCCCTCCCCTCCGCCGGCCAGCATGCCGGCGGGCTGGCGGTGGCGCTCGACGGCTTGATGGAGAAGCGCGGCGGGCTGTGGTTCGGCTGGAGCGGGGCCGTTTCGCCGGACGCGGCGACCACGGATGCCCGCATCGAAAGCGCCGGCGCGGTGGACTACGCCACCGTGGACCTCACCGGCGAGGAGCACGACCGCTACTACAACAACTTCTCCAACGGCATGCTGTGGCCGCTGCTGCACTCGATGTCCGAGCTGATGAAGTTCGACCGGCGCGATGCGCGGGTCTATCGCGCCGTCAACGAGCGCCTGGCCGGGCAGCTCGCGCTGCTGATCCAGCACGGCGACCTGATCTGGGTGCACGACTACCATCTGATCCCGATGGCCGCGGCACTGCGGGCCAAGGGCGTGAAGAACCCGATCGGCTTCTTCCTGCACATCCCCTTCGCCTCGCCGGACATGCTGGGCTCGGCGCCCGAGATCGCCGGGCTGGTCCGCGACCTGCTGGCGGCCGACCTGCTCGGCTTCCAGACCGACAATGACATGGCCAATTTTGCCGCCGCGGCGCAGATTTTTGCCGGCGCCGTCCGGGTCTCGCCGACCGCGCTGTCGTTCAACGGGCGCCGCGTGCGGCTCGGGGTGTTTCCGGTCGAGATCGAGGCCCATTCCTTCGCCCGGATGGCCGCCGAGATGGAGCAGTCGGAGAAATGCCTGCGGCTCAAGACCAGCCTGCTCGGGCAGAAACTGATCCTCGGCATCGACCGGCTCGACCCGACCAAGGGGCTGATGCAGCGGGTCGACGGATACCGCTGCCTGCTGGAGCGTAGCGAGGAGCAGCGCGGCAAAGTGACGATGGTCCAGGTGGCGGCAGTCTCGCGCAAGGACGTCAGCAGCTACCGCGAACTGCGCGATGACCTTGACCATGCCGCGGGCTCGCTGAATTCCGACCTCGGCGAACCCGACTGGACGCCGCTGCGCCTGCTCTCCAAGGCGACGATCCGCCCGGTGGTGGCCGGCTACATGCGGATCGCCCGCGTCGGCCTGGTGACGCCGCTGCGCGACGGGATGAACCTGGTGGCGAAGGAATTCGTCGCCGCCCAGAACCCGGCCGATCCCGGCGTGCTGGTGCTGTCCAAATTCGCCGGCGCGGCGCGCCAGCTCGACGCCGCCCTGCTGGTCAACCCGCATGACCCCGACGCCATGGCGGACGCCATGGAGCAGGCGCTGCGCATGGGGCTGGCAGAGCGCCAGCAGCGCTGGCGCGCGCTGTGGGAAGCCATCGAACACCGCTCGCCGGTGGTGTGGGGACGCTCCTTCGTCGCCGGACTGCTGCGCGCCACCGGAACCAGCGCCCGCGTGCCACGGCAGGCCGGAGTGCCGGCCCTCGCCGGCGCGGCGACGGTGCGGCTCACGCTCGAACACCCCGAACTGGTGCCGGCGGGCGAGGTTCGGCGGCTGAACTGAGGCGGGAAGGCAAGGCAAGCGCTTCTTTTTTTGGAAAAAAAGAAGCAAAAAAACTTTACGGGTGCTGCGGCTGGGGCGATGGCCCTCGGTCAACGAGAACATTGGGGGCCGCCATCCAGGCATCCCATTCCGGTCGGTCGCCGTAGCAGGGCGCGAGGAAGTCGACGAAGCTGCGCACCTTGGGGGAGAGGTGGCGGCTGTGCGGGTAGACCGCGTGGATCGCGAGTTCCGGGATGTCGAAGCCGGGCAGCAGGCAGTGCAGTTTGCCGGCCGCGATATCGGCGCCAGCGATGAAGCTGGGCAGCAGGGCAATGCCGGCGCCGTGCAGCGCGGCGACGCGCAGGGCATCGCCGTTGTTGGCCTGGAACGTGCCGCGCACCGGCACCGCGACGGAACCGGACGGGCTGTCGAAGCGCCATTCGCCGCGGGTCTGGCTGTAGGGGTAGCCGAGGCAGTTGTGCGCGGCGAGATCGTCGGGATGGCGCGGCGCGGGGTGGCGGGCGAGATAGGCGGGGGCCGCGCAGAGCACCATGCGGCAGGGCGCCAGGCGGCGCGCGATCAGGCTGCTGTCGGCAAGCCGGGCGATGCGGATAGCAAGGTCGTAGCCGTCCTCGATCAGATCGACCACGCGGTCGTCGAGGGTGAGTTCGACCGTCACCTCGGGATTGGCCGCCATGTACAGGGTGACGGCGGCGGCCAGATGGAGAACGCCGAAGGAAACCGGGGCATTGACGCGCAGGCGGCCGCGCGGGCGGGCCTGCAGGGCGCCCACGGCGTCCTCGGTTTCGGCGATCTCGGCCATGATCTGGGTGCAGCGTTCATAATAGACCCGCCCGACCTCGGTGAGGCTGACACGGCGGGTGGTGCGGTTGAGCAGGCGGGCGCCCAGATGCTCCTCGAGATCCTGGATGTGCTTGCTGACCATGGCGCGGGAGAGACGGACATCCTCGGCCGCCGCGGTGAAGCCGCCGCGTTCGACAACGCGCAGGAAGGTCTGCATGGCGGCCAGGCGGTCCATCCGGGCGTCTCGTCGGTTGGGGAATTGGTCGATGTGACAAGACAATCTAGCCACGCCGCCGGGGTTTATCCATCCCGGATGAATGCCTATCTGAGACATCGAGCTTGGGAATGGGCGCATCCGGCTCCCCCGGTCTTACCCGACGGGCCTGCCGCGCCATTTTTTGGGAGTACGCGTGATGATCGATGTCCGACCCTTCGACCGCCTCGGCGGGGCCGACCATGGCTGGCTCAAGGCGCGCCACCATTTCTCCTTTGCCAGCTATCAGGACCCGGACAGAATGAACTGGGGCCGGCTGCGGGTGTGGAACGACGACGAGATCGCGCCGGGCAAGGGGTTCGACCCGCATCCCCACCGCGACATGGAAATCATCACCTATGTCCGCGAGGGCGCTATCACCCATCGCGATAGCATGGGCAATGAGGGCCGCACCGTGGCGGGCGATGTGCAGGTGATGTCGGCCGGCACCGGGGTGGTGCACGCCGAATACAATATGGAAGCGGTGAAGACGACCTTGTTCCAGATCTGGATCATGCCCGATCGGCGCGGAGTGCAGCCGAGCTGGGGCACCAAAAGCTTCCCGCGGGCGGCGCGCGAGGCCGGTTTCGAGGTGCTGGCCTCCGGGCGGGCGGGCGACGCGGGGAGCGGGGCACTGAAGCTGAACGCCGATGCGGCGGTGATGGCCGCCACGCTCAAGGCCGGGCAGAGCCTGCGCCTGCCCCTGGCCGCGGGCCGTATCGCCTATCTGGTGGCGGCGAGCGGGGCGGTTGCGGTGAACGGTGCGACGCTCGGCCCGCGCGACGGTGCGGCGATCAAGGCCGAGGCGGAGATCGTGGTCACGGCGGAGCGCGACGCCGAACTCGTGCTGGTCGAAGCGGCGGAGTAGGCTGAATCCGAGCGCCCGCAGCGGGCCGGAGAACGAAGATGGGGCTTCTCGTCGAAGGCGTGTGGCATGACCGGTGGTACGAAACCGGCGCGAATGGCGGGCGCTTCATCCGTTCGGAGAGCCAGTTCCGCAACTGGATCACCCCCGACGGGGCGGCGGGCCCGACCGGCGCGGGCGGTTTCGCGGCGGAACCGGGGCGCTATCACCTCTATGTCTCGCGCGCCTGTCCCTGGGCGCACCGGACCCTGATCTTCCGGGCGCTCAAGCGGCTGGAGGCGGCGATCACGGTGTCGGTCACGCATTGGCTGATGGGCGCGCAGGGCTGGAGCTTCGCGCCGGGACCCGGCGTGGTCGCCGATCCGGTGGCCGGCGCCGGGTTTCTGCACGAGATCTATACCCTGGCGGAGCCATCCTATTCCGGCCGGGTGACGGTGCCGGTGCTGTGGGACCGGCGGCGCGGCACGATCGTGAGCAACGAGTCGGCCGATATCATCCGCATGTTCAACAGCGCCGTCGACGGCACCGGCACGGTAGCGACAGGCGACTATTATCCGGCGGCGCTGCGGGGCGAGATCGATGCCCTCAACGCACGCATCTACGAGACCGTGAACAACGGGGTCTACAAGGCCGGGTTCGCCACCACCCAGGCGGCCTATGAAGAGGCGGTGGGGCCGTTGTTCGCGACGCTGGACTGGCTGGAGCAGCGCCTGGCCACCAGCCGGTTCCTGTGCGGGGCGCAGCAGACCGAGGCGGATTGGCGGCTGTTCACCACGCTGGTGCGGTTCGACGCCGTCTATGTCGGGCACTTCAAGTGCAACCTGCGGCGGCTCGTCGACTATCCGAACCTGTGGGCCTATGCGCGCGATTTGTACCAGACGCCTTGGGTCGCCGAGACCGTCGATTTCAGCCACATCAAGGGGCACTACTACCAGAGCCATGCCGGCATCAATCCGACCGGAATCGTGCCGGTCGGGCCGCTGCTGGATTTCATGGCACCGGTGCGGCGGGGCTGAGCGGAGGGCCCGGCTGGGGACGGTGTGGGGGTGCGCACGCCGGCCCAGGGGGGCGTGGGGGGACCTGATCGCGGGGCGCGGCGCAGTTGATCGGTGCGGTTGATCGGCGCAGCGGGCGGGCGCAATGTGATGCCGTGTCCGAACGATGGAGGCTGCCATGGTCAAACGCATCGCCGCACTCGCTCTTGGCCTCGCCGTCGCCGCCGCTCCGGGGAGCGGGTTGGCGCAGGAGGTGCCGAAGCTCTTCAAGTTCGTCTCGGCCAAGGACGACGTGGTGATCGGCGTGAGCGGGGCCGACGTCGACGGCCTGGCGAAGCGGCTGGTCGCGGAGGGGCAGATCGCGGCCTGGCAATATGCGGTGCAGAAGGCCGTCAATGGCGATCTCGTGCAGGCGCCGCTGCGGCGGATCGCCATCCTGCGCCAGGATACGCTGCGCATCGAGCCGTTCGCCACGCCGCTGAAGGTGGTGCCGCTGCCGCCCTGATCGGACGGTTCCGGCTGACGCCGGACGGTGAAATCGGCTATGTTGCGCGGCGCCGGATACGAACGGATGGAGAAGATCATGCCCACGACGATGAATGACCGGGAACACGCCTTCGAGGCCAAGTTTGCGCACGACGAGGAGTTCAGGTTCCTGGTCGGGGCCCGCCGCGACAAGCTGTTCGCCCATTGGGCGGCGGACCGGCTGGCGCTGCCGGAGGCCGAGGCCGCCGCGCTGGTCAGCACGATGCTGCATATCCCTGACCGCGCCGGTCACGACCAGGCGATGCTGGATCGGGTCGCCGCGGTGCTGGCGCAGCACGGCGCCACCGCCGCGCCGCACGAATTGTCCGAGGCGCTCGCGCGCTGCGCGGCTCAGGCGCGCCAGCAGTTGCTCGACGCCCCGCTCGCGCATCCCGGCACGCCCTGAGTCGCGGCGGGCCGGGCGCCGTCAGGCGCGGCGGACGTTCCAGAACTTCGGCACCCCGGGCAGCACGCCGGTCAGGTCCTTGCGCCAGGCGCTGGGCTGCAAGGTCACGCCGCAGGGCACCAGCGGCACGCTGGCGAGGCATTCGAGCTGGAGCTGCTCGGCGTAGCGGTGCCGCTCGGCGGCATCATCGGTGAGCAGCGAGGCGGCGCGCAGCTCCTCGTAGCGTTTGCTGTCGTACCAGCCGGCCTCCTCCGCACCGACGCCGCGCAGCCGCGAATTGACCAGCGGCGAGGCGACCGAAAGGCTCGGCACGTTGAGCATATGGAGATGGAAGCCGCCCTGGTCGGGCGGGTCCTTCTTGATCTGGCGCTGGGTCATGGTCGCCCAGTCCATCGAGATGTAGTCGAGATTGATGCCGATGCGCTTGAGCAGGTCGGCCAGCACCTCGCTCGCCGCCTTGACGTTGGGATAGTCGCCCGGCGAGATCTGGATGATCTTTTCGCCCTGGTAGCCGGCTGCGGCGAGGGCGGCGCGGGCCTGCTCGGGGGTGAAGGGCGGGCGGATGCCGTCGAGGCCGATTTGGCTCGCATCGGGCAGGCCGGGCGGGAAGAAGCCGACGCCGGCGCGCTGCAATTCGGCCTCGCCGCCGCCGACGGCATTGACGAAATCGACCTGTTCGACCGCGCGCAGGATCACCCGGCGCATCTCGGGCCGGTTGAACGGCGGCTGGAGATGGTTGAAGCGGACGAACATGTAGTTGCCCTCGGTCTCCAGCACCTCGCCACGCAGGTTGCGGTCGCGCCGGATGAGGGGCAGCAGGTCCTGCGAGGCATATTCCCACCAGTCCTGCTCGCCCTTCTGCAGGGCGGCGAAGGCGGTGCCCTGGTCGGGCATGGTCGACCACACGACACGGTCGAAATGAACGATCTTGGGGCCGGCGCCGCGATCGGGGCTGCCGTTCGGGCGGGGGACGTAGCCCTCGAACTTGGCGTAGACGTTGCGGACGCCTTGCAGCCGTTCGGCGGCGATGTAGCGGAACGGACCGCTGCCGATGACCTCAGGGATCTGTTTGAACGGATCGGTCATGGCGAGGCGTTCGGGCATCATCGCCGGCATGTAGGCCCCGGGCTTGCCCAGGGCGGCGGCGAGCAGCGGGAAGCGGTGCTTGAGGCGGAACTCGATGGTGCGATCATCGACGGCGGAAATCTCGTCGCTGATGGCGAGCAGCTCGCGGCCCAGCACGTCGCGCCGGCCCCAGCGCTGGATGCTGGCGACGCAGTCGCGCGCCAGGACCGGCGGGCCGTCATGCCAGCGCAGCCCGTCGCGCAGGCGGATGCGCCAGCGCCGGCCGTCGTCCTCGATGGTATGGCCCTCGGCCATCTGCGGCTGCGCCTCGGAGTTGGTGTCGGTGCCGTAGAGCTGGTCGAACACCAGGCCGCCATGGTTGCGGGTGATGTTGGTCATGCTGAAATGCGGATCGAGGAAGGCGAGGTCGATCTGCGGCATGAACCGCAGCTCGCGCGCTCGCTCGCCTGCCGCGAGGGCGGGGGCCGGCAGGGCAAGCGCGCCTGCTCCGCGCATCAGGGTGCGGCGACCGATCCTGGGCATGGCGTCTCTCCTCGTCTCCTCGCGCGGCCGGGTTCCGGCGTGGCCGCTTGCGGGCGCAAGAGTGCGGCAGGTCGGGGGGCGGAGTCCATGCGCGCGGCCCCCGCGCCGACGCTCGGGTGCCACGCGTCAGGGCGGATCATCGCCGCCGGGCGGCTGCCCGACTCCCTCAGCCCTATCAGGGCAATCGGGTGAAGGCAGGCAACGCAATCAAGGCTCCGCCGGCAAAGGGCCGCGGGCCCTTTGAACCCGTTCCATTCAGCGGCTGGATCAGCGACCTTCAGTTGAAAACACCGATCTTGCTTGCGCCGCATTCCATCAATCCTGCGATATCGGCACGATCTTGCCCGTGAGGAAAGAATTGATGGGCTTCGCCCGCCTCCGCACGCGAGATCGCGGGCTTCCAACTGAAGGTCAGTGATCCGGCCGCTTAAATGAATGGGGTCCAGGGGCCTACGGCCCTTGGCCGGCGGAGCCTG
>CAIYSR010000016.1 GCA_903928895.1 uncultured Rhodospirillales bacterium | reverse complement strand
TATCGCAGGATTGATGGCCTGCGGCGCAAGCAAGATCGGTGTTTTCAACTGAACGTCGCTGATCCAGCCGCTGAATGGAACGGGTTCAAAGGGCCCGCGGCCCTTTGCCGGCGGAGCCTTGATTGCCTTGCCTGCCTTCACCCGATTGCCCTGACGTATCAGCCGGCACCGCTGGCCTTGCCGAGGGTGACCATGGGGTTGCGGCAGAGATCGATGCCGCGCTGCTCGGAGGCGGCACGATCACCGCCGTGGAGGATGCGGGCGATGAAGCGGCAGGTGGTGCCACGGCTGAAGGCGACGACGATGCGGCCATCGGCGGGCAGCACGTCATTGCCGAGGAGGTCGGCTTCGGCGTCGTCGCCGGCGGCTTCGGGGCGGAAATAGAGTTCGGTGATGGTCTGGCCGGTTTGGTTGAGCAGGGTGACGTCATCGAGACCGGGCGGGGGGGCGGGGTGGATGTCCTCGTCGGTGGTCCAGCCCGGGCGCACGAGGAGGCCGGCGGTGGCGCAGAGGTCGAGATTGCGGCGCTCCTCGGCGGCGCGGTTGTCGAAGACGACGCGCAGATCGACGGCGCAGGCGCCGCGATAGGTGATTTCGCCGGATTGGCCGGGGGCGATGCCATGGGGGGGGGCGAGGTCATCGCCCCATTGCTCGGCGCTGGGCGAGGAGATGAAGAGTTGGTGGATCGGGCGGGGCGCGCGGTTGGCGACGGTGACGGTGCGCGGGGTGGCGAAGGGGTCGGGCGGGAGGACCATGGTGCTGCCGTCGAAGGTGAGGGCGCGGGTGCGGCAGATGTCGATGGCGCGGCGCTCCTCCTGACCGATGTTGTCGTAGATCACCTGGACGTCGAACTGGCAGTCACCGCTGCGGCCGAGCTGGACGCGGAAACTGCCGCCGGGGGGGATGGTGGCCTCGCCCAGACGGTCCTCGCCCCATTGTTCGGCGTCGGAGGGGGAAACGCGGAGCTGGTAGACCGGGTGGCGGCTGGCGTTGACGATGGTAAGCTCGCGCGCGGCGGGCTTGGCGCGGGGCGGGCGCGGGGTGTCGGCGGCAAGCGGCCATGTCGCGGCGAGCGACAGGAGCGAGCCGGCGATGAGCGCCTTGGCCATGATGCGCCTCAGGCGGGCCAATCGATCTATTCCCTTCGTGCCGCTGCCGGCTTGCCGTTTCGCCGGTGCATGCCAATGTGGATTGTATCATGGAACATATCGCACCCAAGGGCGTTGCCCGCAGTACTGATCACGAAAACTTGACGCCTCCGCCGGCCGCGGTTGTGAAGGTGCCTGTGCCCAAGCCGGCGCTCCCCAAGGAAACCGGGGGGCCGAAGGGGAAGGAGCCGACGCGGTACGGGGATTGGGAAGTGAAGGGGCGCTGTATCGACTTCTGACGTCGCCTCTCCCTGACGTCAGAGACGCGTGACGTCAGAGGCTGGCGCGACGCAGTCTGGCTGCGGTGACGGTATTTTCGAGCAGGCAGGCAATGGTCATCGGGCCGACGCCGCCGGGGACCGGGGTGATGGCGCCGGCGATTTGCAGGGCCTCGGCGGTGGCGACGTCGCCCACGAGCTGTTTGGGGCCGATGCGGTTGATGCCCACATCGATGACGACGGCGCCGGGCGCGATCCAGTCGCCGCGGACCATTTCGGGGCGGCCGACGGCGGCGATGAGGATGTCGGCGCGGCGGCATTCGGCGGCGAGATCGCGCGTACGGGAATGGGCCAGCGTGACGGTGGCGTCGGCATTGTTCAGCAGGGCCGCGATCGGGCGGCCGACCAGGACGGAGCGGCCGAGGACGACCGCGCGGGCGCCACGGATGGGGGTGGCGGTTTCGGCGAGGAGCTTCATGACCCCAAGCGGGGTGCAGGGGACCAGGCCGGGCAGGCCGTTGGCGAGGCGGCCGGCGTTGATGGGGTGGAGGCCGTCGACGTCCTTGGCGGGGTCGATGGCGTCGATGATGAGTTGGGCGCGGAGCGGCGCGGGGAGCGGGAGCTGCACCAGGATGCCGTCGACCGTGGAGTCGGCGTTGAGGGCCGCGATGACGGCGAGGAGCTCGGGCTCGGTGGTGGTGGCGGGCAGGCGGATGGTGTGGGCGGTGATGCCGGCCTCGGTGGCGGCGCGGTCCTTGCTGCGGACGTAAACCTGGCTGGCCGGGTCGTCGCCGACGAGGACGACGGTGAGGCCAGGGCGGTAGGGGAGGGTGGCGACGTCGGCGGCGACCTGGGCGCGCAGGCGGGCGGCGGCGGCTTTGCCGTCGATGATGTGGGCGGTCATAGGGCTGACAGTCCGGCGATGAGGGTGACGGGATCGCCGGTGACGCGCAGGGTTTTTTCGCGGCTGGTGGCGCCGATGGCGACGGCGACATGGGAGGCGGCGATGCCGAGGGCGGCGGCGAGGGTGGCGCAGGCGGCTTTGTTGGCGCGACCGTCCTCGGCCGCCTCGGTGACGCCGATGCGCAGGCGTTCGCCGTCGATGGCGGGGACGCGGCCTTGGACGCCGGGGCGGCGCGATTTGGGCTGGACCTTGATCGCGACGGTGACGCCGTCAGGGCCCTCGCGCCAGAACGACATCAGAGCAGCAGGCCCGAAACCTGGCCGAAGGCGACGGCGAAATAGAGCCGGCGGAGGATCTCCTGAGCGACCCAGACGGCGAAAATCAGGATGATCGGGCTGATGTCGAGCCCGCCCATGTTGGGCAGCAGATTGCGGATCGGCCGCAGCGCCGGCTCGGTGATGCGGAACAGGAAATCGCCGATGGTCCAGACCACGCGGTTGCGGGTGTCCAGAATGCCGAACGAAACCAGCACACTGAACAAGGCGGCGAGGATGACAGCCCATTTGTAGAGGTTGAGGGCTTCGTGCAGGATTTCATAGACGATGGTGATCACGGGGGCTCTCTGGGTGCGTGCGGGAGGGAACCTACCCGGTCCATGGCTTGGGCCGCAACCGTCGGGAGCCAGGCTTGCCCGGGTTGCTGGACGCGGCCCGGTGGGGCAGCTTCGCCGGGGCCAAGGGAGAGAACGTCGATGCAGGCGATCCTGGATGAATTGCGGAGCGTTGTCGGCGCCGGCGGGGTGAGCGCCGGGGCGGATGTGGAACTGGCGCATCTGGGGGATTGGATGGTGAAGGTGCCGGCGGAGGCGGGGCCGCTGGCGGTGGTGTCGCCGCGGACAACGGCGGAGGTGGCGGGGGTGTTGCGGGTGTGGTCGGCGCGTCGGGTGGCGGTGGTGCCGCAGGGCGGGATGACCGGCTTGGCGGGGGGGGCGACGCCGGTGGCGGGGGGGGATTGCGTTGTCGTTGTCACGGATGCGGGCGATCGAGGAGGTCGATGCGGCGGCGGCGACGATCACGGTGCAGGCGGGGGCACCGTTGCAGAGCGTGCAGGAGGCGGCGGATGCGGCGGGGTTTCTGTTTCCGCTCGATATCGGCAGCCGCGGGAGTTGCGCGATCGGGGGGAATGTTTCGACCAATGCGGGGGGCAACCGGGTCCTGCGCTATGGGATGATGCGCGAGCTGGTGCTGGGGATGGAGGTGGTGCTGGCGGATGGGACGGTTCTGACCAGCCTCAACAAGATGCAGAAGAACAACACGGGGTATGACCTCAAGCAGTTGTTCATCGGGGCGGAGGGGACGCTGGGGGTGGTGACGCGGCTGGTGCTGCGGTTGTTTCCGAAGCCGGCGAGCGAATGCACGGCGCTGGTGGCGCTGGCGGATTATGCGGCGGTGCTGGAGTTGCTGCGCCGGGCTCGGGCGGAGCTGGGCGGGGCGTTGTCGGCGTATGAGGTGATGTGGCCGGAGTTCTATACCTTGGCGACGACGGAGCATGGGGTGCGGGCGCCGCTGCCGCGGGGGCATGCGGTCTATGTGTTGATGGATGCGCTGGGGTCGGACCAGGCGCGGGATACGGAGGCGTTTGGGGGCATGATCGAGCGGGCGCTGGAGGCGGGGGTGGTGGAGGATGCGGTGATCGCGCAGTCGCATCGCGAGGGGCGGGAGATCTGGGGGCTGCGGGATTCGGTGGTGCAGTTCAGCCGGACCTTCGATCCACAGGCGGGGTTCGATGTGTCGTTGCCGATCGGGCGGATGCAGGAGTTCGTCGACAGTTGCAAGGCGGCGCTGGAGGCGCGCGCGGCGGGAATCCGGGCGGTGTGGTTCGGGCATATTGCGGATTCGAACCTGCATATCTGCGTGAAGCTGGAGGCGGGGGGGCCGTCGAAGGCGGAGGTGGATGCGATCGTCTATGCGCAGGTGCGGGAGTACGGGGGCTCGGTGTCGGCGGAGCATGGGATCGGGCTGCTGAAGCGGGCGTATCTCGGGTATTCGCGCACCCAAGCGGAGATCGACGTGATGCGGCGGATCAGGGTGGCGCTGGACCCGCTGGGGATTCTGAATCCGGGGAAGGTGTTTTCGGATTGATTCGCATCATGGGTTGGTGTCGAAAGAGGGGGCCTTAAAAAATCGGCGCGCCCGCCGGGCTATGGGGGGCGGGCGTGCAGCAACGTTCAGGGAGAACGACATGAGCAGGGTAGCCCTCGTCACCGGCGGAACGCGCGGCATCGGCGCAGAGATCAGCCGCCAACTCAAGGCGGCCGGGCGGACGGTGGTCGCCAATTACGCGTCCTCGGATGCCGCAGCGCAGGCGTTCACGGCGGAAACCGGCATCAAGGCGATGAAGTTCGACGCCGGGGATTATGCGGCCTGCAAGGCGGCGGTGGACCAGATCCATGCCGAGGTCGGCAAGATCGAGATCCTGGTGAACAATGCCGGCATCACGCGGGATGCCACGATGTCGCGGCTGACGCGGGACATGTGGGATTCGGTGATCGATACCAATCTGGGGTCGTGCTTCAATTTGTCCAAGCTGGTGTGGGAGGACATGCGGGCGGCGAAGTTCGGGCGGATCGTCAATATCGGCTCGATCAACGGGCAGGCCGGGCAGTATGGCCAGGTGAACTATGCTGCGGCGAAGTCGGGCATTCATGGGTTCACCAAGGCGCTGGCGCAGGAGGGGGCCAGGTTCGGCATCACGGTGAATGCGATCGCGCCGGGGTATGTGGACACGGAGATGGTGCGCGCGGTGCCGCCGGATGTTCTGGAGAAGATTGTGGCGCGGATTCCGATGGGGCGGCTCGGGCATGCCGAGGATATCGCCCGCGGCGTGGTGTTTTTGACCGCGGAGGAAGGCGATTTCATCACCGGGTCGACGCTGTCGATCAATGGCGGGCAGCATATGTACTAGGGAAGGAAAGTCTTCTTTTTTTGGAAAAAAAGAAGCACTTCGCTTTCTTGCATGATGCTTCATTTTTCCGAGGCCTTGCTACCTGGCGGGTGGCGCCGCGATGTGCGAATATCGGTCGCGGGCGGTGTGATTGTCGCACTCGATTGCGACGTGCCGGCGCAGGCGGGGGATGAGCGGTTCGCGGTGGGGGTGCCGGGGATGGCGAACCTGCACAGCCATACGTTCCAGCGGGGCATGGCGGGGCTGGCGAAGCGGCGCAGTGCGGTGGCGGAGAGTTTCTGGTCGTGGCGGGAGGTGATGTATCGGTTTGTCGGCCTGCTGACGCCGGAGGATGTGGCGGCGGTGGCGGGGCTGGCGTTCATGGAGATGTTGGAGGCGGGGTTCACCCGGGTGGGGGAGTTTCATTATCTGCATCATGCGCCGGGCGGGGTTCGGTATGCGCGGCAGGGGGAGATGGCGGAGCGGATCGTGGAGGCGGCTGTGGTCAGCGGGATCGGGCTGACGTTGTTGCCGGTGTTCTATGCGCATGGCGGGTTCGGGGGGGTGGCGCCGGGGGCGGGCCAGGCGCGGTTTGTGCATGATCTCGATGGGTTCGCGCGGTTGCATGAGGCTGCGGGCGAGGCGTTGCGGGCGCTGCCGGACGGGGTGCTGGGGGTGGCGCCGCATAGTTTGCGGGCGGTGACGGAGGGGGAGTTGGCGGCGTGTGTGGGGCTGGCGGGAGGTGGGCCGGTGCATATCCATGTGGCGGAGCAGGAGCGCGAGGTGGCGGAGTGCCTGGCGTTTCATGGGGAGCGGCCGGTGGAGTGGCTGTTGCAGCGGGGGATGGGGGATGGGTGGTGCGCGGTGCATGCGACGCATATGACGCCGGCGGAGACGGCGGGGCTGGCGGCGTCGGGCGCGGTGGCGGGGTTGTGTCCGTTGACGGAGGCGAATCTGGGGGATGGGATTTTCGAGGGCGCGGCGTATCGGGCGGCGGGGGGGCGGTTTGGAGTGGGGACGGATTCCAATATCCGGATTTCGTTGGCGGGCGAGTTGGAGATGCTGGAATACAGCCAGCGGTTGGGGCTGCGGGGGCGGAATTTGATGGCGGCGCCTGGGGAGTCCGCGGGGCGGGCGCTGTTCGAGGGCGCGCTGTGGGGGGGGGCGGCGGCGTTGGGAGTGGCGAGCGGGTTGCGGGTAGGGGGGGCGGCCGATGTGGTGGCGCTGGATGGGGCGCATCCCTCGATGGTGGGGCGGGCGGCGGATGGGTGGCTCGATGGGTTCGTGTTCGCGGGCGCCGGGGCGGTGGACACGGTGTGGCGGTGGGGGGTGAAGCTGGTGCAGGGCGGGCGCCATGTCGGGCGGGAGGGAATCGTGGCGGCGTATCGGGCCCGGATGGGGCGGTTGCTGGCGGGGTGATCAGGCGCGCTCGAAGTGGAGCATGCGGCAGCGGTTGGTAACGAGGCGCAGCGTGGGGCCGGAGAAATCAAGGGCCAGACGCTGGCGCCAGGGGCCGCCGCCGCCGCGTTCGGCAAGAGCGAGGGTGGGAGAGAGGGGGTCCAGCACGGTGATGCTGCGTTGGGGGCCGCTGCCGGATATGAGGCGGGCGTTGCCGTCGTGGACTTCGACGGTGAGGCTTGCGTTCTGGGAAGAGTTGATCCAGGTGCCGGCCCAGGAAGGTTGCGCGCCGAGGCCGGGGGCGACGGGGCGGAACGTATAGGGGCGGTGGCCGATGCAGCCTTCGAGCCCGCCCGGGATGGCGCGCAGCGCGATCGGCAGATGGACGGAGCGGCCTTCGACCCCGTCGCCGGCGGGGTAAACGGTCTCGGCGGCGCCGAGGAAGGTGACAACGCCGGCCTGGTGTTCGAGCCAGTAGGGCGCGTCCTCGGCGACGAAGCGGCCGGCGGGGAGGATTCCGGTGGCGGGGGCGGCGAGCCGGGCGCCAGCGAGGGCGGCCATGACGCTGAGCGCGATGCCGTGGGCGTCGGTGTCCTCGCGATTGGAGACGACGACGACGCCGGCGCCGGATTCGGGGGCGAGGAGGAAGTGGTTCTTGAAGCCGGGCAGCGAGCCGCCGTGGCCGATGGCGATCAGTCCGGGGACCGGCGAGCGGGCGAGGCCGAGGCCGTACTGGGATGGCGTGCCATCGGCGAAAGCACGCAGCGCGCCGAGGCGCGCGAGCAGGCCATCGGCGGGACCGGTGCCGCACAGCAGGGCCTGGCACCAGGCCATGAGGTCGGCGGCGCTGCCGGCGAGGCCGCCGGAGGCGGAGATGTGCAGGCCGTAGCGGCCGCGCAGCCAGCCGCGCGGGCTTTTCCAGTAGCCGCCGGCGAGGTGGGGGACGGGATCGGTCTCATCCTCGGGCAGGGTGATGCCGAGGCCGAGGGGGGCGAAGAAACGGGCGTGGAGTTCGCCGGCATAGTCGATGCCTTTGGCGGCGAGGGCGGCCTGGACGAGGCGGTAGCCGGTGTTGGAGTAGGAGATTTCGGCGCCGGGGACGAAGTTCAGGCCGTCGAGGGATTGGACGAAGCCGAGCAGGGCGTCGCGGTCGAGCGAGGTGGTGGGGGAGACGCCGAGTTGCCACAGCGCCTCCATGGTGTCGGGCAGGCCACCGGTCATGTCCAGGGCGCGGGCGATGGGGACGGCGGCCAGCGTGGGGCGGAGGTCGAGGTGCTGGCCGAGCGTGTCGTCGAGCGCGATGGGGGCGCCGGTCAGCAGCAGGGCGCTGAGGAAGTGCTTGCTGATCGAGGCGTAGCGGACGGCGCTGCCGGCGGTGAAGGGCAGGCCGAGTTCGAGGCTGGACAGGCCGCCGCAGGCTTCGGCGCGCAGGTCGTGGCGGTCGAACAGCAGGATGGCGCCACCGGGGCCTTGTTCGCGGGTCCAGGCGTGGGCGGCTTCGCGGGCGACAGTGGCGGCTTCGGTCCAGCGCATCGGCGGTCTCCCGTTGGATAAGGGAAATCTCCGCGCGACGGCGGCCGGCGTCAATTGTCCGTGGCGGTGGTCTGCGGTTGGTGGGAGGCGTGCCAGGCGATGGCTTCGGCCAGGGCGGTTTGCAGGGCGCGGCGGTTGAAGGGCTTGGCGACGAAGCCGCTCATGCCGGCGGCCATGCAGGCTTCGACATCATGGGCGAAGGCGCCGGCGGTGACGGCGACGATCGGCAGGGCCTTGAATTTGTCCATGGCGCGGATGGCGCGGGTGGCGGCGAGGCCGTCCATGCGGGGCATCATCACGTCCATCAGCACGACGTCGAGATCGCGGGAGAGGATGGCATCGACCGCCTCCTCGCCGTCGCCGACGACCTGGACCTTGTGGCCCATGGTCTCGAGCATGGAGCGGGCGACGAGCTGGTTGGTCGGGTTGTCCTCGGCGACCAGGATGACGAGCCCGGGCAGGACCGGGGGGGATGGGTGGTCGGCGACATCGACGCCGGCGGCCGCGGCGGCCGGCAAGGGCAGTTCGAGGCAGAAGATACTGCCCTGACCGGGTTCGCTGGTGACGGTGATGCGCCCCCCCATGCGTTCGGCCAGGCGGTTGGAGATGGCGAGGCCGAGACCGGTGCCGCCGAAGCGCCGCGCGGTGGAGCCGTCGAGTTGGACGAAGTTGCCGAACAGGCGGCCGAGCTGGTCGGCGGGAATGCCGATGCCGGTGTCGCAGACGGCGAAGCGGACGGGATTGGCGCCGGTGAGGTCGAGGTCGCAGGTGACTTCGAGGGCGACGGAGCCGGCAGGGGTGAACTTGATGGCATTGCCGACCAGATTGAGCAGGATCTGGCGGATGCGGCTGATGTCGCCGAGCAGCCGCGGGGGCACGCCGGGGGCGATGTGGGTCCGCAGGGCGAGGCCCTTGGCGACGGCGCGGGAGGCCAGCACGTCGAGCGTGGCCTTGACCTGTTCGGCAACGTCGAACGGGGCGAGTTCGAGCTCGATGCGGGTGGCGTCGAGCTTGGAGAGGTCGAGGATGTCGTTGATGAGTTGCAGCAGGTGGTCGGCCGAGTCCTGCAGGATGGTGACGTAGCGCGCCTGGGTCGGGTCGAGGCGAGTTTCCGCCAGCAGGCCGGCGGTGCCGATGACGCCGTTGAGCGGCGTGCGGATTTCGTGGCTCATGGTGGAGAGGAATTCGCTCTTGGCCTGTGCCGCCTCGTCGGAGGCGCGCTTGGCGGCCCGGAGGCGTTGTTCGATCTCCCGTTCGGCCGAGAGGTCGCGCAGCACGGCGATACTGCGGGCGCGGCCGTCGAGCACCCAGATTCCGGTGGCGGCGGAGAGCGGGAAGGTGGTGCCGTCGGCGCGCAGGCCGATCAGGGCGGCGGAGCCGCCGGCGATGTCGGACAGCGAGGCGCCGGTATGGCCGGCGGCCCAGGTGCGGCCGACCAGTTCGCCCACGGCGCGGCCGGGCAGGCTGGCTTCGGGGGTGTCGAAGGCCGCGGCGGTGGCGGGGTTGGCCTCCTCGATGATGCCGGCCTCGTCCAGCAGCAGGATGGGCTGGGCGACCTCGCGGAAGATCGCGCGATAGCGTTCGCTGGTCTCGAACAGGGCGGTGACGTCGGCCATGGTGCCGATCAGGCCGCCGTCGGCACCGGCGTCGCGGCGGCCGCTGAGGCGCAGCCACCTTGCGTTCGGCGGGGCAAGCTGGAGCAGGGCACTGAATTCGGGCGCGTCGGACTCGCGCCAGCCGGTGAGGGTGGTGGTGAAGTTTGCGCGGTCCTCGGGGCGCAGGCGGGCGAGGAACGCCTCCAGCGTCTCGGCCGCGGGGGCGTCGGGGCCGAAGAGCCGGGCGTTGTTGCCGAAATAGCGGATCACATCGCGTGCCGGGTCCCACTCCCAGACGATGCCGGTGGCGGATTCCAAGGCGACCCGCTGCCGCCGCTCGCTGCGCACGATGTCGACGCGCAGCCGCTCACGTTCGCGGGCGCGGCGGCGCTGGTCGATGGCGATGCGGGTCATCGCGGTGACCAGCGCGCCGACGGTCAGGATGAGGACGACCAGGGCGGCGCCACGCCAGTCCTGCCATTCCCGCAGGATGGAGCCAAGCGTCAGGCGTGAGCAGACGATGAACGGGTTGGAGGGCGAGGCGCGGCAGGTGAACTGCGACGTGTCGGCAAGGCGGATGCCGGCGTCGGCCGAAGTGTAGGCGTCAGTCTCGGCGACGGCGCGCAGCACCTCAGGCGGTAGGGTGGCGGGTAGCGCGATCGGGCCGACGCCATGGAGCAGCGCGCCGTCGCGCCAGTAGAGACCAAGGCTGTGGGCATCGGCGCCGGTCAGGAAGGCGGAGATGCCGACCTGGAGCGCGCGCAGGCTGACGGTGGCGAGGGCGAAGCCGTCGCCACCGGAGGCCGGGACCGAGACCACGGCGAAGTGGGCCGGCGCGGCGGGGCCGGGCGACCGACGGTCGAACAGGTCGCGGCCGGCGAACAGGGTGCCGACGCCGAAGCGGGCGGTGGTCCAGCCGCCGCCATATTCGTTCGGGGCAAGGCTCAGCCCAAGGTTGCGCGGCACCGTGCTGAACAGGATCCGACCATCGCGGCCGACCAGGGAGACCGAGCCGATCCGGCCGCCGGCCTGGACCGCACGGGTGAGGCCGGTTGCCCCGTCGCCCTGCCAGGCGGTCGGGCTGGCCATCATGTGGAGCGCCGTGGTGACGGTGCCCACCGCCTCGTTGGTGCGGGCCTCGGCGAGGGCGGCGACCGAGGCGCCGTGTTCGCTCTCGATGGCGGCGCGGTGGTGCCAGGTCAGGACGGTGTAGCTGAGGACGCCGCCGATCAGGCACAGGCCGAGCAGCAGCGACAGCACGGGCAGCGCGACAAGACGGAGATCCCGGACTGGAGACGCGAGCGGCATGGGTCTGCAATCAACGATGAAAGATCAGGGGAACGGGATCATTGCGGCAGGACGATCGCCTCGAGTTTGTGGCGGGTGGCGGCAGCGAGGAGGCGGCCATCGCGTTTGATGGCGGCGACGAAGGCATCGGCGCGGGCGGTCCAGGCGGCATCGCCGGGGGCGACGGCATAGGCGTAGTTCACCGGGCGCACGGGCTGAGAGGGCAGGATGATAGCGGCCCAGGAGAGGAAATCCAGCACCCGGCGGGTGTAGGGGTAATCGGAGATGAAGACATCGGCGCGGCCGGAGAGCAGTGCGTCCTCGCGCGAGTCGGGCG
>CAIYSR010000015.1 GCA_903928895.1 uncultured Rhodospirillales bacterium | reverse complement strand
AGCCGCCATTTGGTTGGCTTGGAGAGGTCATCCCGCGGCGGCTGGGTGGTTTTGCGGTTGCGTTTAGCGGCCATGGTTCGATCCTCCATTGCGTGGGCCCCAGCGGCGCACGGCTTCGTTGGTGACGGCCTGGCGAAGCCAGGGGTCGGTGATGTCATCGAGGGCGAGGGAGACCACGCCCTGGTCGCGCCAGACGCGGCGGCGCAGGGCCTCCATCTCGGGGCTGGTGGTGGGGCTGCGGGTGCCGCGGTCGAGGCTGCTGTGGGGTGGGCGGGGTGCACCGGGCAGGGTCATGGGGGGCGCCATCACACAATCCCCCCACGCGGCACGGAAGCACCCCCTAACCCCCTTATATATATAATATTAGTATTTTTGTTATTATGTATAGGAGTGTCTCCCCTCCAGGCTGTGCCCGTGTATGGAGGCGTCATACCTGTGCGCCCGCGCACGTAAATACAAAATCCACAAAAGCGATTTATCAATGGGTTATGGGTAGGGTCCGGGATTTCGTTAGACATCGTCAGCGTCCTCCTCGCCCTGGTCGTCGCCGGGAGGCTGGACCAGGACGTATCGGGGGCCTGGCGGTCGGCCAGCACCGCTGTGGGGAGGCGGTTGGGTCTCGATGACAACGCCATGCACGACCAGGGCGTCGATCACCTCGCTGAACTCGCGGGCGGCCAGTTTCAAGCCCTTGTGGAACATGTCGCGCCGGCTGCACGGGCCGTGCTTCCCGATGATGTCGATGGCCTTGTTCATGCGTACCTCGAACTCGCTGTCCGCCAGGAAGCGCTGGGCGTCGCGCAGCACGGTGCGTGTGCAGTGCTCGGCCAGTGACCAGCCCCAGGCCAGATCCCGCTCAGTGATCTCCGGGTGCGCCGGATTGCGGCTGATGGCGCAGATCAGCGCCAGCTTGGTGGCGTTCTCGCCCAGGCGGTTGACGATGGCGGCTTGCGGCGTGCCGGCCACCCGCTTTGCCCAGACGTCCTCCTCGGCCAGCTTCCGATCCTGCAGGATCTCCGCCGCGGGCGTCATGGCGACGGTGAAGGGCGTCGGCTCCTCGGTGGACGCCATGGGCACGACATGAATCTCGGGGAGGTTGCCGGCTGGCGGTGGATCGCCTTGCCCACGCGGGATTGCTTTCAGCGCCTCGAGCAGGGCGGGGGACGGCGCGATGATGCCGGCATCGCGGTTGCGATCGGGACGGTCAGTATCAGTGACAAAGACCAGGAAGCGCGCGAGCGAGCCATCCATCATTGCGCCGCCCTCCAGGGCCTTCCAGAACGTGGAGGGCGTGGTGGTGCCGTAGAATCCGACGCAGGGCTGGTGGAGATCGACGCGCGGCGCGTCCTTCTTGTTGGCGTATTCGGTGCCGCGGTAGATGCCCTTGGCCCGGCTGTAGAGTTTCATCAGCTCGGACCAGATGTCCGCCTTGTGGGCCGGCGCCTTGCCCCCGGTGACGCTGTGCAGGAACAGGCCGAACTCGTCGATCTGGAACAATCGCGCGGGGTGCTGTTCCAGCGCCGACAGCATGCCGCGCCCCGATGCGAGGTTTTCACCACCGAGGTAGCGGTCCAGCCCCGCAAGATCGAAGCAGCGGCGAATGACCTCCGGTGCGTGATCTTTCCCTCCACCACTCTCTGCCACGGCGGCGATGTAGACGTTGGTGCGGAGGTCTGTGCGGCTGCGGTACTGCCGCCCGGCGAGCACGCCGACGGCGCAGATCGCGGCGCCCAGGGCCAGGAATGGCTGCGGCCGCAGCGCGGTCCGCACACATTCCTCGACCAGCATCTGCAAGACGCCGCCGGGCTGCATGATGTCCGGTGGGACGACGAGGGGCTTGGCCTGCTGCTTCGCCCGGTTGGCGTAGAGCGACGTCAGGAACTGCGCGGCAGGATGGACCGCTTCCGGCACGGGCACGGGCACCTGCTGCGGCTGCGCCAAACCCTCCTGGAACGCGCGCCGCAGCGTCTGCTGCGCCGCCCGCTGGTCGCGGCACCGTGGTAGTAGAGATGACATGGCATCACTCAGGGCGGCCCACGCGGTGCCCTCGTCCAGGTGCCCGGCGGACACCATGCCGCCGATGGCGAAGGCGGCTTCGTTGACCGCCTGGTGCTT
>CAIYSR010000014.1 GCA_903928895.1 uncultured Rhodospirillales bacterium | reverse complement strand
CTGCGCCTGGGGCTGCTGGCGCAGCTCGCTTCCGGCCTGCGGGAGCGCAACGGCGCCATGGCGGCGCAGTGCGCGGAGGTGGCGGCGGCGCTGACGCGGGTTCCGTCCAACCCGGAGGAGCTGGACGAGGTGCGCAAGTTTGCAGACGGCACGCCGGCGGAGCTGGAGAAGCTGCATCCGTCGGGCAAGCTCGACGACGTGTTCCGCGACCTGACCATGCCGCCCCAATCTTCCTCGACCCGGGCGGCCTAGACCATGCGCAACGTGTTCATTGTCGCGCGGCGCGAACTGGCCGCCTATTTCGCCACCCCGGTGGCGGTGGTGTTCATCGTCATCTTCCTCGCCCTCCAGGGCGCGCTGACGTTCAACCTCGGCAATTTCTTCGACCGCAACCAGGCCGATCTGGCGCCGTTCTTCAACTTCCTGCCCTGGGTGTTCCTGCTGCTGATCCCGGCGCTGACGATGCGGCTCTGGGCGGAGGAGCGGCGGCTCGGCACCATCGAATTGCTGTTGACCCTGCCGATCACGCAGGGGCAGGCGGTGCTGGGGAAATTCCTGGCGGCCTGGGCGTTTTGCGCCATCGCGCTGGCGTTGACGTTCCCGTTCATCATCACCGTGAACATCCTGGGCCGGCCCGACAACGGCGTGATCGCGACCGGCTATGCCGGCGGGCTGCTGGTGGCCGGCGCCTTCCTGTCGATCGGCTCGGCGCTGTCGGCTTCGACCAAGAACCAGGTGATCGCCTTCGTGCTGGGGGTCGCGGTGTGTTTCGTCTTCGCGGTGGCGTCCTATCCGCTGGTGACGGATTTCCTGGCGAAATCCTCGCCCGCGCTCGCCGAGATCGTGCGGCGGCTCTCGGTCGCAGAGCGTTTCCAGGGCTTCACCCGGGGCGTGATCGCGCTGCGCGACCTGATTTTCTTTGCCTCCTTCATCGGGTTCTGGCTGTTCCTGAACACGGTGATCGTCGAACACCGCAAGGCGGATTGATCCATGCGCCGCTTTTCCTCCTCCCTCCTCGGCGTCATCGCCGTTCTCGCCATCCTGGTCGGCATCAATGTGCTGGCGGAGACAAGGCTCGGCCGGGTGCAGCTCGATCTGACGCAGCAGAAGCTCTACACGCTGAACGACGGCACACGGAAAATCCTCGGCGGGCTGAAGGATCCGATCACGCTGCGGCTGTATTATTCGCGCGCGCTCGGCGGACGCATCCCGATGTATGGCGCCTATGCCGACCGGGTGCGGGAGATGCTGCGCGAATACGCCTCGGTCGCGGCTGGCAAAATCAAGCTGGAGTTCCTCGAACCCGAGCCGTTCAGCGACACCGAGGACCGCGCGCTGGCCTATGGGCTGCAGGGCGTGCCGGTGGATCAGGGCGGGGAGCAGGTCTATTTCGGGCTTGCCGCCTCGAACCTGCTGGACGACGAGCGCATCATCGCGTTCTTCCAACCGGAGCGCGAGCGGTTCCTGGAGTTCGACCTGACCAAGCTGATCTACGAATTGTCGAGCCCGACGCGGCCGATCATGGGGGTGCTGTCGTCGCTGCCGCTCGATGGCGATCCGCGGATGATGATGATGATGCGGCAGAACCCCGGCGCCGGGGCGCCCTGGGTGTCGATGCTGCAACTGCGGCAGACCCTCACCGTGCGCAACGTGCAGCCGGATGTGCAGGCGATCGATCCGGACATCCAGGTGCTGCTGGTGGCCCATGCGCAGGGCCTGTCGGAGGCCGCGCTCTACGCGATCGACCAGTTCGTGATGCGCGGCGGCCGGCTGATGGCGATGGTGGACCCGCACAGCGAAGGGCAGGCAGCGGCCCCCAATCCGACCGGCCAGCCGGTGACCGAGACCGCCAGCGACCTGAAGAAGCTGTTCGATGCCTGGGGCATCGACTACGACGGCTCCAAGCTCGTGGGCGACATCACCGGCGCCTGGCGCGTGCGGGCCAATGCCACCGATCGGGTGCAGGCGGTGGACTACGTCGCCTGGTTCAATATCCGCGACGGCATCAACCACGACGATCCCGCCACCGCCGATCTTTCGCAGGTGACGGTGGCTTCGGCGGGGTATCTGCGGAAGAAGGAGGGGGCGGACATCACCTTCACGCCGCTGTTGACCGCGAGCCCCAAGGCTGGGCCGCTGGCGCTGGAGCAGGTCAAGACGTTTCCTGATCCGGGCAAGATCCTCGGTGGTTTCAAGGCCGAGGGCGGGCCCTATGTGATCGCGGCGCGGGTGCGCGGCATGCTGAACTCCGCCTTCGCCGGCCCGCCCGATCTGCCCAAGGACGGCAAGCGGCCGGAGAATTTTCCGGCCCATATCGCCCGCACCGCGGCGCCCGCGAACCTCGTGGTCGCCGCCGACAGCGACATCCTGGCCGATCGCTTCTGGGTCCGGGTGCAGGATTTCTTCGGCCAGCAGGAGGCCACGCCGTTCAGCGACAATGGCCCGTTCGTGGCCAATCTGCTCGGTACCCTGGCCGGGGGCGATGCGCTGATCGGCTTGCGCAGCCGGGGCGCGGCGCTGCGGCCGTTCGACCTGATCGACGGCATGCAGCGCGATGCCGAGGCCAGCTACCGGCAGACCGAGAAGGCGCTGCAGGCGCATCTCGACGAGACCCAGAAGAAACTGACCGCGCTGCGCACCGGGCGCGGCGAGACCGGCGCCAATGCGGTGATCAGCGAGCAGCAGCGGGTCGCCATCGATGATCTGCGGCGGGATGTCACCGCGACGCGGGTGAAGCTGCGCAATGTCCAGCTCGAACTGCGCCGCGACATCAATCGGCTCGAATCGTCGCTGCGCCTGCTCAACATCGCCGCCGTGCCGGTGCTGCTGAGCGTGGTCGCGGTGTTCCTTGGCGTGGCGCGGCGGCGGCGCCGCGCCGCGGCGCGGGCCTGAGGGGGAGATCGCCATGCAGCAGCGTACTTCGATCGTCCTTGCGGTGGTGGCCGTGCTCGCCGTCGGTGCGGCGTGGCAGTTCGGTATCCGTGCCACGCCGTCCTCCGAAACGGGGGATGTCGCGGGCACGTTGGTGTTTCCCGGGCTGGCAGCCAAGCTCGGCACGGTCGCGCGCGTGGATATCCAGGGCAAGGGTGCCGTGCTCGGCATCGTCCAGGCCAAGGGGAAATGGGGGCTGGCCGATCGGGCCGGGTTTCCGGTGCAGCAGGACAAGCTGCGCGAGCTGCTGACCGGGCTGACCGAACTGCGGATCACCGAGGCCCGTACCGCGGACCCGGCGCAGTACGGCCGGCTCGGGGTCGAGGATCCGACGGCGAGCGGCACGTCGAACCTGCTCCGCCTGCTCGACAGTGCGGGCAAGCCGATCGCGGAACTGATCGTCGGCCATCGCCGGGTGCGCACCCAGGGCAATGTGCCCGAGACCATTTTCGTTCGCCGGCCCGGCGAGGCGCAGTCCTGGATGGCGGAGGGGCGGCTGCCGGTCGATTCCGATCCGGCGCTGTGGTTCGAGCGCGATATCGCCAACATCGCCGGAGCCCGGGTGGCGAAGGCCACGGTGACGCGGGGCGACATTACGCTGGAATTCGCCCGCGACGGCGAGAAATTCGTCCTCGTCGCGCCGGCCGAGCATCCCAGGACCGATGACTACCGGGTCGAGGAAGTCAGCCGCGCGCTGGAGACCTTGACGCTGACCGATGTGCGACCGGAGCGCCAGGGCCAGAAGCTCGGCAGCGCCGTCCATGTCCTGACCGATGGCACCGTGATTACCACCGAGCTGTTCAAGGCGGACAAGGACATCTGGATCACGCTGACCGCCAGCGGGGAGACCGATACGGCGCGGGAACTCGCCGCCCGCACCCGCGGTTGGAGCTACCAGGTGGGTGCCTGGAAAGAGAAATCCTTCACCCCCACCCTCGATGACCTCAAGCCCGCGGAGCCCGAGAAGCCCGACGCGGCGCCGAGCACCGAGTGAGCCGGGAGTTTCCAGAGCGGCCGTTCGTCGGCATCGGTGTGGTGGTGCTGCGCCCGGCCGCACCGGGCGGCGGCGAGGTGTTGCTGGTGCGCCGGGGCAAGGCGCCCAATATCGGCTCCTGGACCCTGCCCGGCGGGGCACAGGATGTCGGGGAGACCGCGGAGGAGGCGGCGCGGCGCGAGTTGCTGGAGGAAACCGGCGTGCAGGTCGGCGCGTTGCAGCTCGCCGCCCATGTCGACAGCATCACCCGTGACCCGGACGGCCGCGTGCGCTACCATTATACCATCCTCGACTTCGCCGCGCTTTGGCAGGCGGGCGAGGCGCGCGGCGACAGCGACGCCGACGAGGCGCGTTGGGTCGCCTTCGAGGAGATCGCGGCCTATCGGCTGTGGTCGGAGGCCACTCGCGTCATCGCCATCGCCCGGAGGTTGCTCGGCCTGTGAAACTTATCCTGCTGCTCGTCATCATTCTCGGCTTCGCCGCCTATTTCCTGCCCGCGCGCCTCGAAGTGGCGGCCGCGCCCTGTGCCGCGCTGGAGACCCGCGCCGGGCGGCTGATCGACGGCGAGATGGCCAAGCTCCCGGCCAAGGCGCAGGCCGCCCGCCCCACCGTCGCGCTGGGTCCGCTGATCGGCGAGACCGTCAGCCGGCGGCTGCCCGGGGTGCCGCCCGAGATCGCCTGCGCTGTCGCCTACTGGTTCACCGTGTTCCAGCCTGATGTGACAATGTTGCTTCCCGGGTTGGCGTTGCCGCGGGGCTGAGGAGAGGCAAGCGCTTCTTTTTTGGAAAAAAGAAGCAAAAAACGTCTATCCGTTAGTTTTTCCAGCGGGGGGCGCCGGGGAGGCCCTTCGCCGTGCTGATGCTGACCGCCAGGCCAGCGAAGATGATCGCCAGCGACAGGGGCAGCAGCCAGGCCGGGCGGACCAGCACCGCCACGAAGACATTCTGCCACGCCCAATCGCCCAGCGCATCGCGCACCCCGTCCTGCAACCGCAGCAGGACGCCGTGATCCAGGGTCTCGATGAAACGGTCGAGCCGCATCATCGTCGGATACAGCACCGCCAGCGCGAAGGCCGCCACCACGCACAAGGCGGCGGCAACGAGCAGGCCACGGGTCAGGAGGGGGGCGCGCAGGGTCAAGCGAACAGCCGTTCGTTCTTCAGGTTGACGTAAAGCGAGGCGACCTGATCGCCATAGCCGTTCCATATCTTTGTTGCCACCATTTCATCGGTGCCGAGCAGACGTTCCTTGGCCTGGCTCCAGCGCGGATGCGACACTTCGGGGTTCACATTGGCCCAGAACCCGTATTCGCTGTCCTGCAACGCCTGCCAGAAGTTCACCGGCCGCTGGTCGGTGAAGGTGATCTTGACGATCGATTTGGCGGACTTGAACCCGTATTTCCACGGCAAAGTGAGGCGGATCGGTGCCCCGTTCTGCGGCGGGATCACCTTGCCGTAGAGCCCGACCGAAAGGAAGGCGAGCTCGTTCATCGCCTCGTCCATGGTGACCCCCTCGGTGTAGGGCCAGGGATACCAGCTGGCGCGGAGCCCCGGCATCGTCGCCTTGTCCGCCAGGGTGGTGAACACGACGTACTTCGCCCCGGATGCAGGCTCGGCGAGCTTCACCAGATCGGCCAGCGGGAACCCCACCCATGGCACCGTCATGGCCCAGGCCTCGACGCAGCGATGGCGGTAGACCCGCTCCTCGAGCGAAACCTGCTTCATCAGGTCCTCGAAGCCGATGCTGCGCGGGCGCGCCAGCATCCCGGCCAGCTCGATCTTCCAGTTCGCGGTCTTGAGCGCCTGGGCCTCGTCGTAGACCGACTTGGACTGCCCGAACTCGTAGTAGTTGTTGTAGGTGGTGGCTTCCGGCTCCGGGGTGATTGCCCGGCCGGCCTCGTATTTCGGGTTGCGCGGGGCCACGAGCGGTGCGCGCTCGGCCAGCGCGGGCATGTTGGGCCGCCGTCCGAAGATGTTCCACTGCGCCGCGGCCGGCCCCGTCGCCAGTGCCATCGCCCCGGCCGCGCCCCCCAGCAGTGCACGCCGGCCGGTGACGATGGCTTCCGGCGTTGCCTCGCGCTCGGCGATCTCCCAGCCGCGCCGTCGATGAATGAACATTGAGCCTGCTCCTTGCCTGAGGTGAGCCCTACATGGTCGCGCCGGCGGCAGGCACCAGTGTGCCTCGTCGGTACGGCGCGAGGCAACGGCCGGGTTGATCTTCCGCGCCCTATGACGGAAACATTCGAGAAGGCCCGGCGTTACGGGCCATTTACGGAAGGCATCGACCATGCATCTCGCCCGTTTCCCCCGCGTTAAGCTCTGCCACGCACCGACGCCGCTCGAATTCATGCCGCGCCTGACCGCGCATCTCGGTGGCCCGCAGCTCTGGGTCAAGCGCGACGACTGCACCGGAGTTGCCACCGGCGGCAACAAGAACCGCAAACTGGAATTCCTGCTCGGCGAGGCGCTCGCACAGGGCGCGACGCATATCGTCACCCAGGGCGCCGTGCAGTCCAACCATGTGCGCCAGACCGCCGCTGTCGCCGCCAAGTTCGGCCTCAAATGCACGGCCCTGCTGGAACACCGCATCAAGACCAACGACCCGGACTATCTCGACAGCGGCAATGTCCTGCTGGACCGCATGCTGGGCCTGCACATCGAATACCGTGAGCCCGGGCTGGACATGAACGCCGAGGCGGAGGCCTACGGCGCGACGCTGCGCGCGGCCGGTGAGAAGGTCTACGTCATCCCCGGTGGCGGCTCAAATCCGACGGGGGCGCTGGGCTACGCCCATGTCGCGCTCGAAGTTCTGTCCCAGGCCAACGACATCGGGCTGCGGATCGACCATTTCGTCCACGCCACCGGCAGCGCCGGCACCCAGGCCGGATTGGTCGTGGGTTTCGAGGCGATGAATTCGGGCATTCCGGTGCTCGGCATCGGCGTGCGCAACCCGCGCGACAAGCAGGAGGCCAACGTCCACAAGCTCGCCGAGGCGACGGCGGCGAAACTCGGGCTGAACGGCGGCATCCGGCGCGAGGCGGTGGTTGCCAACTGCGACTATGTCGGCGACGGCT
This sequence comes from uncultured Rhodospirillales bacterium, assembly GCA_903928895.1. Classification (GTDB taxonomy): domain Bacteria; phylum Pseudomonadota; class Alphaproteobacteria; order Acetobacterales; family Acetobacteraceae; genus CAIYPH01. The sequence continues at coordinate 13,099 of CAIYSR010000014.1, read as the reverse complement.
ACGGCATCCCCACCGAGGGCATGGGCGAGGCGCTGATGCTGTGCGCGCGCACCGAGGGCCTGTTCCTCGACCCGGTCTATTCCGGCAAGGGCATGGCCGGGCTGATCGACCTGATCCGCAAGGGCACCTACCGCCAGGATGAGAACATCGTCTTCCTCCACACCGGCGGGCAGGTCGGCCTGTTCGGCTACAAGGATTTCCTCACCAGGGCCGCAGGCTAAGCAAACCCTCTCAGGTTTGCGCTCTTGCTGAGAGCTAAGCTGGCTTTCGCCCGCACGATGTTTGCAAATGCATCCGTGGTCTGTCCTGCGAAAGCCTGCTTAGCTTGCGTCCCGATCAGCCAGGCTCGGGATGGGGTGGAACCGGCGGAGATGGCGAGGCGTTCGATCAGGAGAGGTGCCGCGCGCTGCGGGCGGGCGGGGGAATCGCGTTGCAGCACGATGGCAATTCCGACGGCGTGGTCACGGTCAGCATCGGCGTTGGCCCATGCCGGGCGCTGCCCGGGAGGGGCGCGCAGGACCTGATCGAAGCCGCCGATGCCGTGCTCCATCGCCCCAAGCGGGCCGGCGGCAACCGGGTTGAGGCCGACGGCGACACAGCTTCGGCCGTGGTGGTCCCGCTGCAGGCGCATCGGCGGCGGGTTGCGGGCCACGCCGCCTTGCAGTCGTGATACCGGACAACGGCGAGACGGCGGCGGAGGCTTTGAAACATTGTGTAAATAGCGTCAATTTTTGTCGAATGTCAGGGTCTTGTCGCGCCTGCGCGATTGCCTTCGAGCGACCCATCGCTTACCAAACCAATAGTCATGACCGATACTCCCGCCGCTCCGACTGTCCCACAGGACTCTGTGCCCCAGCCGGGGCCCCTGCCGGGATCAGGCTCCGACGGCTCGGCGCTCGAGCCGGTATTCTCGCGATTCAGACTCGACCCGGTCCCGCCGACGGGGACAATTGCCGCCGATCCGGCGCCGGAGGGCGCCTTGGCGGTGATCGCCCCGCATATCGATCGGCGCTTCTATCTCGCCAATCTCGCCGATGATGCGGCGGCACTGCGCGATCCGGTGGCGCATTACCATACCGTGGGCTGGAAACAGGGGCACTGGCCCAATCCGGATTTCGACACCCGCTTCTATCTCCGCAACAACGAGGATGTGCGCAACGCCGGGATCGATCCCCTGTTGCACTATCTTCGCTTTGGTCGTGCCGAGGGTCGCCTGCCGCAGCGTCCGGGGGGATCGCGCCGTGCGCTGGTGGAGGCCGCCACCCCTCCGGGCAGCCGCCGCCCGGGCCGGCATGCGCCCGCAGCGGCCCCCGCCCTGGACGGCCCGGCGCTCGCCGAGCGCCTGCGCGCCGCCTGTCTCGGCAAGCGCGGGCTGGTCGTCGCGCTGAGCCATGATCGCTACATGGACAGCACCGGCGGCATGCAGATCTTCATCGCCGACGAGCAGGCGCAGTTCAACGCCGATCGGATCGCCTACCTGCATATCGCGCCGATCCTTACCCGTCTGGCTTTCGCGCCGGAGGATGGCGCGCCGTTGCCGCTGCAGCTCACCCTGGACGGGGTGGTGCTGGGCATTGTGCTCGCCAGTGAGATCGTCGCGGCGGCCGCAACGCTCGATGACGCGACGATCGCCCACCGCCTGCTGGTGGTGCATTCGCTGTTCGGCCATCGCTGCTCCGATGTGAGCGGGCTTTCGCGGGCGCTACGGCCGGCCCGCAACATCTTCTGGCTGCACGACTACGGCACGCTGTGCGCGGGGTACAATCTTCTTCGCAATGATGTCGCATTCTGCGGTGCGCCCGCCGAAACCAGCATGGGCTGCCGCATCTGCGTCTATGGCGAGGGCCGGGCCGCATATCGCGGCACCGTCGCCGCGCTGTTCGAGGCGGTTTCCTTCGACGTGCTCTGCCCGTCCGAGGCGGCGGCCCGGATCTGGCGCGATGGTGCCGGCGCGCTGCCCTGGCGCAGCCTGCGGGTGCACCCCAATGCCCTGGTCCGCCCGGCCGCCATCCGTGAGGCACAACCCGGCCCGGTGCGCATCGCCTTCATCGGCTACCCCATCCCGGCCAAGGGGTGGATGCTGTTCATCGAGCTGTTCCGCCGTGCCCGTGGCCGCCCCGAGTTTGTCTTCTATCATTTCGCGACGCCCGAGGCGCTGCGGCCGATGCCGGGGTTGACGGGCGTGCCGGTCCGCGTCGACCGGCATGACCGTCTGGCGATGGCCCGCGCCGTCGCTGCCGCCGACATCGATTTCGTCGCCATGCTGGCGCCGTGGCCCGAGACCTTCTCCTATGTCACCCGCGAGGCCTTCGCCGGCGGTGCCGACGTGGTCGCCCTGGCCCAGAGCGGCGCCGTGGCCGAGGCGGTGCGGGAGCTGAACCGCGGGGTGGTCCTGGCCAGCGCGGCCGATGTGTTGCGCTTTTTCCTCGACGGCCACGCCGCCGCCTATGCCATGCGGCAGCGCGCCGAGGGCCGGCAGGATGGGGTTTTTCTGGCCTGCGGCACGACCGCCAGCTTCGACCCGATTTCCCCCGTGCTCGATCCCGCCCGCCTCGCCACCCGCGATCCGGCGCTGGTGGTGGTGGCGGGCAACGCGGTCGTGGCGGGGACGATCGCGGGTGAGCGCCTGGTGTTCGATCTCCCGGCCGGGATCACCGGCGTGCGGCTGCTCTCGCGCCATGTCGTGCCCGTCCGGCTTGATCCGGAAGGGGGGGATATGCGCCGGTTCGGCGTCCCGGTCGTCGCACTTGAACTTGATGGCGTCGCGGTGCCGATCGGCGACAACCGCCGTGCGACCGGTTGGCACGGCGCGGTGCCGGCGGATGGCGTGCAATGGACGAGCGGCGATGGGCTGCTGGAAACCGGCGGCGCCCGGCGGCTGAGCCTCGCGTTGGCCGACGGGGTCGCCTACCAGCGCTGCAAACTCGTTCCGGAGGGCTGAGTCGCCATGGGCCGGACTGTCTGCCTCACCAGCTTCGAACTCGCCGACCTCGGCCCCGCGCGGGTGTTGGCCGAGACCGTGAAGGCGGCCCATCCGGATTGGACGATGCAGGCCATGGTGATCGAGCGGCCCGGCTGGGCCGTCCCGGCGGAGGCCTTCGCCCCGTTCGATGTCGTGACCTCGGTGCTCGAGCTCGATATTCCGCGGGTCCGTCCCTGGCTGTTCGGCATCGACCGGGCGGCGATCCGGCTGCCGGCCGCGGCCTGTGGGCTGCATCGGGCGCTGGAGTCGGGCGCCGATTGGGCGGTCTATCTCGACGCCAACAGCGCGGTGTTCCATCCGCTCGCGGCAACCGCCCAAGGCGGGGGCTCGGTGCTTCTGGCGCCGCAGATGATCGCGCCGAGCGAGACCGAGCCGGCGTTCCGCGACGGCGAGCTTGCCGCGATGCGGCTTGGCATCTTCAGCCCGGGTTTCATCGCTGCGCGCGGCGATGCCGAGGGCCGCGGCTTTGCCGCCTGGTTCGATGGCATGGTTCGCCGCCCCATCGCCGATGCGCGCCTCGCCGGCGCCCCGCCGGCCCCGTTGCTGTGCAACCTCGCTCCGGCGCTGTTCAGTGGCATCAACATCCTGCGCGACCCCGGCTACAATGTTGCGCCCGTCAATATCTGCCGGCGCCGGCTCCGTGTGGCGCCGGATGGCAGCATCACCGTCAATGGCGCCCTGCTGCGCCATTTCCAGTTTCCCGGCCCCGCCACGACGGGCGAGATGATGCTGGATCGCCATGGCCACGGCGATATCGCGCTGTACGAGCTCCTCGCCTGGTATCGCCGGCAGACCGCGCGGTTGACGGTGCCCGAGGTCGCGGCCCTGCCCTGGAGCTTCGGCTCCTTCGATGACGCAACACCGGTCACGCCGCCGATCCGGCGCCTGTGGCGCGAGCGGGCAGACCTGTATCGCGCCTTCGAGGACCCCTTCGCCACCGGCCCCGGCACGCTGCATGACTGGCTCGGCCGCGAACGCCCCGACCTGATGGTGGCCTGAAATGATCCGACCGCATTATCTGGTGACCGGCGGCGCGGGCTTCGTCGGCAGTCATCTCGCCGCGGCGCTGTTGGCGCGGGGCGACGATGTCACCGTCTACGACGACCTTTCGACCGGCCACCGCGCCGCCGTGCCGCCCGGTGCGCGGCTGGTGGTGGCGGATCTCGCCGATACCGCCGCGCTGGAAGCCGTCCTGGCAGCCACCCGGTTCGATGCCGTGTTCCATTTCGCCGCGCTTTCCCTGGTCGGCGACAGCATGCAGCACCCGCTGCACTATCTGCGCACCAATATCGGCAACGGGCTTGCGCTGATCGATGCCTGCGTGCGCCACCGCGTGCCGCGCTTCGTGCTCTCCTCCACCGCCGCCCTGTTTGGCCGCCCGAGCGATGGGCCGATCGACGAAGAGGCGCCGGTGGAGCCGGGTTCGCCCTATGGTGAAAGCAAGGCCGCGCTGGAGCGGGCTTTGCTGTGGGCCGGGCGCGTGCATGGGCTGCGCGCCGCAGTACTGCGCTACTTCAACGCCGCCGGCGCCGATCCCGATGGGCACCTCGGCGAGGACCACCGCCCCGAAACCCATTTGATCCCGCTCGTGATCGACGCCGCGCTGGGTCGGCGCCCGGAAATTGCGGTCTTCGGCACCGATTATCCCACGCCGGACGGCACCTGCATCCGCGACTACATTCATGTCAGCGACCTCGCCGATGCCCATCTGCGCGCGCTGGCCCGGCTCGACCTCGGTTCGGTCACCTACAACCTCGGCAATGGCGCCGGTCATTCGGTGCTGGAGGTGATCCGTGCGGTCGAGCGGGTCGGCGGCAGGCAGGTGCCGGTCCGGCTGGCCGAGCGGCGTTTGGGCGATCCGGCCCGGCTGGTGGCCGCATCCGACCGCATCCGTGGCGAGACCGGCTGGGCGCCGCGCCATGCCGCCCTCGATACCATCGTCGCCCACGCCTGGGCGTGGCGCGCGGCCCATCCGTTGGGCTATACCGGGTAGGAATGGACCGGCTCCACGCATGAGCGCCGATGGGCGCGACGACATCCTGGCTCCGCTCGCCACCAGCGCCATCGCCTGGTGCGGGTTCGATGCGGCGTGGTACCGCCTCGCCGCCGGGCTTCCGGACTCCGACGATGCTGCGCTGCTCGCGCACTACCTCGCCACCGGACGCCACGCCGGGTTGGCCCCCAACATGTATTTCGACGAGGCGTGGTACCGCGCCCGCAATCCCGACGTTGCCACCGCCATCGCCGCCGGCGCCCATGCCAGCGGCTACGCCCATTATTGCGCCATCGGCTACCTCACCGGTTCGGCGCACTGGCTGTACGACGACGATATCTACCGTTTGCATGCCGCCGACCTGACCGATCAGGTGCTGGTCGCCTACGGTTGCGCCAACCGATACGACCACTACCTGAAGGCTGGCGCCAGCGAGCACCGCCCGGCGCATCGGTTGTTCCAGCCGGCCCGATACTGCGCGGCTCTGGGTGCGGATGCGGCCGAGATCGGCCATCCGTTCCGCCACTATCTGCAACACTTGTGGGCGGAGCGGGCCGATACCGCGACCTCCCTGTATTTCGATCCCGTCTGGTATCTGGCTCATTGCCCCGCCGCGAGGGCCGCAATCGCGGCCGGGCGGGCGCTCGGGGCGCTGCACCATTTCCTCACCGCGGCTGACGCGGGCGACCCGCTGCCGGAGTTCTCGGCTGCCCACTACGCGGCGGGCGCTCCAGACCATGGCGGGGAGGGTGCTGCCGGCATCTATGACCACTTTCTCAAATCCGGCGTTCATCGTCTCGCCAGCCCCGCGCCCGGCATCGATCTCGGCGCCTACCTCGCCGCCCATCTCGACGCCCGCGAGGCCGTCCAGAGCGGCGCGCTGCACGACGTGTTCGCCCATTTCTTGGCGCGGGCGCCGCAACCCGTTGGCCGCGCCCAGGCGGCGACGTCGTCAGTCGATGTTGTAGCGGCCGCGGCGCCGCCCACCATGCCGGCGCCGGCCTATCTCGCCAGCAACCCTGCGGCCTGGTCCGTCGGTATCGATGCCACCGTGTTCTGCCCACACGACGGCATGGTGCTGAACGGATGGCTCCTGGCACCCGCCGGCCTCGTGGCCGGTCTGCATCTCGTCTGCGGCATGCAAACCTATCGCATCGATCTCGCCCGCTGCGTCACCACCGCGCGGCAGGATGTATTGGAGCTGCACCGCGACGCCGGATATGACGATCCGGACTGCGGTTTCCTCGCCTTCATCCTCGGCGACTTTCCGCCGGGCGAGCGCATGTTCCTGGAGGTGCGGCTCGCCGACGACACCACGGTGATCCGTGACGTGCCGCCACCGGTGCTGCACGGCATGAGCGCCATCCGCACCCTGCTCGACCGGTTCGACCTGCGCTACGACGCCTTGCGTGCGGCGCTCGGCGCGGTCATGGTCCCCGCCATTGCCCGTCTCGGCGCGGCGTTCAATGCCCAGGCTTTGGCCCTTGAGGTGATCGGATTCGGGGCGATACCGGCGGATCCGGGCGTATCCTTGATCATCCCGCTGCACGGGCGCCTCGATTTCATGGAGATCCAACTGGCGTTGCTGTCGCGGGACCGGGCGGCACGCGGCCACGACATCCTCTATGTCCTGGACGATCCACCCCGGCGCCGTGCCGCCGAGCAACTCGCCGCCGCCTGCTTTGCGCGCTTCGAAATTCCGTTCCGGCTCGTCGTGCTCGGCCGCAACGCGGGCTACGCGGCGGCCAACAATGCGGGTCTCGCTTTGGCGCGCGGCCGGCATGTCGCGCTGGTGAACTCCGACGTCTTCCCCGCCGCAGCTGGCGATTTCGACCAGCTCGCCGCCCACCTCGATGCCGACCCGGGACTCGGTGCCGTTGGCCCGCTGCTGCTGTTCGAGGACGGCGCGGTGCAGCATCAGGGCATGGCATTCGAGCGGCTCGCGGAGTTCGCCGGCATGCATTTCCCGCTGCACCCGCGCAAGGGGCTGCTGCCGCCGGCGGATACCGGATTGCACCGCGTCCCCGCCATCACCGGCGCCTGCATGGTGCTGCGGCGCGAACAGCTCGTCCGCCTCGGCGGGCTTGACCCTGCTTTCCTGATCGGCGACTTCGAGGATGCCGATCTCTGCCTCCGCCTCGCTTCCGACGGCATGACGGTCGCCGTCGACCATGGCGTGCGGATGCACCATCTCGAACGCCAATCACAGGCGGGCTCGGAGCAGCGCTGGCGCATGAACCTCACGCTCTACAATGCCTGGACCCACGAGCAGCGCTGGGGCGCCACGCTGATCGCGCGCGCCCCGACATGACCCGCAAACCCGCGGTCGCCCCACCCTCCAGGCCCCCGGCAGGCGGGCGCATCCTCGTTGCCGCACACAGCCACCCTCTGCTGTCCAAAGGCGGTGCTGAGATTGCGGCATGGCGCAACCATGAGGCCATGGCCGCCGCGCCGGGCTGGCAATCCTGGTTCATGGGCTGTGCCCGCGAGGCGGCGCCGCGCGCCGGCAGCGTCATCACCCAGCCGTTCGGCCCACAGCAATACCTCTACACCTCGACCGGCTTCGATTGGTTCAAGTTCGCCAACCGCGACCCGAATTATCCCCGCGAACTCAAGGCGATCCTGGCCGATATCCGGCCGGACATCCTGCATTTTCACCACTACGCGATTTTCGGCGTCGAGACCTTCCTGCATATCCGCGAGGTGCTGCCGGACAGCCGGATCGTCCTGACGCTCCACGAGTTCCAGGCGATCTGCCACCATTACGGCCAGATGATCACACCCGGCCGGCGCGAGCTGTGCGAGGCCGCGACGCTACGGGATTGCCAGCGCTGCTTTCCGGAGATCAGCCGCGGCGACTTCTACCTGCGCGCGGCATATGCGCGCCGCTTCCTCGATCTGGTCGACCACTTCGTCGCGCCCAGCAGCTTCCTCGCCGAGCGCTACATCGCCTGGGGGATCGACCGCTCGCGTGTGTCGGTGATCGAGAACATCACCGCTCCCGGCCCGGCCGACCCGCAACCGGCGCCCGCTGGCCCGCGCCTGCGCGTCGGTTTCTTCGGCCAGATCTCGTGGCTGAAGGGGATCCAGGTGCTGCTCGACGCCGCGGCCCTGCTCGAGGACGACGGCGTGACCGATGTGCGGTTCGATATCCATGGCGACGACGCCAGCCAGCCCGAGGATTTCCGCGCCGATTTCGCTGCCCGCCTGAAATCTGCCGGCCGCAATGTTCGCTTCCACGGCGCCTACGACAACCGCGCGGTGGATCGTCTGATGGCGAGCGTCGATGCCGTCGTGCTGCCATCGATCTGGTGGGAGAACTCCCCCGTCGTCATCCAGGAGGCGCGTCGCAACCGGCGCCCGGTGATTTGCTCGGATATCGGCGGGATGGCGGAAAAAGTGCGCGACGGGATTGACGGATTGCACTTCCCGGCGGGCGACGCGACCTCTCTGGCCGACCTGCTGGCGGGACTGGCGCGCGATCGTTCTCGCCTTGCGGCCCTGGCCCCTGCGTTCACGCCAACGGACCACGCCGCCGCGCATCGCGCCCTCTATGAGCGCCTGCGCGGCTGACGCGTCCGTTGCGTATCATACCAACCCGCGCAAAGGCTGACTCTTCCAGCCTTTGCGCGGGCTGGAATCAGATCACCAGGCCATGGGTGTCGAGCAGGCCCTGGGCGGTCAGCCCATGGGTCAGCTTGAGGTCGATCAGGTCGACGCCGGTGGCGGCGACATTGCCGGTGGCGCTGAACATCACCTTCTCGCCATCGGCGGTCTCGACAAGTTTCACGTAGGCGTTGATGTCACCCCTGTCGGTCAGCGGGTTGTAGCCCCCCACTGCGTCCAGCGTATGGATGTTGCTGCCGAGCAGGCTGAGATCGAGCCATGAAGCATTGCCGGCGCGGAAGCCAAGCATCGTGGTCTGGTCGCCCAGCGCCCAGGCGGAGCGGTTGGGATCGAACAGAACCCGGTCATTGCCGGAGGTGGAGACCAGCACATTGCCGGTCCCGTCCGGCCGCAGCTCATACCCGGTGCCGCCGGTGGAAATCAGCACCGAGTTGGCACCGCCGCTCTTGAGGTCGCTGCCCGCAGTGGCGCCGATCAGCACGTTGCTTTGCAGCGAGCCGCGGACCTGGTCGATGTTGACGAACTGGTTGCCCTCGGCGTCGCTGCCGTAGCCGCGGCCGTTCTGCATGTCGACCAGCACCGAGCCAGGCGGCACGGAGGAGTTTTTGGCTGTCGTGTAGATCACGCAATTGCCGACATTGCCGACCTTGTCGCCGGGTGCTCCGACCACGTGCGGCACCGCGCTGCCGATCAGGTAATCCCCGACACCGGCCGAAATCGTCACGTGGCCGGCCACGGGGTTGATCGCGCCAGGAGCCGGCAGCGTGGCATCGATGGTCTGATGCCCGGCGGAGCCGTCATAGAAAATCTTGGCCGCGCTGGTTTCGATGCCGACCAGCGTGTTGCCGGCCGGAACGGCGGGGATGGTGCTGTGGCCATGATCCTCGGACTCGCCGTGCGGCGAGCCGATCCGCACCGTGCTGCCGGCGAAGGACAGCCGCCAGGTTCCGTCGGGCGCAACATCGAGGGTGAAGCCGCCATTGCCGGTTGCCGTCTGCAGGAACCCTGCCTTGGCCTCCAGATGCAACCCGACGCCGGGGAGGTAGGCCCAGAACACGGTGCTCGTCGACCCCGAGGCCCCGTTCTCGCCGACTGCAACCGGCAGAGCGGACTGCGGGTTCTGCACCAGGGCATCGACGAAATCGGTGAAAGCCTGGGGCAGACCATCACTGTCGTCAAAGCCGGCGTGCGCCAGCAGCGCGCGCAGGCGCCCGAGGATTTCGCCCTTGCCGCCTTCGGAGGCCCGGAAGTCGGAGTTGTATTTGCCTTCGCTCATCACCCACCGCTCAATTCGAGTTGCTTGCCGTGCTGTATAACCAGGACGCACAACGCTCCGACAGCATTCTCGTCACATTTACGAGAGCGGGGTCAAATGAACAATATGTTTGCCGGGCTCAAGACCCGCGGGCAGCCATGACCTGCCGTGCAATGATCAGCTTCTGCACCTCGCTCGCCCCCTCGTAGATGCGCAGGGCGCGGATCTCGCGGTAGAGTTCCTCGACCTTGATCCCCTGCTTGACGCCGAGGCCGCCGAAGATCTGCACCGCGTCGTCGATGATGCGTTGCGCGGTCTCGGTGGCGTGCAGCTTGGCCATTGCCGCCTCGGCGGTGATCCGCCCCCCGCGCACGTCCCGCTTCCAGGCGGCTCGGTAGACCAGCAGGGCCGAGGTATCGATGCCAAGTGCCATGTCGGCGATCTTGGCCTGGGTCAGTTGCTGCTCGGCCAGCGGCTTGCCGAACATCATGCGCGTTGCCGCCCGCTCGGTCGCCTCGTCCATCGCGCGCCGGGCGAACCCGAGTGCCGCCGCGCCCACCGTCGGGCGGAAAATGTCGAGGGTGCCCATCGCCACCTTGAACCCCTCTCCGGGGGCGCCAAGCCGGTTGGCGTCCGGCACCACGCAGGTGTCGAAACGCAAGGTCGCCAGCGGATGCGGCGCGATCACTGCGATCCGATCGCCGATGGTCAAACCCGGCGTCCCCGCCTCCACCACGAAGGCGGTCAGCCCACGTGCGCCGGGTGCCTCACCGGTGCGGGCGAAAACCACGTAGTGGTCGGCGATTCCGCCATTGGAGATCCAGGTCTTCTCGCCGTCGATCCGCCAGCCGTCCGCGACCCGGGTCGCGGTGGTGCTGAGCGCCGCCACGTCGGAACCCGCGTCGGGCTCCGACAGCGCGAAGGCCGCGATCCGCCGGCCCGCGCACACGTCGGGCAGGATGCGCGCCTTGAGCTCGTTGCTGCCATGCAGCGTGATCGAGCCGGTGCCGAGCCCCTGCATGGCGAAGGCGAAATCCGCCAGCCCCGAATAGCGCGCCAAAATCTCGCGGCTGAGACACAGTGTGCGGACATCGAACACCCCGTCGGCAGGTACCGCGGCGGCCAGCCAGCCGCCGGCGCCGAGCTTGCGCACAAGCTCGGTGCAGGCGGCGTCGACGTCCCGATGCGGATGCACCGCCATGCCGATCTGCGCCGCCGCCCAGGCCTCGAGCCGGGCGGCGTAGTCGCGGTGCCGTTCCTCGAGGAATGGCCAGTCCCGGTATGAAAGGTCGCTCATCAGTTCCCCGCGAACACCGGTTTGCGCCGCTCGACGAAGGCATAATAGGCCCGGCCGAAATCGCGGGTCTGCATGCAGATCGCCTGGGCCTGGGCCTCGGCCTCGATCGCGGTGTCGATATCCATGTCCCATTCCTGGTGCAGGCAGCGCTTGGTCATGGCGTGGGCGAAGGTCGGCCCGTGCGCGAGCTGCGCTGCCAGCGTGAGGGCCTCGTCGAGCACCGCGTGAGGCGCGCAAAGCCGGTTGTAGAAGCCCCAGCGTTCCGCCTCCGCGCCGTCCATCGCCCGGCCGGTGTAGAGCAGGTCTGCCGCGCGGCCAGCGCCGATGAGGCGGGGCAGCATGTTGCACGCGCCCATATCCGCTCCGGCCAGGCCGACCCGGGTGAACAGGAACGCCACCTTCGAGGCCGCCGTGCCCAGCCGCAGGTCCGACGCCATGGCCAGGATCGCGCCCGCGCCGGCGCAAATCCCGTCGATCGCCGCGACGATCACCTGCGGACAGGCCCGCATCGCCTTCACCAGGTCCCCCGTCATCCGGGTGAAATCAAGCAGCCCCTGGGTGTCGCCGGCCTCCTGCATGCGGACCAGGGGGCCGATGATCTCGTGCACATCGCCGCCGGAGCAGAAATTGCCGCCGGCACCGGTGATGACCACCGCCTTGACCGCCTCGCCATGGGCGAGCGCGCGGAACAGGTCGCGCAGCTCGGCATAGCTTTCGAAAGTCAGCGGGTTCTTCCGCTCGGGGCGGTTGAGGGTGATGGTCGCGACCTTGCGGTCGAGCGACCACAGGAAATGCTGCGGCTTATAGGTGGCGAAATCGATGCGGTCGCGATCATGCGGCAGGGCCATGGGCTGGGTCGATCCTCCTGGGCGCGCGGGGCGCGCGGACTGGAACCGATCGTCGCGCGGATCGGTCGCGCCAACAAGCCGGCACCAGCCTGCGCGACGCTGGAGATTGTCGTATTTCTTTACACATCGTATCGGCGGGTTCAGCCCGGTCTCCCGACCGGCTCGATTCCATAGCGATAAAATTTCCGGCCCAAGAATTGCGCCGCTAACGAAGCTTGTCCGACCCGCGCTCAGGAAGCACCAATGATGTCGCGCTCTCGCATGTCGATCCACCTGGCAGGCCGTATACTTGTGATGGCCACCGGTTTGTTCGCCGGTCTGACCGCGCCGGGTGCGGCGCAGACAACGATCACCACGGCGGGGCACGCTGGCCGATCTCGGCAGCGGGTGGCGCACGGCCACCCTGTCGAAGGGCACGCTCAGCCTGAGCGGCGACAACATCCTCGGCGAGGCCGGCTATTGGGTTTTTGGGGGCAACGCCAAGACGCAGAAGCCCAATTTCTTCACCGCGGTGACCGCGTCCGGCTCGGTCTATGGCGGCAACGGCGGCTATATTTCGATCGACAACCCGGTCACTACCCCGGGCGCAAGTCCGAGCACGCTGGTCACCGGCACGCTCAACCCCTTCGTCGGCGGCTGGAACACCGATTTCAGCTTCATTCTGACCGGCATTGTGCCATCGCTGATCCGCATCGGGCTGATGGTCGATAATCTCGATATCGCTGGCTACAACCCCTCCGGCCTGCAGGTCTTGCAGACCAACGGAAGCGCGGCGGGGCCGCAGGTCGCCACCTGCGTCCGCCCGCAAAGATGGGTGCCGCACCAGGGCCATCGAGTGAAGGCGAAGCGAACAAGACAGGCTCCGCCGGCCAAGGGCCGTAGGCCCCTGGACCCCATTCATTTAAGCGGCCGGATCACTGACCTTCAGTTGGAAGCCCGCGATCTCGCGTGCGGCGGCGGGCGAAGCCCATCAATTCTTTCCTCACGGGCAAGATCGTGCCGATATCGCAGGATTGATGGCCTGCGGCGCAAGCAAGATCGGTGTTTTCAACTGAAGGTCGCTGATCCAGCCGCGGAATGGAGCGGGTTCAAAGGG
>CAIYSR010000013.1 GCA_903928895.1 uncultured Rhodospirillales bacterium | reverse complement strand
CCCTTTGAACCCGCTCCATTCCGCGGCTGGATCAGCGACCTTCAGTTGAAAACACCGATCTTGCTTGCGCCGCAGGCCATCAATCCTGCGATATCGGCACGATCTTGCCCGTGAGGAAAGAATTGATGGGCTTCGCCCGCCTCCGCACGCGAGATCGCGGGCTTCCAACTGAAGGTCAGCGATCCGGCCGCTTGAATGAATGGGGTCCAGGGGCCTACGGCCCTTGGCCGGCGGAGCCTGTCTTGTTCGCTTCGCCTTCCCCCGATTGCCCTGTGGAGGCAAGCCATTTGGATCGGTCATTGCATCCGCCCGCCTTCGCGCCCCACCATGCGGGGCTCCCGGGAGTCCCGCATGCGCCGCCGCACCTTCCTCGCCGCCCCCTCGATCGTCATGCCATCGTTGTTCGCACCCGCCATCGCCGGGGCCGCAGCGGCGCGCACGCTCGCATTCGTGCCCTACACCGACCTCGCCGTGCTCGATCCCATCGTCACCACCAACTACGCCACCCGCAACCATGCGCTGATGGTGTTCGACACCCTCTACGGCCTGGACAGCAGCTTCACCCCGCGCTTGCAGATGCTGGCGGGGGAGCAGGTGGAAAATGACGCGCGCAGCTGGACCCTGACCCTGCGCGAGGGCCTACGCTTCCATGACGACACGCCGGTGCTCGCGCGCGACGTGGTCGCCAGCCTGCGTCGCTGGGGCCAGCGTGACATTCTCGGCACGCTGCTGTTCGCGGCCACCGACGAGCTGACCGCGCCGGACGACCGCACGCTGCGGTGGCGGCTGAAAGCGCCCTTCCCGCTGCTGCCCTTCGCCCTCGGCAAAACGGTGGGCAACCTCGCCGCCATCATGCCCGAGCGGCTGGCGCGCGGCGATGCGGCGCGGCCGGTGGCCGAGATGATCGGCAGCGGGCCGTTCCGCTACCTCGCCGCCGAGCGGATGCAAGGGCATCTCAATGTCTACCAGCGCTTCGACGGCTACCAGCCGCGCGCGGAAGCGCCCGATCTTCTCGCCGGCGGCAAGCGGGCCTGGTTCGAGCGCATCGAGTGGCACACGCTGCCCGACGCCGCCACCGCCGCGTCGGCGTTGCAGCAGGGTGAGGTCGACTGGTGGGAGCAGCCGACCACCGACCACTGGCCCGTCATCGCCCGGCATCCCGGGCTGGTGCTCGATGTGCTCGACCGCTCCGGCTCGTATCGCTATGTCCGGCTCAACTGGCTCAACCCGCCGTTCAACGACGTCACCGTGCGCCGCGCGGCGATGGCGGCGGTGAGCCAGACCGACGTGGTCACCGCCATCGCCGGCACCGATCCCGCCATGTCGCGCACCGGGATCGGCTTCTTCGCCCCCGATTCGCCGATGGCAAGCGCCGTCGGCATGTCAGCGATGCGGGACCCGCCCGATCTCGACGGCGCCCGCCGCATGCTGGCCGCGAGCCGCTATGGCGGCGAACCGGTGGTGATGTCGATCGCCGCGACGGTGGTGCCGATCCATATCTGCGGCCAGGTGGTCGCCGACGCCTGGCAGCGCATCGGCTTCAACGTGGATTTCCGCGCCGTCGAGATCGCCGCCTCGCTCCAGCAGATCGCGAGCCAGGCGCCGGTCGCGCAGGGCGGATGGTGCGCCTCGGCGGACGGGATGGCCGGCGTTGCGGCCAACGATCCGGCGCTGATCGCCAACCTGCACACGGTCGGGCGCAACGGCGGCACCTATGGCTGGCCCGATATTCCCGAGGTCGAGACCTTGCGCAATCGCTATCTGGCGGCGCCGGACCTTGCCGCGCGGCAGTCCATCTGCCGCGACATCCAGCGCCTCTGCTTTGCCGAGGTGCCCTATATTCCGGCCGGAATCGTGCAGCAACCCACGGCCTATCGCCGCGTTCTGACCGGTGTCCTGCGCGGGTTGCCGCTGTTCTGGAACCTCCAGCGGGCCTGACCGACGTCAGGGACGACCGCCGGGGGGCAGACGGCGACGCCCGTCACAGGCTTCAGCCACATACAGGGACCACGATCATGGGCAAAGGCGACAAGCAGCGCGGCAACCGCGAGGTCAAGAAACCGAAGGCGGACAAGAAGATCGTGCCGCCGAGTTCGACCTTCCTCAAACCGCAGGCCGACGCCCGCCGCCCCGGCACCAAGCCGCCCGAAAAATAACCGGGCGGCTCGCGCGCCACTCTCTCACGACCGTATCACATCCCGTGGAGATCGGATGGTGGGCGCGACAGGGATTGAACCTGTGACCCCCGCCATGTCAAGGCGATGCTCTCCCGCTGAGCTACGCGCCCATCCGATGGGGGCTTCTAGCCTGCGGGGGGGAGGTCCGCAAGGCCCGTTGCAATCGGGTTGCGGCGGATCAACGCAGGCAGTTGAATGCGGAATGGATGATGCCCTTCCCGAAACCGCCCATCTGCCGCCACCTGTGCTCGTCCGCGCGCCGGACCGGCGCAGAGCGCCGCTGGTGTTCGCCTCGCCGCACTCCGGCCGCAGCTACCCGGCCGCGTTCGTCGCCGCCTCCCGGCTCGACCCGATCCGGCTGCGGCGCAGCGAGGATGCCTTCGTCGACCTGCTGTTCGCCGCCGCCCCGGTGCATGGCGCGCCCCTGGTCGCAGCCACCTTCCCGCGCGCCTTCTGCGACGCCAACCGCGAGCCCTGGGAACTCGACCCCGGCATGTTCGAGGACGAACTGCCGGGCTGGGTCAACAGCGGCAGCCCGCGCGTCGCCGCCGGGCTCGGCACGCTGGCGCGCATCGTCGCCTCCGGTGAGGGCATCTACCGCAACCGCCTGCGCTTTGCCGAGGCGCAGGCCCGGGTGCAGCGGCAATGGCACCCGTTCCATGCCGCCTTGCGCGAGGAGATCGCCATGGCGCACGAGACCTTCGGCGCCTGCCTGCTGGTCGATTGCCATTCCATGCCGGCCAACGCCGCCGCACCGCGCCAGGTCGCCGACATCGTCCTCGGCGACGCCCACGGCACCACCTGCGGCGGCGCGCCGATGCGCCGGCTGGAGGAGATGCTGCGTGACCAGGGCTTTTCCGTCCGCCGCAACGACCCCTACGCCGGCGGCTACATCACCCGCAACTACGGCCGCCCGCGTGACGGCGTGCATGCCGTGCAGATCGAGATCCTGCGCACGCTCTACATGGACGAGGCACGGGTGGAGATGAGCGCCGGTTTCCCCGGCGTGCAGGCGCGGATATCGGCAGTGATCGCCGGACTGGCCGCCGAAGCGGCGGCGCTGCTGGAGCTCTGACCAAAAAAAGTGGCGGCGCTTTGCAGCGCCGCCAAGTTTAGGGAGGAAACGTCCAAGAAGCAGGAGGGCAACGTGGTCGCCCTGCTGCAAAACCGAATCTAGGCTGGAGATTGTAGGCATGCAAGCAAATTTTTGCGTTGCAGCATAAAAAATCCGCTGTTTGGCTGCGGCCATGCCGTGACGCAACAAAATTTCTCCTTAAGCCATTGCCGCGATACGACTCACGCTTGCTTAACCAATGGCGGTATAGGCTGCCGCCATGCGCCTGGTCCCGATCCTGTTTCTCCTCGCTGCCCTGCTGCCCGGCCACAGATCCCTGGCCCAGTCGGCCGCGATTCCGGAGGCGGCCTTGCAATGCCGCCAGGCCGTCGCCCTGGTGGAGCGCGCCGCCGGCGTGCCGCCGCGCCTGATGGCCGCGATCGCGCGGGTGGAAAGCGGGCGGGCGGATGGCCAGGGCGGGGTGCATCCCTGGCCCTGGACCATCAATGTCGAGGGCGAGGGCCATGTCTATGCCAGCAAGGCCGAGGCCATCGCCGCGGTGCGGTCGTATCAGGCGCGCGGCGCGCGCTCGATCGATGTCGGCTGTATGCAGGTCAATCTGATGTACCACCCCGGCGCCTTCGCCTCGCTCGACGAGGCGTTCGACCCGATGGCCAATGCGCGCTACGCCGCGAAATTCCTGAACGAGCTCTATGCCCAGACCCGCGACTGGTCCCGCGCCACCGCGCAGTACCATTCGGCCACACCGGCGCTCGGGGAAGAGTATCAACGCAAGGTTTTCGCCGTTCTGCCGGACGAGCAGCGCAAGGCACCGCAATACGCGGCCGCGCCGACCGGCAATGTCTGGTCCGGCAATGTGTGGTCGCGCAACGTCTGGAATACCCCGGGCGCGGCGCCGACCGGGGGCTATCTCCTGTCCAATCGCGCCGAGTCCGCCCGCGTCATCGCGGCGCCGCAGGGAACCGCGGGCCGCAGGCTGGAGGCCTATCGCGCCGCGCCGGTCCCGGTTGCTGGGCGGACGGTGCCGGCGGCCCGGCTTTGACGCAGGGTGCGGCGACGCGATAGCGTCGGGCGGTGAAGGCCGTGCCATAGCGGCCGCAAGGGAGAGACATCGCATGACCATTCGTTATGACAACCGGGTCGCCATCGTCACCGGCGCCGGCGCCGGGCTCGGCAAGGAACACGCGCTGCTGCTCGCCAGCCGCGGCGCCAAGGTGGTGGTCAACGATCCCGGCGGATCGGTCGACGGGCGCGGCACCGCGAATTCGGTGGCCGATCGCGTGGTCGAGGAGATCCGCGCCGCCGGCGGCGAGGCCGTGGCCAGCTACGCCTCGGTGGCGGACTGGGTCAGCGCGCAGAGCATCGTCAAGACAGCCATCGATGCGTTCGGGCGGCTCGACATTCTGGTCAACAACGCCGGCGTCCTGCGCGACAAGTCGTTCCACAAGATGGAGCCGGAGGATTTCGAGTTCGTCGTGCAGGTGCACCTGATGGGCACCGTCTATTGCACGATGGCGGCCTGGCCGATCATGCGTGAGGCGAAATATGGCCGCGTCGTGGTGACCACCTCGGGGTCCGGCACGGTCGGGAATTTTGGCCAGGCCAATTACGGCGCGGCGAAAATGGCGGTGAACGGGCTGATCAACTGCCTGCGCTTCGAGGGTGCGAAATACAACATCCTGTGCAACGCGATTTCGCCCTCGGCCAAGACGCGGATGACGGAGGGGCTGATTCCCGAGGCGGTGCTCGACTTCATGCGGCCAGAACTGGTTTCGCCGGCCGTGGCGTGGATGGCGAGCGAGCAGTGCAATGTGTCCGGCGAGATTTTCGGCGCCAATGCCGGGTTCTACAAGCGGGTGAAATACGTCGAGAGCGAAGGCGTGCAGTTCGATCCCACCAAGGACATCACGCCCGAGATGTTCGCGGACGCGCTGCCACGGATCATGGATCTTTCGAAGCCGCTCGAGCACGGGTTCGGCACGCCGCGGCTGGAGGCGCGGCTGCGGGCGATGGGGCTGATCAAGTAGTCAGGTTCCGCTGATGGCGCCGGCTGCCCGCAAGGCCTCGATTTCGGTCTCGCTGTAGCCGGCGTCACGCAGGACGGCGCTGCTGTGTTCGCCCTGGCCGGGGGCAACGGTGACGGGGACTTTGTGTTCGCCGGTGATGGTGAAGGGACTGTCGACCGTCATCATGCCGGTATCGGCGAGCGGGCGGAGGATGCCGGCGGCCAGGGCCTGGGGGTCGGTGGCGACCTCCTCGACGGTGCCGACAATGCCGAAGGTGAGGCCCCTGGCGTCGAGCAAGGGGCGCCATTCGGCGAGGCTGCGTTCGGCGAAGGCGACATCGAGGATGTGCAGCAGCGAGCCCGCATTGCTGCGCCGGGTCAGCATGTCGGCGAAGCGGGGATCGGCGAGAAGGTCGGGGCGGCCGATGGCCTCGGCCAAAGCAGGCCATTGGCGGGCCTCGCTGGTCAGGGCCAGCATGAGGTAGCGGCCATCCATCGTGCGGTAGGTGCCGCCGAGGGCGTGGGTGGTTTGTTCGCGCGGCGGGCGCTGCGGGATGGTGGCGCCGCAGAGGGCGGCCTGGACCAGGAAGGCGTTGGCCCACATGCCGCTGCCCAGCAGGTTGGCGCGGACTTCGCCGCCCTTGCCGGTGCGGTCGCGGCGCCACAGGGCGGTGACGATGCCGCTGTAGAGGGCCATGGCGGTGGGATGATCGCCCTGGCCGGCCACCGAGCGGGCGGGCATGACGGAGGCGTCGGCGCGGACCTGGTCCATCAGGCCGGAGCGGCCCCAGTACGCCGTGATGTCAAAGCCGGTTTTGCCGGATTCGGGGCCTTCCTCGCCGTAGGCGGTCATGGAGCCGTAGATCAGGCGCGGGCAGGTCGGGGCGAAATCGGCGTAGCGGATGCGCAGGCGTTCGCGGGCGGGCAGCGGGACGTTGGTGATGAAGACGTCGGACTGGCCGACGAGGCGTTCGAGGACGGCGCGGCCCTGGGCGTGTTTGAGGTCGAGCGAAAGGCCGCGTTTGTTGCGGTTGTCGATGAGCCAGGGATAGTTGTGTTCGGACTGGGGGAGGCCCGGGCGGTTGTAGAGATTGTGCCAGGGGTCGCCTTCGCCGGGCGCGGTAATTTTGATGACTTCGGCGCCGAAATCGGCCAGCACCGTCGCCGCCGTGGGGGCGGCGATGTAGGTGGCGCAGTCAATGACCTTGAGCCCGGCGAAGAGCGGTTCGGTCATGGCTCAGTCGAGATCCTTGCCGTTCATGCCGGCGTTTTTGCGGGCGCGGGCCTGGAGGTCCATCATGGTCGGGCCGAGGAGCGCGGGGTCCTCGATCGGTTCGGCGGTGGGGCCGCGGTGCCAGCCTTCGGAGATGGCGAGAATGCCGGCGCCGGCTTCGACGATGCGGCCGGTGAAGTCCTTCGATTCGGCGCTGGCCATCCAGACGATCGCCGGCGAGACGCGGCGGGGGTGGCCGGCCTCGACCTCGGCTTCGGTGCGTTCGCGCAGGCCCAGCGTCATGCGGGTCATGGCCTGGGGGGCCACGGCGTTGACGGTGATGCCGTAGCGCTTGAGTTCGCGGGCCGCGATGACGGTGAAGGCGGCGATGCCGGCCTTGGCGGCGCCGTAGTTGGTCTGGCCGGTGTTGCCGTAGATGCCGGAGACCGAGGAGGTGTTGATGATGCGGGCGTTGACGGGGCCGTCGATCTCCTTGGACAGGTTGCGCCAATAGGCGGCGGCGTGGCGCGAGGGGGAGAAGGTGCCTTTGAGATGCACGTTGATGACGGCATCCCATTCCTCTTCCATCATGTTGACGAGGACGCGGTCGCGCAGGATGCCGGCGTTGTTGACGAGCACATCGAGGCGACCGAAGGTTTCGACGGCCTGGTCGATCATGCGCTTGGCGGCCTTGAAATCGGCCACGTTGTCGGTGTTGACGACGGCTTCGCCGCCCATCTCCTTGATGGTGCGGACGACTTCCTGGGCCGGGGTCTCGTCGGAGCCGGTGCCGTCGGCGGAGCCGCCGAGATCGTTGACGACGACTTTGCAGCCGTGTTTGGCCAGGAGCAGGGCGTGCTCGCGGCCGATGCCGCGACCGGCGCCGGTGACGATGGCGACGCGGCCTTCGCAGAGCAGAGACATGATTTCGTTTCCTCGTGATCGTTTGGCGGTGATCCGGGGAGGGTCGTCCGGGGGGGGCGGATTGTCAACCGCGAGGCGTTAATTCCGAAAACGGAACAATTTGGGCGTGCGAAGGCGCCGGGGGCTAGCGGGCTTTTGAAAAGATGGGGTGGCACAGGGTCAGGGGTATGTTGTGCGCTTCGCGCGCAGCATCACCCCACCCTCGGCCTGCTTCGCAGTTCGAGCCCGCTTGCGGGAGAGGGAGAAATGGACTTTTGGCGGGTTTGGGGGGGCGGGCGGGTTTTGGGAGTGGGGGTGGCGGGTCGCCGGGCATTTGGATGCCGAGGGATCGGGCGAGCGGGCGGAGGATTCTGCCGGCGCGGGGGACTTCGGCGAGGAAGGCGATGCATTCGGGGGTGGCGAGGAAATGCTGGAGTTGGAGGGCGTGGCCGCGGGCGTTGTAGTGGTCGACGTTGCGGATGAGCCAGGATTTTCCCCGCGGGAGGCGGGGGGTGGTGAGGGCGCGTGTCGGGCGGGGACCGCGTTGGCGCGGCTTGGGCAGGGTGTTGTTGCGCCAGCGAGTGACGAGTTTTTCGAGGCGTTGGATGGTGCGGCCGAGGTGGTGGGAGATGCGGACGAGGATTTCGGCGCGGGCGGGCTGTCGGACGGCAAGATTGGCGATGACGACCTGGAGGCCGCCGAGGATGGATCGGAAGAGGGTGGCGATGGGGTGCATTTGGGTGAATAAATATAACAGACATAAATGCGTGTCAAGTGGCGGTCGCGGACCGTTCGACGCTGCCGAGTCGTATCGGCTGGCGCTCATGACGCATTGCGCCTATGATTTGGTCGCGCTCGGGCATTCATCGGCAGAAAATGTGTCATGGACGGCTTCGATCCCGGCTCCCGTTTCGGTTCCCGCCGCCGCCTCCTCGCCATCATGGCGGCGGATGTGGCGGGGTATTCGCGCCTGATCGGCGAGAACGAGGCGCGCACCCTGGCGTTGATGGCCGATCGGCGGGCCGAGATGGATGCGCTGATCGAGCAGCATCACGGCCGCATCGCCAATACCGCGGGGGACAGCGTGCTGGCCGAATTCGGCAGCGTGGTGAACGCGGTGGCCTGCGCCATCGCGGTGCAGCGCCAGCATGACGAGGCCCATGGCGGCACCGAGGCCGACCAGCAGGTGCGCTTCCGCATCGGCATCCATATCGGCGACATCCTGATCCGCGACGGCGATCTGTTCGGCGATGGCGTCAACATCGCCGCCCGGGTGGAGGCGCTGGCCGAACCCGGCGGGATCGCCTTGTCGGGCAAGGCGCGCGATGAGATCCGCGGGCGGTTCGACGTGGCGTTCCAGGATGGCGGCGTGCTCGCGCTGAAAAACATCCGCAGCCCGGTGCATGTCTGGCGCATCGCGCCGGGTGCGCCGGTGGGTCAGGATATCGGCCAGGATCGCGCGCCTGCGCCGCGCGCCGCGCCGTTGCTGCGGCAGCGGCGGCTGGCGGCCGGAATTGGCATCGGGCTGGTTGCGGCGCTGGGGGTGCTGGCGGTTGCGCTGACCTGGCGCGGGGGCGATGCGCTGCCGGCCTATAGCATCACTCCCTTCGCGGCGGCGGGCGATGAGGCCGCCGCCCGGCCGCTGGCCGCGGCGCTGAGTGCGCATATCGCCAGCGGCGTCGGCGCGATGCCGTATCTGCGGCTGTTGCGCGGCGAGCAGGGCACGCGGGCGGCCCGGTACGACATCACCGGCACCGTCGCCGTCACCGGGACCGCCACCCATGTGGATGCCCGGATCGTCGAGACCGCCACGGGCAAGGTGCTTGCCAGCGTGGCCTTCGATCCGCCGGCGCGCGAGCCCGAGCTGATGCAGCAGGAGATTCTGGGTGCCATCGGCGATGACCTGAGCGTGGAAATCAACAAGCTGCGCTTCCCGGCCCCGCCCGCCACGGCCGAGACCAGGCGGGCGCGGCAACTGGCGCAGGAGGCGCGGGCGATCGGGGGGGACAGCCGCGCCGATCCGGGCCGGGCGTTGGCGCTGTTCGCCGAGGCGAACCGCTTGAGCCCGGACGACCTCGATATCCAGGGCTGGCACGCCAATACGCTGATTGCGGTGGCGACGAGCAGCAAGCAGCCGGCGGAGCAGCGCAAGACCCATCTCGATCGGGTTCGCGCGTTGCTGGCCCGGGGCGGCGAGGCGACGCGTTTTCACCGCCTGTTCGGCTATGCGCGGTGCCAGTTGGCCAATTACGACGGGGCGGCGAGCGAGGCGGTGACGGCGTGCGACGAGACGCGGCAGGTGACGCCGTGGTCGGCGCGGGTGTTCAAGGAGATCGGCACCGCCTACCTGAAGCTGGGGGTGCTGGATCGGGCGCTGGGGGCGTTCACCCAGGCGGAACGGCTCGACCGGCGGCACTTCGTGCGCTGGACCTGGGAGATGAAGGCCGGCATCGCGGCGCTGTTCAAAGGCGACAACGCGGCTGCCGCCGACTGGCTGCGGGCGGCGGTTGCGCTGCGCAAGGACGATCTCGGCATGCAGGGCCTGCTCGCGGTTGTCTACAAGCGCCTGGACGACCAGCCGGCGCTGGCGCGTCAGAGCGCGGTGGTGCTCGGCATGGCGGAGATGGCGACCGCAATGGACGCGGTGGAGGAGCTGCTGTCGACACAAGGCATCGCCGATCCGGCGGTGCAGGGCGTGCTGACGCAGCTCCGCACCGACATGATGGCGATGCGCTGAGGGCGCGGGCTAGAGGCCGCCGTTGCCGCCGCCGTCGGCGCCTTCGTCACGGTGTTGCTTTGCGTCCGCGCCGTCGGCGGTGGTGTTGGGCTTTGGCTTAACGTAGAGTTTCCCCAAAGCAAGAAAAGATTGTGCAATAATATCATGGCTTTGTGAAACAACAGACGTGTCTATGCCACAACTCAACACACGCAAATGGGCGCCGTTTTGCAAAATTTGCGCCATCAAATCGCATGCTTTATAAAAATTATCGCTCTTATTGCGGCACCTGTTGAGACCTGCGATTCTACCGTTGGCGCTTGGGGAGGACGGCCGGATGGAGAATGGGGCATTCGCGCGATGGCTTGCCGTGATCGGAGATCTGGATGCCACACAACGCGTGCGCGCGCT
>CAIYSR010000012.1 GCA_903928895.1 uncultured Rhodospirillales bacterium | reverse complement strand
TGCTGGCATGGGGGTTTCGAGAGGGGAAAATCTTCACCAACGCAGGGAACCAGTCGCAAGCCGCAGTGGACGCCCAGAACAGCGCGTTCTTTGCCCCTGGCAATCTCCAAAGTCTATTGGCAAACAACGCAACCGTAACCGCAGTCGCTCAAATCGGCGCCCTCAGAAGCTCCCTATTGGTGACCAAGGGCAACTCTCTTGGCGGAAACGCCGCGAAGTTTTCGTCTCTGGGAACATGGTCTCAAATTCAGGATGTGTTGCAATATACCCGGGCTAACAATGTTAATCTGGTAGCGAAAACACCACTTGATTTCGCAATAACAAATGACGGTTTGCCAACCGGCCCGGCAGAGCTCGTGCGATACATGCAAGCCGCCGGTATAGTAGGCCCTCCCGACTCCGACCCATCCGGCAGCGACCCTTCCGGCACCGCTGGAGCGCTGCGGATTGAAGAGGCTGACCTGGCGGAGATGGACACCGGGCCGGGCCTTGGCGGCAGAATCGTTGGTTCCGTCGGGTCCATTCTTGTGACTCCAGATGGGCTTTCGAGTTACTTGGGCGTGCGTATCAACGGCGAGACCGTATTGTCGACGGACCTTGCCGCAAGCGAAAAGGTTGCGGTTGCCGGGGTGCTTGCGGCGGGGATGTTTGGCCCCGGCGGTTCTGTCTCCGTTCTTGGTGCTGCTTCTACATTGGCGGTCTATTCGCTCGCGGGCACTGTAGCGAGCAGTGCGTGGCGCTACCTTGCCGCTCCGATCGATAAGCTCGGAACCTTGCTCAGCCCAGGAGATCGGTCTGATGCAATATCGGAAACAGGCGGCGTCATGTCCGCAGTTGCAAACTGGGTGCAGAACATCGTTGTTCCTTATGCGAGCCGCCTCCAAGACGATCCAATCTCATTTGCGGCCAATCCGGCTGGATATGTGGCATCATTGTCGACGGCCATCTGGAACGCCACCCAAGGTGCCTTGTTCACCTCGATCAACAGTGCCGGCGCATTCCTCGGTTCGGACATCTCCTCGCTTCAGCAACTTCTGTCGAATGCCATTACGGGCGTCCTGGGCCAGGATGCGGGCACCATCGTCGCCAGCTTTGGTGGTAGCTCGACAACGATCAACGGAAACATTGCAAATCTCCGCGCTGTAATCGCACAGCAACCAGCACAGATCGACCCGGTTGTGTCGATTTTGAATGGAAACGTGACTGTTATTAGCCACGCGCCCGGCGCAACGGTAACCGGGCAGCAACTTACTGTATCAACCGGTTCGGGCCTGGGCACCGTCACGGCGGCGCCGTTCAACCCGTCGGTGAATGCCGTCTCGAACGTGCGTGCAGCCCAACAAAATGCCGCTAGTTTGCTCAGCAATCTCAATCAATTGAGTACCCAGATCGATCCCTCCAACGCTTCGGGGATCGTGACCGCAGAGGATAAGTTGCTGGTAAAAGCCATCGAATTGGCCGGCAGCCCGATTGGACTGGCACTGACAACCGCCGATCTGCGGAATTTCCTGGCCGGCAATTCGGTTACGATAGCAATTGGTTCGGTAAATTTCATAGCGGAAGCCCAAAATTTTGCCGTAACCCAAGGGAAAATTATTGGATTATTTAAAATAATTGATGCACAAGGCAATATTGTCTATAGTCGACCAAATACGACTGTGATGACGGACGTCGTCAACAACGGCAACCAGAATCGGCTGACCTTTAATCCTGCTGCGGACGGCACAGCGGCGCTGGCTGTCAATGTGTATTTGCAGGACGGCGAGCCGGCAGTGGTAACCGAGAGCGGCGGCCGGGGGATTGAGCTATCCAATCCCTATGCGGGCGCGGCGTGGGGTTCGGTGGCCGGAGCGATAGATGGTGCCGGCGACATCGTGACGATCGCGTCAGATGGGTCGAGTACCATCACTTCTAGCCTTGGTCAGGCCGTTGCATCCTACACTGCTGGCAGCATGATAACTGTTGTCCCGTCGACTTCCGACACTGGTGCCGACATCTCTGTTCTCGTCGCCTCTGGCGATGCTGGAGGGCTCGAGGCCGTCTACCACCTCGAGGCCGGCAAAACGGTGATCGGTGAAGGCTGGCGTTTCGAAAATAGTATCATCCATCCAGTAGACAGTGTCGTGCAGTATCTGACTGCAGTCAATAGCCTCATTACAATTGTGAATGGCGACGTGGGCCTCGACACGCCGACCGGCACGCTTGACAATTCACGTTTAGGGGTGTCTGTCATCAAAAATAATACATTTAATGAGCCCGAGGGCACCGACTGGAATGGGCCGGTTCCGAACGACATCGTATGGTCGCGGGGTGGGGCGACCATTTGGTTACCTGGAGTAAACAATGACGGACTGATCCCGAGCTCCATCGGCGATATCACCACTGGGGAATACCGGCCGGGCAACCAGATGCTGCAGCCGACAAGCTCCGACCTAGTCCAGCGGATCACCGGTATTGGCAGTAGCGCCCTCGGCAGTTTAGCAGCCAACGTGTCCTATTTGTATGCCGATCTCGCGACCGGCAGCACCAGCTTTCTCAATATCGACCCGCTGGTGCTTGCTCTGGACGGGAACGGGATCAGTCTTTCCAATTGGATTAACAACAGCGTCTATTTACGATCCAGCGTTGGCACCAACGGGCAGTCTGACGGCAAGTTCCATCATAACAGCTGGGTCAACCCTAGCGATGGGATATTGGCAATCGACTTCGCCGGTACTGTGGGCATTTTGCCGGGCACGGACGGAATCACGAACATCACGGAAACCCTCTCCGAAAATTTCCGCGGTGGCCCGACCCCCGGCAAATATACCGACGGACTGGCCGCACTAGTCAGCCTGGCCCAGCCCGGTGCGGTTTCCTTTTCGGTGGCCACGGCGCTGACCGATCCCAACACTCACATCTCCTACTTCAGCGAAGTGCAGGTGTGGCAGGATGTCAACCAGGACGGCATCAGCCAGCCGGGGGAGCTGCACAGCCTGAGTTCGCTCGACATCACCTCGATCAGCCTGGCGGGCAGCAGGAACCAGGGCGAGACTTTGGCGGGCAATCGGATCACCAACCGGACTTTCTTCACCACAAGCGACGGCGCCACCGGCGCCGTCGCCGCCGTGACCCTGCAAACCGACACGACCGGTGACGTATCCTTCGCCAGCGGTGGCGGGATGGTCATCACCTCCACGCCGGAAGGGGGGGCGGCCGCCAGCACCACGTTCGTCGCACAGAACGGCACCTCTCACAGCTATACTATCTCCGGCGGCACGTTGCGCGATGCCACCAGCGGCAGCGTAATCACGACGAACAATATTCGCGCCGTCTTCAGCTCGACCCAGGGCGACACGATCACTGTGGGGACGCTGGACACGGGGACCTATTGGCTGGGTGGTGGTACCGGAGCCGATACGCTCAACGGCGGGGCCGGGACGAATGTCCTCCTGATGAATGCCAATACGGTGGTGCGCGGGGGAAGCGGATTCAATATCGCCAATGTGATCGATGCGAACCCCGCCAATATCGACCTCAAGACCTCCAATCTCCAGGAGGTGATCGGCGGGGCCGGCGGTGGTGTGTTCAATGCGTCGGGCGCCACTTGGAACGTCTTCATCCAGGGCGGCGTAGGCAACAACATCATCATCGGCGGTGCGGCCAACTCGGCCCTCAATGGCGGCTCGGGCGACGACCTGATCGAGGCCGGGCCGGGCGGCTCGGTGATCCATGCAGGCTCCGGGAACGATGTGATCTATGGCGGCTCGGGCAACGCCGACACTGCCTTTCCGAACGACGTCAATGCCGGGTTGATATCGAACCTTTCATTTATCGAGCGCCTCTACCTAGGCGGGCTGACGAATTCGAGCGTCGCGCGCGAATCTGATACTGGAGGGCTGCGGGCTTGGCTGAACTACATAAACAGTGGTCATACGCCCCAGCAAGTCGCTCAGGGCTTTCTCGGCAGCACGGAGGGCATTAGCCTCTATGGTAGGCTCACGGATGCCCAATTCGTCAACCAGATATACCTCAACATGCTTGGTCGACTGCCTTCAACTACCCAGCTGAATAATGAGTACTCCAATGCAATTCAATACCTTGCGAGCAACCCCAGTACCGGGCGCGGCGACCTGCTGTACGCCCTGGCCACCACCGCCGATGGCCTGAGTTACTGGGGAGCGAAGCACCCTGGGGCATCCGATGTCATCCATGGCGGCCCTGGGCATGACACTGTTGTACTAGGCACGAACAACAGTGAGATCTACGTCGGCGCCGGGGCAATGACGGTCATCGGGAAGGCCGGAAGCTTTTCGGTTGTCGGCTTCCATGGAAGTTACACCGATTACAAATTGACGCTGAACTCGGACGGCACGATTTCGGTGACGGACAATATTCCCGGCCGTGATGGGCTTGTTATAATGAGTAATATATCGGCGCTGAATTTCGCTGATATCGGACAAGTCATGATCGCGGGAGCGCGGGGAATGCCAGTCAACGATACCATCAATGCCGGCGATCCCGCCGTTGCCGTGCCTTTTACGCTCAACGGCAAAGCCGGCTACAAAATCTATGCCTCGACCGTCCTCGCCAATGATCAAGACTTTAGCGGTCGGCAGTTGATGATACGCGACCTGCTGGACAACAACGGCAATCCGATCGCGATGAACACCAACCCCGCCCCGGTCAACGGCGGCGTCGTCATCCTGGGGGCCGACGCCATCGGCACCTATGTTTGGTTCGCCCCGACGGCCGGATTCCCCGGCATTCCGAGCTTCCGGTACCACGTTCAGGATGACGCCCAGATGCCGGGCGCGAATGTCTTTGTGCCAGGGACCACCACAAAGGCAGAGTTGACAGGCACAGTTAGCGTTCTGCCGCCGGGGGCGCCGAATGATCCACAGTTTCCGCGTGAATGGTTTCTCCAGGCCATCGATAGCATTCCGATATTGGCACAATACACCGGCAAGGGCGTTTCAGTGGGTATTTTTGATACGTCTGGCAATGTCGATTTTTCCAATCCCGACCTGATCGCCAATGCCGGCGCGTCGCTACGTATCGACGGGACGCCGGGCACCGAGCAGATCGGCACCCACGCGACGATGGTCGCCGGGGTCATCGGCGCGGCGCTAAATGGGGTGGGCATTGTAGGGGTGGCGCCCAGGGTTACGATCAGCAGCGTGGCAATTGGAGCTCCGACCAGTAACACTGGCGACAACGGTAATACACCCAGCAACGCTCAAAATTTGCTCGGGTGGTTAAATTACGATGTAGCTAATAATAGCTTTGCGCTAGGTCCAGCATTTGCAGGCCTGGGTGGTTCTAGCGCGGGAATTTATGCGATCCTCAATGCGATGTATTCGGCAGTAACAACGGGCCGCGGCGGCTTGGGTACTATAGTTGTGTTTTCCGCAGGCAACGGCCGGGCCGCGGGGCAGACAACCAACGACACTCTTGTTACCGAGTTTCCCTACGAAATTACCGTAGGTGCCGTATATGCCGCGACCGATGTAGGGTCGTTGCAGATTTCGGAGAAGCCATTCAGCTCTCCTGGCGCATCGATTCTGGTCTCGGCACCTGCTGACCACATCTTGTCAACCGGTGTGACATTCGCAAACGAATACGGCCAACAATTTGGCGCAGACTATGAGACGGCCCAGGGAACATCGTACGCCGCGCCAATCGTGTCCGGTGTTGTGGCACTTATGCTGCAGGCCAATCCAAAACTGACATATCGCGACGTACAGCAGATACTGGCGTACACCGCCATCAAAGTGGATACAACGGATACAGATCCGTTCACGATGAGCTCTCCCCCGGGAAGCGGCTGGTTCTACAACGGCGCAACCAACTGGAATGGCGGATCACTGCACGATAGCTCCGACTACGGGTACGGCGAAGTGGATGCCCGCGCGGCTGTCCGATTGGCGGAAACCTGGAACCCAATGCCAGCGCTTCCAGATGTGTCCCTGACCGGAAAAAGGTCAAACGTAGTACTGTCGGCTGGAACATTCTCTGACACTGCTGGCCACGCCACGCTCTCGCTTCACAATGCGAATGGCCAATCTGACCCGACTTCGGTCGAGTCGGTTCTTGTAACTGTGGCCCTTATGAACGTTGTTCGTGAAAACCTAACCATCACTCTTACCTCGCCCAGTGGGACAAAGTCGGTTCTGATGAACCGTCCCGGATCACAAATGCCCGGGGGCGCGTCCGCCGATCCCGCAGACTTCGCATTGCAATCCAGTTTCGTATATGCATTTGAAACACAGCAGAGTCGCGGCGAGAACTACGTTGGCAACTGGACTCTTTCGATATCCGACGCTTCCGGCGCCAATTCATTGACGGTCGTATCAAGTTGGAACCTGGACGTGTTCGGCAGTAATCCAGGGGTGGGCAGACTCGGTCAGACCTATATTTATACCGACGAATTCGGCAGTCTGACGGACGATCCCAAGAATGTGGCGCGTGGCACGCTGGTGGGAACCGGAAACGGAGACACACTCAATGCTGCGGCGGTCTCCTCGGGAAGTACCCTCGACCTGACTCCCGGCTCCACCAACAGTGTCATTGCCGGCCGGTCTGTGACGATCGACCCCACTACACATATCACGACCGCAATCGGCGGCGATGGAAATGACACTCTCATCGCGCCATCCGGTTCGACGGTTACCCTGCAAGGGGGTCGCGGCAACGACACCTATATTGGCAGTGGTAATGACATCTATATTCTCAATAACGGGTTCGGCCGGAACGTGATCGTCAACGGCTCAACCAGCAACGCCGGTCCGTCAGGCCAGTTGGTGTTCGGCTCGGGCCTGGATTTGTCGAACCTCTGGTTTACCCGGTCTGGTGACAACCTGGTGGTTCAGCAGTCCGGGACCACCTCGGTGGTCACGCTCAACAGTTGGTGGGCGTCACCGACGGCCCCGCTCCAATCCATTGCATTGGCCAGCGGATTGACCCTAGGCACGGCGCAGATTGCCAATCTGGCCGTCGCCGAGGCGGCGGTGGGCGGGGCGGCTCCGGTGGGAGCAGCGATCCAGGTGGCGCCCGCAGGCGGCAATCTAACTGGCGGGACGGGACCGGCGGTTCTGGTGGCCGTTGGCAATGGCGGCACCATTGTTGGCGGAACAGGCCCCAACACGATCATTCTGAGCGGAACCGGCAACGTGGCGGCCAGCATGGCGGGCGTGACATCGGTCAACATCCTCGGGTCTCAAGCGGTCGTGCAAGTAGATGCCAACGCCACCGTGGCCGAGAGCGGGACAAGCAGTGTGGTATGGGTGGGTAGCAATGTCACTGCCACGCTTGCCGGAAGTTCCAACGCTCTCAATGGCACTGACGCGCAACTCCAGAGCGGCGGCACAGTGACGCTGGGCGGCACGAATAACGTCGTCAACCGGCTCAACAATACCACCATCACGGTCACAGGGGCGGGCAACAATGGTGTCCTCGGAGCCGGGAATACGCTGAATTTCACTCCTGCGAGTTCGGGCGGTAGTTTCGTGGTTGGTTACGACGTCACCGCCGCCATGGCCGGCAGTGGCAACGTGCTCTGGGGGAGCACACTCCAGAGCGGCGGTACTGTGACGCTCGGCGGCGATCATAACTCCTTCAACTTCCTGAACAATGGCACCGTTGTCGAGAACGGCACCAACGCCGTGGTGTGGGTTGGCGGGAGCGTGACGGCCACCGTGGCCGGCAGCAATAACGCTCTCAACGGGACTGCAACTGAGAACGGTGGCACGGTGACCCTGGGCGGCACGAATAACGCCGTCAATCTCCTGAACAACGCCACCGTAATCGAGAATGGCACCGCCGACGTGGCGTTGGTTGGCGGTAGCATCAACGCCACTGTAGCCGGAAGTGGCAACTCTCTCTACGGGACCTCACTCCAGAGCGGCGGTACTGTAACACTTGGCGGCACTAGTAACTTCGTTGCCTACCTCAACAACGCCACCGTGTTCGAGAACGGCACCAACGACGTAGCGTGGGTTGGCGGCAGCGTCACCGCCACCGTAGCCGGCAGCGGCAACGCCCTCAACGGGACCCCCCTCGAGAGCGGCGGCACTGTGACGCTTGCCGGTGCGAACGACTCCGTCAACCTCCTCAACAACGCCACTATCACCGTCACCGGGTCGGGCAACAGTGGCGTTCTCGGGGCGGGGAATACCCTGACCGTCGCCCTTGGGGCTACTGGAAACAACTTCATTGCAGGTGCCAATAGCAATGTGGTCGTCGCCGGGGATGCCAACGCCGTCACCGTCGGGGACGGATCGTCGATAATATTGGGATCGAGCGGCACGACATATATTACCACAAATGGTTCAATATCCGCGTCGATTTCAAGTTCCGGGACTGCCTATATTGGTGGCGGTGCAATGTCGGTTGCTCAGGCAATATCAGGCCCAGAAACATTCATTCTCGATGGAGCTTCAAATTTGACCTTGAGTCATTTAACGACGAGTTCATCAGTGACAATGAAATTCCTGAAATCCGGCGAAGCGATCCAGATTCAAGATACAGGGACCAGCTCGATGCAGTCCTCAATTAACGGCTTCATAAAGGGTGATACGATTGACCTTTCTGGCTTGTATTTCGGTGGACAGGCGTCCTTCACCTACACCAATCCAGGACATTTGACCGTTTCAGACGGCACAAATGCGGTGGGTATTAATTTTTCTGGCACTTTTACTGCGGCATCATTCTCGCTTGTCGACGACGGCCACCATGGCATTGCATTGCTCCACGCATAGCCGATCCGGAGACTACGGCAGCCACGAGGCGTCCATCGCCGCCAAGTCAAGGCTGTCGAATTCACCGATGTGCCGGAAACGTCCCACTCGCAGCGGGGTCGTTGGAGCTGTCCAACTTGCAGGCCAACGGGTCCGAGGGATCGAGCGAGCGATCATGCCATTGATTGGCCGGAATCAAGGTTTCCCTCCGGTGACGACCGCCTTGCGTGGCTAGTTCGGGGCCGCTCATCTGCTGCGGATGAAGAGAATCAACGGTAAGGCTGCCACTGTGTATCCATCCGGTGAAGGCCGTGGCTGAGCTTGGACGGGTCTGATTGCCGGGATCAGGAGGTCTTCTTCGCGATCCTTGTGCGCGCCGCGTTGCGTCGGTTGGCGATGCGGCTGAGGGCGATCCGGAGGGGGAACTCGTCGATCTCCTTGGGGTCCCAGTCTTCCAGGTATTCGGCAACTTCGGCATGGTCTGGGTGCTCGGGGTCGGCGAGGGCGTCGAGCATGTTGTAGTAGCCGGGGATGCCGCCGCAGTCCTCGGGCGGGCAGCCCCATTCGCCGCCGACGTAGTGCGGGTAGGAGACGTCGGGCAGGCCGGGGCGGACTTTGGTGACGGTGATGCGGTGGTGCCAGCTGTCG
Organism: uncultured Rhodospirillales bacterium; assembly: GCA_903928895.1. Classification (GTDB taxonomy): domain Bacteria; phylum Pseudomonadota; class Alphaproteobacteria; order Acetobacterales; family Acetobacteraceae; genus CAIYPH01. Next base: position 40,915 of record CAIYSR010000012.1, on the reverse strand, counting down.
CCGAAGTCGTAGAGGTAGTCGATGGTCGTTTTGCGGGGCTTCAGGACGTCGCGCAGGCGGACCTTGATGGCGTCGGTGGTTGGTGCGGCGCCCCAGTGCTCGTCCATCGGCGGCCCATAGCCCTTCTTGTCGATCGTGAACTCCCACAGATGCTGGTCGAGCCAGCCCATAGTGATCTGGACGATGTCGTGCAGCACCTTGAGCGTGATGGAAGTTGGCGCCTCCACCTCGCGCCAGATCGGCGGGTCGGTGTCCAGCAGCTCGATCCGTACCGTGCAGATCTGGTTGAAGCTGTCGACGGCGCCAGATCTATGCTGCGCGGTGTCTTTGGTGGGCGTCTACCGGTCGGGTTCATGCCGCCAGTTTGGCAGCCTGTTCCGTACAGTTCCAGGGCAGCAGCTCGTCGAGCCGCGACGCTGGGTGATCGGCGATGCGGCGGAGCACGTCGGCGAGCCAGGCACGCGGGTCGAGTCCGTTCAGCTTGGCGGTGACGATCAGCGTGTAGATCGCCGCCGCCCGCTCGCCGCCCCGGTCCGAGCCCGCGAACAACCAGGCCTTGCGGCCTATTGCGATCCCACGGAGTGCCCGCTCGGCGGCGTTGTTGGTCAGGCAGATGCGGCCGTCGTCCAGGAACCGGGTGAACGCCGTCCAGCGCTTGAGCATGTAGTCCATGGCGCGGGCGACGTCGGAGTGGCGGGACAGCTTGCCGCGCTCGGCGCGCATCCAGGTTTCGAGCCCGGCGACCAGTGGTGCTGCGCGTTGCTGCCGGGCCGCCTGGCGCTCGGCCGTGGGCATGCCGTTGATGTCGCGCTCGACGTCGAAGATCGCGTCGATGCGGCGCACCGCCTCGGCGGCGATCGGCGCTTTGGCCAGTTGGGCCTGCGCGAACAGCTTGCGCCGGCCGTGCGCCCAACATGCGGCCTCCGTCAGGGGGCCGTGTTGTCGGCCTGGATGATACAGGTCGCTGAACCCGGCATAGGCGTCGGCCTGGAAGATGCCGCTGTATCCGGCAAGGTGCCGGCCCGGGTGCACGCTGCCGCGGTCGCGCTGCAACGCCTGCTGCACCTGGAGGGCCAGACCGTTCATGCCGCGCCGCATGTCCGTCTGGCCCACCGCGAGCCAGACCCGCACCCCGGCCGGGACCGGGATCATCCGCGCAACGCCGCAAGCACCCCGCGAAGCGTCGCCGTGCTGACGCCTGCGTCGATGCGCAGCACCACCCCATCCGGCAACATCACCTCGATCCGTCCCCGCCCCGCCCGGTCCCGCCGGGGCGGTCGTCCGCCTGATGCTGGAACAGAAGGGGATGCGGGCCGCGGCTGGCGGTCCATGGCGACCCGCACGGGCAGGAACACCGATGCATCCTCCACCAACTGACCGCCCCGCTGTGCATCGCGCCACTGCCACAGCAGCCTGCGGCTCAGGTCGTGACGACGGGCGACGTCGTTGAACTTGACGCCGGGTTCATCCAGCTCGGCCAGGATCCGCAGCTTGTCCCCAACCCGCCACCGCCTCCGCCGCTCAACCCCGGTGATGATCTCCATCTGCCCACCCATGCCCTGACCTTAACGGCGCTCGAAACAACGCCCGTAAGATCAAAGGGCACCCCGTGAGCAGGGAAGGTGGCCCTCGCCGGATGGAGACGGCGCTACGGCGCGTGATGTCGGTTCTACGAGGATGATCATGCCGGCATCCGGCATGCGTGTGTGGCTCGCGTCCGGGACCACCGACATGCGGCGCGGCATGAATGGTCTGGCGCTGTAGGTGCAGCAGGCGCTGCACCGCGATCCGCATGCCGGGGATCTCTGTGTGTTCCGCGGCAAGCGCGGCGACCTGGTGAAGTTCCTCTGGCACGACGAGTTGGGCATGTCGTTGTATGCCAAGCGGCTGGAGTGCGGGCGGTTTATCTGGCCGACGCCGGCCGACGGTGTGGTCGCCATCACGGCGGCGCAGCTGGGCTACATGCTGGAGGGGATCGACTGGCGGCACCCGCAGCGGACCTGGCGGCCAGAGCTTGCGGGATGACGTCGAGTTGAAGGTCTGGATCGGCAAATAGTGAGTGCACAGCTACAGATCATCGTGATTCAATACGTTCCGTGAGCACCGCCCCCGACAGCCTGCCCGCCGAAATCGACGCGCTGCGTGCGGCGCTGGCCGCCGAGCGTGCGGCCCGGCTCGAATCGCAAGCTCGGGCCTCGGGCGCGGAAGCGATGGTGGCGCATCTCAAGCTTCTGATCGCCCAGTTGAAGCGCGATCGCTTCGGCGCCTCCGCCGAGCGCGGCCCCAAGCTGCTCGACCAATTGGAGATGCAACTCGAGGAACTCGAGTCGGCCGCCAGCGAGGTTGCCGAGGCCGCCGGGCTCGGCGATACCGACACGACGTCGGTGCGCCCGTTCACTCGGATAAAACCCGTGCGCGCGCCACTGCCGGCGGATCTGCCGCGCGACCGGGTCGTGCTCGCCGCACCGACGATGTGCCCCTGCTGTGGCGGCAAGCCGGCGGGTTCGAGGCTCTCGACAACGGTGCGCGGGTGCCGGCCAAGGGCATGATTCACAAGGAGGAGCATCAAGCCATCGTGCCGCTAGACCTGTGGAACCGGGTGCATGCCATGTTGCAGGTCCGCCTCCGGACCAAGGCCAAACAGAACCGCTCGCAGACACTGGCGTTGCTGCGGGGCCTCATCTTCGGGATCGAAGGGAGGGCCCTCTCGCCGGTGCACACGCTGCGGCGCGGGCGCCAATACCGCTACGGCGGCGATGAGGACGCGGCGACTGTGCACAGCACGCAGAAGCCGGTCGAGTGCCTGCGCCGGTCGATGATCAACAACAGCGAGGCGGGCCAGGCGATCTACGAGCCGTTCAGCGGCAGCGGCACGACGATCATCGCCGCCGAGACCACTGGGCGGGCGTGCCTGGCGATGGAGATCAGCCCGGCCTACTGCGACGTCGCCATCCTGCGCTGGCAGTTGTTCACCGGGAAGCAGGCGGTGCGGGATCGCGATGACCGCGTTTTCAACGAAATCGCTGCCGCCAGGGTTACTCCGCCAGCGGCGTAGCTGCGCAACTTGCAAGAGGGGAACCGAAGGAATCCCCTCCCTCAGATCTCAACTTGACTGCCAAGTTCTACAACACGCCCGGGTGGCAGGCGGAAATACTCCATCGCCGAGCCCGACAGCCGGACCATCGTGGCAAACAGCGTTTCCCGCCACATCGGCATGCCCGGACGGGCGGCCGGCACCAGGATCTGCCGACCCAGCACATAGCTCGTCCGCATCGGGTCCTGAGTCCACTCCGGCGGCAGCCGGGTCAGCGCCCCCGGCACGTCCGGTTCGTCGAGAAAGCCAAACGTCAGCGCCGCTCGGCCGATGCCTGATCCAATGGGCTCGAAGGTCAGCCGCGTCTCGACGGCCACATGCGGCAACATGGCGGTCTGTATGGTTAGCAGCACGATGCGCCCGTGCAAGACATGATGGTGCTTGAGGCTGTGAAGCAACGCCGTGGGCACACCAGCCGCATCACGCGTGAAGTAGACCGCAAGCCCAGGCACGCGTGGCACGTCCGTGGTGGCCCGCAAAAACGTGTCGATGGGCATCGCATCGCGCGCGAGGCTGGCGGCGAGGAGCGCCCGGCCGCGTGCCCATGTCGTGAACAGCAGCATCAGCACGGCTGCGATTGCCAGCGGGAGCCAGGCGCCATCCATGATCTTGGTTGCAGAAGCGCCGAACAGGGCTGCGTCGAATGCGAGTAGCACGGCATAGAGCACGACCGCCCAGACCGACCGCCAGCGCCAGATTCGAAAAATCACGAACCCCATCATCAGCGTCGTCAGCACCATTGTCGACGTCACCGCGAAGCCGAAGGCGGCCGCCAGTGCGGTCGAAGACCGGAATCCGAGGACAAGGCCGATCACTGCCACGCAAAGCAATGCGTTGACCGCCGGGGCGAAGATCTGCCCGCGTTCGGCCTCGGACGTATGGACGATCATGAGGCGCGGAAGATAGCCGAGCTGGATTGCCTGCATCGTGATGGAAAAAGCGCCGGTGATGGCGGATTGGCTCGCGATCACCGTCGCGGCGGTGGCAAGCGCGAGCAGCGGCCACAACGCCCAGCCAGGCGCCAGCAGGAAAAACGCCTGCTCGATGGCGGCAGGGGTATCGAGCACCAATGCGGCCTGGCCAGCGTAGCAGAGCAGCAGAGCGGGAAGCACCACGATCATCCAGGCACGCGTGATAGGGCGGCGGCCAAAATGCCCCATATCGGCATAGAGCGCCTCGGCTCCGGTTATTGTGAGAACAACCGTGCCGAGAGTGAGGAAAGCACGCAGCGGCTCCGCGGCGATCAGAGCATATGCGAATGTCGGGCTCACAGCCGCCAGCACGGCCGGGCGGCCAGCGACATTCAGCGCCCCGAGCACGCCAATGGCGACGAACCAGATCAGCATGACCGGTCCGAAGAAACGGCCCATCACTCCGGTGCCGCGGTGCTGGATCGCGAACAGCGCCAGTGTAATGACCAAGGTCAGCGGCAACACCGCAACGCCGAAACGCTCATCGATCAGGCTCACCCCTTCGACGGCAGAGAGGATCGAAATCGCCGGCGTAATCACGGCATCGCCATAGAATAGAGCCGTCGCCAACAGTGCGCCGAGCGAGATGGCAGGTAGCGCACCCGAAGTCGGAGCAACCCGTCGGATCAAGGCGAGCAGCGCGAAAGAGCCGCCTTCACCGCGATTGTCGGCGCGCATCGTAATCAGCACGTATTTTACGGTGACCACCAGGATCAACGCCCAGAATATGAGGGAAAGCACGCCTAGTACGTGCACGCTATCGATCGGTAGGGGATGCGGGCCAATGAAGCTTTCCCGGAACGCATAGAGCGGGCTGGTGCCAATGTCGCCAAAAACGACACCCAGCGCACCGAGGGCAAGGCGGGTGTGTACAGTCGAGGGAGCCGATACGGGCGAGGTCATGGTCGCACCTTCATTGGCTTCAAACCATCCATATTAAAAATTGAGAGCAGTTGGCGCAGTATGACACACCCGCCGCCCGCACGTGGCGAGCAGCGGCGCGCCTCCGGTCAGGCAGGGACGCTAGCAGGGCAAGCGATAGATCGAGAAGGACCCTTTCGCACCGTCCCGGTTTGGCCCGACCATCCGCACCTTTTCCAGGGTCTCGACTTTGATGCCCTTCTTCTTCAGTCCAGCCAGAAAGCCGCGGACGGTGTGGCTCGCCCAGCCTTCGCCTCGGCGATCTGCGCGATCGTGGCACCTTCGGTGCGCCGGAGCAGGGCGAGCACGGCTTCCTGCTTGGTCCCCTCACGCGGCTTGCGGGGGGCGGTCGCGTCGCGTGGTGTCTTCTCGGCGAGCAGGGTGCGGAGGGCCTCCATCGGCGCTTCGAGGGCAGCAATGATGTCCGTGTCGCGGTTGTCCTGGTCGTCCCAGGCGGCGAGCACCGCGGCGGCAGCGGCGCGGAGGTTCGCCCGCGGCGTCGGCGCCGCAGTGGCGGCGTCGAGGGCGTCGGCGATCGCGCCGGCTTCCTGGGCCACCGCCTCGTCGGAAGCCGCGTGTGGCGCCGTCTCGGCGTCCGTCGCGGCGTCAGGCGGCTCCTGGCCGATGACCCGGAAGCCGGCGTCGGTCAGGGCCAGGTTCGTCAACATCAGGCAGGCGGCGTCGTCCTCGATCAGGATTGAGGCATCGCCGAGGCGATAGTCGCCCAGGGTTTCGGTGATCAAGCCGACGCCCAGCAGCCCGTCGATCATCTTGTGGCGGCCGCCGGTGGGCAACTTACGATGGAATTGGAGGCGGTGGTCGAGACGCTCGGCGGCGCCGCTCCAGCCCCCCTCGACCCCGCCCCCGCTCCCGCCGCTCGGCATCTTCGTCCACCCGCGCCCCGCCCGAACCCCTCAGCTAGCGGTTCGGCCGACGCATACCGCGAAAATTACGAAGACGTATCTAAACTCCCAGCACGTCACATTGCCCCCCTCTCGCGGATTGGCAACGGAGCCGCACCGTGTAACATTCCCGTCATCGCGGCGCACAGCGCGCCAGTCAGGGGGCAAGCATGAGCGGAACACCACGCCGGCATCCGGCATTTTTCAGCCTCTCCAGCCTCGCGCTCATCGCGCCGCTCTGCGTCCTCGGCGCCATCATCGGCACCGAACTGATCACCACGCTCGGCATCACCACCAACACCGCCCTCATCGGCGCCCTGGCCGGCATGGCGCTGGCCCGCCTGCCGCTGGCGATGTTCAGCCACTACAAATCCACCCACATGCAGAACCTGGCGCAATCCGCCATCTCAGCCGCCACCTTCGGCGCCGGCAACGCCCTGCTCCTGCCCATCGGCATCCCCTTCGTCCTCGGCCGGATGGACCTCGTCGGCCCGATGATGCTCGGCGTCTTCCTCGCCATGCTGGTCGACGGCTATCTGCTTTACCGCATGTTCGACAGCGAGGTCTTCCCCGCCGAAGGCGCCTGGCCCCCCGGCGTCGCCGCGGCCGAAGCCATCAAGGCCGGCGACGAAGGCGGCACCAAGGGCCTCGTCCTCCTCGGCGGCCTCGGCCTCGGCATTCTCGGCTCCATCGGCCTCGCGGGCCTCCCCGCCATCCCGATGTCCGCCTTCGGTGTCGCTTTCATCGGCAACATCTGGGCGCTGACCATGTTCGGCGTCGGCCTGCTTCTCCGCGGCTACTCCGCCAGCATCCTCCCCTGGCTCACCCCGGGCGGAGACCTCATGAAGGCCTACATCCCCCACGGCGTCATGGTCGGCGCCGGCCTCGTCGCCCTCATCCAGGTCGTCCTGCTGATGATCAAGCGTGACACCGCCATCACCGGCACCCGCACGCCCGCCACCGAAGTCCGCCGCACCATCATCGGCGGCACCGCGGCCTACCTCGCCATCGCCGTGCTCATCGCCCTGCTCGGCGGCATGGTCACCGAGATGTCGATCGGCATGCTGATCGGCTTCGTCATCTACGCCGCCTTCGCCGCCCTCATCCACGAACTCATCGTCGGCCTCGCCGCCATGCACGCCGGTTGGTTCCCCGCCTTCGCGGTGGCCCTCATCACCCTTGTCATCGGCATGCTTATCGGTTTCCCCGCCCCCGCGCTCTGCCTTCTCGTCGGCTTCTCCGCCGCCACCGGCCCCGCCTTCGCCGACATGGGCTACGACCTCAAGGCCGGCTACATGCTCCGCGGCTAAGGCACCGATCCAGCCTTCGAACGCGAGGGCCGCAAGCAACAGATGTATGCCGCCATGTTCGCCTTCGTCATCGCCGGCGCCGTCGTCCTGCTCTCCTACCAGGGCTATTTCGCCGCCGGCAAAGTCGCCCCGGTCGACCGCGTCTACGTCGCCACCATCAAGGCCGGCGCCTCGTGGGATGTCGCCACGCAACTCCTGATCTGGGCCATCCCCGGCGCCCTGGTCCAATTCCTCGGCGGCCCGAAACGCCAAATCGGTGTCCTCTTCGCCACCGGCCTGCTCCTGCTCAACCCCATCGCCGGGTGGGCCGTTCTCGTCGGCGTGGTCCTGCGCACGATCTGGATGCGTCTCACCGAAGGCAAGCGCCAGTCCGAAATGGAAGTCTTCGCCGCCGGCATCATCGCCGGCGACGCCCTCTACGGCTTCTACGACACCGTCAGCCGGACCTTCTTCCCCAAGAAGTAACCCCCCCGAAAGTGCCAGCGAGCGGCCCGGAAGTGCATGGCACCACCGGGCCGTTTCTCGCTATCTGACTGCAAACACGGGGAACCAGCATGTCAGCAACCGCACTGCGCACGCAGGTCGGCATCATCGGCGCCGGCCCGGCCGGATTGCTCCTCGCCCAGATCCTCCATCGCCACGGCATCGACAGCATCCTCATCGAGGCCCAGTCCCGCGCCTACGTCGAAAACCGGGTCCGCGCCGGCCTGATGGAGCACGACGCCTGCCAGCAGATGCGCGATGCCGGCGTCGGCGCCCGAATGGACCGCGACGGCCTCGTCCACGAAGGCATCATCCTGCGCTTCAACGGCAACAGCCACCGCATCCCCCTCACCGAGCTCTCCGGCGGCCGAAAGGTCACCGTCTACGGCCAGCAGGAGGTGGTGAAGGATCTCATCGTCGCCCGCCTCGAAACCGCCCGCCCTCTCTTCTTCGAAGCCCAGGCCACCGCAATCGAAGGCATCGACACCCCAACCCCGCTGATCCGCTTCCGCCACCACGGCGTCGAAAAATCCGTCGCCTGCGACATGATCGCCGGCTGCGACGGCTTTCACGGCATCAGCCGGGCCAGCATGCCCGCCGAAACCCTGAAAATCTTCGAACGCAGCTACCCCTTCGCCTGGCTCGGCATCCTCGCCGACGCCCCCCCCGCCAGCCACGAACTCGTCTACGCCAGCCACGCCAACGGTTTCGCCCTGCTCTCCATGCGCTCCCCCAGCATCAGCCGGCTCTACCTCCAATGCGCCCCGGACGAAGACCTCGCCCTCTGGTCCGACGCCCGCATCTGGGACGAACTCGAAACCCGCCTGGCCGACTCCCAGGGCTTCCGCCTCACTCGCGGCCCGATCCTGCAGAAATCCATTGCCCCGCTGCGCAGCTTCGTCGCCGAACCGCTCCGCGCCGGCCGCCTCTTCCTGCTTGGTGACGCCGCCCACATCGTCCCCCCCACCGGGGCCAAGGGCCTCAATCTGGCCTTCGCTGATGTCCACGTCCTCTCCAATGCCCTGATCGACTGGTACCGCCGTGGCTCCACCACCGGCCTCGACGCCTATTCCGCCACCGCGCTCCGCCGCGTCTGGAAAGCCGAACGCTTCTCCTGGTGGATGACCACGCTGCTGCACCGCTTCGACAGCCACTCCCCCTTCGAGGCCCGGATGCAACTGGCCGAGCTCGACTACCTCACCTCGTCGAAAGCCGGGATGACCACCATCGCCGAAAACTACGTCGGCCTGCCCCTGCTGTGATCCTCAAACGCTGCCCCAGACCTCGCGCGCCACCTCCACCACCAGCTCCAGCTTGCGCCACTGCTCGTCCTCGGTCAGCAGGTTGCCCTCCTCGGTGCTGGCGAACCCGCATTGCGGGCTGAGCGCGAGCTGTTCGAGCGGCATGAACTTCGCCGCCGCATCGATCCGCCGCTTGATGTCGTCCTTGCTTTCGAGCTGGCCGGTCTTACTGGTGACCAGGCCGAGCACCACCAGCTTGTCGCCCTTCGGCACGAAGCGCAGCGGCTCGAACCCGCCGGCCCGCTCGTTGTCCCATTCCATGAAATAGGCATCGACGTTGATCCGGTTGAACAGCGTCTCCGCCACCGGCTCGTAGCCACCCGATGCCACAAACGTGGAACGGAAATTGCCGCGGCAGAGATGCATCGATACCGCCATGTCGGCCGGCCGGCCCGCGATCGCCCGGTTGATCAGGGTGGCATAGATATTCACGAGTCCGTCGACATAGTCGCCCCGCGCCTTGAGTTCGGCGATCTGCTCGGGGTCGCAGAGATAGGCGAGATTGACCTCGTCGAGCTGAAGATAGCGGCAGCCGGCCGCGGCGAAGGCCTGGACCGCATCGTGATAGGCGGTGCCGAGATCGGTAAAGAAGTCGCCGATGTCCGGATAGACGCCGCGGTCGATGGAGGAGCGGCCGCCGCGGAAATGCAGCACCGAGGGCGAGGGAATGGTCTGCTTCGCCACCGCGGTCGTCACTTTGGACGCGGTGAAGCCGTAATCGGCAACGAAGGCCGGCTGTTTCCAGGCGATCCGGCCGTTCACCCGCAGCCGGTGCCCCAGCAACACACCGCCCTTGAATTCGACGCGATGCTCGGGGACATAGAGTTCGGCCCCCTCCAGCTTGGCGACGAAATCATAGTGCCAGTAGGCGCGCCGGTATTCGCCGTCAGTGGCGGCGCGCAGGCCGATGGCTTCTTGCTTGGCCACCGCGGCTGCGATGCAGTCGTCCTCGACGGCGCGCAGCGCATCGGCCGGCAGCGTGCCGGCGGCGTGCGCTGTGCGGGCATCGCGCAGCCGGACCGGGCGCAGCAGGCTGCCGACATGATCGGCGCGGAAAGGGGGACGGGCGCGTGGGGTCATAACGAGGCTCTCCCTGGGATCGTTGGGTTGTCGCGCGGCTGCCGGGTTTCGTCAAAACCGGCGGGTTGGACGTGAACGCCGGGCGGGAGTAAGCGAACACCATGACGCTCTCCTACATGCTTGCCGCCATCGCCGGATATTGCGGTCGCAACGCGCTGCGCGTGCTGTCGATCGGGTTGCTGCTGGGCGCGATCTCGGCCGGGCTGACCTATTTCCGGCTCGGGGTCAGTACCGACACCGATGCGCTGTTCGCCGCCGATCTGCCGTGGCGGCAGCGGGCGGCGGAGCTCGACAATGATTTCCCGCAGTTCCGCGACCTGGTGGTGGCGGTGATCGACGCGAAGAGCCCGGAGGCCGCGGAGGCCACGGCGGCAGGGTTGGAGGCGGCGCTCAGGGCCGATCCGGCCCATTTCGCTTTCGTCCGCCGGCCGGACGGCTCGCCCTATCTCGAGGCCAACGGGCTGCTTTTCCTGGAGCCGGCCGAGTTGCAGGACTTGCTGGACCGGACGATCGACGCCCAGCCCTTCCTCGGCCAGCTCGCCGCCGATCCCTCCGCACGCGGGTTGTTCGCGGCACTGTCGCTGCTGGCCATCGGGGCGGAGCAAGGCGCGAACCTGGCGCCGTTCGCCGGGCCGCTCGGCAGTTTCCATGCCGCGCTGGCCGATGCGGCCGCGGGTAAGGCGCGGCCGCTGTCGTGGCAATCGCTGCTCGGCGGCGGGCTGGCGGACAAGGCGGGGCCGTTTCGCTTCGTGCTGGCACAGGCGCGGCTCGACCTGACCGCGCTCGAGCCGGGCGGCGAGGCGAACGCTGCCCTGCGCGCGGCCACCGCACGGCTCGAATTCGTGCGCGACGGCACCGCGCGGGTGCGGGTGACCGGTTCGGTCGCGTTGCAGGACGAGGAGTTCTCGACGGTGGCGCAGGGCGCGCTGGCGGGGGCCATCGGCAGCGCCGCGCTGGTCGTACTCTGGCTGGTGCTGGCGGTGCGCAGCGTGCGGCTGATCGTGCCAATCGTGGCGACGCTGGGACTCGGGCTGCTCGTTACCACCGGCTTCGCGGCGTTGGCGATCGGCACGCTGAACCTTATCTCGGTGGCCTTCGCGGTGCTGTTCGTAGGCATCGCGGTGGACCTCGCGATCCAGTATTGCGTGCGTGCGCGCGAACTGCGGCTGACCTTGCCGCTGGACCAGGTGATCCCCGGCGCGGCCGCCATGGTGGGGCCGCCGATCCTGGTCTCGGCGCTGGCCGCCGCGGCGGGGTTCCTGGCCTTCGCGCCGACCTCGTTCCAGGGGGTGGCGGAACTCGGCTTGATCGCCGGGGTGGGCATGATTGTGGCGCTGGTGGCGACGATCACGTTCCTGCCGGCGATGCTGGCTCTGTGCCGGCCGAAGGGCGACCGCAAGGCGATCGGGGTGGCGGCGGGGACCTGGATCGAACGCAAGCTCCATGCAAACCGGCCCTGGGTGCTGGGCGGGTTCGGGCTGCTGGCGCTGCTGGGCGCGGGCCTGGCGCCGCGGCTGGCGTTCGACAGCGATCCGCTGCACACCAAGGATCCCAATACCGAGGCGATGCTGACGCTGACCGATCTGGCGGCCTCGCCGCTGACCAATCCTTACAGCATCGACATCCTCATGCCCTCGCAGGCAGCGGCTGATGCGCTGGTGCCGAAGCTCGAAAAGCTGCCGCTGGTGGCCGAGGTGATCACGCTGTCCAGCTTCGTGCCGACGGAGCAGCCGAAGAAGCTGGAGGCGCTCGCCGATGCGGCGGGGCTGCTCGGGGCCTCGCTCGCGCCGCGGGCGCCGGCGGCGGCGGTGACGCCGGCGGACCTGCGGATGGCGGCCAAGGCGACGCTGGAGCAGATCGAACATGCCTCAGCCAAGCTCAAGGACGGGGACCCGCTGCGGGCGCTGGCAGGGGACTTGCGGGCGCTGGTGGCGGCGGATGACGCGGTGCTGATGGATGCCAATGCGGCGCTGACGCGGTTCCTGCCGCTGCAGCTGTCACGGCTGCGCGCCGGGCTCGCCGCCGGGCCGGTGGCGCCCGACGCGGTGCCGACGGAGATCGCGCGCGACTGGAAGTTGCAGGACGGCCGGGTGCGGGTGCAGGTGACGCCGAATGCGAAGGCCGGGGGCAATGACGGGCTGCATGCCTTCGTCGCCGAGGTGCGAACGGTGGCGCCGGAAGCGGCGGGTTCGGCGGTGCAGATCGTGGAAACGGCGGCGACGATCGTGAACGCGTTCCGCCAGGCGACTTTCGCCGCGGTGGTCGCGATCGCGGTGCTGCTGGCGGTGGTGCTGCGGCGGACGCTCGATGTGCTGATCGTGCTGATGGCACTGGCGCTGTCGGCGCTGCTGACGGTGCTGGGCGCGGTGGCGAGCGGGATGTCGCTGAATTTTGCCAATATCATCGCCCTGCCGCTGCTCCAGGGAGTGGGCGTGTCGTTCAACATCTACTTCGTGATGAACTGGCGGGCGGGGCAGACCCGGTTTCTGGCGACGGCAACGGCGCGGGCGATCCTGTTTTCGGCGCTGACCACGGCCACCGCGTTCGGCTCGCTGGCGCTGAGCCATCATCCCGGCACCGCGAGCATGGGCAAACTGCTGCTGATGAGCCTGGGGACGACGATGGCGGTGTCACTGTTGTGCCTGCCGACCCTGCTGCGCGCGCTGATGCGGGAGTCCTGAGCATGTGGCGTCTTGTCCTTGCCGGGCTGATCCTGGCGGGCGCGGCGCGCGCGGACCGGCTGGAATTGCCGGCGGTGGTGGAGCGGATGGGGGCGATCGAGGGGCGCTATATCGTCGATCCGCCGCGGCGCGGGCCGGGGGTGCTGCGGCTGGAGTGGACGGATGCGCTCGGCCGAGTGGTGGAGCGCCAGGTGCTGCCGGTGGCGCTCGGCGCGGGGGCGCTGCCGGTGCGGCTCGATGCCGGGCGGGCGGTGGCGATGGACAATATAGTTCGGGCCGATCTCGGCGGGGAGCCGGTCACGGCGCGGTTCGTCGCCCGGCCGGCGCCGGGGTGGGACGAGGTGCGGGTGGTGATGTACCAGGACCACGCCGGCGCGCGGCTCGCGACGTTGCGTCAACTCGGGGTGGACGCGGTGAAAGTGTTAGGCCATCGCGTCGCGTTCACTGCCGCCGAGGTGGCGGCGCGGACGGAAGCTGCGCGGGCGGTGGACCTGCGTTGGTATGTCGAGAATATCGCCACCGATTTCTATTCGCCGTATCACATCTGGACGCCGGAGCATCCGTCCGAGGTGCATTTCCGCTTTCTCGAGGCGCAGCGCCGGCATCGGGCGGATCCGGCGGACCTGTCGGTGTTCGAGCGCGAGCCCAGTCTGAGCGATCCGGCGTGGCAGGCGCGGATCGCGGCGCGGCTGGGCGAGACCGTGCGGGCGCATGGCGCGTATCGGCCGTTCTATTATTCGCTCGCCGACGAGCCCGGCATCGCCGATCTGGCGGCGGCATGGGACTTCGACCGCTCGCCGCCGGCTCTGGCCGATTTCAGGAGCTGGCTGCGCGCCCGCCATGGTAATCTGGCGGCGCTGAATGCGCTGTGGGGAAGCGGGTTCGCGACATGGGACGAGGTCGTGCCGGAGGGCACGACGGCGGCGATGGCACGGGCCGATGGCAACTACGCGGCCTGGAACGACCACAAGGCATTCATGGACGAGCGCTTCGCCGCGGCCCTGCGGATGGGGCGCGAGGCGGTGCATGCGGCCGATCCGACCGCGCTGGCTGGGATCGAGGGCGGGCAGATCCCGGGCTGGGGCGGCTGGAACTATGCGCAGGTGGCGCCGGCGGTGGATGTGATGGAGATCTACGCCGCCGGACAGAATGTCGAGATCGCGCAGGCGCTGAACCCGCAACTGGTGACGCTGGCCACCCTAGGCGGGACCGGGCCGGGACAGCTGCGCGCGGCGTGGCGGGCGCTGCTGAACGGCGCAAGCGGGTTCATCTTGTGGGACGAGGCGGAAGGGCTGGTCGCAGCCGATGGGCGGCCCGGGCCGTGGGCGGCGGGGTTCGAGAGGTGGTTCGGCGAGCTCGACCGTGGGCTCGGCGCTCTGCTGCTGGCGAGCCGGCCGCCGGAGCGCGCGCCGGTGGCGGTGCTGTATTCGCCGGAGAGTTTCCGGCTGGGCTGGCTGCAGGAGCACCGCGCGGCGGGCGATGCGTGGAGCGAGCGCAATTCGGAGATCGAGAACGAAGAAACCGAGGTGCGGGTGGCTTTGCGGCGGGCGGCGGCGGCGGTGGCGGCGCTAGGGCTGCCGGCGGCATGGGTGACGGAGCGGGACCTCATCGAGCGGGCGAGCCGGCGGGGGACGCGGATTGTCATCCTGCCGCGCGCCATCGCCCTGTCGGATGCGGCGGTGGCGGGTCTGCGGGGCTTCATCGCCGCCGGCGGCACGGTGCTGACCGACGGACCCGTCGGAACGCATGACACGGACCTGCGGCCGCGTCCGGTGCCGGTGACGATCGGAACACCGCTCACGCGCGAGGCGCTGGTGGCGGGGCTACGCTACGCGCCGCCGCTCACGCTGGCCCGTTCCGCCACCCGCCCGCCGACGCTGATGTTGCGCGCGATCGGCGATACGATCCTGATCGGCGCCCTTTCCGGCCAGGACGCAACCGGGATCGCCGAGGCACCGGCCGAGTTCGACCTTGCGGGCACTTTCCAGGTGCGCGATTTGCGCGGCGACGGGCCATGGCACGAAGCCACCAGGTTGACGCTGCGGCTCGACGGCGACGGGCCGGCGCTGTTCGCGGTGAGCCCGCACCTGCCACCCGCACCTTCCATGATCGGACCCGAGCGTGTGCGGGCGGGCGAGACGGCGAAGTTCGCGCTGCGCGGGGGCGGGGTGCTGCGCATCGAGGTCCGCGATCCGGCGGGGCGACTGGTACGGGCCTATTCGGGCAATGCCCAGATGGGGCGGGCCCCCGGATGGGCGGTGCCGTTCGCGCTGAACGATCCGCCAGGACGTTGGACCGTCATGCTGCGCGATCCGCTCGAAGGGACCAGGATCGAGCGCACGCTGGACCTGCTCCCGCCCTAAGCAGGCTTTCGCAGGATGAACTACGGCTGGAATCGGAAATATCGAGCTGGCGAAGGCCGGCTTAGGTTTCAGCAAGAGCGCAAACCTATAGGAGTTTGCTTCGCTCCGTTGGCGGGGGGGCGGCGGTGTGGCTATGATCTCCCGACACGCCGGAACAGGCGGGAAAAGGGAGAAGTCCGATGAGTATGTCACGCCGCCTGCTGCTCGGCAGCGCCGCCGCATCGACCGTGCCGTTGCGCCGGGCGCGGGCGCAACGCCCGGTCGTCCGCCTCGCGGTGCTCAACGACCAGTCCGGCCCCTACGCCGATGATGGCGGGCCGATGGGGGTGCTGTGCGCGCGCCAGGCGGTGCAGGATTTCGGTGACCACGGGTTCGACATCGAGGTGCTGGTGGGCGATCACCAGAACAAGCCCGATGTCGGCGCCGGGCTGGCGCGGCGCTGGCTCGACACCGGGGGCGTGGATGTGATCGTCGATGTGCCGACCTCCTCGGTGGCGCTGGCGGTGAACACGGTGTGCCGCGAGAAGGACAAGGTGTTCCTCAATTCGGGCGCCGCGACCACCGATCTGACCGGGGCGCAGTGCGCCCCGACCACGGTGCATTGGACCTATGACACCTACATGCTGTCGAGGTCGACCGGCGGGGCGATGGTCGCGGCCGGGGGTGACAGCTGGTATTTCGTGACCGCCGACTATGTGTTCGGGCAGCAGCTGGAGCGCGACACCTCGGCCTTCGTGAAGGCCGCCGGCGGCAAGGTGCTGGGGGCACGGCGCTATCCGTTCCCGGACACGACGGATTTCTCCTCGCTGCTGGTGCAGGCGCAGGCTTCCGGGGCGAAGGTGCTGGGGCTCGCCAATGCGGGCGGCGATACCATCAACTGCGTCAAGCAGGCGGTCGAGTTCGGGCTGACCAAGACGATGAAGGTGGCGATGCTTCTGGCCAGCATCAACACGGTGCATGCGCTCGGGCTGGAGGTGGCGCAGGGGCTGAATTTCACCGAGAGCTTCTTCTGGGACCTCAACGAGCGGACCCGGGCGTTCACGGCGCGGATCAAACCGAAGATCACCAAGCCCGCGATGTGGACCAACATGGTGACGACCGGCAACTACGGGGCGGTGCTGCATTACCTCAAGACGGTCAAGGAGATGGGGGTGGCCGAGGCCAAGCGGAGCGGGGCGGCGACGGTGGCGCGGATGAAGGCGATGCCGACCGATGACGACTGCTACGGGCCCGGCCGCATCCGCGAGGATGGGCGCAAGCTGCATCCGTCCTATTTGTTGCAGGCCAAGAAGCCGAGCGAGAGCAGCGGTGCGTGGGACCTGCTGAAGGTGGTGGCGACGACGCCGGCGGAGCAGGCGTTCCGGCCGCTGGCCGAGGGGGGATGCGCGTTCCTCAAGACCTGATTGCCGGGAAGCAAGCGTTTCTTTTTTTGAAAAAAAGAAACAAAAAACTTCACCGGTGACTGCGCCGTGGAAGCTCCGCCGACTCCAAGGGATGAAAGTTTTTTGCTTCTTTTTTTCAAAAAAGAAGCACTTCCTTCCCTGCCCCGGTCACGGAAGCTCCGGGGCCGATATGGTGGGCGGTTGCCGGCGGCGGTGGCCGGTATAGAGTGCCGGCATGACATTGTCCCCTGAGTTTCCCCTGGCCTCCGGCTTCCCGCGGACGACGACCGAGATGCTGGCGCGGCTCGTGGCGTTCGATACCACGAGCCGCAACTCCAATCTCGACCTCATCGCCTTCGTGCGGGATTATCTCGACGCGCAGGGGGTGCCGTACCGGGTCAGCACCGATCCGGGCGGAACCAAGGCCAATATCCATGCGCTGATCGGGCCGGCGGTGGCGGGCGGGATCGCGCTGTCCGGGCATGTTGACGTGGTGCCGGTGGATGGGCAGGCGTGGTCGAGCGATCCGTTCGTGCTGCGGGCGGCGGATGGCAAGCTCTATGGGCGCGGCAGCGCGGATATGAAGGGGTTCGTGGCGAGTTGCCTGGCGGCGGTGCCGGCGCTGAAGGCGCGGGGGCTGGCGCGGCCGGTGCATCTGTTCATCACCTATGACGAAGAGACCGACATGGGCGGCGCGCGGCGCCTGATCGAGGACATCGCGGCAAGCGGGCTGCGGCCGGAGATGTGCATTGTCGGCGAGCCGAGCCTGATGCAGCCGATCCTGGCGCATAAGGGGCGGCTGGCGCTGCGGGTGACGGCGCGGGGCCTGGCGGGGCATTCGAGCGAGCCGGGCAAGGGGGTCAACGCGATCCATGCGGCGGCGGCGGCGATCGCCTATGTGGCGGCGGAGCAGCGTCGGTTCGCGGCCGAGGGGCCGTTCGTCGAGGGGTTCGACCCGCCGCATACGACGCCGCATGTGGGAACCATGAGCGGGGGCAGTATTCTCAACATCATCCCCGAGCATGCCGGGTTCATGATGGAATGGCGCTGCGTGCCGGGGGACAGCCCGCAGGCCGAGGTGGAGCGGCTGCGGCGGTATCTGGCGGTTTCGGTGGAGCCTGCGATGAAGGCAGTGGACCCGGCATGCGGTTTCACGCTGGAGGTGATCGACGATATTCCGGGCATGGCGCTGGACGCGGCGCATCCGCTGGCGACGCTGACCAAGCGGCTGGCCGGGTTCAACAGCGCCGGCAAGGTGAGCTACGGGACCGAGGGCGGGCTCTACCAGGGGGCGGGGATTCCGACGATCGTGTGCGGGCCGGGGGATATCGCGCAGGCGCACAAGCCGGACGAGTTCATCGCCATCGCGCAGCTCGATGCCTGCGATGCGTTCATCCTTCGGCTCGCCGACCATCTGGCGACATGAGCGGCGGGGGCATGCCGGGGCACGGCCGACCGGCGCAGATGCCAGTACCGGCCTTTAAGGTCGAGCTGGGGCCGCCGGATCTGTCGGCATGGCTGGCGGGCAATACCGGGGTTGCGGGGTTCACGAGCTATGCGGCGGAGGTGCCGGGACCACATGTGCTGCTGCTCGCGCTGACCCATGGCAACGAGCTGGCCGGCGCGATCGTGCTGGAGCGGCTGCTGCGCGGCGGGCTGCGGCCGGAGCGCGGGCGGCTGACGTTCGGCTTTGCCAACATCGCGGCGTTCGGGCGGTTCGATCCGGCGCAGCCGACGGTCAGCCGGTTTGTCGACGAGGATCTGAACCGGGTGTGGGATGAAGCGCTGCTGGATGGGCCGCGGCGGTCGCTGGAGCTGGACCGGGCGCGGGAGATGCGGCCGCTGATCGACACGGCCGACGTGGTGCTCGACCTGCATTCGATGTTGTGGCCATCGGAGCCGTTGATCCTGAGCGGGACGACGGCGCGCGGCCGAGCGCTGGCGGGAGGGATCGGGACGCCGCCGGTGTCGGTCGCGGACCGGGGGCATCTGAGCGGGCGGCGGATGATCGACTATGGCAAGTTCGCCGAGCCGGGGGGAACGGCGGCGGCGGTGCTGGTGGAGGCGGGGCAGCACTGGACCCGATCGACGGTGGACACGAGCCTCGCCAGCGTGGCCGGGGTGTTGCGGCACAGCCTCTGCCTGGCGGAGCACCCGCTGCTGCCGGCGGCGCGGGCGGCGCCGGCGCCGCTTCATGCCGAGGTGACGGATACGGTGACGGCGGCGACGAGCGCGTTTTCGTTCATGCGCGGGTTCCACGGCGGCGAGGTGATCGCGCGGCGCAACACCATCATCGCGCTCGACGGCGAGACCGAAATCCGCACGCCCTATGACGACTGCCTGCTGGTGATGCCCAACCTGCGGCCAAGCCGGGGGCATACGGCCGTCCGGCTGGCGCGGTTCGTGGGGTAGGTTCTCAGGCGACGAGGGCGGCGCGCTCGGCGCTGGCGCGCGCCCACTGGGCGGCGGCGTCCTCGTCGAACAGCTCGGTGAGCTTGCTCATCATGGTGCCGCCGAGCTCCTCGGCGTCGACGATGGTGACGGCACGGCGGTAGTAGCGGGTGACGTCATGGCCGATGCCGATGGCGACGAGCTCGACCTGGTTGCGACTCTCGATTTCGCGGATCACGTCGCGCAGATGGCGTTCGAGATAGTTGCCGGGGTTGACCGACAAGGTGCTGTCGTCAACCGGGGCGCCGTCGGAGATGACCATCAGGATGCGGCGGTGTTCGGGGCGCGAGAGCAGCCGCTTGTAGGCCCATTGCAGCGCCTCGCCGTCGATATTCTCCTTCAGCAGGCCCTCGCGCAGCATCAGGCCGATGTTCTTGCGGGCGCGGCGCCAGGGGGCGTCGGCGGATTTGTAGATGATGTGGCGCAGGTCGTTGAGGCGGCCGGGGTTGCGCGGCTTGCCTTCGGCGACCCAGCGCTCGCGGCTCTGGCCGCCCTTCCAGGCACGGGTGGTGAAGCCGAGGACCTCGACCTTGACGGCGCAGCGCTCCAGCGTGCGGGAGAGGATGTCGCCGCACATCGCGGCCACCGTGATCGGGCGGCCACGCATGGAGCCGGAATTGTCGATCAGCAGGGTGACGACGGTGTCGCGGAAATCGGTGTCGCGCTCGCGCTTGTAGGACAGCGCCAGCATCGGGTTGACGACGACGCGGGCGAGGCGGGCGGCATCGAGGATGCCTTCCTCGAGGTCGAAGTCCCAGGCGCGGGTCTGCTGGGCGAGAAGCCGGCGCTGGAGACGGTTGGCGAGCTTGGAGACCACGCCCTGGAGGTGCTGAAGTTGCTGGTCGAGCTGCTGGCGCAGGCGGGCGAGTTCCTCGGCGTCGCACAGGTCCTCGGCGTTGATTTCCTCGTCGAAGCTGCGGGTGAACGGCTTGTAGAGGGCATCGCTGTCGAGGATGGGCTTGTCGCGGCGGGGCTGCGGGCCGCCGGGCTTGTCGTCGCCTTCGGCGGCGGCGGCATCCTCGTCGGCATCCTCGCCGGACTGGTCGTCGGAGGCCTCGCCTTCCATCTCTTCGGGCTGGGCGCCGAGCATCGACTCGGTGTCGCTCTCGGACTGGCCTTCGCCTTCCTGCGAGTTCTCCTGCTGGCCGGACTGCTCGCCGTCGTCCCCCTCCTCGCTCTCCTCCGGCTCGGCGTCGACCTCGGCTTCGGCGAGGTCCATGGCGGCGAGGAGTTTGCGGGCGGCGCGGGTGAAGCTGGTCTGGTTGTCCCGTGTCTCGGCCATTTCGGCGATGGCGGCCTCGGCATCGGCACCGAGGCTGTTGCGCCAGAGGTCGAGCACTTTCTGGGCGGCCGGCGGGGAGGCTTCGCCGGTCATGCGTTCGCGGGTGAGCAAAGCGAGGGCGGCGGAGATCGGCAACTGGTCCTTGCGCGTCATCCGGTCGTAGCCCTCGGCCTCGCATTCCTCGGAGAGGCGGGCGCGCAGGTTGGAGGCGACGCCGTCCATGTATTTGGCGCCGACCACCTCGACGCGGGCCTGCTCCAGCGCGTCATAGGCATCCTTGGCCTCGCGGCGGGAGGGCATGCGGGCGTTGTGGATGGCGTCGTCGTGATGGCGGATGCGCAAGGCGAGACTATCGGCGGCACCGCGCAACCGGGCCATTTCCTGCGGCGGCAGGGCGCGGGTGGGCAGCGGCAGGCGGGCGCGCTTGCCGGCGAGGCCGGACGGACCAGGCTGGAAGGCGACCTGGACCTCGTCATTGCCGGCGATGGCGCGCAGCACGCCGGCGGTGGCGCGCTTGAATTCCTCCGAGCGCGTGTTGTCCTTGTTGCTGCCGCTCATATCCGGACCGTTCGCGCTGCGCTGCCGCTCATCGTGTTCTACCTTCCCGCTTGCCGCTCAGGCGCGCTTGTGCGGCATAAGGCCGGTGGAGACTTCCGAGCCGAAGCAGCGCTGGAAGTATTCGGCCACCGTCTGGCGCTCCGCCTCGTCGCACTTGTTGAGGAAGGTAAGGCGGAAGGCGAAACCGATATCGTTGAAGATGCGGGCGTTTTCGGCCCAGGTGATCACCGTGCGCGGCGACATGACGGTGGAGATGTCGCCGTTGATGAAGCCGGCGCGGGTGAGGTCGGCCAGCGCGACCATGCTCTCGACCTTCTTGCGCTCGGCCTTATCGGACGGGTCGGTGCCCATCTTGGCCAGCACGATCTCGGTCTCCTGGCCATGCGGCAGGTAGTTCAGGGTCGTGACGATGTTCCAGCGATCCATCTGGCCCTGATTGATCTGCTGGGTGCCGTGATAGAGGCCGGTGGTGTCGCCGAGGCCGACGGTGTTGGCGGTCGAGAACAGGCGGAAACTGCGGTGCGGGCGGATCACCTTGTTCTGGTCGAGCAGGGTCAGCTTGCCCTCCACTTCGAGCACGCGCTGGATGACAAACATCACGTCCGGGCGGCCGGCATCATACTCGTCGAACACCAGGGCACACGGGTGCTGGAGCGCCCAGGGGAGGATGCCCTCGCGGAACTCGGTGATCTGCTTGCCGTCCTTGATGACGATGGCGTCCTTGCCGATCAGGTCGATGCGGCTGATGTGGCTGTCGAGGTTGACGCGGATGCAGGGCCAGTTGAGGCGGGCGGCGACCTGTTCGATATGGGTCGACTTGCCGGTGCCGTGATAGCCTTGGACCATGACGCGGCGGTTGAAGGAGAAGCCGGCCAGGATGGCGGTCGTGGTCTCCTTGTCGAAGCGGTAGGAGGGGTCGATCTCCGGCACATGCTCGGTGCGCA
This sequence comes from uncultured Rhodospirillales bacterium, assembly GCA_903928895.1. Classification (GTDB taxonomy): domain Bacteria; phylum Pseudomonadota; class Alphaproteobacteria; order Acetobacterales; family Acetobacteraceae; genus CAIYPH01. The sequence goes on along the minus strand of CAIYSR010000012.1, from coordinate 19,192 downwards.
CGGAGAAGGCGGGCACGTCCATGTTGATGTCGACGCCGAAGGTTTCGCGGGCGTTGATGGTGATGTCGGGGATGTCGATGGCCGATGTCGGCTCGATCCGGGCGTCGGAAATGGCGGCAACCTTGTTCATAGGCCAGCGATCCTGTGGTTTTGACGGTGAAGCTTACGCGCGCCTTTCGGCGATGGGTAGGCGGTGAATGTCATGTTGATGCAACTCAGCCCGTTGCTGCCATCTTGGGTTCGGCGGCGAGGCGGCCGCGGAGCGCGGCATAGGCGATGTTGATGACCTTGATCCGCTCTTCCGCCGCGCGGTCGCCGTTGTTGGCGTCGGGGTGGTGGCGTTTGGCGAGCTCCTTGTAGCGGGACTTGAGGGTGTCCAGCGTGAGCGGCCATGCGAGCCCGAGGGTGGCGAGCGGTTCGCGCAGTTCCGGCGGGGCTTCGAGCGGGGGGCGGCGCGGGGGGCCGGCGCGGCCGGTGGCGAGGATGTGCAGCGGGTCGCGCAGGGCGTCCTCGTCGAACTGGCCGGTGGCGCCGTTGCGGCCGAGCGGCCAGGTCGGGCGCTGCCAGGACGTGTCGGCACGGAGCTGGGCCTCGATCTGCCCGGGCGACATGCCTTTGTAGAAATCCCACGCGGCGTTGTAGGCGCGGACGTGTTCGAGGCAGAACCAGAAGTACTCGTTGAGCTCAAAGCGGGACTTCGGCGCGCGGTAGCCGGCCGCGAGCTTGCATCCCGGCATGTCACAATGATGGCCTGGCGCCGCCGGGTCAGGCGCGTAGGCCCGGGTGCGCGTAAAGCGTCGGGTCATTGTCGACTATGTGCGTCCTGAAGGGGGTTTTGGGAAGAGGGGATTTGCGCCGGGCGGGCGGAGGCGGCATGGTGTGGGCATGACCGATCGTGCGCTCCGGATTGAATCGACCTTGCGCCAGACGTTTGCGCCGACGGCCTTGCAGATCGTCGACGACAGCGCCCGCCATGCCGGGCATGCCGGTGCGGCGCCGGGGGGCCAGACCCATTATTCGGTGGTGATGGTCGCAGCTTCGTTCGAGGGCGTCTCGCGGGTGGAGCGATCGCGCGCGGTGCATGCGGCATTGGCCGGCGAGCTCGCGGGCGGGCTACATGCCCTGGCGCTGACGCTGCGCACGCCGGCCGAGGCGGAAAGGCTTCGTTAAGCCCTGCGCCCTAGGCTGACCGCGTCACGCGACGGAGGTCATCGATGAAGGCGAGCTGTCTGGTCAATCGCAATGTCACGGCGCTGCGCGGGCGCACCAGCATGCGGCTGGAGCCGGAGATGTGGGAGGCGCTGGAGGAAATCTGCACACGGCAGCATCTGTCACTGACCGAGGTGGTCAAGCAGATCGAACGGGTCGGCCATCCCGGTGGGCGGACCAGCGCGGTGCGGGTGCATGTGCTGGCGTATTTCCGCGGGGCGGCCACGGAAGCCGGGCATCGCGCGGCCGGGCATGGCGGGCGCGACAGAACCGCCGAGTGGGCTCAGACGACGCTGGTGGCGGCGCCGCTGAGCTGATCTTCGGCGATTTTCTGCGCGCGTTGGGCTTCCCGCAGCGGCATCACGTCGCCGGTGAAGTGGTTTGGCCAGCGCGCCTTCACCACCGCGCCATCGGCGGCATAAGCGTGGCAGGTGTTGATCATCCGGTGCGCGTCGCGCTCCTCATTGGCCTGGGCGCGGGCGGCGGCTGCCTCCGGGGTTTCGCTGTCACGGCGGCGGGCGCGGGCCGGCCACATGGTCTGGAACGCGGTGGTGGCGATCTCCTGAAGCATTTCGCGCAGATGGGTACAGCCGGCGGGGCCGGCCATGCGGGCATTGGCCTCGCGCAGGAAGCCCGGGCGGATGCGCAGGCCGACGAGGTTGGCGTAGCTGGCGGCGCCGCCGCCGCAGTTGGCGTAGGGTCCCTGTTCGGTGACCGCTTCGGCGGCGACGATGGTCATGCGGTCATCGAAGGTGAGACGCACGAACATGTCGTGCAGCGGGGTCCCGGGTTCGAGCTGGCCGCGAACGTCGGTCTCGAAGTGAAAGGTCTTGACGTCGGTGAGGTGGGCCTCGACGTCGAACAACCCGTCCTCACGCTCGTAGCCGTCGATGACGATCGTGCGGGTATGCAGCTTCGTGCGGGCGGCGGGGGGGCTCAGCGGCATCGTGGCGTTCTCCGGCGGATCGGCCGCGTGTTGCGGCGCAACATGGGCATATGCGACGGAGCGGCCGGGATGCAAGTCTCAAGCGGCGGGTTCACCCTGGATCGGGACGGCGCCGAGTTCGGCGATCATCGCCGTCACCTCGGCGATGCAGGCCTCGACCGCTGCCTGCTCGGTACCCTTGGCGACGAGGGCCACGCCGTTGCCGCTGCTGCGGTAATAAGGATAGCTGCCGAGGTCGATGTTGGGGTAGCGCGCCTGGATAGCGCCGAGGCCATCGGCGATCTTGCCCTCGGCGAGGCCCATCGCGTGCACGGCTGCCATGACCACGGGCGCGCCGCCGGCCAGGGTGGGGGCGAGGTTGGCCCACATCGCCTGCATCACGCGCGGCACGCCGGCCATGACATGGACATTGCCGATGGTGAAGCCGGGCGCGGTCGAAACCGGGTTGTCGATCAACGTCGCACCGCGCGGCATGGTGGCCATGCGCTGGCGGGCGGCGTTGAACTCGCCGGGCTCGTAGCGTGCCTCAAGCCGCGCCCAGGCCTCCGCATGCGGCTCCCACGGCACGCCGAAGGCGGCGGCGATGCATTCGCTGGTGATGTCGTCATGGGTCGGGCCGATGCCGCCGGTGGTGAAGACATGGTCGAATTTGGCGCGCGCCTCATTGACCGTGGCGATGATGGTCTCCGACACGTCGGGAATGACGCGGACCTCGCGCAGCGGCATGCCGATGGCACCGAGGCCGGTGGCGAGGAACTTGATGTTGAGGTCCTGGGTGCGGCCCGAGAGGACTTCGTTGCCGATGACCAGGAGGCAGGCAGTTGGGTTGGCGGACATGGCGGGGCTCCTAGAGTGTGATCGGCGGAGGCGGAACGCCGGAGCCGTGAATCACACGATCAAACAAGGCTTCAGAGTCTGTCCGGCGCTTCAATCAGCGCCTGGCAGACTCTACAGGAAGTCGCGCAGCAGCGGCACCAGCGGGCGGTCGGCGGCGGGCATCGGGTAGTCCGCGAGGTTTTCCGGACGCACCCAGGCGAGTTGCTGGCCCTCGCGGCTCTCGGGACTGCCCTTCCAGCGCCGGCACAGAAAGAGCGGCATCAGCAAATGGAAGCTGTCGTATGCATGGGAGGCGAAGGTGAACGGGGCAAGGCAGTTCGAGGCCACGTCGATGCCGAGTTCCTCGCGCAGTTCGCGGATGAGCGCGGCCTCCGGGGTTTCGCCGGGGTCGAACTTGCCACCTGGGAATTCCCATAGCCCCGCCATCTTCTTGCCCTCGGGGCGGCGGGCGAGGAGGATGCGGCCGTCGCGGTCGATCAGGGCGCAGGCGGCGACCAGGACCAGCGGCTTGGGGCCGGCAGGGATCAGGGCGGTTGCGGGGTCGGCCGAGATGTCTTCGCGGGTGGCTTCGAAGACGAGGACCTTGAGGTCGCGGTTGCGGGCGCGGAAATGCCGGATCGCCTCGCCGGTGTGTTTCATGCCGATCCGGCGCAGCACCGCGAGGGAGGCGCCGTTGGCGGTGGCTGCGGTGGCGGTGACGCGATCGATATCGAGATTGGCCAGCGCCCAGCGGCACAGGCGACCGGCGGCCTCGGTGGCCACGCCATGGCCCCAGAAGCGGCGGCCGACCCAGTAGCCGAGGCTGGCGCTGCGGTCCTTGGGGTCGAGCCGCAGGCCGACCGCGCCGATCAGCATTTCGGCCCCGTGCTCGCGCCCGGTGATGGCGAGGTGATATTCGCGCCGCTCGGCCAAGGCCTGGGCGGTGAAGGCCACCCAGGTTTCGGCCTTGGCCTGTGGATAGGGGTAGGGGACGTCGACCAGGGTGGAGCAGACCTCCCAGTCGTTCAGCAGCCGGTGCAACTCGACCGCGTCCGTCACCGCGAATGGGCGCAGGACGAGGCGGTCGGTGGTCAGCGGTGCGAAGGCGTCGGCGATGTCGCTCAGCTGCGGTAGCTCCCGTTGATGTCGATGTAGCCATGGGTGAGATCGCAGGTCCAGACGGTGGCCTTGCCGCGGCCGAGGCCGATATCGACCGCGATCGCGACCTCATGCCCCTTCATGTGGGCGACCACAGGGGTTTCGTCGTAGCCCGGCACCACGGCGCCATCGCGGGCCATCCAGGTGCCGCCGACGCCGACCGAGAGCTTGTCGCGATCGGCGGGCTCGCCGGCCTTGCCGACCGCCATGACGATGCGGCCCCAATTGGCGTCCTCGCCGGCGATGGCGGTCTTCACCAGCGGCGAGTTGGCAATGGTCATGGCGATGCGCTTGGCCGATTTGGCCGAGGTGGCGCCGGTGACGTCGATGCGGATCAGCTTCTGGGCGCCTTCGCCATCGCGGACGACCTGCAAGGCGAGGTCGAGCAGCACCTCGTCCAGGGCGCGCGCGAAGTCGGCGAGATCCTTGCCACCGTCCTCCGCCACTTTGGGGTGCTTGGCCTGGCCGGTGGCGAACAGCAGGACGGTGTCCGACGTCGAGGTGTCGCTATCGACGGTGGTGGCGTTGAAGCTGCCGGCGACGCCCTTGGCGAGGAGCTTCTGCAGGGCCGGGGCGGGGATCTTGGCGTCGGTGAAGATGAAGCAGAGCATCGTCGCCATGTCGGGGGCGATCATGCCCGAGCCCTTGGCGATGCCGTTGATGCGGACTTCCTTGCCGCCGATCAGCGCCGTGCGGGTGACGCCCTTGGGGAAGGTGTCGGTCGTCATGATGCCGCGGGCGGCCGCTTCCCAGCCGGTTTCGGCGAGGTTGGCATGCAGTTCGGGCAGGACGGCGGTCAGTTTCTCGTGGGGCAGGACTTCACCGATCACGCCGGTGGAGGAGAGAAAGACCTGCTTCACCGGGCAGCCGGCGATTTTGGCGGCGGCCGCGGCGGTGGCCTTGCAGGCGTCGGCGCCGGCCTTGCCGGTGAAGACGTTGGCATTGCCGGCATTGATCACCACGACGCGGGCCTTGCCGCCGGGCAGCATGTCGCGGCACCAGTCCACCGGCGCGCCGGGGCATTTCGACGAGGTGAAGACGCCGGCCACGGCGGTCCCGCTCGCGAGTTCGGCCATGACCACGTCGTTGCGGCCCTTGTAGCGGATGCCGGCGGCGATGGCACCGAGGCGGACGCCGGCAAGCGGCGGCAGTTCGGGCAGCGGAACAGCAAGGGGGGAAACAGCGCTGGCCATGGCTTGGGTCCTCGTCGGATTTTTTGTGATTTTTTGATGTCAGGGCTTGGGATGGCCCGGCGGCAGGGCGTCGTCGGTGGCCTTGCGGGGCGTGCCGTCGGTGTTGAAGCGTTCGATGGTGGCAGCGGCGCGGGCGGTGGCGACGATCTTCAGGACGCCCTCCTGGATGGCGGCCTGGCGGAGCTGCTCCTGGGCCTGCTCGAAGCTCGCCGGCGGCGCGGCGCGGCGCTCCTCGACCTTGATGACATGCCAGCCGAACTGGGTCTTGACCGGCTTTTCGGCGATCTCGCCGGGCTTCAGGGCGAAGGCCACCTCGGCGAATTCAGGGACCATGTCGGCCTTCTTGAAGAAGCCGAGATCGCCGCCCTGGCCGGCGCCGGGGTCGGAGCTGCGCTCCTTGGCGATGGCGGCGAAGTCCCCGCCCTTCTTGATGTCGGCGATGGCCTTGGCGGCGTCGGCCTCGTTGGCAAGCAGGATGTGGCGGGCGTGGACCTCGGCCTCGCCTTCCTTGCCCGCGACGTCGCGGGTGTAGCGGGCGCGGAGGTTCTCCTCGGTCAGCGTCGGCTCGATGTCGCGGCGCATCTGGGCGTTCTCCAGCGTCTCATCGACGGCGCGGGCGATGGCGCGGGCAGTCGCGGGGTCCTTGTCGAGCCCGGCGCGGCGCGCCATGGCGACCACGGCGGCGCGATCGACGAGCTGATCGGTCAGCATCGGGATCAGCACGTTCTGCGGCATGCCGCGGTATTCCTGGGGCAGCGATTGGGCCGCCTCGGTGACATCGCTGACTCGGATTTCGGCACCGTTGACCTTGGCGATCACGGGATCCGCGGGAGCTTGCGCCAGCGCCGCGCCCGTCAGCAGGGAGCAGCCGAGCAGGGCGGGGGCCAGGGCCAGGGTGAACCGGTTCGATCGCATCGGGAATTCCTCGTTTGGATGCGCCCGTATAGGCCGGGGCGACGGCCGCGGACAAGGCGACGGCCAGCGCAAAGGGCGGATCAGACCAGCTTCGCGTTGACCCGGGGCGGTCGGGGTCCTATCTGACGGTCCAAGTTCGGCCCGTACTCCTTTTGCGGGCCTGCCTCGACGCGCCCGCGGCTAGAGCATGATGACCGAAGGTGGCAACACCGCAGGTCTGAATCATGCGATCAATCAAAGAGCGAGAGCGGGATGGCCGCTTCTGTCGGCGGTCATCATGCTCTCGCGCCTGACCCGGAAGGCTTCCCATGTTCGCCAGACTTGCCCGCATGATCTTCGGCACCAGCAATGACCGCGCGCTGAAGGGTTATCAGCGCCGGGTGCCGCAGATCAATGCGCTCGAACCCGCGATCCAGGCGCTGTCGGACGAGGCGTTGCAGGCCAAAACGGCGGAGTTCAAGAACCGGATCGCCGAAGGCGCCACGCTCGACAGCCTGCTGCCGGAAGCCTTTGCCGTCGTTCGCGAGGCCAGCCGCCGGGTGCTCGGCATGCGCCATTTCGACGTGCAGCTCATCGGCGGCATGGTGCTGCATGACGGCAAGATCGCCGAGATGAAGACCGGCGAGGGCAAGACCCTGGTGGCGACGCTGGCGGTCTATCTGAACGCCCTGGCCGGCCAGGGCGTGCATCTGGTCACGGTGAACGACTACCTGGCGCGCCGCGATGCGGAGTGGATGGGCCAGCTCTACGGGTTCCTCGGCCTCAGCACCGGCGTGATCGTGCACGGGCTGATCGAGGAGGAGCGGCGGCAGGCCTATGCCGCCGACATCACCTACGGCACCAACAACGAATTCGGCTTCGACTACCTGCGCGACAACATGAAGTTCCGCCTGGAAGACATGGTCCAGCGCGAGTTCTTTTTCGGCATCGTCGACGAGGTCGACAGCATCCTGATCGACGAGGCGCGCACGCCGCTGATCATTTCCGGCCCGGCCGAGGATTCCTCAGACCTCTACCGCAGCGTCAACGAGGTGGTGCGCGAGCTGGTCAAGGTGCCGGAGAACTACGAGAAAGACGAGAAGATGCGCTCGGCCGTGCTGACCGAGGACGGCGTCGAGAACGTCGAGCAGATGCTGCGCACCGCCGGCATCATCACCGAGGGCAATCTCTACGACATCGCCAACGTCTCGGTCGTGCATCACGTCCAGCAGAGCCTGCGCGCGCATGCCCTGTTCCAGCGCGATGTCGACTACATCGTGCGCGACGACAAGGTGATCATCATCGACGAGTTCACCGGCCGCATGATGGAGGGCCGCCGCTATTCGGAGGGCCTGCACCAGGCGCTGGAGGGCAAGGAGGGGGTGACCGTCCAACCGGAGAACCAGACGCTCGCCTCGATCACGTTCCAGAACTACTTCCGCCTGTATCCCAAGCTCGCCGGCATGACCGGCACCGCGCTGACCGAAGCCGACGAGTTCGCCGAAATCTACAAGCTCGAAGTCGTCGACATCCCCACCAACGTGGTGGTGGTGCGCAAGGACGAGGATGACGAGGTCTATCGCACCGCCACCGAGAAATACGAGGCGGTGGCGCGGCTGATCGCCGAGGCGCGCGAGCGCGGCCAGCCGGTGCTGGTCGGCACCACGAGCATCGAGAAAAGCGAGACGCTGAGCGAAATCCTCAAGAAGAAGAAGGTGCCGCACGCGGTCCTGAACGCGCGCTTCCATGAGCAGGAGGCGTTGATCGTCAGCCAGGCCGGCGCGCCCGGCGCAATCACCATCGCCACCAACATGGCCGGCCGCGGCACCGACATCAAACTCGGCGGCAATATCGAGATGCGGCTGAAGCTGGAGCTCGCCGATGTTGCCGGAGAGGCCGAGCGCGAGGCGCGGGCGGCGGCGATCCGCGCCGAAGTCGATGCCAACCACATCAAGGTGAAGGACGCCGGCGGCCTGATGGTGATCGGCACCGAGCGGCACGAAAGCCGCCGCATCGACAACCAGCTGCGCGGCCGCTCGGGCCGCCAGGGCGATCCCGGGGCGTCGCGCTTCTTCCTGTCGCTGGAAGACGACCTGATGCGGATTTTCGGCTCCGATCGGATGGGCGGCATGTTGACCCGGCTCGGCCTGAAGGACGGCGAGGCAATCACCCACCCCTGGATCAACAAGGCGCTGGAGAAGGCGCAGAAGAAGGTCGAGGCGCGCAACTTCGACACCCGTAAGAACGTCCTGAAATACGACGATGTGATGAACGACCAGCGCCGCGAGGTCTACGCCCAGCGCAAGGAGTTCATGAAGGCGCCGGACGTGGCGGCCATGGTGGCGGACATGCGCAACGAGTTGATCGAGGAGATGGTGGCGCGCCATATCCCCGAAAAGGCCTACGCCGAGCAGTGGGAGACGGCCGAGCTGGCGGCGGAGTGCGCGCGCATCCTCAACCTCGACCTGCCGATCGTGGAGTGGGCGCGCGAGGAGGGCATCGACGAGGCCCATCTGCGCGAGCGGATCACCAAGACGGCCGACGCCCATATGGCGGCGAAGGCGGCGAATTTCGGGCCGGAGCTGATGCGCTTCATCGAGAAGAGCGTGCTGATCCAGTTGTTCGATCAGGTCTGGAAGGAGCATCTGCTGGCGCTCGACCATCTGCGCCAGGGCATCGTGCTGCGGGCCTACGGGCAGCGCGACCCGCTGAACGAGTACAAGACCGAAGCCTTCGCCATGTTCAACAGCATGCTGGACGAAATGAAGGAGCGGGTGACCATCATGTTGTGCCGGGCCGAGATCGCACCCGAGCCGCAGCCGGACGTCTCACCCTTCGCGATCACCGAGAGCCATCCCGACCCGGCGAGCCCGGTACCGCTGGGCGAGACGAATTACGGCATGGCCTCGTCGGACGAGCAATTCGAAGGAACCGTCGGCCTGCGCGGCGCGGTGGTCGACCCGAACGATCCCGAGACCTGGCGGAACGTGGGGCGCAATGCGGCGTGCCCATGCGGATCGGGCAAGAAGTTCAAGCACTGCCACGGCCGCAACGTCTGACCCGGAGGGGCCGATGACCGGACCAGAACGGCGGATCTGGATCCACATCGGCACCCACAAGACCGGCACCACCTCGATCCAGCACGCGCTCGCCACGCTGCGCCCGCAATTGTACGCCGCCGGCATCCACGTGCCCACCATCGGCACGCCCGCCTCGAATCCCGCCATCGGCCCGCTCACCTGGGCGCTGGGCCATCACAATCTCGCCTGGCAACTCTACGGCGACCCCCGCTTCCATCCGGACTTCGGCACCATCGAGCAACTCCTGGCCGAACTGGCCGCCACCGCCTGCCCGACCTCGGTGATCTCGTCCGAGGATTTCGAGTATCTCGGCCGCCACCCCGCCGCCTTAGCCGGCTTCGATGCTGGCCTCGCCGCCCTCGGCTACCAGCGCAGCTACCTCGCCTTCTTCCGCGACGCCCCCTCCTATCTCGCCTCTCTCCTGCCCCAACTCCGCCAGCTCGGCTGCACCGAGACCTTCGAGGAGTTGCGCGCGCAATACGCCGCCAATCGCGCGATCCTGGTCAAGCAGCACTACTGGCACGACTTCGACCGCGCCCGCTTCACCGCGGCAATCGAGGCCGCCGTCGGCCCGCGCCTGCTGGTCGAGGACTACAGCGCCACCGACATGGTGCCCCGCTTCCTGCGCCACATCGGCGCCCCCCCCGACCTCGCCGAAACCGCCGCCGCCCTCCCCCGCCAGCAGGTCACCCACCTGCCCCGCAACCAGCTCTGCGCCTGCGGCTCCGGCCGCAGGTTCAAGCATTGTCATGGGCAGAATGCATAGGCCGTCGCAGCCGCAGCCGTCACAAGGTACGCGCGCTCGCAGCGTCCAGCAGCATCTGCTTCAAACTTGGATAGGCGATGCGGTTTCCGTAGGCGCTGAGATGGTCGCCGTCGAAATACAGCGGCCTGCCATCCCTGTGTGTTCGGCATACCGGCTCCGGACATAAGACCGGAAATGCGTCCCAAAGACGTATATTCGGATACCTCGACGCCAGCAGGAGGATCCCGTCCATCACCGGCTTGCGCAGCGCCTGCAGTTCATCCCGCCTCTGCTGGCCCTGGCCGATACAAATCGGGTTGAATGCGTTGAACCAGTCCGAGCAGCGAAACGGCGGCGCCTTGAAAAGCGGCAGGGGCGCCGAGAATACGACAGTGACTCCCTTTTCGGCAAAAGGTTGGAGCCAGCGCTGGGCGTCTTCCGCCGCCGCGCGGCGCAGGTCGGCTGCGGCTCCGCGGTACATCAGCGCATACATGTCCGGCACATCGAAGTTGATCCAGACATCGCCGTAGCGATGCAGGCGCAGGCTTGACAGCAAAACAATATCGCCCCGCTGCGACGCCGTGAGCACTCGTTCGGTCACGGCTCGATTGAACGCGTGGCAACCCGGCGTCGCGCTCACGTCCATCGGCTGATCCAACCCGAGATAGCCACAACCCGCAAACGAGAACTGGCTGACCGGGACCGCCAGTTCGGCGCTGAGCAGTTCCAAGGAAGGCGATATCATTCCAGCATGCGAATCTCCAAGCACCCACAGCCGGTGCGGCCAGGGTGTGGTCCGGCATTGCCGCGGCACGAAGCGTCGCTCGTTACCGCCCCCGATGCGGGCCGTCTCCATGTCCACCTGGCATTGCCGGTCGCCGAACTCGGGATAGTCCATCCGCTCCCCCGCATACCAGTCCGCCGACTGCTGCACCACGCTGCTGAGCGATACCAGACCACGAACGCGGTGCGAAAAAAGCACCACAACCATGGCGTAGCCGACGAGCGGAAGCAGCGCGAAGACCGTAATCCGCACAAAGACCGGTCGGCGCTCGAACCAGGCATGATGCCGCCACGGCTGCTCCACAAACCGATAGGACAGCATGGCCAGGATGACGGTGCTCAGCACGGCCACCGCGAACATCGGCATGTTCTCTAGACCGACCGTCCAGCGCATCAGCACGTAAACCGGCCAATGCCAGAGATAGAGCGAGTACGACCGCCGACCCACCCAAACGGCCCAAGGCTGCGCCAGCGCAAGACGCACCAAGTCCCGTGGCCGTTCGCGCGCGCCGCCAATCAGGAGTGCCGTCCCGACCGTTGGCAGCACAGCCCACGGCCATGGAAACGCCTCCGCATCCGCTAACCCCAGTCCGGCCACCACGCAAGCGGCCCCCACCCACGCCATACCGGCTCGCTGAAGCGCGGTTGTTTTCGACCCGATATCGTCCCGATCCGTCGCGAGGAACAACAGGGCGCCGGTCGCAAGCTCCCAAAACCGGAATCCGATGAAGTAGAATGCATCGGTGGGATGCGCCCGAGTTGCCCAGATGCACCCCGCAATCGAGCCGGCCGTCACGAGTCCCAACCCGGCCATCGATAGGCGGACGCGGCGCCGGTCACCCTCGCGTTGGGCACGCACCAGGAAATAGACCAAGAACGGAGCCACGACATAATACTGTTCCTCGACGCCGAGTGACCATGTGTGTACGTATGGGTTGTATTCGGTTCGCGGCGCGAAATACGTATCCGTGTTGCGCTGCATCACCCAGTTGCTGAGGCCGAAGAATGCCTTGCGTGCGGTCTCGTCGCTCAGACCACTCAGCCAGGCTGGCGGGATGAACAATGTCGCGAGGACGGCGCTGACGAGGAGGACCAAGACCAGCGCGGGGACGATCCGCATCAACCGTCGCCCGTAGAACTCTCCGATGAAGGCGGCCACCGACGGTGCCCGGCTCGCTGCGAGGGACCCGGTGACAACGAAACCGGAGATCACAAAAAACACGTCAACGCCTACAAATCCGCCGGGCAACCACTGGCCACGCAAGTGGAAGACCATCACCGCCAGCACCGCCACTGCGCGCAGGCCATCGATATCGCGCCGGTAGGACGTTGATTTCGTCATCGTGGTCGGCACTGCCAGGAGTCGCTGACGAGCGCAAGACCTCGCAACGATGACTGCTGCCGTGCAACCGCAGGCATGACCCAGCGACCATCAGGTCGCGCCCCCGCCCGGTATGGCTGCCCGGCCTTTGCTGCGGTGCACAAAGAGTGGCGCGGCGGGCACAATCGTCCTAAGCCGCGCGCATGACATTCCCCCACGTCCATCCCGCGCTCGACGCAGCGCTGGTCGCGCGCTCCTATCTCGAACCCACCGAAGTGCAATCCGCCGTACTCCAGCCGGAAGCGGAAGGCCGTGACCTCCTGGTCTCCGCCCGCACCGGCTCCGGCAAAACCGTCGCCTTCGGCCTCGCCGCAGCCTCCACTTTGATGCCCGGCGGTATCCTGCCCCCTCCCGGCGCCCCGATCGCCCTCGTCATCGCCCCCACCCGCGAACTCGCCCTGCAGGTCGAAGCGGAACTGACCTGGCTCTACGCCGGCGCGCGGATCACCTCCTGCGTCGGCGGCATGGATCTCCGGCGCGAGGCGCGGGCCCTGTTTCACGGCTGCCACATCGTGGTCGGCACGCCGGGGCGGCTGGGCGACCATCTGCGGCGGCAGAATCTCGATCTCTCCGCGCTCAAGGTCGTCGTGCTCGACGAGGCCGACGAGATGCTCGATCTCGGCTTCCAGGAGGAGCTCGAATTCATTCTCCAGGCGGCGCCGGCCGAGCGGCGCACCCTGCTGTTCTCGGCCACCATTCCCCACGACATCGTCAGTCTGGCGCGCAAATATCAGCGCGATGCGCTGCGCATCGACACCATCGACCGCAGCACGCCGCATGACGACATCGAATACCGCGCCATGGTGATTTCCGGCCACGAGCACGAGGGCGCGCTGATCAACATCCTGCGCTGGTTCGATGCACCCGGCGCGCTGGTGTTCTGCGCCACCCGCGAAGCCACGCGGCGGCTGCATGCGGCGCTGGTGCAGCGCGGGTTCACGGCGGTGATGCTGTCGGGCGAGTTGAGCCAACACGAACGCACCTCCGCGCTCGATGCGCTGCGCTCGGGCCGCGCGCGCGTGGGGGTATGCACCGATGTGGCGGCGCGCGGGATCGACCTGCCGGCCCTCGATCTGGTGGTCCATGCAGACCTGCCGACCAATCCTGAAACCCTTCTCCACCGCAGCGGGCGGACCGGACGGGCCGGGCGCAAAGGCGTCTCGGTGCTGATCGTGCCGCATTCCCGCCGCCGCCGCGCCGAGCAGATCACCAACGCGGCGCGGGTACGCGCTTCCTGGTCGAACGCCCCCAGCGCCGAGGAGATCCATCAGCGCGACCGCGAGCGGCTGTTGACCGACCCGATGCTGGACGCCCCCGAGGGCCAGGAGCGAGAAGATGCCGAGGCGCTGCTCGCCGGGCATGACGCGGTCTCAATCGCCGCCGCCCTGCTCCGGCTGTATCGTCGCGGCCTGCCGGCACCGGAGGCGATCGGCCAGAGCTTCCAGCCCACCACCGAGGCCCCGCGGACACGGACGCGGGCCGAAAGCCACAGCAACGAGCGCCCCGATGCCCGCCCTGACGCCGCGCCGGGCGACCGCGGCGGCGACTTCGTCCAGTTCCGGATTTCGGTCGGCCGCAACAACCGGGCCGACCCGAAATGGCTGGTGCCGCTGCTCTGCCGTGTCGGCGGCCTCACCAAGCAGGACATCGGCTCGATCCGCGTCTTCGACACCGACACGCGCTTCGAAATCCGCCGCGAGGCGAGCGAGGCCTTCACCGCCGCCATCGCCGACCTCCCCCCCAACGAGCCCCGCATCACCTCCGCCGGCGACGGCCCGATGCCGCCGCGGCCATTCCGGCCGAAGCCGTTCGGCGCCAAGCCGCGCGGTCCGCACAAGCCCGGCGCGCCGCCCAGGTTCGAGCGCCGCACCTGAGGGCGGCCCCTTGAGCCCGCCCCGCCAGCATGGTCAAACCCTCGCATGAACGCGAGCACATCGACCCCGTCGGCGGCCCCACGGCCGCTCACCCCCCTGCTCGTCGGCACGCTCGCCATGTTGAGCGCCTTCGCGCCGATGTCGATCGACATGTATCTGCCGGCGTTCCCGACCATCCAGGCCGAATTCGCCACCTCCGCCTCCGAGGTCCAGCTCAGCCTGTCCGCGTTCATGCTGGCGTTCGGCTTCGGGCAGGTGATCTATGGCCCGCTCGGCGACTATTTCGGCCGCCGCCCGGTCCTGCTGACCGGGGTGGTCCTGTATGTGGCGGCCAGCCTGCTCTGCCTCCTCGTGCAGAGCCCGCTGCAACTCATCGTGCTGCGCTTCCTCCAGGGACTTGCCGCCTGCGCGCCGCCCGTGATGGCGCGGACCATGGTGCGCGATCTGGCAGAACGCGATCGCGCGGCGCAGGTGATGTCGATCATGATGGCCTCGACCAGCATGGCCCCGATGCTGGCGCCGCTGATCGGCAGCCAGGTGATGCATTTCTTCGGCTGGCGGGCGATCTTCACCACCCTGGCGCTGTTCGGCATGATCTCCCTGGTGATGGCCCTGCTGGTGACGCGCGAGACCATGCGCCCCGAGATGCGAGGGCCGCTGGCCTTCGGCGGCATCATCGCCCGCTTCGGCGAACTGCTCCGCTCCGCCACCTTCCTCGGCTATGCGCTGACCGCGGGGTTCCTCTTCGGCGCGATGTTCTCCTTCATCTCGCTGTCCTCCTTCGTCCTGATCGGCATCTACGGATTGACCCCGCAGGACTACGCCCTGGTGTTCGGCGCCACCATCATCACCATGACCATCGGCGCCTCCGTCAACAGCCGCCTGACCCGGCGCCTGGGGGCCGAGACCATGCTGCGCCGGGCCTCCTGGGGGCCGCTGGTCGCGGGATGCCTGCTCGCGCTGTGCGGCATCGTCGAGAGCACCACCGGGGCGATCGGCTGGGTCCCCTTCGTGGTGCTCTCCACCGGCATGGTCGGCTCGATGAGTTTCATCGCCCCCAACAGCACCGCCTGCGCCTTGCAACGCTACCCGCACATGGCCGGTACCGCGGCCTCCCTGCTGGGCGTGATCCAGTTCGGCTGCGGCGCGACCTTCGGCGCCGTGGCGGGCGCCCTGCTCAACCACTCCGTGCTGCCGATGGCGCTGTTCATGGCAACCGGCGGCATCCTCAGCTTCACCGTCTATCGCCTGCTGGTGAAAACCTGATACCAACCCTGCTGAATATTAAACGTCTTGGATTGCCGAAAAGAAAGACAAGGCAAACAGGAAGCGTTTCTTTTTTTGAAAAAAAAGAAACAAAAAAACTTCACCCATGATTTGTCATAAACGGCACCACCGACTCCAACGGATAGAAGTTTTTTGCTTCTTTTTTCCAAAAAAGAAGCGCTTCCCTACCCCTACCAAACAAGCGTCCTTCTTCCCGCGTCCGGCCTCAACCCTCGTCCCGCCCGCGCTGGCGGCGCCCAACCGCAAGTTCGGTCACCATGCCGTGCAGCGTGCGCAGCTCCTGGTCCGTGACTTCGCCGCGCTGAAAGAAATGGCGAATATTGCGCACCATGCCGGGCCGCTTGGGGACGTTGCGCAGGAAGCCGCACTCATCAAGCTCCGCAACGAGATGCCCAAGGAAGTTCTCAAGCTCGCTTTTGTTCGCCACCCGCGCCTCGTTGGTCATCAGCCGGCGCGGCACCGTCTGCTCCTCCGCGGTCCACCACTCATACGCCATCACCATCACCGCCTGGGCCAGATTGAGCGACATGAAGGCCGGGTTGAGCGGATAGCGGATCAGGCCATCGGTGCAGGCGATATCGTCATTGTCGAGCCCCGCGCGCTCGGGGCCGAACAGCAGCCCGGTGCGCAGATCACGCGCGGCAATCGCCCGCAGCTCCGCCGCCGCCCCGCGCGCGGTGTACACCGGCTTGACGATATGGCGCGGGCGCGGACAAGTGCCGAACACATGGTGCAAGTCCGCCACCGCACTCGGCACGTCCGGATGCACGCTGAGCTGGTCGAGAATGCGGTCGGCGCCCGAGGCGTTGCGCCAGGCCTTCTCCTGCGGCCAGCCGTCGCGCGGCGCCACCAGCCGCAGCGCGAACAACCCCCCATTGGCCATCGCCCGGGCCACCGCCCCGATATTGTCCGCGAGCTGCGGCCGCACCAGGATGACCACAGGCGCATTCCCGATCGGCCCGATCTCGGCCCCCCCGTCGCGCCCGGTCACGCCCGGCGCCAGGTGGTGCCGGTCGCGTTGTCCTCCAGCAAGATGCCCTGATCGGTCAGCGCCTTGCGGATCGCGTCGGCACGGGCAAAATCGCGCGACTTCCGCGCCGCGATGCGCTCGGCGATGGCGGCCTCGATCGCAGCCGCATCGTCGCCCTCGCCCTGGAACCAGGCGAGCGGATCAGCCTGAAGCAGCCCAAGTACGGCACCCGCGGCCCGCAATCCCGATGCCGCCGCCGCATCCCCGGCCATCGCCGCATCGGCCAGAGCATGCATCGCGGAGAGCGCGAGCGGGGTATTGAGATCGTCGCACAACGCATCGAGCACCGACGCCGGGATCGGCGCAGCGCCCGGCTTGGTGCGCTCCAGCGCCCGATAGAACCGGTCCAGCTCCTTGCGCGCCTCCACCAGCGCCGCATCCGAAAAATCCAGCAACCCCCGATAATGGCTCTTGATCAACAACAACCGCGCCGCCTCCGCCGGCACCTTGTCCAGCACCTCCCGGATGGTGAAAAAATTGCCGAGCGACTTCGACATCTTCTCGCCATTGATCACCAGCATCCCGTTATGCACCCAGTAATTCGCGAACCGGCTCCCCGGAAACGCGCAAACCGACTGTGCAATCTCGTTCTCATGGTGCGGAAATATCAAATCCGTCCCACCCCCATGAATATCGAAACTCTCCCCCAGATGCCGCCACGACATCGCGGAGCACTCGATATGCCACCCCGGCCGCCCCCGCCCCCACGGACTGTCCCACCCCGGCAAATCCTCCGAAGACGGCTTCCACAACACGAAATCCCCGGCATCGCGCTTGTACGGCGCCACATCCACCCGCGCCCCCGCCAGCAACTCGTCCGGACTGCGCCCCGAAAAATTCCCGTACTCGGCGAAACTGGGCACCGAAAACATCACGTGCCCCTCGGCCGCATACGCATGCCCCGACGCGATCAACCGCTCGATGATCATCACCATCTCCGCGATATGCGCCGTCGCCCGCGGCTCCACATCCGGGGCCAGATTCCCCAGCGCCGCGATATCCGCATGATAATCCGCCAACGTCCGCGCCGTCACCGAAGCAATCGATTCGCCCGACGCCCGCGCCCGATTGTTGATCTTGTCATCAACATCCGTGACATTGCGCACATACGTCACCCGCGGATACAGCAGCCGCAACAGCCGCGCCATCACATCGAACACCACCACCGGCCGCGCATTGCCAATATGCGCCAAATCATAAACCGTCGGCCCACACACATACATCCGCACATGCTCAGGATCGATCGGCCGGAAAATCTCCTTCCGCCGCGTGAGACTGTTGTGCAAACGAAGCTCGACCATATCCACGCCTCTCAGATTGAGCCCCCGTTCTCCCCCACCCCACCCCACAAATCAACGCCCACACGTCAGACCTGCAACGCCCGCGCGACGAACCAAAGCAAGCCAAGCGCTTCTTTTTTGAAAAAAAGAAGCAAAAAACTTTTATCCATCAATGCACTACCCCGTAGGATGGGTAAGCGCAGCGCCGCCTATCACCTTACTGCTCCCGCGCGCCCGCACTGGCATCCTGGCAATCTGCAAACCTCTCCCGTCACGTGAGAGCCCGAAACACCCATTCCAGCGCGCGCCAGTCCCAAGCAAACCGTCGCACCCCAGCGGTCCAAGCCCGGCTGCCGAAGCGGCCCTTGTGGATCGCCACACCAGCGCTCCTGATCACGGCCGCACGAATCCCGTCATTTGGCTTCGGGCCGATCACGCCGCGTTTGCAACGGCCTCCCAGACCCAACGTCGCATCGGAAGGCGGCTCAGCGAGCGAACGGAAGCGTCGACATGGGCGTCTTATTAAATCAAAGCGCATCTCGGCGCCCCAGATCAAAACGCTCCGTCAGAAATATCCATTCCATAAAAAACGGATGACACCCTCTTTATCACCGTTAATCCGAAGGCTCTTTTCCATCTTCGATGCCCAGAGACCTGAGAAGCCCTTCTATTTTTTCATTTTTTCTATCAAAAATTGGTGTATTATTAATCGAATCTAAAATAAAAATCTCTAGTTCTTTTGAAGTTTTCCCAACGGACTCTAGAAATGGTATATGTTTTTCTGTCTCCAATATATCTTTTTCTAGATCTTTTGGATGATGAATTTCTTTAATTTTTATGTCTTCGTCATAAAGTTCCCTCTTCAACGCTGATTTGAAGCCGAGGTGGACCATGGCGCAGCGCCCAACAATGGGCTGCCAGCCCAGTGCATGCGATAAAAAGACGCCCCGCATCAAGGTGTAGCCAAGAGGGTTGGAAATTCCGCCAGGAGTAGGTACAGCTACGAGCTTAATGCCCTGATTTTTCCCCATGTCTCCATTTCGAAGCCGCATGGCTGACCCACCAAGAAAATTGATCCCGTGATCAAAAGTTAAAACGGCCCCCCTAACAATTCTCCGATTTGGAGCGCCTGGATAAACATGTGTAAATGAAAAACACTTGGCGACACTCGAGTTCGGAGTTTGAATAGCCATAAACGTCTTAACAATTCTTCTTTTTTGCGTCGAATGTCTATACATTACATAATATGATGTATCTCCAACATCTGTATCTTGGTCAACACTGAACAAGGCATGAAAAATGGTGCTGTTATCGACTGACGCCCGCAAAGCGGCCGTAACATTCACAATCGCCTGACCAGCTGAATCTTCTAATTTTTTCGCTCTTATTGCATAGCTTGTTGATACGGCCCCAACCCAGCGGCTGCCATGATCCAGAGGTTGGGAGCAGGCGCTGTCGGGAGGGCCTCGATGGCTCTGCGCCAGCCTAGGTAGTTTGGCAGATTGGCTGTTGCGAC
>CAIYSR010000011.1 GCA_903928895.1 uncultured Rhodospirillales bacterium | reverse complement strand
GAGGCGTTCGAAGCGGTTGATGGTGCGGTGGATGCGGTACCAGGCGAGGGTGAGGAGGGCGCGGACGCGGGCGTCGCGATGGGCGATGAGGCCGAGGGTGACCTTGAGGCCGTCGAGGATGGACCGGAAGTTGGTGGTGAGAGTTGTCATATCAGTGAATTAATATAACAAGCATTCGGATGCGTCAAGGGAGATCGAGGGGTGTAGGGCGTGAGCGCAGTCGCGGTGCAAGGGCACCGCTGTCACTCTCGTCGCCGCTTCGCTGCGCTGCGCGTCAGGGGAGGTGGTGGGGCGCCAAAGCGCGCCCCACCCTACGGGGTGGGGTGTTTTTTGTTTCGTTTTTTCCGGCATCATGCTTTCGTCGCGGGGTTCATCATCGGCGGGAGGCGGGGCATGCGGTGGGGTTTGGTGGCGGTACTGGCGGGGCTGGCGGCGGGGCCGGCCTGGGCGGATTCGATCGACGGGGCCTGGTGCCGGACCGGGGCGCGGGTGGTGATCAACGGGCCGTCGATCCTGACGCCGGGAGGGGCGCCGTTGCGTGGGAATTATGACCGGCACGGGTTTTCGTATGTGGTGCCGGCGGGGGAGCCGGGGGCGGGGGCGACGATGGAGATGCGGCTGCTCGGCGAGCACGAGATGCAGTCGCGGCTGGGGGCGGGCGGGGCGGTGGAGGACTGGCGGCGCTGCGGGCCCGAGACGAGCTGACGCGATGAGCGTGATGGTGACGGGCGGCACCGGGTTCGTTGGTTTGAACCTGGTGGAGGCGCTGCTTGGGCGCGGCGAAGAGGTGGTGGTGGTGGCGCTCGACGATGTGCCGGCGCCGGCGCTTCGGGCGTTTGCCGGGTTGCCGGGGCGGCTCGTGGTGGAGCGGATGGATGTGCGGGATGGGGCGGGGCTGGCAGGGCTGATGCGGCGGCACGGGGTGGATCGGCTGTTTCCATTTGCCGCCATTACCTCGGGGCCGGAGCGGGAGGCGGAGACGCCGGAGCTGGTGATCGAGGTCAATTTGCTCGGGTTCATCGCCCAGCTTCGCGCGGCGAGGGAGGCGGGGGTACGCCGCGTGATCGCGCCGTCGTCGGCTTCGGTCTATGGCGAGAGTTTCTTTACGCATGCGCGGCTCGATGAGGTGAACACCCCGCCGGTGCCCGTCGGGGTCTACGGCGTGACCAAGTATGCGCTGGAGCGCACCGGGCTGCGGCTGGGGGCGCTGTGGGGGATGGATGTGATCGTGGCGCGCATCGGCGGCGTGTTCGGGCCGTGGGAACGTGAAACCGGGCTGCGCGACATGGTCGGGCCGCATTGGCATCTGGCGCGGATCGCGCATGCGCGCGGCGAGGCGGTGCTGCCGGCGGTGATCCCGGCCTATACCTGGGTCTATGCGCGCGATGTCGCGGAGGGGCTGCTGCATCTGCTCGATCTCGCGGCGCCGGCGGATCGGGTGTTCAACATCTGCTCGGGGATGGCTTGGGGGGAGGTGATTGTCGATTGGGCGGAGCGGTTGGTGGGGATCTATCCGGGGTTCCGCTGGCGGCGGTCGGGCGACGCCGGGGAGGTGAATGTGCGGTTTTCCGAGGTGCGGGCCCGGGGGGCGATGGATGTTTCGCGTGTGGCGGGGACGGGGTGGCGGCCGCGGTTTGGGCCGGGGGAGGCCTATGCGGATTATGGGGATTGGGTGGGGGGGATGGCGGGCGGGGTTTGACAGCGAAGAGAAGGGCAGCGCTTCTTTTTTTGGAAAAAAAGAAGCAAAAAAACTTCGCACGTGCTGGCGGCTGGGGCGGCGGCCTTCGGATGAGGGCGTGATTTTCTGTGCTTGGAGGGGCGAAGCCAGGATTCAGTCCCGCCGGCGGGATGGTGCTGGTTCGGGGGATGGATGCCTGCGGCGCAAAGCATGGAGGGGGGTGAGGGTTGGGTGCGCTCGCTCTGGACCGCCGCGCTTCGCTCGCGATGACGGGGTGGGTCAGGGGGGAGCGGCGCGAATGGAGGTTTTTTTGCTTCTTTTTTTACGAAAAAAAGAAGTTCTTGGCTCGGCTATGCTTCGTCTTGTCTTCGCATCTGGAAGCCGGTTTTGTTCTGGGTGAATCCGAGATTGGTGTAGAAGCGGAGGGTTTCGGGGCGTTTGGAGCCGGTCATGAGCATGATTTTGTAGCAGCCGGCGGTCCAGGCGGCGGTGATGGCGGCTTGGAGGACGGTGCGGCCGAGGCCTCGGGTGCGATGGGCGGCGTCAGTGACGACGTTTTCGATCAGGGCGTAGGGGCGGGCGCTGCGGGTGAGGTTGGGGATGACGATGAGGGTGCAGGTGGCGGCGAGGTGGTTGTCCTGTTCGAGGACGAAGACGGTCATGCCGGGGGTGTGGCGGATGTGGGCGAAGGCGAATTGGGCGATGTCGGGATCGACGGGGGGGTCGTCGGGGTTGAGTTGGGCGTAGAGGGCGAGCAGGCCCGCGAGGTCTGCGGGCTCTGCTGGACGGACGGTCACTTCCATTCCTTGACGGCGCCTATTCCTTGACGGCGCCGGTGAGGCTGGAGACGTAGTATTCGACGAAGAACATGTAGAAGATCGCGACCGGGAGCGAGCCGAGCAGGGCGCCGGCCATGAGCGAGCCCCAGTGGTAGACGTCGCCTTGGACGAGTTCGGTCAGCACGGCGACGGGGACGGTTTTTTTCTCGGTCGAGGAGATGAAGGCGAGGGCGTAGATGAATTCGTTCCAGGACAGGGTGAAGGCGAAGATGCCGGCGGAGATGAGGCCTGGGACGGCGAGGGGGAGGGTGATGCGGCGGAGGATTTGCAGGCGGGTGGCGCCGTCGATGAGGGCGCATTCCTCGAGTTCGTAGGGGATGGATTTGAAGTAGCCGATGAGCAGCCAGGTGCAGAAGGGCACGAGGAAGGTGGGGTAGGTGAGGATGAGGGCGTAGGGGGTGTCGAACAGGCCGAGCTGGTAGACGACCTGGGCGAGGGGGATGAAGAGGATGGAGGGGGGGACGAGGTAGGCGGCGTAGATGGCGAGGCCGACGTATTCGGAGCCGCGGAAGCGCAGGCGCTGGATGGCGTAGGCGGCCAGCACCGAGGCGAGGAGGGAGAGGAAGGTTGAGCCGAAGGCGATGCTCATCGTGGTGACGAGCCAGTGGCCGTAGTCGGTTTCGAAGAGGAGTTTGTTGATATTGGCGAAGGTGGGGTTGTTGATCCAGAAGGGGTTGTTGTCCTTGTAGTTCATCAGCTCGACGTTCGGTTTGAACGCGGTGATGCCCATCCAGAAGAAGGGGAAGAGCAGGACGATGAGGAAGATGATGAGCGGGATGTAGATGGTGACGATGCGGCGCGGGGTGCTGTCCCACGACATGATCTGGGGGCCGTCGGATTCGGTGACGGCGGGCTGGTCGTCGCCCGGCTTGAGCGCGGTGGCGTCAGTCATTGAAGTTTTCAATCATTGTCGGACCCTTGCTGCCACTTGCGCCGGCCGAGGGCGTAGTAGCTGAAGAACGTGGCGAAGATCAGGAACGGGATCATGGCGACGGCGATGGCCGCACCTTCGCCGAGCTGGGCGCCGGGGATGCCGCGCTGGAAGGCGAGCGTGGCCATGAGGTGGGTGGAGTTGATGGGGCCGCCGCGGGTGATGGCGTAGACGAGCTGGAAATCGGTGAAGGTGAACAGCACCGAGAAGGTCATCACGATGGCCAGGATGGGCATCAGCAGGGGCGAGGTGATGTGGCGGAAGGATTGCCAGGGCGAGGCGCCGTCGAGCAGGGCGGCCTCGTAGAGCGAGGGCGAGATGGTTTGCAGCCCGGCGAGCAGGGTGATGGCGACGAAGGGGATGCCGCGCCAGACATTGGCGACGATCAGTGACCAGCGCGCGGCCCAGGGGGTGCCGAGGAAGTCGATGTAGTGGTCCAGCAGATGGAGGCGATCGACCAGAACGTAGGAGATGATGGAGAACTGGGGGTCGTAGATCCACCAGAAGGCGATGGCGCTGAGCACGGTGGGGGTGATGTAGGGGAGCAGGATGATGGCGCGGAGGAAGGATTTGAACGGGATCTGGTGGTTGAGCAGGAGGGCGAGCCAGAGGCCGAGGGCGAATTTCAGGACGGTGGCGGTGAAGGTGTAGAACAGGGTGTTCCAGACCGACATGATGAAGATGCGGTCATCCATCAGGCTGACGAAGTTGTCGATGCCGATCCATTCGCCGTTGCCGCCGATTTCGGTGTCGGTGAAGGCGAGGTAGATGCCGAGGCCGAGCGGGTAGGTGAGGAAGGCCAGCAGCAGGCCGATGGCGGGCAGCAGGCAGATGAAGATCAGGAACGGCTTGTAGTCGAACAAGCGCACGAGCCAGCTTGGCTTGGCGCGCGAGGGTTGCCAGGTCGATACGTCCATGATCCGCCTTTGCGTATGTCCGAGGGGGGCCCGCGAGGGGAGCGGCATCGGGAAAGGTCCCGATGCCGCCGGGCTGCGCCTGGAACGATCCAGGCGCAGCCGGGCTGCGCCAGGAGGTCCAGGCGCAGCCGGGTCCTCAGCCCTTCTTGTAGATGCGCGAGAGGCGCCGCTCGGCTTCCTTGACGGCTTCCTCGGGCGTGGACTGGCCGGCGCAGACGCCGGCGAACATCTGCACGAGGATGTATTCGGCCGTGGCGGCGGCGGCGCCCGCGGTGATCGGGCCCTTGTAGCCATCGTAGAAGGTCATTTTCTGGGCGTCGCGGTAGGGCAGGATCTTGGGGTCGGACTTCCAGCAGTCGGACTGGTCGAAGGCGAGCAGCGGGTGGGCCCAGTAGCCGAGGCACTGGGTGAGCCAGGTGTCGTACTGGTCGGCCTCCATGAGGAAGCGGAGGTATTCCTTGGCGGCGTTGGGGTACTTCGTGTGCTTGAAGACCATCGCGTTCAGGGTGTTGGCGGCTTCCGGGGCGCGGCCCTGGAAGGTGCCGGGGGCGCGGGCGTGCTCGGTGTCGGCGGCGATCTTGGCCATCGCCGGGTTGGTGGCGGCGCCGTTCTTGGCGACGAAGTAGATCGAGACGCCGTTGGAGGTCATCGAGATTTCCTCGGCGAGGTAGGCCTTGTTGTTGCTCGGGTCGAGCCACGACAGGGTGCCGGGGATGAAGGTCTTGTAGAGTTCGGCGCCGTATTTGAGGGCGGCGATGGTTTCCTTGCGGTTGATCGCGACCTTGCCTTGCTCATCGACCTGGTAGCCGCCATGGGCCCAGAGCAGCCAGGTGGCGGTGCCGTTGCCGTCGCCCTGGGAGTTGCCGAGCGCCCAGCCGACGGGGTGGCCGTTTTTGTGGAGCTTGCGGCAGAGGTCGAGGAACTTGGTCAGGTCATCCGGGGGGGCGGCGTAGCCGGCCTCGTTGACCCAGGATTTGCGATAGACGAGGGCGCCGCCACCGCAGCCCATGGGGATGGAGATCCACTGGTTGGTGCCGAATTTCTTGCCGTATTTCTCGGGCAGGGCGCCCCAGCCGCCGTATTTCTTGCCGAGATAGGTGGCAAGCTCGGTCATGTCGAGGATCTTGTCGGTGTAGAGATGCGGGTCATTGGCCCAGCCGGCGACGACGTCCGGGCCGGCGCCGGTGCGCGCGGCGACGGCGACCTGGGCGCGGATGTCTTCCCAGCCGACGAAGTCGGTGCGGACCTTGACGCCGGTGGCTTTGGTGAACTTGGCGGTGTTTTCGTTCCAGACGACTTCGTCGGGGTCGACGAATTTGGTCGGGCGGATGACGCGCAGCTCGGCGCCGGCTTCGATCGGCTGCTTCGGCGGGTCGATCTTGGCCATCGGGATGGCGGCCCGGGCGGTGCCGGGGTGGAGGGCGGCGGCCGATACGGCCGCACCCGCGCCGACGATGAGACTGTCACGCCGCGAAAACTCTGTCATAGGCTTGGCCTCCCTCAGATGCGGCGCGTTGGCCGCGTGTTGCACGATTGGACGCCGGCCTCAGTTGAGGCGGGCGCCGGTTGCCACGTCGAACAGATGAACCAAAGCGGGGTCGGGCGAGAGGTGGAGTGCCTCGCCGGGGCCCTGGCTGATGCGTTCGCGGAATGCGCCGATCATTCTGGTCTCGGTATGCATGGTGGTGTCGCCCAGCTTCATGATGACCTGGGTTTCGGAGCCGGTGGGTTCGGTGACGAGCACGGTGGCCTCCGGGCCGGCTGGGTCGAGGCGGAGATGCTCGGGGCGGATGCCGTAGATGACCTCGCCGGGGTGAGCCTGCGGGGCGCCGGCGGGGAGCGGCAGGGATACGGTGCCCGAGGTGAAGCTGCCGCCCTTGATGTGGCCGCGGATGAAGTTCATGGCGGGCGAGCCGATGAAGCCGGCGACGAAGAGGTTGGCGGGGCGGTCGTAGAGGTCAAGCGGGGCGCCGATCTGCTCGACGTTGCCGCCGTTCATCACCACGATCTTGTCGGCCATGGTCATGGCTTCGATCTGGTCATGGGTGACGTAGACGGTGGTGGTCTTGAGCTTCTGGTGGAGGTCCTTGATTTCGGCGCGCATCTGGACGCGGAGCTTGGCGTCGAGATTGGAGAGCGGTTCGTCGAAGAGGAAGACCTGGGGATCGCGGACGATGGCGCGGCCCATGGCGACGCGCTGGCGCTGGCCGCCGGAGAGCTGGCGCGGGTAGCGTTCGAGATAGGGGGCGAGGCCGAGAATGCCGGCGGCGTGGCCGACCTTGTGGTCGATCACCTGTTTCGGCGCCTTGGCCAGGAGCAGGGAGAAGGCCATGTTGTCGCGCACCGTCATGTGCGGGTAGAGCGCGTAGTTCTGGAACACCATGGCGATGTCGCGTTCCTTGGGGGGAACGTTGTTGACGACGCGGCCGCCGATGGCGATTTCGCCGCGGGTGATGTTCTCGAGGCCGGCGATCATGCGCAGCAGGGTGGATTTGCCGCAGCCGGAGGGGCCGACGAGGATGACGAACTCGCCGTCCTCGACTTCGACGTCGACGCCGTGCAGCACTTCGGTGCTGCCGAACGCCTTGCGCACGGTACGGATTGAGACTGTCGCCATCGGCCTTGAGTGCCTTCCCCTTGGACGTCGTCGGGCCTTCCGGCCGGCTTGTGCGCTCACGATAGGGGGATGCGATGGCTTTGCCAATGCAATTGAATTGACCTGGCGCGGAACGATTGGGCGGGGGTTGACGCAGGGCGGGCAAGGTTCGAGCGTGGGGGAATGACCGATCCCATGGCACTGCATCGCTCCCTCGTCACCATCGACACCCATATCGATATTCCGTGGCCGGAGGGGCCATCGTTTTTCGAGGACACCAGGCGGCGGGTGGATCTGCCGAAGATGCGGCGCGGGCACATGGGGACGGGGTGTTTCGCCGCCTATGTGCCGCAGGTGCCGCGCTCGGCGGCGGCGGATGAGGCCTCGTTCGCACGGGCGTGCGCGATGCTGGATGCGATCAATGCGATGGGGGCGGGGCCGGATGCGCGGGTGTGCCGCAGCGCCGACGATATCGAGCGGGCGCAGGCGGACGGGGTGACCGGGATCATGCCGTGCGTCGAGAACGGGCAGGCGGTGGGCGGCGATCCGAAGCGGCTGCAGGCGTTCCGCGAGCGGGGCGCGCGGTATCTGACGGTGACGCATTTCGGGCACAATGCGCTGGCCGACAGTTCCAATCCGCGGCGGGATCTGAATGATCCCGAGGCGGAGCATGGCGGGCTGTCGGAGCTGGGGCGGCAGGCGATCGTGGAGCTGAACCGGCTCGGCATGCTGGTCGATGTGGCGCATACCTCGAAGGCGACGATGATGCAGGCGGCGGGGCTGTCGCGCACGCCGGTGCTGTCGACCCATTCCTGCATCAAGGCGTTGTGCGACAATGCGCGCAACATGGATGACGCGCAGCTCGACGCGCTCAAGGACGTCGGCGGCGTGATCCAGATCACGGCGGTGCCGGCGTTCCTGATGGCGGGCAAGAAGGAGGCCGAGGTGACGGTGGCCGATTATTGCGACCATATCGATTATGCGGTGAAGCGGATCGGAGTGGAGCATGTCGGGATTTCGTCGGATTTCGATGGCGGCGGTGGGTTTGTCGGCTGGAAGGATGCCTCCGAGTGCGGCAACCTGACGGTGGAGCTGGCGCGGCGGGGCTATGGCGCACGCGAGATCGGGCTGCTGTGGGGTGGGAATTTTCTGCGGTTGCTGCGCCGCGCGGAGCAGGTGGCGGAGTAGCGGATGCGCAAGGTTCGGCTGCCTGACGGGACCGAGGTTGCCGCGCTCGGGCAGGGGACGTGGCGGTTGGGCGAGGGGCAGCGGACGCGGGGCGAGGAGGCCGATGCGCTGCGGCTCGGCATCGATCTGGGAATGACGCTGATCGACACCGCGGAGATGTACGGCGAGGGCGGCGCCGAGCAGGTGGTGGGCGAGGCGATCCGCGGGCGGCGCAAGGCGGTGACGCTGGTGACCAAGATCTACCCGCACAACGCGACCTTGCGCGGCACCCAGGCGGCCTGCGAGCGCAGCCTGCGGCGGCTGCGGGTGGACTGCATCGATATCTATCTGCTGCACTGGATGGGGGCCGCGCCGTTCACCGAGGTGATCATGGCGTTCGAGCGGCTGCGCACGGCAGGCAAGATCAAGGCCTGGGGGGTGTCGAACCTGGATGCGCCGGATATGGTGGAGCTCGACAGCGTGTCGTCGGCCTGCGTGACCAACCAGGTGCTCTACAACCCGGAGCATCGCGGCATCGAGTATGACCTGATCCCGTGGTGCGAGGGCCACGCGATGCCGATCATGGCGTATTCGCCGATCGGGCAGGGCGGCCGGCTGCTGCGCCACCGGGTGATGCGCGAGGTCGCGGAGCGGCACGGGGCGAGCCCGGCGCAGATCGCCATCGCCTGGTCGCTGCGCCGGCCCGGGGTGATTTCGATCCCGAAGGCGGGGGGGATGGCGCATGTGCGGGAGAACGCGGCGGCGGCGGCGATCGGGTTGACCGAAGCCGATCTCGGCGCCATCGACGAGGCGTTTGCGCCGCCGGGGCGGAAATATCCGCTGGCGATGCTGTGAGCCGGAGCGCCGTCGTAGAATCGCTTTAGGGCGTTAAATCGCTGTAAACGCCTGCATTGACGGCCATTTCGTCTGGCGGGCGGGCGCGCGGCGTGGATGCTGATGCCGCGTCAATGATTTCGATCGGCAACGGCAGCATGGCATCCTTTTTCGAGCGCGGCTGGCAGCGATGAACGAGCTGATCCATCGCGGCTTGTGGGCCGGCAGCGAGGCATGGTCGGTCAGCCATGCGTTGGGGAGTTCGCTGGCGAGCGACCTGGCGATGCTGGCGGCGTCGGATCTGTTCGATGCGGCGTTCTATCTGCGCGCCTATCCGGACGTGGCGGAACACGGGATCGATCCGGCGACGCATTTCATCGTGCAGGGCTGGCAGGAGGGACGGCGGCCGAATTTGTATTTCGATCCGCTCTGGTACCGGGGTGCGAATACCGACGTGGCGCGGGCCGGGGTCAACCCGGTGCTGCACTATATCTCGGCCGGGGAGGCGGAGGGGCGCCTGCCGAGCGAGTATTTCGATCTGGCCTGGTACCGCGGGCGGCACGAGCCCGATGAGGGGCGCACACTGCTGGCCCATTTCCTGCTGCGCCGGACGACCGGGGGGGTGAGCCCGCTGCCGGAGTTCGACGCCGGGTTCTATCTGGCGCAATATCCCGATGTCGCCGAGGCCGGGGTCGATCCGTTCGAGCATTATCTGCTCTACGGCTATCGCGAGGGGCGCAATCCGTCGGCCGGGTTCGACACGCGGTTCTATCTGCTGCGCTATCTCGACGGCGAGACGGCGGAGAACCCGCTGATCCATTTCCGCCGCCATCGCCATGCGCTGCGGCTGCATACGTTGCCGCCGGCCAGCGAGTTCGATGTGTTCGAGGAGGTGCGGCGGTTCAGCCGCAAGGGACCGGGGTTCGAGGCGTTCCAGCCGCTGCCGCGCAGCGCGCGGCGGCGCGCGCAGGTGCTGGCGTTCTATCTGCCGCAGTTCCATGCCATTGCCGAGAATGACCTGTGGTGGGGCGAGGGGTTCACCGAGTGGACCGCGATCGGGCGGGCGATGCCGCGCTTTGCCGGGCATTACCAGCCGCGGATTCCACGCGATCTCGGGCATTACCGGCTGGGCGACAGCGCCGAGGGTCGGGCGGTGATGCGGCGCCAGGCGGAGATGGCGCGCGACGCGGGGCTGGCGGGGTTTGTCCATTATTTCTACTGGTTCAACGGACGGCGGCTGCTGGAGCAGCCGCTCGATGCCTACCGGGGCGATGCCTCGATCGATTTTCCGTTCTGCCTGATGTGGGCGAACGAGAACTGGACGCGGCGCTGGGACGGCTCGGAGCAGGAGGTGCTGATCAGCCAGGACTACGATGCGGCGGATGATGCGGCGCTGGTGGATTGTTTCGCCGGCTATTTCCGCGATCCGCGCTATATCCGCATCGAGGGGCGGGCGCTGTTGATGGTGTATCGGGCGGCGGATATTCCGGACACCGCGGCGACGCTGGCGCGGTGGCGGGGGTTGTTCCTGGAGCGCCACGGCGAGCGGCCGCTGCTGGTGATGGCGCAGAGTTTCGATGCCTTCGATCCGACCCGGTTCGGTTTCGACGCGGCGGTGGAGTTCCCGCCGCACAAGCTGGCGGTCGGGCTGGAGCGGCGCAACGCCGGGCTGCGGCAGTTCGATCCGCAGCTGAGCGCGCATGTGTACGACTACGACGATCTGGTGGCGGCGTCGCTGGAGGAGGTGGCGCCCGGTTTTCCGCTGATCCGCACGGCGGTGCCGAGCTGGGACAACGATGCGCGGCGGCAGGGGGCGGGGCTGGTGCTGCGGGGCTCGACCCCGGAGAAATACCAGGCCTGGCTGGCCGAGCTGGTGGCGCGCGCCGCGGCGGCGCCGGCGCTGGGCGTGCCGGTGGTCTGCGTCAATGCCTGGAACGAGTGGGCGGAGGGGGCCTATCTGGAGCCGGACCAGTATTTTGGCGCGGCCTATCTCAATGCCACCGCGCGGGCGGTGACGCGGGCAGGCGGGACGATGGCGGCGAAGCTGCTGCTGGTGGGGCATGATGCGTTTGCGGCCGGGGCGCAGCATCTGCTGCATCACCTGCTGCGCCAGCTCGGGCGCGGGCACGGGGTGCAGGCGGAATATCTCCTGCTCGGGGGCGGCGCGCTGGCCGAGACCTATGCCGGCAGCGCCCCCGGCGCGATGGCGGAGAGCTCCGCGCAGGTCGAGGCGCTGATCGCGGGGTGGGCGGCGCGGGGGTTCCGCGCGGCGATCGTCAATACCTCGGCCGCCGCCTGGGTGGTGCCGCTGTTGCGGGCGGCGGGGATGCGGGTGACGCTGCTGGTGCATGAGCTGCCCGGGCTGCTGGCCGAGAAAAGGCTGGTGGCGGCGGCGCGGGCGGGGGCAGAGGCGGCAGACAATGTGGTGTTTCCCGCCGCATTCGTGCGCGAGCGGTTCCTGGCGGCGACCGGGGCGGTGGTGCGGGCGAGCGCGGTGATGGCGCAGGGGAGCTACCGCAAGGTGGCGCCGTCGCCGCGGGCGCGGGCGGCGCAGCGCGGGCGGCTGGGGCTCGGCGCATCGACCTTGCTGGTGCTGGGCGCCGGCTATGGCGATCTGCGCAAGGGGTTCGATTTGTTCCTCCAGGCCTGGCGGGCGGCCCGGCGGCAGCGGGCGGATGTGATGTTCTGCTGGATCGGGGAGATCGATCCGACGATGCGGGCCTATCTCGACGGCGAGATCGCGGCGGCGGAGGCGAGCGGGCGGTTCGTGCTGCCGGGCTATCAGCGCGACGTCGGGCCGTGGTTCGCGGCGGCGGATGCCTTTGCGCTGACCTCGCGGGAGGATCCGTTCCCGACGGTGGCGCTGGAGGCGATGCTGTGCGGCGTGCCGGTGGCGAGTTTTGCCGGCAGCGGCGGGATGCCGGAGGCGGTGGCGCAATGCGAGGGCGGGGCGGCGGTGGCGATGGGGGATGCCGACGCGCTGGCGCGCGTGCTGGTGAAGCTCGGGCGCGGCGCCGCGGCCGGGCGCGGGGTGCTGGCCGGGCGGGCGAAGGCGCAGTTCGATTTCGCCGCCTATGTCGGGCGGCTGCTGGTTCTGGCGTGCCCCGGCGTGGCCTCGGTGTCGGTGGTGGTGCCGAGCTACAATTATGCCCGCTATCTGCCGGATCGCCTGGCCTCGGTGTTCGCGCAGGATTGTGCGGTCGAGGAGGTTCTGCTGCTCGACGATGCCTCGACCGACGACAGCGTGGCGGTGGCGGTGCGGCTGGCCGAGGAGTGGCGGCGGGAGCTGCGGATCGAGGTGGCGGCGGCCAATTCGGGCTCGGTGTTTCGGCAGTGGCGGCGGGCGGCGGAAGCGGCGCGCGGAGAGTATTTGTGGATCGCCGAGGCGGATGACGCAGCCGATCCGGCTTTGCTCGGCACGCTGGTCGGGCTGTTGCAGGGACAGCCCGATATGGTGCTGGCGTTTGCGGATAGCGGTTCGGTGGATGCGGCCG
Organism: uncultured Rhodospirillales bacterium; assembly: GCA_903928895.1. GTDB lineage: Bacteria > Pseudomonadota > Alphaproteobacteria > Acetobacterales > Acetobacteraceae > CAIYPH01. Next base: position 59,524 of record CAIYSR010000011.1, on the reverse strand, counting down.
GGGCGCCGGTTTGGCCGAATTACCGGGCGTATTACGCCGATGCGGGGGCGACGTGCCTGTTGCAGGACGGGCTGTTTCCGGCGCGGGAGTTTGCCCGGCGCTGCCTGGGCGAGCGCAATCTGATCCTCAATGCCTCCGCCGTGGTGTGGCGGCGGGAGGCGCTGCTGGCGGCGTTCGCGGGGTGCGGGGCGGAGCTGGACGGGTTTCGGATCGCCGGGGATTGGCGGTTGTATCTGGAGGCGCTGGCGCGGAGCGAGGGCAGCGTCGGCTTCGTCGCGGCGCCGCTCAATGTCCATCGCCGGCATGCCGCCTCTGTCAGCGCGGCGGGGGAGGGGCATGTGGAGGAGATCGGGCGGATGCATCGGGCGGTGCGCGCCGTGCTGGGGCCGGATGCGGCGCTGCGGCGGCGGCAGGCCGCATATCTGCGGGAGGTCGCGCGGACGCTCGATTGCGCACGCGACGCGTGAGGGGAGGTATCTGGCGCGCGCTTCTTTTTCAAAAAACAGCGCTTCCGTCCCCGTTCTCACCTGGCAGGAGTCCGGGCGAGCCTGGCGCGGCGCGAGTCTGGACACGGTCGGGCATGCGCCCTAAGGCGGGCACTTGTTCAAGGAGCCGGCATGCGCATTCTCTACAGCCACCGCATCCAGTCGCGCGACGGGCAGAGCGTGCATGTCGACGAACTCGTTGCAGCCTTCCGCGCCGAGGGGCACGAGGTGCTGGTGGTGGGGCCGAGCTTCTATGACAAGGCCAGTTTCGGCGGCGAGAGCGGCTTCATTGATTTCGTGCGCGGGTTGTTGCCGGGGGCGCTGGGCGAGGTGGCGGAGCTCGCGTACAATATTCCGGCCTATCGGCGGCTGCGCGCGGCGTGCCGGGCGTTCAAGCCCGACTTCATCTATGAGCGCTGCAACCTGTATTATCTCGCCGGATCCTGGCTGGCGCGGGCGACGGGGCTGCCGTTTCTGCTCGAGGTCAATTCGCCGCTGGCCGATGAGCGCATCCGGTTCGGCAATCTGCGGCTGCATCGCCTGGCGCGGCGGCTGGAGAACCAGGTGTGGCGGGGCGCGGATCGGGTTTTGCCGGTGACCGGGGTGTTGCGGGACATCATCGTCGAGACCGCGGGGGTGAAGCTGGCGCGGACCGCGGTGGTGCCGAACGGCGTGGTGCTCGACCGGTTCCCGCCGGCGGTCGCGCGCGACGGCACGGAGGTGACGCTGGGGTTCGTGGGCTTCGTGCGGCCGTGGCATGGGTTGGACGGGGTGATAAGCGAAATCGCGGCGCGCCAGGCCGGGGCGCGGGTCACGCTGACGGTGGTGGGGGACGGGCCGGTGCGGGGCGCGCTGGAGGCGCAGGCGGCGGCGCTTGGGGTGGCGGACCGGCTGAATTTCCTCGGCGTGGTGGCGCATGCGGTGGTGCCCGGCGAGGTGGCGAAATTCGATATCGCGCTGCAACCGCAGGTCAACGCCTATGCCTCGCCGCTGAAGATTTTCGACTACATGGCGGCGGCGCGGGCAATCGTGGCGCCGGATCAGCCCAATATTCGAGAAATATTGGTGCACGGGGAGACCGCTTTGCTGTTCGATCCTGTCGTTCCGGGGGCGTTGTGGCAGGCAGTGGCGCGGCTGATCGAGGACCCCGCCCTGCGCGCCCGGCTCGGCGCCAATGCGCGGGCGGAACTGGAACGGCGGGACTACACATGGCGCGGCAATGCGCGGCGCGTGGTCGCCATGGCGCAGGCGATTGCCCGGGAAAAGGGACAATCCATATGATCACGCGTGACCAGTTGATGGAATTCGATACCGCCGATGCGCTGGCGCCGATGCGGGAGCGGTTTCATGTGCCGGATGGGGTGATCTATCTCGACGGCAATTCGCTCGGCGCGATGCCGCGGGCGACGGCGGCGCGGGTGGCCGAGGTGGTGGCGCGCGAATGGGGCGAGGGGCTGATCCGGAGCTGGAACGATGCCGGGTGGATGGCGCTCCCGGGACGCATCGGTGCCAAGATCGCGGGGCTGGTGGGGGCGCCGGAGGGGACCGTGATGGTGGCCGACAGCACGTCGGTCAACCTGTTCAAGGCGCTGGGCGCGGCGCTGGCGGCGCGGCCGGAGCGGCGGGTGATCCTGTCGGAGCGGGGGAATTTTCCGACCGACCTGTATATCGCGCAGGGGCTGGCGGCGCTGCTGGAGCGGGGGCATTCGTTGCGCCTGGTGGAGGCCAGCGAAATCGCCGGGGCGGTGGATGAGGACACCGCGGTGGTGATGCTGACCCATGTGAACTACCATACCGGGGCGATGTTCGACATGGCGGCGATCACGGCGGCCGTTCATGCGCGGGGTGCGCTGATGCTGTGGGACCTGGCGCATTCCGCGGGCGCGGTGCCGGTGGACCTGGCGGGTGCGGGGGCCGACCTGGCGGTGGGGTGCGGCTACAAATTCCTCAATGGCGGGCCGGGGGCGCCGGCGTTTCTGTATGTGGCGGAGCATCTGCTGCCGACGGTGCGGTTTCCGCTGACCGGATGGCTCGGCCATGCGGCACCGTTTGCCTTCGAGGGGTCGTACCGGCCGGCCGGGGGCATCCAGGCGGCGTTCGTGGGGTCGCCGCCGATCCTGTCGATGGCGGCGCTGGAGGTGGGGATCGATCTCGCGCTGGAGACGCCGATGGCCGACGTGCGGGCGAAGTCGGTGCGGCAGACGACGTTGTTTGCCGAGCTGGTCGCGCAGGAATGTGGCGGCCATGGGTTGGTCGAGGTCTCGCCCAGGGAGGCGGGGCGGCGGGGCAGCCAGGTATGCTTCGCGCACGCGGACGCCTATCCGATCATGCAGGCGCTGATTGCGCGCGGGGTGATCGGGGATTTCCGGGCGCCGGATATCCTGCGTTTCGGGATCACGCCGCTGTATTTGCGGTTTGTCGATTTGTGGGATGCGGTGGCGGTGCTGCGCGAGGTGATGGAAAGCGGGGAATGGCAGCAGGAGCGGTTTCGCGTGCGCCAGGCGGTGACGTAGGCGCTAGCCAAAATCAGCGTCGACGCGGCACACTCGGCGCATGAGCGATTCCACCGATATTTTCTCCGTCATGACCGTCCATGCGCTGGATGTGTCGATCGCAACCGCCGAGCGCGTGGCGCTGGAACGCTGGGGCCTCGCCGGGCGGGCCAAGGCGTTGACCGGGGAGCGGGACAGGAATTTTCATTTCGTCGCGGCGGACGGGCGCGAATTCGTGCTGAAATTTGCCAATCCGGTGGAAGACGCCGGGGTGACGGATATGCAGATCAAGGCGTTGCAGCATATCGCCCATGTCTCCCCGGATCTGCCGGTGCCGCGGGTGATCGCGCTGCCGGATGGAGCGGTCGAGACGCCGGTGGTGCATGAGACCGGAGGCATCCAGCGGGTGCGGCTGCTGAGCTGGCTGCCCGGGATTCCGCTCGCCCACTCGCGCCGCAGCGCCGCCCAACGGGTGGCCTGCGCCCAACTGCTGGCCGATGTGCAGGATGCATTGGCCGACTTCAGCCATGCAGCCGATCACCACGAGCTGGTGTGGGACCTCAAGCACGCGCTGCGGATGCGCGAGATCATGCACGTGATCCCGAGCGCGGTCGCGCAGGCGCGGCTGGGCGAGGTGTTCGACGAGTTCGAGGCGCGCGTGACGCCGGCGTTGCCCGGACTACGGCACCAGGCGGTGCATAACGACATGAACGGGTTGAACACCGTGATCGACGCGGACGCGCATGACCGGATCTCCGGGCTGATCGATTTCGGCGACATGGTGGATACGGCGGTGGTGATCGACGTCGCCACCGCCGCCGTCTCGCAGTTCGCGCCGGACCTGACACCCGGCGCGGCGGTGGCGGAATTCGCCGGGGCCTTCCACGCCGAACGAAAGCTGCTGCCCGAGGAAGTGGAACTCCTGCCCCTGCTGACCACAACCCGCCTCGCCATCGGACTCGCCCTGCAGTCCTGGCACCGGCACGTGCAACCCGACAACCCACATTATCAACCGATCACCGCAGCCGATATCGCCCGGCGCCTCCACCTGATCGACAGCCTCCTGACCGCCGAGACCGAGGTGGCGGTGCGGAGGGCGTGCGCGCGGTAAGGGACTGACCAAGCGGTTGCACCGCCTCGGCATGAAGCATCGGCCGCCGCAATCGGTCGCCCGCAAGCTCGTTCCCGCGCGGCAGGCGGCCTTCATAGCGGCTTATAACAAGCCTGCTGAACATTGACCTTCGCGGATCGCAGAGAGGAAAAAGCAGGCAAGAACGAAGCGTTTCTTTTTTCGAAAAAAAAGAAACAAAAAAACTTCACTCCTGGCTTCGATGTGAATGGAATGACGGAATCCAAGGGACGAAAGTTTTTTGCTTCTTTTTTCCAAAAAAGAAGCGCTTGCCCGTTCCGATGCCGCCATGCCGGGATAAGGCTATCGGTGGCGCCCGGGCTCTGCTATCGAGCCGCCGCCATCACAGGAGCATCACCATGGCCGCCGGCAAGCTTGTTTCCATCGAACTCGAAACCAACGAGTTCGCCCTCATCGTCGGCGAAGAAGACGGCGAAATGTCCGTCCGTGTCGTCGGCGGCGCCGAGCTCGACGACAACGCCGAGGAGCTTCCCGCCCCGGCCGAAATCATCCTCGCCCTCGCCATGCGTCTGCTGCGCGACCCTGAATTCCACGACGAGGTTGTCGACTGGTACTACGACCACCAGGACGAGATCGGCGACGACGAAGCCTGAGAGCCGGCGCCCGGATTGCTGATCGTTCCAGCAGTTCGGGCGTTCGCTTCAGCCGGTGTGAAGCAGGATCTGTTTCCAGATCGCGGTTTCGTCGATCAGGATGAATTCACGCTTCAGGCCACGCGGGCCGAATTCGGCGTGGCTGATGCCCATCACATGGACGGCGGCGCCGGTGGGGGCGCCGAAGCTGCCCCAGCCGTCATGCGTGCCGGTGAGCGACCAGCGCAGCGCCGCACGCGGCGGGCAGTCCGCATCGGTGCGGCCGATGCTGTGGTGAATGGCGAAGGTAGCAGAGGGAAAAGCGGCGCGCAGACCGAGCCAGAACTGATCGGCGGCGGCGGGTCCATGGGCGGTGAGGCCGCCGGGAAGTTCGATCTGGCAGGCACGGTCATAGGCGCGCGGAATGGCGGCGAGGTCGGCTTCCATGATGCGGGTGAGGAGGTCGGCATAGCGCTGGCCCGCGGCATTGGCGTTGCCGCTGCCGCGATACGGGCCCGGGATGTCGCGCGCCGGGGTGAAGGGCCGGGTGCAGGACTCGGGGCCGCCTTCGCGGGCGATCTGGTCGGCGGCGAAGGTTTTCGCCTCCCACCCCATCTGGCGCACGATGGCGCCGGCGTCGCGGATCAGCCATTCGTCGTGGATGACGTTGGCCCGCGCCGCGCAGTCGGCGATGACGCGATAGGTCAGGCGCTTGCCGGTGGCCGGGCCATAGGCGCCGGCGTTGGCGTGGGTGGCGGTGGAGAGGATGCGGTGCGAGGAGAGGAAGCCGCCGTCCGGGTCCTCCGACCAGATGACGTCCTCGGCGAGCAGGCAGCGGTCGGGGAATTCCGCCAGCGTGGCCAGCGTGGCGGCGATGACGCCAGCATTGCCGGACACGACGGAGCCCGGCGAGCGCACGGGGATGCGGGGTGCGTAGTACCGGTGCAGCGAGGCGATCTCGCGGTCCTCCCAGATCTGCCTGGTGATCCCGATGATGTAGTCCTCTGGAGTCCGGAAGCACGGGTCGAAGCCGGTCATCATGGGCGTCATCCTTTGACCGCCCCGGCGGTGAGGCCGGAGACGATCTGGCGTTGGAACACCATCACGAGGAGGAACAGCGGGGCGGTGATGGACACGGCCGCGGCGATGGCCTCGATCTGGTCGGTGGAGCTGGTGTCGCGGTTGAGGAACTGGGTGATGGCCGGGACCATCGTTTGCGACTGGGCGTCGAGCAGCAGGGACGTCACCAGGTAGTCGTTGTAGGCGAGCAGGAAGGAGAACAGCCCGGTGGTGACCACGCCCGGCCACATCACGGGCATGATGACCCGCCAGAACGCCTCGAAATGCGAGCAGCCATCGACCCGGGCGGCTTCGTCAAGCTCGGTGGGGATGTTGTCGAAGAACGAGCGCATCATCCAGATCGTGAACGGCTGGTTGATCGAGACCAGCACGATGATGATGGCCAGCGGCTGGCCGTAGAGCGTCGGCGGGGCGGCGCTGAACAGGTGCAGGAACGGCCCGAGACCGGGGGCCTGCCACAGCGGCGCGAGGAGATCGCGCGAGCCGAGGAAGACCGGGAGATAGCCGGTGACCAGCACCGAGTGCGGCAGCGCCCGGAACACCAGGGCCAGCGTCAGGATGGCGAATCCGAGCCGGCCGGCGGTGCGCGCCAATCCGTATCCTGCCAGCGTGCCGACGGTGAGCGAGACGGTGACGACGCCGGCCGTGATGATCAGCGAGTTCTCGAAGTTGCGGTAGAATGCGTGGTCGATCCACACCGCGCGGTAGTGCTGCAAGGTCAGGCCGAGGGCCGGGGCGGTCCCGATATCTAGGAGGCCGCAGGCGAGCCAGGACCCCAGGCCAAGCAGGGCGGCGACAGCGGCGCCGGTGCGCCCGAGCCGGGTGGGCAGCAGCAAAAGCCCGGCGATGAGGCCGGTGGCGAGGCCGAGATCGGCGCGTGTGAGCCCCTTGCCGGCGGCCGCGGTGGCGGGGCCGAGGAGCACGGTCAGCGGGTCGGAGGACAGCGCGTCGATCGGCAGCCTGAACGACATCACCGCCGTCCACAGCAGCGGGAACAGCGCGGCCGTCACCCAGATGGCGAGGAAGCCGGCGACGGCGAGATTGAGCCAGAGCGGGGGGCGCAGTGCCCGCGCATCGCTCATGCGCGGCGCCTCTGGCTGCGCCAGGTGCGGAGAATGAGCGGCACCAGCAGCACGACGATGCCGGCGAGGGTCAGCATGGCCGAGGCCGAGGCACGGGTGATGGCGCGGTTGCCGGTCTGGTCCGGGGTCAGGAAGTTGAAGGTCAGGAATTGGAGCGAAATGCGGTAGGCTTGGCTGGAGAAACCGATCACCTCCTCGAACACCCGGTAGCTGTCCATGAGGTGGATGAGGGCGACGAAGACGATCAACGGCATCAGATGTGGGATGATCACGGCGCGCAGCCGTTCGAGGCGCGACGCGCCGTCGACGATGGCGGATTCGATGGTGTCGCGGTCGAGCGTCTGCAAGCCGGCGTAGAACACGACGAAGGCGAAGGGCGTGGTGTGCCAGACCCGGTAGGACAGCATCAGCAGCTCGATCGTCCAGCCCTGGGCGAACATGGCGATACGGGTATGGAAGAGCGCGCGCAGCGCGGCGGTGAGGATGCCGTCACCGATGAACAGCCAGCGGATCGAGAGCGCGCCGATCACCGGGGTGATGATGAAGGGCAGCAAGGTGGCGAAGATCAGCGGTCCGCGGATGGATTTCAGCACGGTGTTGACGGCGAGGGCGACGGCGAGGCCGAGGCCGATGACGAGCGGCAGGGTGATCAGGGCGAAAGTGAGGGTGAAGCGCAGGGCGGCGTAGAAATCGAGCGAGAGCAGATCGCTGATGCCGCGTCCGGCGTCAGAAAAGGCGCGCGCGACCTCGGCCGGTTGCAGCAGGCCGGTGTAGGCGGCAGCGCCGACGTAGCGGGTTTCGACGATCGGCTGGCCGGCGGCGTCGAGTTTGGCGCGTGAGCGCTGCTCGGTGGTGCAGGTCTGGCCGGTGAAACCCGGGGTGCAGGATTGTTCCTCGATGGTTTCGTACACCGGGTTGGTGGAATAGAGGCTGCCGACGGCCACCAGGAGCAGCGGCAGGGCGATGAAGACCGTCATCAGCACCAGCGAGGGTGCGACGAACCCGAGGAAGGTTCTGGTTTTCATGCCGCCCTGCCGAGCGCCTCCGGGCTACTTCACCAGCCCCTGGTCCTTGGCCTTGGCGAGGTAGGCGGCCTCCATGGATGCGAGCGTGGCCTCGGCGGTCTTCTTGCCGGTGAGGAAGTCGGCGACGTTGTCCCCGGCGACCGAACCGACCAGGCCGCCGACGACCGAGGACGGGTAGGGCGGGGCCGCGGCGTTGGCCGACGCGATCGCGCCGGTGGCGTATTTGCCCGGCGTGTAGCCCTTGATCAGCCACACGGCGGCACCGGGGGCGGCCTTCACCGTGCGCTCGCTGAGGCCTTCCATGGCCACGCGAAAGGCGGCGTCGGCCTGTTCGTCGGAGATGTTCTTGGGGATGACGATGCCATCCCACCACAGGGTCGTGGCCGGCTTGCCGCCGGCGACGGCGGCCGGCGCGGCGGCCAGGCCGATCTTGCCGACGACGGTGCTTTCGGCCGGATTGTCCAGCGCCGCGGCGCGGGTGGCCCAGAGGTTGGACAGCGCGATTTTGCCCTGCTGGAACTGCTTCTGGACGAAGGTGGATTCGGAGACGAGGTATTCCGGGTCCATGTAGGCGGTGAGTTTCTTCAGCATCGCGAGCGTCTTGAGGCCTGCCTCGCTGTTGAACGCGGGGGTGTTGTCGGGTTTGGCGAAGCTGCCGCCGTAGCCGAGGAACATGTTGATGAACTCGAGCCCGAGGTCGAAGCCCGGCTTGGTGGTGGCGCCGATCGGGGTGGCCATTTTGCCCGAAGCCTTGATTTTTTCGGCGGCGGTCAGCACTTCGTCCCAGGTGGTGGGCACGGCGATGCCGAGCTCGTTGAGGACGTCGGCGCGGTACATCAAATGCTGGGCGTTCACATCCATCGCCACGGCCATGATCTTGCCGTCGATCTTGATGAGCTGGTTGGAGGCGAGACCCTGGCCGTACTTGGCGACCAGCGCGTCGAGCGGACGCAGCGTGCCCGCATTGAGCAGCGGCACCAGCGTGCCGTTGGCGACACCGCCGAGTTGATACAGCGCGGGATTGGCGGCGAAGGCGGCGGGCTGTTTCTGGCGGAAATCCTGGTCCAGCTCGGCCTGGATATTGCCGCATTCGGCCATCGTCGCAGTGACCGCCTTCCAGGCGTCGAACGCTGCGGTGAGCGACTTCAGCGGCACGGTGTTCTGGAAGCCGCAGGCGGCGTGGGCGGAGGTGCCGAGCAGCAGGCTGAGCAGCGCGGCGGTGATGGTCTTGTTCATCCGGGGGACCTCGGGGGCTGGAAGGGCGATGGCAGGCGATGGCCGGTGGCGTGGTCGAAAAGATGGCAGATGGCGGGGGCGATGCGAAAGCCGACGGGCGCGCCGATTTCGACGCGAAAACTCTTGTCGGCCTTGACCGAAACCAGCGCGGCGCCGACGCGCACGGTGACCAGGGTGGCATCGCCGAGGAGTTCGAAGGTGTAAACCGGAGCGGTCAGCTCGGCGGTGTCGGACGGCGTGATGGCGGCATCTTCGGCGCGGAAGCCGAGCGTGGTTGGGCCCTGGGGGGCGATGAGGCCGTCGATGCGGATGCCGGGGGCGTGGAAGCAGCCGGACTGGATCTCGCCCTCGATCAGGTTCATCGCCGGCGCGCCGATGAAGCTGGCGACGAACAGGTTCGCCGGGCGCTCGTAGATTTCGAGCGGGGTGCCGATCTGCTGCGGCGTGCCCTTGTTCATCACCACGACGCGGTCGGCCAGGGTCATGGCCTCGATCTGGTCATGGGTGACGTAGATGGTGGTGGTCTGCAGGGCGTGTTGCAGGTTCTTGATCTGGGCACGGGTGGAGACGCGGAGCTTGGCGTCCAGGTTCGAGAGGGGTTCGTCCATCAGGAACACGGCGGGCTCGCGGACGATGGCGCGCGCCAGGGCGACACGCTGACGCTGACCGCCGGAGAGTTCGCGCGGCAGGCGGTGCAGCAGGGCGTCAAGCTCCACCATGGCGGCGGCCTTGCGGACGCGGGCGTCGTGGGTGGTGCGGTCGACCTTGCGGACTTTCAGGGGGAAGCGGATGTTCTCGTAGACGGTGAGGTTGGGGTAGAGGCCGTAGTTCTGGAACACCATGGCGACATCGCGGTCCTTGGGTTCGAGCCGGTTGACCACGCGCCCACCGATGAGGATTTCGCCCTCGGTCGGGTCTTCGAGGCCGGCGACCATGCGCATGGTGGTGGTTTTGCCGCAGCCGGACGGGCCGAGCAGGACCAGGAATTCGCGATCGGCGATGTCGAGATCGAAGGCGTGGACACCGACGAACGAGCCCCACCGTTTCGAGACGCCCTTGAGCGTCACCCCCACCATCGTGCATGATTCCCCTTGTTGTGCACTCGATCCGACGCGACGACGTTGACAGATGCTGACTACGTATGCAACTGGTTTTGCCCATGAACAGCACGCCACGCAAGCTGACGAACAAGCGCCTCGTTCGCGCCGCCCTGGCCGGTATCGCGCATGCGAGTCCTGCCACGCTGCCCGCGGCTCTGGCAATGGCCTATCACCCGCAGGCGACCTGGCGGGGGTCGCACCCGATGAACGAGATGACGGGCGTGGACGCGATCGCTGAGCGGGTGTGGCTGCCGTTGCTGACGAGTTTTCCGGACCTGGAACGGCGTGAGACGATTCTGGTGGGGGGGGAGTACGAGGGCAACGATCTGGTGGCGAGTGTGGGCCATTATGTCGGCACGTTCCGGCGTGACTGGCTTGGCATTCCGGCGACGTTGCGGACGGTTTATCTGCGCTTCGCCGAGGTGCATCGGGTGGTCGAAGGGAAGATCGCGCAGAGCACGGTGCTGATCGACATGCTGGACGTGATCCGCCAGGCCGGGTTCTGGCCGGTGGCGCCGAGCCTGGGGGTGGAGGAGCAGTGGCCGGCGCCGTTTACCTGTGGCGGCATCGTGCTGCACGAGACCGATGCGGCGGTGGAGGCGGCGAACTGGGCGCAGGTGCGCAAGATGCAGCTCGCACTCGGGGATCATGGGGATGTGGCGCGCGACGGGCGGGAGGCGCTGCTGATTCCGTCGCAGCGCGAGGGCTGGCACGAGAAGATGATGTGGTATGGGCCGTGCGGCATCGGCACCGCGCGCGGGGTGGAGGGGTTTGTCGACCATCACCGGCTGCCGTTCCGGATCGCGTTCCAGAATATCAAGGGCTACCAGCACTATGTCAGGCTGGCCGACGGGGATTTCACGGTGACCGGGGGGTGGCCGAGCGTGACGTGCGAGCATCTCGGCGACGGGTTCATGGGGCTCGGCGCGACGGGGCGGCCGGTGACGATGCGGGTGATGGATTTCTACCTGCACCACGAAGGCCTGATCCGCGAAAACTGGGTGCCGATCGATATCGTTCATCTGCTGTTGCAGATGGGGGTCGACGTGTTTGGGCGACTGGGCGCGATGGGGTGGCGCAGCCGGAGCTAGCTCCGGCTGGGTTTTAGATACGTTATCGTAACTTTATCGGTATGGGTCGGCCGAGGCGGTAGCTGAGGGCTTCGGGCGGGGGGCGCGCGGGCTGGAAGGCGGCGGGGCGGGGGTGGACGAAGATGCCGATCGGCGGGAGCGGGGGCGGGGCCTCGGGCGCTGTCGGGATGGGCGCGACGGGTTTGGGCTTGGTGCGGACCGGGCGGGGCGGCCTTGTGCTTGCCGGTGCGGCGCGGACGGGTTTGGCGGGCTGGAGTGCGGGCGGGAGGGGGACGCCGAGGAGGCGGCAGAGCGGACGCAGGGTGCGCCCGGCGGTGGGGGCGGCGGCGAGCAGGGCGGCGAGGTCGGGCTCGCGCAGCAGGGCTTCAAGCTGAGAGCCGCAGCCGGCGGCGTGGTAGCCGAGCTGGTGGACGAGCCAGCCGTTGGCGGTGGGAGGCTGGGGTGTGCGGACGCCGGGCGTACGTTTGCCTCGGCGCGGCCTCGCGGGGCGCAGGGTGCCGGCGGCGAGGCGGTCCATGAGGCGGACGAGGCGGGTGGAGGCGCGTTGCAGGCGGAACCAGAGCGGGATGGTGCGGGCGCCGAGGGTGAGGTAGCGGCGGCGGACGAGGGTGATGAGGGTGGCGCAGATCATCTCGATCCGCCGGGCGAATTCCGGGGCGAAGGCTTGGGCCGGGAAGTGGGCGATTTCGTTCACTATATGTTCTATACCGGGGTGGGGAATTCGGCGCAAGGCGAAAAACGCAGCCGGACGGCTGGGTATTTTCCGGACCTATCTGCTGTCGGTGGATGCCGCGATGTTGCCGGCGCGATGCACAGCGAATTGCCGTGGGCACTGCGCGACAGTGTCTCGCCGCACTCTTGAGGAGATCAGTCATGGGCAGCAGTGCTGGCCGGGTCAAAGACATCGGGCCACAGCCGCAATCGTTCGACATCGAACGCGCGACGAAGGACAACACGAATTACCGGTCGGTCGCCTGGAGCGGGCGCTATCTGCAGGTGACGCTGATGTCGATCCCGGTGGGCGGCGATATCGGGCTTGAAGCCCATCCCGAGACCGACCAGTTCCTGCGCCTCGACGCCGGCAAGGGCCGCGTGCAGATGGGGACCGGGAAGGACACGCTGACGTTCGAGAAGGAGGTTTCGGACGGCTGGTGCGTCGTGGTTCCGGCCGGGACCTGGCACAACATCACCAATACCGGGACGGTGCCGATGCAGGTCTATGCGATCTACGCGCCCTCGCACCATGCGCCAGGCAAGGTGCAGGCGACGGCGGCGGCGGCGGAGGCCGACAAGGACGACGCGCCGGCGGCCTGGTCGGTGCAGCTCAAGACGGCGCCTGACAAGCACGGGTAGGCCGGTTGGGCTGGCGGACAGGTTCGTGTGGCGGCCCCGTGATCCCGTCGCGGCGAGAGAGGGGAGGCCGCTGCGCCGGGCTGGTCAGGGACGGGTGGCGAGGAGGCGTTCGATACGGCGGTCGGGGATGAGCCAGATGAGCGCGACGCCGATGAAGAGAAAGAGGCCGGCCCAGGGCGCGATCCACCAGGTGGCGGCGAGGCCGAGGAGGTAGAGGAGGGGGGAGAATTTGCCTTTGGCGTCGCGGCCGAGGGCTCGGACGAGGGTGCTGCGGGGGCCGTGGAGGCTGGCGAGGGCGGTTTGCAGAATGAAGTAGGCGATGGCGCAGGCGAGGAGGTTGAGGCCGTAGAGGAAGGTAGGCCAGCGGGCGAAGTGGTTCTCGCCCATCCAGCCGGTGCTGAAGGGGAGGAGGGAGAGCCAGAAGAGCAAATGGAGGTTGGCCCAGAGGATGGCGCCGCTGATTTTGTCGGCGGCCTGGAGCATGTGGTGGTGGTTGTTCCAGTAGATGCCGATGTAGATGAAGCTGAGGACGTAGCTGGCGAAGACGGGCCAGAGAGGGGCGAGGGCGGCGATGTCTTCGCCGTGGGGGACTTTGAGTTCGAGCACCATGATGGTGATGATGATGGCGAGGACGCCGTCGCTGAAGGCTTCGAGGCGGGTTTTCTCCATGGGGGCGGCCTTTTGGGGGGCTATGGGTGGTGGAGTTTGGCGCGGGCGGCTTCGGCGAGGAAGCGGGAGCGGTTGTCGGTGACGCGGTCGATGGCTTCGAGGAGGTCGGGCGGGAGGGAGACGTTGATGCGCACGGCGGGGCGGCGGATCGAGGCGTCGATGAGGACGGCGACGGCGTCGCGGTGGTGGGGGTCGGCCATGATGTCTTCGAGGCGGGAGGGGGCGGGGATGGTTTCGCCGTCCTCGATCATGCCTTCGATGTGGAGCTGGATGGCCTCGGCGGCCATGCGGCGGGCGTCATCGAGCGTGGTGCCGGCGGTGATGCAGCCGGGGAAATCGGGGAAATCGACGCCGTAGTCAGTGTCGGGCTGTTTGCGGAGAAGGGCGACGTAGGCGGTCATGATGCGCTCCTCAGGGATATTCCGGCTTGTTTCTCGATGCTGCGCAGGGTGCCGGGGGGATGTCGTGGGAGTGGGAGGGCGGGCGGTTTCATCTATACCTTGCTCGTTCGAGCCATGCTCAAGGTGTGAATTCGATGGTGCGAGTAATTGCACACCGCCATCCGTCGAAGCCCGCTACCGTTTGCACCCGCGCATACACATCGAGCCGCTTATCAAGGGATAGCACGTCATCGTCCTTCTCAATCGGTACAATATTCTCCGACAGTCTGAGGATTATCCGGTCTTTCCGCGAAAGCAGTCTCAACGCGCTATGGGAAAAGCCAAGATTGCAAGCGACAGGCTCACTTGGAAGATATGTGCTGGGTTGGGGAGAAAATTCGTTATTCGGTGGCATGGCGACTACACCTTGACTGTCAAACAAGTAAACTCCGAGATTGTCGGTGATGGAGCCCGCAAAGTCGAGCGGCGTCATCCATTGACCGACCTGCGTGACACTGAATACAAGACCAACAAAACGATGACCGGAAAGAATTGGATGGCAGATTGCGAATGACGAATTCCGGTTAAAAATACTTTCGAATAAATCAGAGACAAATGGTTTCCTAATAGTATTGGCCATCTGGAAATATGGCCGCTCTGAGAACGAGCTGCGGATACCAGATAGGATTTTGTCTCGAGCAGTGCTATCCAATCCATCGTAGCGACGCCCGACTAAGGCTCCCCGGTCCTCGACAAGCGCACCGTCAGCATCGATCACATAGATTCCCTGCGTGCCCAACGCTGCCGCAAGGTCGACTCCAGCTAAGGCAGTCTTCACAACTGACTTATCAAGGTCTCGTCCGCTCGCAGAGTTACCGATTACCTCGGCAGCAGGCCGGAGTGCCTCGATCGCTGCTTTAAACGAACCCGAAACAGCCGTAACAAAATTCGCGAGATCGGCGTCCAGGCTGGTAACAAGATCCATCTCATTACCAGTGGCGTCAGCAAGTTCGGCGAGTGAGGATGCGACACCACCCGTACGAACATCCGCAACTGCACCTTCAGCCATCCTCACTGTAAGTGATACCATACCTTTTGCAGCAAAGCGCTCGTTAACAACATAGGTATTTTCAAATTGCATATTATAGAACGAAGGCCCATCTAGAATCGATCCCGTCGACCTTTGTCTCTCGAATTCGTAAATGACGCTATCTATTAATCTTCCAACTTCAGGATCTGTGTGGCTAAATCCCGTAAATAATGTCGGTCTAATAAGAAGGTGTTTTCCAATTTCGGAAAACATAGCGTCGTTCGCACGGTAGTGCTTTCGATAGTCGGATCGAGTTAGAACAAGCATTTCGTCTAGGCGATTTGCGGAGCCGTGGATTTTGTATATCTTGTGAGGGCTTTTGACGCAGCTAATCGCATCGCTCGCGTTACAGACAACTGCGATATCCTGCTGGTAGATGCTCTTCCAAGCCTTTTCGAATAGATCGTCATAGTTCGTTGTTATGTAGATCGGCAGTCCGAGGGCCGCAAGTGCATAATGAATTAATGTCGGATTCGCACTGGTGCTATTATATATCGATCGTAGGCTGTGTTGTAGTTGCTCTCGTCCGAGGAGGCGGGCTGAGATTTCACCGAGCGTCAAATTATCTGACTTCAAATAGTCATCGTCAAGAAATTCTGATGGAACGCCAAGGTGTTTTTCTAGCAGGTCGCGCCAGCCTGGCAGCTTGGATGCGACTGATACGCCCGCACCCATAAACGCGACCAGACGTTCATTTCGAAGCGCATCGAGAAGGGCTGGGGGCCAAAAATTCCGATAGCGGGACCAGACCTTCTCTGCGGGAGTGGCGGCTGCCAGTTCGCTAACTCGATCGAAAAAGGTCCGATGAGAGGGATCTGTCAGGTCCAGCGCCCCCGCAAGTCGTGTCTTAAACCTACTTATGTTAATCAAGCCACTCTCCATGCTGGGAGCTTTGCGGGGGCCTGACCGGCTTCAACCAACGGGCCAGGAGGAGAACATATCGCAATCCGATTCGCGGAACCATGGCAAGGGTGGCCAGTGGCAACGCACCCAAAGATGTGAACGATAAATCTTTGGGTTAGGTTCGTCTGAATGATATTAAAATTAACGAAAAAGGCGCGCCGGGTAAGCCGGAGCATGCCTTGGGCGAGTTGTAAGGTGTGTAGAGTGCCATGAGTTCATCCCGAACCCTCTCAACGGATGCGGGTCTGGGGGCTCGGAGCCCCCAGCGGGTCGAGGGCAGAGCCCTCGCCTTTACTCCGCTGCCGTCGCCGGGATGGTGCCTCCGGCGTAGTCGTGTTGGGAGGCGTGGGGGGTGATGTAGCCGTCGGCCAGGTCGTTTTCGAGGGAGTCGCGGGTGCGGTGGTGGGGGTTGCCGTAGCCGGAGCCGCCGGCGAGTTGGACTTCGACGATGTGGTCGGGGCGATCGAGGGTGACGAGTTCTCCGGTGCCGCAGTCCTTCAGGATGGTGCCGTTGGTGTCTTTGACGACGCCGTGGACGGGGCCGCCGTGGTGGCCGCCGAAGAGGCCGGCGTTGGTGATGCCGACGCCTTCGGGGTAGATGGAGAAGAGGGTGGGGAGGCCGTCGTCGTGGAGTTTGCGCAGCGATGTGCGCACGCCGAGGCCGCCGCGGTGTTGGCCGGGGCCGCCGCTGTCGGGGACGAGGGTTTTTTCGAGGACGAGGACGGGGGCTCGGGTTTCCATGAGTTCGATGGAGGTGTTGGAGGCGGAGGTGGGGTAGAGGAGGGCGGATTTGCCGTCGGAGCGGGATGACGCGCCTTGGCCGCCGCCCATGAAGAAGTGGTCGGCGTAGGTGTGGCCGGTGGGGTCGCGGCCGTAGATGTTGACGGCGTGGGGGAGGCCGGTGGCGGCCTGGACCTGGTTGGGGGCGGCTTCGGAGAGGGCGCGGAAGATGTTGGGGGCGATGTACCAGCCGGTGCGGGTGCGCAGGTTCACGGCGACGGGCTTGTCACAGTTGAGGATGGAGCCGGCGGGGGCTTTGACGGTGAAGGGGCGGTAGCAGCCGGCGTTGCTGCGGATTTGGGGGGAGAGGATGCATTTCAGCGGGTAGGTGGCGTGGGCGGCGGTGTAGGTGAAGGTGCAGTTGAGGCCGCCTTGGGGTTGTTGCGGGGGGGCGCCTTCGAAGTCGACTTCGATGGTGTCGTTCGCGACGGTGATTTTGATGGGGTAGCGGAGTTTGGTGCCGAGCGGGTTGTTGAAGACTTCGGATTGGTAGGTGCCGTCGGGGAGGGCGCGGATGGCGTCGCGCATGGCTTGTTCGGAGCGGTCCTGGACGACGGCGGCGAGGGCGCGGAGATCGTGCATGCCGTAGTCGTTCATGAATTCGAGGAGGCGGTCGGCGCCGAGCTGGTTGGCGGCGACGAAGGAGTGGAGGTCACCGAGGACTTCGTCGGCTTTGCGGACGTTGGTGTGGAGCAGGGTGAGGAGGTCTTCGTTGGGAAGGCCGGCGCGGTAGAGCTTCATCGGCGGGATCTGGAAGCCTTCGTCGTAGATTTCGCGGGCGCGGAGGCTGTCCTTGGTGCCGCCGATGTCGCCGACGTGGCCGACGGTGGCGGTCAGCGCGACGACGCGGCCGTTGTGGAAGACGGGGGTGACGACGGCGATGTCGAAGAGGTGGCCGGCGCAGAGCCAGGGGTCGTTGGTGATGAGGACGTCGCCGGGGAGGAGGGTTTCGGCAGGGTATTTCTTGAGGAGGGCTTTGACCGCGATGGGGACGGTGAGGTTGAAGACGGGCATGGCGCGGGGGGAATGGGCGAGGGATTCGCCGTCGGGGTCGAGCAGGTCGGTGGCGAAGTCTTGCGCTTCGGAGACGATGAGGGAGAAGGCGGTGCGGACGATGGTGTGCCACATCTCCTCGACGACGGTGATGAGGCGGGCCCACATGATTTCGAGGGAGACGGGGTCGGACTCGATGAGGGCGCGGGCTTCGGCGATGGGGGTGGCCGGCGTGATCCGGGCGGCGGCGGGTTCGGTCACGGCGATGCGGATGCGGAGCGTTCCGGTGGCGTCGACGGTGAGGCGGTCGCCGGGGGCGAGGATGGTGGTGGCTTCGCGTTCCTCGATGATGGCGGGGCCGGCGATGTCGATGCCGGGGCGGAGGGCATAGCGGTCATAGACCGGGGTTTCGAGGAAGGTTTCGCCGAAGAAGGCGCTCCGGGTGCCTTTGAGGGGGGTGGTGGCGGTGGCGGTTTCGGCCTGGGCGATGGTGAGTTCGGGGATGGGACCGCGGCAGCGGATGCGGATGGAGACGAGCTGGATGGAGACGCCTTCGTAGACGGAGGTGTACCGCGCGGCGTAGGCGGTGGCGAAAGCGGCACGGATGGCGGGCATCGAGGCTTCGGAGATTTCGCCGTCGGGGAGGGGGACGTTGATTTCGTGGAGCTGGCCGAAGAGGCGCATGTCGGCGCTGCGTTCGGTGACGACGTCGCCCGGAGCGATGCCGGCGGCGGTGATGCGGGTGCGGGTTTCGGCCTGGACTTCGTGGAGGACGGCGTTGATGCGTTCGGCGGCCTTGGGGTCATCGAGGCGGAGCGGGTGGGACTGGACCTGCTCGAAGGAGAGGGGGGCGGCGAGGAAGCCGAGCGCCGAGGCGGCGCCGGAGGCGGGGGGGATCAGGAGTTCGGCGACGCCGAGGGCGCGGGCGACGCCGGCGGCGTGGGCGGGGCCGGCGCCGCCGAAGCCGACCATGGCGTAGGCGCGGGGGTCGCGGCCTTTTTCGACGATGTGGATGCGCGCGGCGGCGGCCATGGATTCGGTGACGACGCGGTGGATGCCCCAGGCGGTTTGCACGGCGTCGAGTCCGATTTTGGCGCCGACATTGGCGAGCGCGTCGCGGGCGGCCTGGAGGTCGAGCGACATGCGGCCGCCGAGGAAGAAGGCCGGGTCGTAGTAGCCGAGGATGAGGTTGGCGTCGGTGACGGTGGGCTCCTTGCCGCCGCGGCCGTAGCAGGCGGGGCCGGGGTCGGCGCCGGCGGAGTGAGGGCCGACGCGCAGCAGGCCGACTTCGTCGACGGAGGCGAGCGAGCCGCCGCCGGCGCCGATTTCGATCATGTCGATCACCGGGGCCTTGATCGGCAGGCCGGAGCCTTTCTTGAAGCGATGGACGCGGGCGGCTTCCATTTCGGCGGCGATGGCGGCGCGGCCGTCCTCGATGAGGCAGGCCTTGGCGGTGGTGCCGCCCATGTCGAAGGAGATGACGTCGGAGAGCCCGGCGAGTTTGCCGAAGAAGGCGGTGGCGAGGCCGCCGCCGGCGGGGCCGGATTCAAGCAGGCGGATGGGGAAGGCGCGGGCGGTGTCGGGGGAGACCAGGCCGCCGGCGGAATGCATCAAATAAAGCGCGCCGCGGAAGCCGCGTTGCCAGAGTTCGCGTTCCAGGCGGCGGACGTAGCGGTCCATCAACGGCTGGACGAAGGCGTTGGCGCAGGTGGTGGCGATGCGCTGGTATTCCCAGAGTTCGGCGACCACGTCGGACGAGAGGGAGACGGCGATGTCGGGGTAGAGGGCGCGGATCGCCTGTCCGGCGGCGCGTTCGTGGGCGGGGTTGCGGTAGGCGTGGAGGAAGCCGACCGCGATGGCTTCGACGCCGTCATCGGCCAGGGCCTTGGCGGCGGCGCGGACGTCATCGAGGTCGATCTCGGTGACGACCAGGCCGTCGCGATCGAGGCGCTCGGTGACTTCGAGGCGGCGGCGGCGGGGGACCAGGGGGGCGGGGTATTGGAGGAAGAGGTCATAGATGTCGTAGCGCTGCTCGGTGCCCATTTCCAGGATGTCGCGGAAGCCGCGCGTGGTGATGAGGCCGAGTTTGGCGCCTTTGCGCTCGATGAGGGCGTTGGTGACGAGCGTGGTGCCGTGGACGATTTCGCTGATGTCCGCCAGCGTCAGGCCGGCTGCGGCGACGATTTCGTTGAGGCCCTCGAGGGCGCCGACGGAGGGGTCGGCGGGGGTGGTGAGGCATTTGTGCAGTCGGATGTCGGCGTGTTCGGCATCGAGCAGGATGAAATCGGTGAAGGTGCCGCCGATGTCGAAGCCGATGCGGTAGCGGGGGGTGGCGGTCATGGGGGGGTCTCCTGCGCGGCGATCAACGCCGGGGAGAGAAACCCCAAGCCTTTCGCCGCGCAACCCAGGAACAGCACTCCCTTTTTGAAAAAAGGGAGCCAAAAACTTTCATTCGTTCGGGTTTCGGGGTGGGGTGGCCCAGGGGAAATCGGCCAGCAGGGCTTGTGCGGCGGTCCTGTCGGGGGGTGGGGGGATGAGGGCGGCGGCGAGGTGGTCGATCTGGTCGGCCTGGTCAGGGGTGACGTGCCTGGCGGTCTGGAAGGTTTGGCCGAGGCCCCAGAAATCCCAGGGGAGGGCTTCGGTGCCGGCGAGCGCGCCGGCGTCACGGATCACCGACGCGGCGATCCACCATTCGCCGGCGATGCCGGCGCTGGGCAGGCCGCAGGTGGCGGGGTCGAGCGTGCGGGCGCGGACCTCTTGCCAGATATGGGCGGCCGGGCGCCATGCGGAGGCGGGGACATCGGCGATGTCGAAGCCGATCCGGAAGCCGGCGCGGGCGAGGGGGCCGAGCTGGGCATCGAGGATCGACCAGGTGCCGGTGGATTGGTGTTCGCAGACCAGGTGATCGAGCCAGAGGCCCGAGTTGAAGTAACTGGCGAAACCGACACGCAGGCGGGCCGGAATGCCGTGATGGCGCAGGGTGGCGACCGCGAGCATCGCGAAGTCTCGGCAAGTGACGTAGAGGTAGTTGTGGATGGCGCGGTGTTCGGTGAGGGGGCGCGGGTCGCGCGTGATCGCCGTTGACAGGAGTTGCGATGTTTGGCGCAGGCCGCGATCGTTTTCCGCCGCTGCGGGAACGCCGAACTTGAGGTTTCGGGCGATGTCGTGATGGATCACGAACTGCTCAAGCCGATCGGCGATCGTGGCGGGGTGGTCCGACAGGGCGGCCAGAAGCGGTGCGTGGGCCCCGGGGTCGCTCCACATGGTGTGCGTGGTGTCTGGCGGGTGGTCGTGCACGATGTCACGGACTCCGATGGATGAAAGTTTTTTGGTTCTTTTTTTCAAAAAAGAACAGCACTCCCTTTTTGAAAAAAGGGAGCCAAAAACTTTCACCCATTCGGCAATTTTGCGAGGACGCTTTTGAGGCCGCGCAAGGCGAGGTCGTAGCCGGTGATGCCGAAGCCGGCGATGGCGCCGAGGCTGGCGGTGGCGATGTCGGAGGCGAGGCCGCGGCGGCTGGGGTTGGAGATGTGGACTTCGACGGTGGGGAATTTCACGCCGGCGATGGCGGCGACGAGGGCCGGGTAGCCGCGGGTGAAGCCGGAGGGGTTGATGATGGCGGCGTCGAAGCCTTCGTCATGGGCGGCGTAGAGGCGGTTGATGATTTCGCCTTCGAGGTTGGAGTGGAAGATGTCCACTTCGATGTCGAGGGCGGCGGCGTAGGCGCGGATCTGGGTGTCGTATTCGGGCAGGGTCATTTTGCCGAAGATTTCGACTTGCGCTTTGCCGCGCATGTTCATGCCGGCGCCGTGGAGGATGAGGATGCGGGTCATGGAGGGGGCCTAGACTGCGGTGACGAGTTCAGCTTCGACGGCGCGGCGGCGGAAGGCGGCGCGGACGGGCCACAGAACGCCGATGGCCAGGAGCACCACGATGCCGTTCATCACTGCCGTGATGGCGAAGACGGTGGACCAGTTGCCGCCGGTCAGGACCGCGACGTTGGCGAGCGGGACCAGCCAGGCCGACATGCCTTTGGCGGTGTAGAGCAGGCTGGTGTTCACGGTGGCGAATTTCGGGCCGAAGATGTCGGTGCAGGTGGAGGGGAAGAGGCTGAAGATTTCGCCCCAGGTGAAGAAGATCAGGCCGGCGCAGGCGACGAAGGCCCAGGGGTTGGAGCCGAAGGCGCCGAGCGCCCAGTAGCTGACGCCGCCGAGGCTGAAGGCGATGGCCATGGTGGCTTCGCGGCCGATATGGTCGGAGACCCAGCCGAAGAAGGGGCGCGCAGCACCGTTCATGACGTTGTCGACGATCAGCGCCACGGTGAGGGTGGAGCCGCCAAGGAGGAGGACGCTGTCGGCGACACCGAAATTGCGGGCGATCAGGGCGATCTGGGCGGTGGCCATCAGGCCGCTGGCGGAGACCATGACGAACATCAAATAGAGCAGCCAGAAGATAGGGCTGCGCAGCATCTGGCCCGGCGTCGAACTGAAGGTGGCCTGGCGGATTTTCGGCTGCACCTTGCTCAGCACGTCATGCACATCGGGCGCGCGCAGGCAGGCGGCCAGCACCAGCAGGAGTGCGCCCTGGCCGAGGCCGAACCAGAAGAAGGTGTCGGCGTAGCCGGTGGCGACGATCATCATGCGGATGGGGATGACGGTGACCGCGGCGCCGGCGCCGAAGCCGGCGGCGGTGCAGCCGACGGCGAGGCCGCGCCGGTCGGGGAACCACTTCACCGCGTTGCCGACGCAGGCGGCGTAGATGCCGCCGGCGCCGATGCCGGAGATGGTGGCGCCGACATAGAGCATGGTCAGGGTTTCGGCATGGGCGTTGATGACCCAGGCGATGGCGACCATGACGCCGCCGGCGGCGACCACCACGCGCGGGCCGCGGCGGGGGCCGAGGCCGTCAACGATCCAGCCGGCGAGCGGGGTGAGCCAGGTCTCCAGCGCGATGAAGATGCTGAAGGCGATCTGGATTTCGGCGACCGGCCAGCCGCGGGCGGCCTTCATCGGTTCGACGAACAGGGTCCAGCCATATTGCAGGTTGGCGATGAGCATCATGCTTACCACTCCGAAGGCCAGCTGGGCCCATCGGTTGGTCGGTCTCGGCTTGGTCATGCGGCGTCCATTCACGGGTGATCGGCATGATCTATCGTCGAATGGTCATCGCGCGCAAGTATCATGCGCAAAAATGTCATCAAAAGAAATCAACGACCGGATTTCGCAGGTGCGAAAGGAACGCGGGCGCCGGCCGCCCTGCGCTTACGCGCAGGCGGCCTCGCGCCTAGGCGCAGGCGATCACTTCGATTTCGATTTTCCAGGCGGGGCTGGCGAGACCGCCGACGATGAGGGTGCTGGCGGGTTTGCGCTCGCCCATCGCCTCGGCGCGGGCCTTGCGGCTGTCGCCGAGGGAGGCGTGATCGGGCAGGATGGTGGTGATCTTGACCACGTTGTCGAAGCTCATGCCGGCGGCGCGGAGCTGGGCCTCAACGTTTTTCCAGGCCAGGCGGCACTGGCTGAGCAGGTCATCGGGCACGACGCCGTTGATGTCCGCCGGGACCTGGCCGCTGACGTAGAGCATGCGGCTGGCGCCGGTGATCTCGACCGCCTGGGTGTAGGAGCCGGCGGGGGCGGGGGCGTCGGGGGCGTTGATGTCGCGGCGTTGCATGGCCACTCCTCGGGGTTGCTTTGTGCGGACGATACAGGCTAGCCCAGGCGACGTCGAATGGCGGCATGGCCCGCCCAAACCTGCTCCGGGAGACATCGCATGTCCGGCTTCGCCTCGACCAATGATTTGTCCGAGAAGACCGTGTCCTTCGACGAGCTGGGCGAGGGTCTCTACGCCTATACCGCCGAGGGCGACCCGAATTCCGGCGTGATCGTCGGGCCGGACGGGGTGGTGGTGGTGGATGCGCAGGCGACGCCGGCGATGGCCGCCGAGGTGCAGGGGCGGATCGCCGAGGTGACGGCGCAGAAGGTGCGCACAATCGTGCTGACGCATTACCACGCGGTGCGGGTGCTGGGTGCCACCGGGTATCCGTTCCAGTCGATCATCTGCTCCGATGTGACGCGGGAGATGATCGTCGAGCGTGGCCAGCAGGACATGGACAGCGAGATCGGGCGGTTTCCGCGGCTGTTTCGGGGGCGCGACGGGATTCCGGGGCTGACCTGGCCGACGCAGACGTTTCATGGGCGGATGTCGCTGTGGCTGGGGGAGCGGGAGGCGCAGATCATCCATATCGGGCGGTCGCACACGGCGGGCGATACGGTGGTGTGGATGCCCAAGGAGAAGGTGTTGTTCGCGGGCGATACGGTGGAGTTCGGGGCGACGCCGTATTGCGGGGATGCGCATTTCACCGACTGGCCCGCGACCATCGCGGCGTTGCGCGCTTTGGGGGCGGAGAA
The DNA here is from genome assembly GCA_903928895.1 of uncultured Rhodospirillales bacterium. Lineage (GTDB taxonomy): Bacteria > Pseudomonadota > Alphaproteobacteria > Acetobacterales > Acetobacteraceae > CAIYPH01. Next base: position 35,639 of record CAIYSR010000011.1, on the reverse strand, counting down.
GATGGTGCCGGGGCGGGGGCGGGCGCTGATGAATGCGGCCGAGGTGAAGGAGGCACTGGACGGAACGGAGGCGTTTACCACGCGGCTGTTTGGCATTGCCAAGGCCGGCGTGGCGCGGGGGGCGCCGCTGGCGGAGGTGTATGCCGAGGCGATGGAGAAGATGCGGCCGGACTTCGGGCACTGGGTGATCTTCGACCACTGCATGCCGTTCAATGTCTCGCGCGCCTATGACGAGGCGCAGGGCCTCGATCGGCCGCGGATCTGGACGGCGGAGCGGGATGTCGAGATGTGGCGGTCGCTGGAGGCGGCTCGGATGACGTCGGGGGAGATATCGGGATAGGAAGGAAGGGCTTCTTTTTTGGAAAAAAGAAGCAAAAAACTTTTATTCGTTGGGGTCGGCCGATGAGGAGGACGAAGCAATAGGTTTTTCGCTTCGCCGATATCATGGTCGAATGGGGTGTGGCGGGCCGCCAAAACACGTCCAGACTGACCGAATAAAGTTTTTTTGCTTCTTTTTTTTCAAAAAAGAAGCGCTTTCTTCTCATGACTTACGCGCCCGCAGTGCCAGCAGGGCCATGATTTCGAAGGCGATCATGGCGCCGATCTGGGCGGTGACGGTGGTGGCGTCGTATTGCGGGGCGACTTCGACGACGTCGCCGCCGATGAGGTCGAGGCCGGCGAGGCCGCGCAGGATGTGCTGGGCTTCGCGTGGGGTGAGGCCGCCGACTTCGGGGGTGCCGGTGCCGGGGGTGTAGGCGGGGTCAAGGGCGTCGACGTCGAAGGAAAGGTAGAAGGGGCCGTCGCCGATCACCGTGCGGGCTTTGGCGATGACGGCGGGCAGGCCCATGGTGTCGATCTCCTCGGCGTGGATGACGGTCATGCCGGAGACGTAGGAGAATTCGTAGAGCATCTCGGCCGAGCCGCGGATGCCGATCTGGATGGTGCGGGCGGGGTCCAGCACGCCGTCCAGCACGGCCTGGCGGAAGGGGCCGCCGTGGTGGAAGCGGCTGCCTTCGAGTTCGCCGGAGGTGTCGCAATGGGCGTCGATATGGACCATGCCGACCGGGCGGTCGCGGCCGAGGGCGCGCAGGATGGGGTAGGAGATCGAGTGGTCGCCGCCGACGCTGACGGGGATGACGCCGGCGGCGTGGAGCTTCGTGTAGAAGGTCTCGATGTCGGCGATGGAGTCGGGCAGCGAGTAGCGGCTGCGGAAGGGGACGTCGCCGACATCGGCGACCCGCATTTCGGCCAGCGGGGCGAGGCGGTGGACGTGGTGATAGGGGCCGATGCGTTCGACCGCGCGAACCGCGCGCGGCCCGAGGCGGGAGCCGCTGCGGTTGGTGACGGCGAGGTCCATCGGCACGCCGACGAGGGCGACCTGGAGGCCGGCATAATCGGGCAGGTCGGGGGCGTCGGGGCGGTAGGGCGCGTCGAGCAGGGTGGAGACCCCGGAATAGGGAAACGCCCGCCGCCCGTCGGGCTTGAACACCAGCGAGATTGCCTTGCGGAAATCGGGGTCCTCCGCTTCGTCGCTCCGCCCATGGGCGTAGCGCGCCCGCAACCGCGCCAGCTTGTCCTGATCCATAATGCACTCTCCGTATCGCGCCTTGAGTGTGCCCGCTCCCGAGCCGTCATGCCAGCGCATGGCCGACGATATCGCCGAGCACCAGCATCGGCGTGTCGCCGAGGGCATGGCCGACCGCGAAGGCGGTTGCGGTGGTCAGCTGCATGTCCGGCGGGAGCATATCGGGGGCAACCTGCGCGAAGAAATCAGCGGTCATGGTCGGGTCGACGGCGGCGGCGGCCACGGTCGCGGCGAAGTCATGGGCCACCGGCGCCGATCCGGCGGTTGAACTCTTCGACCCCGGCGATACCGAGGCAGCGGCCGGGGCCGGGGCAGGGGATTTGGCAGCGAGCGCAGCCTGCACCGCGTTGGTCGCCTGGATGAGCCCGGCGCCGGTGCCTCCGCTCGGCCCGGACACGGCGACGGCGGATCCGCTGAGCAGGGAGGTCACTTGCCCCGGCGTCAGGGTGGCGTTGGCTTGCAGCATCAGGGCCGCCACGGCGGCGGCGTCGGGTGCGGCAGCCGAGGTGCCATAGAACGGGCTGAACACGCTGGTGGCGATGCCGTCGGGCGCGATGAAATTCACCTTGTTGCCCGATACGGCCGCGCTCAGGCGGTTGCCACTGCTGTCGAACAGGATCGAGCCTGGCCCGACCGAGGAGAAGGTCTCGATCTTGCCGTTCCCGCCGAGCGCCGGCGCGTTGGCGGCCGCGATGGCGCCGACGCTGTTGGCGCCTGCCATATCCTCGTGGCCGATGATGGTGCCGGAACCGATGCCGGCATTGGGGTCGTTGATGGTCGTGCCGGAACCGTAGACGATATATTTCAGCAGGTTTGGCGGAACTGCGCCGCCGTTGGCGATGATGCCGAGGCGGAAGTCGGTGCCCCCGGTGGTGTTGGTGAACTTCAGGATCTGCACCGGGTCACCGCCGGTGCGGTTGGCCAGGGCGCTGGCGACGATCTTGCCCGATGCGTCGTAGAGCACCAGGCCGAGGCTGTTGGCGGAGGCGTGGCCGGTGCCGATGCTGGCGAAGGGCTGGTCCCATTGCAGGTCGATGGTGGCGGTGGAGCCCTTGGTGATGGTCAGGCTTTGCAGAGTTTTCGGCGCCGCGGTGGTGCCGAAGTTCATCACCTTGTAGTTGCCGGCGAGGCCGGGCAGGGCGGCGGCGATGGGGGCGAAGCTGTGCTGGTAGAAATTGGTGCCCTCGTTGCTGGCCGAGGTGAAGTAGCTGACGCCCTGCGCCACCACGGTGGCGATCGCCTTCTGGATCAGCCCGCCGGCCTGAAAGAAGGGCTCGTCGAGGTAGGTGACGTCATCGACGATCACCTTGCAGCCGGACGCGGCCAGGGCTTTGATGCCATTGGCGAAATCGGCTTCGCTGCGGAAGGCGGTATAGAAGGCGAGCGACGCGCCCGGTGCCACCTGGTGCACCAGCTCGGCCATCGCGCGGCCTTCGTCGCCGCCGGTGGCGGGGCCGTCCTGGAGCACCTGGATTCCTGCGGCCAGGGCACCGCTGGCGATATCCAGGGCATAGCCGCCGTGGACATTGAAGCTGTCCGAAAGAATGCCGACTTTGACGCCCGCGCCGCTCACGCCATAGGCCGTGCGCGCCTGGGCGCCCAGCACGGCGCGGTCGCCGCTGCTGCCGACCGGGTTGGCCGGGGCGGCGAAGGCGGACGCCACAGGGGCTGGTGCCGCGATGATCAGGGGGTCCTCGGCCGCCCAGACCGGGGGCGGAGGAGCGGGTTCGTCATCGTCCAGGATGATGGTGGTGTTGGACGTCTGGAAGGGACGCAGCGTCGCGGGCTGTTTCATGGCAGTGTTCCCGTGGAAAAGGACTCGGAAAGACGGCCGCGACAGGCGAGATTGGTCCGGAATTTGGACTTGTCTCAAAAATAGCGACCGACGCCATGTTTCCGCGAATTTGATGAACGAACTCTTTCCGCGCGTCGAAAAATCTGCACGCGGCCGGTGTCCGATCGGGTCCTGAGTTTTGTGGAGCGCTCCGGCCTGGGGCCGGCAGGATCAGGGCGCGCGCAGGGCGCGGTAGGCTTCGAGCGCTTTTTGCGCCTCGGCGGCGCTCAATTCCTCGCGCAGCACCCGGGTTGCGCCGGCGAGGTCGCCGGACAGCGCGAGGGCGACGGCGAGATTGTCGCGCGCGCGCCGCCCGCCGAGGCCGGCGTTGGTGATCTCGGTCAACATCGCCACCGCCTCGGCCGCGCGGCCGCTGAAGGCGAGCGAGAGGGCGAGGTTTTGCCGGGCCGAGGTCAGGTCCGGGTTGATCGCGAGCGCCCGGCGGTAGGCGTCCTGGGCCGCTTCGTGCTTGCCCTGGATATCGCGGCAGATGCCGAGGTTGTTGTGGGCGGCGGCGTTGCCGGGCTCGGCGGCGACGACGGCGGCGAAGAGGGGCTCGGCCTCGGCGGCGTTGCGATCGAGCAGCAGCTTGGCCAGCGCAATGCGGGCCTCGATATGCTGGGGATTGGCGGCGACCGCCCGGCGATAGGCGGCCTCGGCCGCCGCCACATTGCCCTGCATGAGCTGCGCCTGGCCCAGCCGGATCAGCGCCTCGGCATTGCGCGGATCGGCCCGCAGCATCGTCTCCAGCATTTCCGCCGCCATCACCGGGGAGCCGGAGATCAGGGCGGCATCGGCGATGCGCAGATTGGTATCGGCGGGCGCCATCGCCGGCTGACCGGCGCAGGCGGCGAGCGCGACGAGGCAGACCAGCAAAGCGCTGCGGCGGATTGTGGCCGTCCTCATTTGCTGAACAGCCGCATGGCCTGCAGCACGGCGGGGCCGCCGACGATGAGGAACAGCACCGGCAGGATGAAGATGATCATCGGCATCGTCAGCAAGACGGGCAGCCGGGCCGCCTTTTCCTCGAACCGGGTCAGGATTTCCTGCCGCATTTCGCCGGAGAGCACCCGCAACGCCTCGCTCAGCGGCGTGCCGTACTGCAAGGTCTGTTGCAGCGTCGCCACCACGCGGCGCATCTGGGCGATGCCGGTGCGCTCGCCGAGATTGTCGAGCACGGCATGGCTGTCGGTGCTGATTTGGAACTCGCCGGCGGTCAGCAGCAGTTCGTCGCTGATCGCAGGATGCGCGCCATGGATCTCGATCCCCACCCGGTGGAGCGCAGGCTCCAGGCTGAGGCCGGATTCGGCACACATCACCAGCATGTCGAGCGTGTCGGGCAGCCCTTCGGCGATCGCCTTCTGGTAGCGGGCGCGCAGGGAATTGACGAAGTAGTCCGGCGCCAGCAGTCCGCCGATGGCACTGCCGGCGAGCAGAAGGTTGGTCAACGACATGCTCAGTCTGGCATTGTGCAGCAGCACAAACAGCACCAGCGGCAGCCCCAGCGCGAGCATCAGCTTGGCGGCGACGAAGGCGCCCACCGCGTTGCGGTTGCGGATCCCGGCACCTTCCAGGCTCCGTTGCAGCGCACTCACGGTCTGGCCCGACACCACGCCGCTGCTGAGAATGCTCTGGCCGAGCCCCGCCAGCATTCTCACCGCGTCCCGCGGCGCCGCCTTGTTGGCTCTCTCCAGCTTGTCGGTCCGCCCGATGCGCCCGGTGGTCACCGCGTTGAGCCGCGCATTTTCGCGCCGGTCGCGCGCGACACGGCGGAGCAGCAGACCGCCGATACCGAACAGGGTGAGCGAAATGCCGGCGCCGACCTGGATGGCGAAGGGGCTGATGATCATTGCGCGATGCTCATGCCAGCGCCTTCTCGATGATCGCGCGCATGATGAAGGCGCCGATCCCGAGCATCACGCCCGCCACCGCGAGGATCTTCTGGCCGGACGGGTCGACGAACAGGATATTCACATAGCTCGGGTTGAGCAGATACAGGGCAACCGCCGCCAGCAGCGGCAGGCAACCGAGGATCAGGGCCGTGGTGCGTGCTTCCGAGGCCAAAGCGCGGCCGCGGGCCTTGAGCGCCATGCGCTTGCGCACGATGCCGCCGAGATTGTCGAGGGTCTCGCCGATCCGTCCGCCGGTCTGGCTCTGCAAGGTCAGGGCGGTGGCGAAAAACCGGAACTCGGTGATCTGGTTACGATCGGCCATCGCCTTGAGGGAGTCGGCGATCGACACGCCGATGGCGAGGTCGCCGGCGACACGGCTGAATTCGTCGGCCGACGGCTGGGGACTTTCCTTGGAGACGATGCGGATCGCCTCGGTCAGCGGCACGCCGGCGCGGACCGAGCGGACGATCATCGACAGGCAATCGGGGAACTGGTTGTAGAGCTTCTGCCGCCGCCGGTTGGCCATCATGCCGAACAGGGTCCGGCTCACCATAACCCAGAACACCGGCAGTGCGAACCAGCCGATATTGCCGACGATGCCGACCGCCACCCCCACCACCACCCGCGCGAGCACCAGCACGGCGAGCAGCACGGCCCACCATTGCACCGGGTACTGGTCCGGCCGGTCGGCCTCGAAGCCGAAAATCCGCGCCGCGCGGTCGGTTGCCGAATTTGCCCGCTCCGGCTCGCGCTGGCGGATCAGCCGCGGGGTCTCGAGCCGGCGGATGCGGACATGCGGCTCGGTCGCGGTCTGGAACCGGATGCGCAGCCGTTCCTGCCGCGATTGCCCGGTGACCACCAGGAACGCGGTGAACCCCAGGCCGGACAGGCCGAGAAACGCGAACAGCAGGAGCAGGGTGATACTGTTCATGACTCCGCCTCGGCCGCCTCGATCGCCTCGATCCAGGCGCGGTCGAGCCCGAAATAGGAAATGCGCGACTGGAAGGAGGGCCGCGCCCGCACGGTCTCGTAGTGGCCGCGCAGCCGGCCGTCGCTGCCCTCGCTCTCGATCTGGAAACGGAATATGTCGTTCAGCAGCACCATCTCGCCTTCCATGCCGACCACCTCCGTCACCTGGGTGAGGCGGCGGCCGCCATCGCGCTGGCGCTCGACCTGGAGGATGATATCGACCGCGCTGACGATCTGGGTGCGAATGGCGCCCAACGGCAGCCCCATGCTGCCCATCTGCACCATGTTCTCGATGCGGGTGATGGCGTCGCGGGTGTTGTTGGCATGGATGGTGGACATCGAGCCGTCATGGCCGGTGTTCATCGCCTGCAACATGTCGAACGCCTCGGAGCCGCGGACCTCGCCGATGATGATGCGATCGGGCCGCATACGCAGCGCGTTGCGCACCAGGTCGCGCTGGTTGATCTCGCCGCGGCCTTCGAGGTTGGCCGGCCGGGTTTCCAGACGCACGACATGGGGCTGTTGCAGTTGCAATTCCGCCGCATCCTCGACGGTGACGATCCGTTCGCCGTTGTCGATCAGGCGCGACATGGCGTTGAGCATCGTCGTCTTGCCCGAGCCGGTGCCGCCGGAGATGATGACGTTCAGGCGGATCTGGGCGCAGATCTCGAGAATCCGCGCGACCGGTTTCGTCATCGCGCCGAATTCGACCAGCTTGTTGAAATCGATGGCTTTCTTTCCGAATTTTCGGATCGAGACATAGGGGCCGTCGAGCGCCAGCGGGGGCAGCACGATGTTGACGCGCGAGCCGTCCTTGAGCCGGGCATCCACCATCGGGCTCGATTCATCGACCCGGCGGCCAACCGCGGCGGCGATGCGCTGGCACACGTTGAGGAGGTGCGCGGTGTCGCGGAACCGGATGTTGGCGGGAAAGACCTTGCCGCGCCGTTCCACGAAGGTGATCGAGGGGCCGTTGACCATGATGTCGCTGACGGTCTCGTCATCGAGCAGCGGCTCCAGCGGGCCGAGGCCGAGCATGTCGTCGACCAGCACGGTGGCGAGCTGGCGCTGTTCGCGCGCATTGAGCTGGATGCGCCGCTCGTTGGCGATCTCCGCGATCAGCAGCTCCACCTCGGGCACCAGCACGTCCGGCGGCGAGTTTGCGATCGCGCTCGGGTCCAGCTTGGCCAGGCACAGCGTGCGCAGATCGGCGACGAAGCTGTCGAGCGGTCGGAGCGAGGCGGTTGCCGGATTTTCGGGCGCCGCCTCGGGGGCCGGGGCCGGTGTGGATGCCGGCATGGCCGGTTCGGTGGTGATGCTCGGCCCGGGAGTACGCCGGCCGAATGTCGGGGCCACGATGCGCACGGCTATCCTCCGAACAAACGGCGCAACAGACCGCCGCGCTCCGGCGCGCCGTCGGCGGGCGAGCCGAGCCCGGCGTCGAGCAGGCGGACGAAGGCCGTCAGCCGCGCCAGTTCCACCACGCCGCGGCGGAACCCGTTGCGATCCTTGGCCAAGGCCTCGCCCAGCGTCGCGGCAAGCTCGGCCACGCGGGGCAGATCGGGGATGACGACGTCGACCTTGGTCTTCAGCGCGCTTTCGATTTTGCGTCGGCTGAGGCCGCCGGGCTGACCGAGCCGGTTGAGGACGATCACCGGCCGCCGGATCTGCGCCGGGCCCGGGGGCAGCGCGAGGAAGCGAAGCGCGTCGCGCAGCGAGGCCAAGGTCGGTTCCATCACCAGCACCCGCTGATGGGCGAGATCGAGCAGATCACGAAACAGCGGGTGCGGGCGGAACGGCACGTCGCAGACCACGAAATTATAGCGCCGGCTGAGCGCCGCGAGCAGGGCTTCGGCCGCTTTAGGGGCGTAGTCCGGCTGGTCCGCCAGCTTCATTTCACCGGCCAGAACATGCAGCCGTCCGGACACCGGCTGGGCCGAACGCTCGACAAACAACTCGTCCACCCGTTCGGGACTCTCGAGCGCCATGCGCAGTCCCGGCCCGGCGGGCGCGTCGAGCAGCATGGCGGCGGTGCCGAGGTGCAGGTCGGGATCGAGCAGCACGGTGTGGCGGTCGGCGGTGATGCCGAAATGATAGGCGAGATTGACCGCCAGCGTGGTGGCGCCGACGCCGCCGCGCACGCCGGTGATCGACACCACGCGCCCGCCCTGGCCGGTTTCCAGGATTGGGGTCCGCCCCACGATCAAGGGCGCGAAATGACGGCCGACCATGTCCCGGTTCAGCGGCTTGCTCAGGTATTCGAGCGCGCCCAGCCCGCGCGTCACTTCCCGGTAGAAGTCGAGGCTGGAGAGCTCGCCGATCACGAGCACGCGGACATCGGGTTCGCTGACCAGAGAGAGATCATGCAGCGCCGACAGCGGCTGATCCACGCCGGCGACATCGACCACAAGCACGCGCGGGGTGGCGGCTTTGCGCAGCGTGCTGATCGCGGCCTTGACGCCGCCGCGCCGGACATCGAGGTCTCCGATGGAGACTTCGCTCAGCCCCTCGCGCAGGGCGGTCTCGGTCACGCTGTCCTCGACGAAGGCGATGAATCCCGGACGGTCGTGGCGGCCGGAGGGTGCTGCATCGCCGCCGCGGCTGGTGGCTTCGGCGCCGGACATCAGTTGCCTCCGGCCGGCGCCGCGCCGCCACTGGCGCCGACCGACGAGATGCCGCTGCTCGGCAGCGGCCGTGACCGGTCGCGCCGGAGCCGATCGACCGGCGCGGCGGCGGTGTCGCCATCCACGGTCGCGGTACCCCGGCCCCGCCGCAGGTCGGCCGGAACCGCGGCCTGGGTTTCGAAGTTCATGTCGCTGATGCCGGCGGGCCGCCACATCCCGGGCCGCAGGAACGGGTCGGTCGCATCGCATCCGGCCAGGGCCAGCAACAGCCCCAGCACGGCTAGGCGACGCAGGCAGTCACGGCGTGCCGGGGGGGCGGGAAGGGGGGTCATTCGACGACAAATCCTGCCTGGCCGGGCAGCCGCTGCGCCTGCCGCGCGGTCGATCCGTGGCTGACCTGGCGCAGCAGCAGCAGCCGCTCGAAGTCGGTGGGGGGGAATACGCCGTCGGTCGGCGCCCGCAACTGGGCCGGGTCGCTCACCGGACGGGTGATATAGGGGGTCACGATGATGACGAGCTCGGTCTCGTTGCGCACATAGGCATCCGAGCGGAACAGCGCGCCCAGCACCGGCAGCTCGCCGAGGCCGGGCAGGGCGTTCACCGCCTGGTTCGAGGTGTCCATCAACAGCCCCGCCATCGCAAAGCTCTGGCCGCTGCCCAGCTCGATCGTGGTCTCGGCGCGGCGCACCGTCAGCGCCGGGATCGAGATCGCGTTGACCCCGCTGCTGATCTGCACCGCGCCCTGGGTTGTCAACTGGCTGACCTCGGGGCGCACCTTGATGCGGATGCGATCACCCGACATCACGGTGGGGACGAAGGCGAGCGCGACGCCGTATTGTTTGAACTCGACCGTCAGCGTGCCGCCCTGCTGCGAGACCGGGACGGGAAATTCGCCGCCGACGAGGAAGCTGGCGGATTCGCCGCTCATCGCGGTGAGATTGGGTTCCGCCAGCACGCGGATGAGATTGTCGTTGGCGAGAGCGTCGATCAGGCCATTGATGCTGTTGCCGCCCTTGTCCGCATAGGTCCCGTGCAGCAGCGAGGCGGCGCCCGACGAGACCGCGATTGCGTTGTTGGTAACCAGGCCGAGCCCGAGCCGGCCGATATTTCCGATCGCAGTCCAGTTGATGCCGAGTGCCCGGGTCACGTTGCGGGAGACCTCGGCGATCCGGACGCGCAGCCCGACCTGGATGTCGGACGGCACCCGCATCTGATTGTCGACGGTCTGACCTTCGCCGGCATAGGCCGCGGCCGCGCTGCCGGCCGCCTGGGCTTCCGCCGGCGTGGCGGCGCGGCCGGTGACCACAAGCCGCCGGGGCTGGGTTTCCACCTTGGCCCCGGTCTGCGGAAGCGCCCGCGCGATCGCCTGCGATGCCTCGCTCGACGCCGCCGCGGACGGCCGCACCGTCACCTCGAGCTGCCGCACCAGATGTCCGTCGGCATCCAGCGTGGCGACCGAGGTGCGACCCACGGCGACGCCGAAGATGAACAGGCTGGTCGGGCTGGCCGGCCGCACCTCGACCACCTTGGGGTCCGAGACGAACACATTCGCGATCGATCCGGGGAGCATGATGACGCGCCCGGTGCCGGCCTCGACGATGATGGACTGCGAGAGACCGGCCGGCTGCGGTGTCAAGGCTGGACTGGGCGCCGGCCCGGCGGCATGCGCCGCGGCGGCGGCGATCAACACCGCGCAGAAGATGAGGCGAACGGCCGCCCCGGTTCGGCGCTTCATCAGAACTTGTACTCCTGTCCGTCGGCATTGCCGCGGTAGATACGCACGACATTGGGGATTGGCTTGGTCGACGTCGCACCGATGGAGAGCGCGGGCGAGACGTCGCCGGCCCAGGTGATGCCCGGTGGCTGCGGGTCGCCTTTGACCGAGCTAGGAGCGGCCAGCTCGGGTTCGGCGGTTCGTGCCGCGCGCACCACCAGCGACAGACGCCCCAACCGGGTCGCCACCGAGACCTGCTCGGCCTGGCGGCCGGTCACTTCGAGGGTCACGGTGGTGGCGGACTTGGCCTCGCTGCTGCCCGGGGCGGCGCCTTGCACCAGCTGTTGATCGATCGCGATCACGCGGACATCGGCGAGCACCGTCTCGGCTGCGACCCGCTGCCCGGCCGAGCGGTTGGGATCGGTCAGCTCATGGGTCAGGAGAACGTCGACGTGGTCGCCCGGCCAGATCAAGCCGGCCGAGCCGGTGATGGCGTCGACGCCGATCGTCGCCGCCCGCATCCCGGTCGAGAGTACGGCGGCGAGAAAACCGTGCTCGCCGGGGCGCAGCATGTCACGCTGCAACAGGGTCTCGCCGGCGGTAATCCGCTTGCGGATCATGCCGCCGACCAGGACACGGCGGCTGGCCGAGGTATCGAGCGCAGCGCCGTCCGGCAATTTGTCGTGCGGCACCTGGGCGGTTCCGACATCATCCGGCTTCAGCAGGGCGCCCGCCTGCAGGTCGCGCCCGGCGATCAGGATGGTCTCCATCACCACCGGCGGCGGGACCGGCTGGCCGCCATCGGCAGCTGACGGGGCCGGCGGCTGCATGCTCAACCACGCGACAGTGCCGAAGCCGAGCAGGCCCAGCGACATCATCACGAACACGGTTATACGGAGCAGCATATTGATTTAGCCTGGAAAGAGGACGAACAGCGTTCCGGCGGCGATGGCGGAACCGTAAGGCAGCGGCGCCCCGCGGAGCAACCTCCAATGCTCCGCCCGCAGCACGCGCGCAAGCAGAGTTCTGCGGGCGGGAGGGGCTTGCAGGGGAATCCGCCGTGCAATGCTGCGTGCGACGAGATAGATCACGGCGACAGCGCCGCCGAACATCGCGGTCGCCACGATCATCGTGCCGACCGCGGCGGGTGGCACCAGGAGGGAAGAAGCCGCCAGCAACTTCACATCGCCGCCGCCCATCCAGCCGCGCAGCCAGCAGAACGTGCAGCCGCAAAAGACCAGCGTGGCAAAGAGCAGCGAGATCAGGATCGACCCATCCGCCAGATGCAGGCCGATGCCGAGCACGGCGAGGATGGCGCAGGCGGTATTGGGAATGGTGCGCGCGGCGATGTCATGCAGTGCAGCACAGCAAAGGGTCAAAGCGCCGACGATCAAAGCGCCCTGGTGCAGCGAATGCAGGACCGGATCGTTGATCATCTTTGGCGCTCCAGGTGCGGACGCAGTCCTCGCGGGAGCCGGCACGGCGTGGCAGAGTGGCGGCCCCGCCGGCCGGATCCCGCGTGAAGCGTCGACCGGAACTTAGATGCCCGCAGCCTTCGTGGTCAGGGCCGAGCCGATGGTGCTGTAGGCGCTGCTCAGGCTGGTGCCGAAGTTGGTGGCAGCGGTGATCACGACGCCGCCGATGACGGCCGCGATCAGGCCGTATTCGAGGGCCGTCACGCCACGGCGGTCGCCAGCAACGAACGAGCGGAACTTCTTGACGAAAGCGAACATTTTTATCTCCTGTGTGTGTCGGTGAGATCCGTTTCCGTGGGGCCGCCAAGGCTGCGGATGCCCTTGGTTTTGTCCATCGGGCGAGGACATATGAGCCCCTGTGGCGTTAAGTCGATGTTAAGGTCTTCGCCCTCGTTTTACGTTTTGTCACTTTGTCGTGCGGATGCCAGGATTCACCGCCGTCCACACCCCGATCCCCAATACCTGACGTGTCATCGTCCAGACTTTCACTTCCCCAGTCATGGTGGCGACCCGCGGGCCCGTCGCAGCCGCTGGTCGGGCCGCGCCTTGCTCGGCGCCCCAACTCGCCAGCACCTGGGCCCGATAGCGATCGGCCAGTCCGGGCGTGGAGGAATGGTAGAAGGCGATCGCGGCCTCCCATGACTGCTCGCGCGCCAGCAGCCGGCGCAGGAAGCCTGCCGCGTAGGTCGCATTGACCTGCGGATCGAAGGCCTGATCGAGCGAGGCGAAGGCAGCCGGATGATGCAGCAGGTTGATCTGGAAGCAGCCGACATCGATCGATCGGAAGCCGGCCTGCTGCAGGGCCGCGACCGTTCGCAGCGCGGTGGCCTTGTCGGCGAAGGTCCGGCCGGTGCCGGCAACATTGATGGTCCAGGGCCAGGGCAAGACCGCGCCGCTGACAATATCCGATCGCCCGCTCTCCACCCGTCCGATCGCCCCGAGCAGCCCCTGGGGCAACGCGTGGGCCCGCTCCGCCACGACCGCGGCGTCGTTGCACGAGAGCGCGTCCGACAGCGGCGAGGCTGCCGCGCCCGGGGCGCCAGGCGTGCCTGCACCCCAGACCAGCAGGGCGATCGCAAGCCACCGCGGTGGCCCCATTGAATGTCTCCCGCCTGTCAGCAGACGCCGTCCTGACGCCTCGCGCGCCAAAATCCGTCTATGCGCCCGGGTCGGGCGCCAGCATCAAGTCCCGGTCGGCGGCGATAGCATAGCCTTGCCCGCGGACCGAGACGATCACGCTGAGCGCGGAGTCGTCGGCAAACAGCTTGCGCCGAAGGCTCAGAATCAGCTGATCCACGCCCCGGTCCTCGGCATGATACGGCCGGCGCAGCGCGTGGCTGCACAACGTCTCCCGCGACACCGGGTTCGGCGCCGAACCGACCAGCAGTTCCAGGGCGGCGAACTCGGCGGCCGTCAGATGCACCGCGCCCAGTGCGGCGTTGATGGCCGTGCGCCGCCGCAGGTCGATCCGGGTGCCGCCCAGCACAATCTCGGCGGGCGCCGGGCTCGGTGGCGCGATCGGTTCGCTCGCCGGGGGCGCCGCCCGCAAGGTGCGGCGATGCACCGCGCGGATGCGGGCCAGCAGTTCACGCAGCGGCGGTGGCTTGGTCACATAGTCGTCGGCCCCGAGTTCGATCCCGACGATGCGTTCGACCTCGTCGGCCCGTCCGGATACGACGATGACGCCGCAGTCGCCCTGGTCGGCGAAGCGCTTGACCAGTTTGCCGCCATCGACATCCGGCAGGGTCAGATCGACCAGCACGATATCGGGGCGCAAGCTGTCCTTCATGCGGATGGCCTCGGCGCCGTTCTTGGCCCAGTCGATCCGCAGGCCGCTGCGCTCGATGAAGCGCACGATCGTCTACGCCACGTCGGGATGATCCTCGACCAGCAACACCGTGGGCTCCGGCACCAGATCAACGTTGCTTCCGGGGATAGAATTGTCAAATTTCATGGCGAATCGTTAACACGCGATCCGGACCGGCGCAACAATCCGTGAAACGTCCGACGTCACGGCCCCAAATTGGCCTTCGTTCGATTTTCGAATAGTTGCGGTGATCATGCATTCGGCTTGTTTCGGGCCGCCGATAGTATGGTCAGACGCTATCGAGCCGCTCCCGTACCATGCGCGCCAGCGCGGTGCGGCGGAACGGCTTCAGCAGCAGGTTGCGTTGCGGATCGAGGTCGAGCTGGCCAATGTCGATATTCTCGACATAGCCGGACATGTAGATCACCGGCAGCCCGGGCAGGCGCCGCACCACCTCCGCCGCCACCCGGACCCCGTCCATGCCGTTGGCCAGCAGGACATCGGTGAGGAGCAGGTTCGGCCGCTCCCCGGCTTCGATCCGCGCCACCGCGTCCGCGCCGTCGGACACGCTGGTGACCCCGTAGCCCAGGCTGACCAGGACGTTATGGGCGTAGCTGCGCACCATCTCCGAATCCTCCACCACGAGAATTCGTTCCCCGGTGGTGTGCATTGTCGCCTGGTTCTGACCGCGCCCGGCGCTCGGATCGCTGCCTCGCTTGGCGACCTCACCCGCGGCCGGCAGATAGAGCCGCACCGTGGCGCCACGGCCCTCTTCGCTGACCAGCCGGACATGGCCGCCGGACTGCATGACGAAGCCGTACACCATGGCCAGCCCCAGCCCGGTGCCCTGCCCGCCGGACTTGGTGGTGAAGAAGGGCTCGAACACCTTGCCCAGCACGTCGCGGGGGATGCCGACGCCGTTGTCAGACAGCGAAATCACCACGTAGTTGCCCGGCCGCAGTTCGCCGAACCGGTCAATCTCGGGCTTGCGGATGGCAATATTGGCGCATTCGACGAGGAGCCGCCCACCCCGACCGGCCGGGATCGCGTCCCGGGCGTTCTGCGCGAGGCTGACGATCGCGTTCTCGAGCTGCGTCGGATCGACCCGCACAGTCCACAGCGAGGCGGGGGCGACGATTTCCAGCGTGCTTTCCACCCCCATCGCCCGTCGCAACAGCCCGTCGAGCCCGGTGACGAGGCGGCCGACATCCACTTCGCGCGGTGCCAGCGGCTGGCGCCGCGCGAACGCCAGCATCTGGTGCGTCCGCTCGGCCGCGCTGAGCGCCGCCTTGCGGATCTGCTCATGCATCTCGCGCACTTCGCCGCTCTCCGGCAGCTCGAAGTCCAGCATCTCGATGTTGCCCAGGATCACCGTCAGCAGGTTGTTGAAATCATGCGCGATCCCGCCGGTGAGGCGCCCGATCGCCTCCATTTTCGCACCATCGCGCAGGGGGTCGTCGGTTGCCACCTGGCGGCTGATATCCTGCAGATACACTGCCACCCCGGACGGCCGCGGATGGACATTCACCATCAGCACGGTTTCGGTCCGCAGCCATTTCAGTTCGAACTCGCCGGGCAGCCGGCGGGCCGCCACACGGCGGCATTCGGCTTCGAACGGCCCCCCCACCAATTCCGGAAAGACGTCCCAGAGCAGGCGTCCGCGGACATCCTCGGCGTATTCGCCGAACAGGCGGTCGGCGTTGCGATTGGTCCCGGTGATGTGCCAGTGATGGTCGAGCGTGAGCATCGCGTCCGACATTTCGAGCAGCAGGACCTCGACTTCGCCGCGGTAGTTTTCCGCCCGGGCCTCCTGCGCCGCCAGTGTCGCGTCCGCCTCGCCCAGCCGGTCGGCGGTATGGGCATGGACCGTCCCGATCCGCGACAGGATGGTCAACAACGTCAGGTCCTGCGCCGAGAATCCGCCTGTGTCCGGGGAAGCGAGAACCTGGGTGCCCATCCGCACGAACCGTGCGCCCGGCAGCGTCAAGGTCGGCGGGCGCATCGCCTCGGTGGGCTCGCCCGCGACCTCCCGGCATCCGGTCAAGGCGCACGCCGCCTCTGCCACGTGCCGCGACAGTGCGGCCGCGTCGGACCCGCTCTCAAGATCGAGGGTGAGCGTGCCGAGCAGCTCCAACCGCTGCCGCTCGCGCCGCTCGCACCGCATCACCGCCGTTGTGGCCAGGACCAGGAACAAGATCACCAGCGCGCTCGAACTGCCCACGAACAGGCTGCGCGACCACCATTCGGCCAATACATCCTCGGCCGGCATCACCACCGCCAGGATGGCGCCGAAGGGCCGCTCGATGCTCCTCGCCTCGACGATCCCGTTGCCCGGCTGGGCGATGGCGACCTTGCCGCCGCTCAGATCCGTCCATCCCGCCAGAGGCGCCGGCGGTTCGGCGGGGTTGAGCACAACCGCGCCGCCGGGCGCGACCAGGGCCAGCGGCCGGGTGCTCTCATCCAGCAACACGACGGCGCCGTGGCGGCCAACGCTCAGATCGGCGAACTGGGCGCCGATCAGGTCGGCGGCCATGACGGCCATCACGGCGCCGGCACGGCCATCACGGCGGAACCCGTGCGTCACGCACAGGCCGCGGAGCGCGGTGCCGGCGGTGGGCTCCACGGCGATCGCGCGCAGGAATACCTGCTCCGCTTCCGGCTGGTCCTTCCCCAGACAGGCCGGAACGAGCGAGGCGGACCGCGCCGTGCCGCCGGCCGAACCCGCCAGCACCACATTGTCCGCGCCGAGCAGGTAGACCGCGAGCAGCCGCGGCTCGGCCTGTCGCCGTGCGGCGATGAGGGCCTCGATCTGCGCCGATGGACCGCCGGCGGCATCCGCCACCGCGCGCAACGTCGCGTCGGTCCGGCTCAACACATCGATCATGCGCCGTCGCGCGATATCCGCGACCGCCTCGGCGGTGCCGGCGGCGCGCTGCTGGCTGCGCTCGCGATCGAGCACCACCGCGCCGAGCGCGAGCACCACCATGCCGAGCGCGATCGCAAAGGCCAGATATCCGATCGGGCTCGCCAGCCCGGCGGCCGACATCAGGCGGCGGCGCAGGATGGTCATGCGCCACGCTCCCGGCGCATCTGTGCGTCGATCGGGGGCATACAATTACGCCGCGCCGCGCTGCGGTGGCTGCCATCAGGCCCTCCCACCATGCGCCGGCCCCTGAAACGGCCCGGCGCAATCAGGTCAGGCCCGCCGTTCACCCAGCCGCACGGTGCGGCGCGTCGGTCGGCGCGCCGAGAGGGATCGCGATCACATCCGCCCCGCCCGCCGTGACATCGCGCATGATGTAGCCGTGCCCACGCACGGTATCGATCAGATGATCGCAGCCCCAGCCCGCCAGTTTCTTGCGCAGGTTGCAGATGAAAACGTCGATCACCCGCGTCTCCGGCCCATCGAGCCCGCTGTAGAGGTGCTCGAGGAAGCTCTGCTTCGGGATCACGCGGCCCTTGCGCAGCGCCATCAGTTCGAGAATGGCGAATTCCTTGCGCGTCACCCCGAGCGGCTGATCGTCGACCCGAACCTCACGGCTGGACATGTCGATCTCGAGCGGACCAACCCGCAGCACGGACTGGGTGAACCCATTGCGCCGCCGCACGATCGCCTCGACCCGGGCGAGGAATTCCTCGTCATCGAACGGCTTGGCGATCATGTCGTCCGCGCCCAGCCGCAGCGACTGTGCCCGCGACTTCCCGGTGCTGAAATCGGCCACCATCATCACCGGCACCGCAAATCCCTGCGCGCGCAGGCGGCGCAGCGCATCGGTTCCGTCACCATCGGCGAGGGAACGATCCAGGACGACCAGATCGTACTCATAGGTTCGCAAATACACGAGGGCATCGCGTCCGTTCCGCACGTGATCAACCACCGCACCGTTCGCATCGAGGAGCGCGGACGTCACTTTTGCTTCTGCCGTATGCCCTTGGGCGAGGAGGATACGCATGATGGTAATCCCGTCGTCATGTTTTCTCTTCCCGCAATTTACATCCCGTGTGACAAAAATGAGAGTTTTCTAGTGTAAAAATATGTTTGATGATTTGTCAATTGATTGTTCTCACGCCGGCGTGAACAACGCGATGGCCGGGAAACTTAACATATTCTGACAAATTCTGCCCATGCGCCGGGACACCGGCTTTTCCCTCGACTGCAAACGTCGCCTTAACAACGCATGGCCTAGCGAATAAGGAAGAGTGCCGGACCGCATGGGGCGATCCGGCCGACCCGGTGCCCGGCAAGTTCAGATGTGCGACGCTGCCCTCCGCGAACGGCCCCTTATGGGTCCTGCCGACCTGGCGGGCCGGTATCCCCGGATCATCACGGTCACGGTGCTCGGTGTCGCCGTCCTGTTGCGGCTGCATGGCATCGGCGCCGACGGGTTCTGGAAGAACGAGCTCTTCTCGCTGACCTGGATCCGCCAGCCGGTGGCCTGGCTGCTCGGCGAAGGCATGCGAACGGAGACCAACCCGCCGCTGCACTATCTGCTCCTTAAAGGATGGACGACGATTTTCGGCGTGTCCGAGGCCGCCGCCCGCATGCCGTCGGCCATCGCCGCGTTTGCCGCCGTGGCGCTCGCCCTGAAGCTCGGCCGGGAAACCGGCGGAACCCGCGTGGCCCTGCTCGGCGGGCTGTTCCTCGCCATCACCCCGGTGCAGATCGTCTTTGCCCACGAGGCCCGTGCCTATGCCTTGCTCACGCCGTTTGCCGCCCTGGCGATGCTCGGCGCCCACCGCCTGCTGCGCGCCGCGCACGGCCCAGGGACTCCGCCCCGTACGGCCGCCCCCTGGTTCGCCCTCGGCGCCGCCGGCTTGCTCCACACCCATGCCACCGGCGCCTTCGCGGTCGCCGCCCTCGGCCTCGCCACCTTGCTCGGTCTTGCCCTCAGTCCCAATCCGGGCCCCGCGTTGCGCCGCCTCGTTGGCGCCGGGCTTGCCGCCGGAGCCGCCGCCGCGCCGGTTTTGCTTGCGTTGGCCCGCCAGTCCGGGTCTGACAACATCGCCTGGATGCCGAAATTCGGCATCGATACCCCGATCCTGCTCAGCCGCTATCTGCTCATCGGCCCCATGGTGCGGACCGACTTCGGCGATGCGGCGGCCAACGCGCAGCTCCTGGCGGAGATGGGCCTCGCTTCCGTCACCGCGATCAGCCTCGTGGTGCTGGCCGGCCGCACACTGCGCGACGGCCCGGCCCGTGTGGTGCTGCTGGTGTTCCCGCTTCTGTTCGTTCTGCTGCTCGCGGCGGTGAGCCTGGCCCGGCCGATCCTGATCCCGCGCGTCGGGCTCTGGCTGTCGGTCCCGATCGCCCTGTGTGCCGCCCATATCCTGACCGGCACGCTCCCCTGGCCGGCCCGGGCCTGGGGCGGCACGCTCTACGCCGCCTGCCTCGGCATGGGAATGTGGAACAACGTCCTCGATCCCGCCCAGCACAAGCCCGACTGGCGCGCCCTCCTGGCGGCAAATCCGGCGACCATCGCCGATGGCCCGGTCCTGGTCGCGGGTCCCCATGCGGCGCCCTTGGGCCTCGCCTTCTACAGCGATGGCAAGCTGCGCCGCCCGCTGCGTCATTGGATCGCCGATCCGGCCCTGCCCGTCACCCTGGCCGATCGCCTCGAACGCGACGTCTCCGGCGCCACGACGATCGACACCGGCGCACTCGCCGCCCTCATTGCCTCGGGCCGCGGGGTGGTGCTCTATCTCGATGACGACGACGAAATCCTGATCGGACGCGTTCTCGTGCCAACCCCATGGTTCGCCCGCGCCCGGCGCAGCCAACTCCCAGGCCTGACAGTGTTCACATGGTAGACCCTCGCACCCCCTGGCGCCGCCTCCAGCGCATGCTCGCCCGCAGGCGAGGCAATTCCATCATCGAGTTTGCCTTCATCTTCCCGATCCTGCTGACCCTGATCGGCGGCACCGCCGATTTCGGACTCTACATCTGGACCCGGGGGCGGATGGTCGATGCCGTGGCCTATGGTGCCCAGTACGCCATGCTCTATGGTACGGCGACCGGCGCCAACACCAACATCAAGGCGGCGGTCACCAATGTGATCGGCGCGTCCTTCACCGGCACGACGGTGACCGTCACCGGACCGTCCTGTTATTGCCTGACCGGCAGCAACCCGCCGACCGTCGCGGTCCAGGCCTGTGCGATCAAATGCGTCAGCAACAGCACCTTGCCCGGCACCTACGTGAACATCCAGACCAGCTATACCTACGCGCCGATCTTCCCGGTGCTGAGCCAATACCTGTCGACCACCATGTACGAGAACCTGACCCTGAGGGTGCAATGAAGCCCCGTGGTCTCGCTCGGCGCCTCCGTTCGGACCGGCGCGGCGCGCAGGCGTTCGAATTCGTCATCATCTCGGCGATCTTCTTCCCCATCACCTTCGCCATCCTCGAACTCGGCTTCGTGCTGTGGACGCAGAACGCGATGCAGTCGGCCGCGACCATCGCCGCGCGCTGCTCCGCCATCGGCAGCGCCGATTGTCCCGATGTCGCCGACTTCGCCGCCAAGGCGGTGGGCGAATGGCTGGTACCCGACGAGATCGTCAAGGCCGAGGTCACCGTCACCACGGCGGCCTCCTGCAACGGCGCCCCGGGCAAGGCCGCTATCGTCACGATATCTCACCAGTTCTGGGGCGCCCTGACCCTGCCGGCACCCTTCGCCTCGCCGCTCATCTCCGTGAGCGCCTGCTACCCCTCGTCGACCTGACCGGCCGGTTCCGCGAAACGCCGGATCCGGCGCGCCAACCCTGATTATCCAGCAGGGCTGGGTTGCCGAATGTGCGGCGTGTTCGGCAGGAAACCTGACCTAGGCTGTGGATCTCGATCACTCACAGGATTCGACCGCCGACATGGTAACTGCGATCTCCAAGGAGCGCCGCGCCGCGCTCCTCATGCTGCGGGTTCATGGACCCATCGCCACCACGCGCGCGCTGAAACTCGCGCAGGAACGCTCGCAACAGGGCGATATGGCGGGGTGGTCCCTGTGGTATCGGGTCTCCAAGGCGATCGACCAGCTTCGCCACACCGCCGGAAGCCCGCTCCCCAGCCGCTGAGTCTATGCCCGCCGCGCCCCACCGCCCCGCCGCGGCGGCGTTCGTCAGCCGCAACTGGCGTGCCCTGCTGTTCGGCGGGCTTCACACATTCTGCTCCGCGCCTGGGCAGACCATCGTCGTCGGGCTGTTCATCCCATCGTTCTCGGCAAGCTTCGGATTGTCGGCGGCCGAGGTCGGGGGCCTGTATCTGCTCGCCAACCTGGCCTCGGCGGCCACGCTGCTGGCAATCGGGCATTTCATCGATGTCGTCCCCCTGCGCCAGTTCAGCGCCGCCACGATCGCCGGCCTGGCCGCCGGCTGCATGGTTTTGGCGCTGGCCCCGCATCCCGCGGTGCTGGCGTTCGGCTTCTATCTGCTGCGGCTGAGCGGGCAGGGCTTGATGGTCCACATCGAGGCGACCGCCACCGCCCGCGCCTTCACCGCGGATCGCGGGCGGGCACTCGGCATCACCGGGCTGGGGCTGCCGCTGGCGGACGCGCTGGTGCCGATCACCGTGGCGGCGGCAATCGTGGCCTTCGGCTGGCGCGGCACCTATGAGGGTATCGCGCTGGTGTTGGTGGCAACCGTTCTGCCCACGGCGTGGTGGCTTGCGCGCCGCATGCCGGCGGACCCGCGACGGGCGACGCAAAGCGGCGGCCATCTGGCGCGACTGATCGGCGCTTTGGGCATCCTCGCCCGCAGCCGCTATGTCTGGGCCGCCCTGCCGGCTTTTGCGCTGCTGCCGTTCATGCTGACCGGCATCCTGTTCTACGCCGCTTCCATTGCCGAGGCGCGGGGCTGGCCGGGTGGGCTGATCGCGGCGAGCTATCCGGTGATGGCGATCAGCCACGTGGCGGCGCTGTTCCTGTCCGGCAGCCTGATCGACCGGTTTTCCGGCCGGATATTGTTCGCGCTCCATCCATGGCCGCTCCTGCTCGGCATGGCGGTGTTGGCCTTCCTGTCGGCGCCCTCGGCGGTGCCGGTCGCGCTGGCGCTGATCGGGATCAGTGGCGGCATCGCCAAGACCACCGGCACGGCGATCTGGGCGGAACTGTTCGGCACCGCGAATCTGGGCGCGATGCGGAGTTTCGTGGCGATGTATTCAAGTCTTGCCACGGCGACGGCTCCGTTCACCTGGGGCCTGCTGGTGGATCACGGCTGGGAATGGAGGGCGATCCTCGCTCTGTTCATCGGCCTCGGCGCCCTGGCGGCACTGCCGATCGCGCTCGTGGAGCTGAAACTAGGCAGGGCACGATGGCTGTCCTAACCTGAACACGCCGTGCCCAGGAGCATCGATGCTGGTCGAGAATGCGGATTTCGCGGATCTGGCGCACCTCGCCGCCCATCGTCAGGCGTGCTGGGCGCGCCAGATGCCCTATGTCGCCGCCCGCTCGGCGCTCTACCGCCGGTTATGGGCCGGAATCGCCCTGCCCTCGCGGCTCGAGGATATCGCCGCCCTGCCGCTCAGCGACAAGGAGATGCTGCGCGCCAGCCAGCGCGACCACAAGCCGTTTGGCGACTACCTCGCCGCCGACCCCGCCGGCGTGAACCGGGTGCATCGCACCTCGGGCACCACTGGCACGGCGATGAACATCGCCCTCTCCACCCGCGATGCGCACGAGACCGCGGTGGTCGGCGCCCGGGCGCAAGGGGCAAGCGGCCTCGGACCCGGCCACCGCGTGGTCCATTGCCTGAACTACCGGATGTGGATGGGCGGGCTGACCGACCACATGACCCTGGAGGCCACCGGCGCCACCGTCATCCCCTTCGGCGTCGGCGAGACGCGGCTGCTGGTGCGAACCATCCAGGACCTCGGCATCACCGCGATCTCCTGCACGCCCTCCTATCCCGCCGTGCTCGAACGGGTGATCGCCGAGGACTTCGCCGGCCTGAAACCCGCCGATCTCGGCCTGCGGCTCGGCCTGTTCGGCGGCGAGGCCGGGGTCGACGACCCTGCCTTCCGCCACCGGATGGAGTCCACCTGGGGCTTCAAGGTGCGCAACGCCAACTACGGCGTGTCCGACGTGTTCTGCAATTTCGCCGGGCAGAGCGAGATCGACAACGACCTGCATTTCATGGCGCTCGACGTCCTCCACCCCGAACTCGTCGCCCCCGCGACCGGGGCGCCATTGCCCTGGCGCGAAGGCGAAAGCGGCGAACTGGTGCTGACCCATGTCAGCCGCGAATGCCAGCCGTTGGTCCGCTTCCGCACCGGTGACATCGTCACCCTCACCGGCACCGGCCCGGCCGCCTGCGGCCGCACCGCGCCCCGCTTCCGCGTCACCGGACGCAGCGACGACATGGTGGTGGTGCGCGGCATCAACGCCTTCCCCGTGCAGATCGCAGCGATCCTCAACCGCAATCCCGCCCTCGGCGGAGACTACCGCATCGTGCTGGACGGGCCAGGCCCGTACGACGTTCTGCCGGTTTCCGCCGAACTCGCCGAAGGCACCCCCGCCCCGCCGGGCCTCGCCACGGCCGTCGAGGCCGAGATCAAACGCGAGCTCGGCCTGACCGCGCGCCTCACCCTGCTGCCCTTCGGCAGTTTCGAGCGGACCGACGGCAAGACCCGCCGCGTGATCAGGAACCCCGCCCCATGACCCGAACCGTCCTGACCGAGGACACCGGCGCCGGCGTGCGCATCCTCACCCTCAACCGCCCCGAGCGCCTCAACGCCATCACCCCGGCCCTGCTCGACGACCTCGTCGCCGCGCTCACCGCCGCCGATGCCGACGCTGAGATCGGCGCCATCGTGCTGACCGGCGCCGGCCGTGCCTTCTGCTCCGGCGACGACCTCAAGGAGTTCGAGCAGCAGCTCGGCACCGAAGCCGAGGTCCACGCCTATATCGACCGCATCCAGGACGTCACCCGCGCCATGGTGCTGGGCGGCACCCCGGTGATCGGCGCCATCCACGGCTGGGCCGTCGGCGGCGGGCTCGAATGGGTGATCAATTGCGACTTCGCCATCGCCGCCGAGGGCACAAGATTCTTCTTCCCCGAGATCTCCTGGGGCGTCTTCGTCACCGGCGCCGTGACCCACCTGCTGCCGCGCCTGGTCGGGATGCAGCGGGCGCGGGAGATGATCATGCTGGGCGAGAAATTCACCGCCGCCGAGGCCCATCAATGGGGCCTGATCTGGAAAACCGTGCCGGACGGACAGCCTCTCCCCGCCGCGCTGGCCCTGGCCCACCGCATCGCCGCCCTGCCGCGCGGCCCGGTGCACGACCTCAAGCGCATCCTCGCCACGCCCTCGCCCAGCATCGAGGCCGCGCTGGCCGCCGAGACCGCCGCCACCGTGCGCGGCTTCCTCGATCCGGACACCGTCGGCCGGGTCGCCAGCTTCGGTGGCCGACGCGAGGGGACCTGATCTGAACCCGTTCGACGGCCACCAAATCATCCTGATCGGCGATATCCACCGCCGCTGGGACCTGGTCCAGCGCGGCCTCGCGGCGATGGCGCGGCCGGCGCGCCATGTCATCCTGCTCGGCGACATGGAATGCCACGCACCGCTCGATGTCCTGGCCGCGCCGATCCTGGCCCACGGCGCCGATCTGCTCTGGATCCACGGCAACCACGATTCCGACGGCGGGAAGGAGATGTGGCACAACCTCGCCGACCCCGCGCGCAACCCCATCACCACCGAAGGCGCCCTGCACGGCCGCGTGGTCGAGCGCGGCGGCCTGCGCATCGCCGGCCTCGGCGGCACCTTCAACACCCGCGTCTGGCATCCCCCAAAACCGCCCCGCCTCCACGCCCGACGCGACCTCGCCGCCGACATGGCCACCCTCGGCCCCGGCTGGACCCCGGATTCGGCCGCGGCCCTGGCCTTCTCGCTCGCCACGCTGGCGATCTGGCCCGAGGATGTCGAGGCCCTCGCCACCCAGCGCGCGGACGTGCTGATCACCCATGAGGCGCCGTCGAGCCACCCCAGCGGTGCCGGGGTGCTGGACGATCTCGCCGCCGCCATGGGCGCGCGTCTCGTGGTCCACGGCCATCACCATGTCGCCTACCGCGCCCGCGCCGCCGGCGGCCTCGAAGTGCAGGGCATCCCCGCCGCCTGGGGCATGGATCTCGCCGGGCGGGCACTCTGGCATGGCGAAAAGCAGCGGGTACCGCCGCGCCCGCCGCAGGGATGGTCGTACCTGCCGTCGATGGCCTAGCATCGTTCATCCGCGTCATGGAGGCCCCGATGCTGCACAACGCCAAGGATTCCGAACTGCGCGCCCGCGCCGCCAAAGTCGTCCCCGGCGGGATGTGGGGTCACCAGAACGCCGCCAACATGCCTGAGGGCTACCCGCAATTCTTCGCCTCCGCCCAGGGCTGCCGCATCCGAGACGTCGACGGCAACGAATATATCGACTTCATGTGCTCCTGGGGCCCGGTCCTGCTCGGCCACCATCACCCCGAGGTCGAAGCCGCCGCCGCCCGCCAGGCCGCCCTCGGCGACTGCCAGAACGGGCCGGGCGAGGCGATGGTCGAACTCGCCGAACTCCTGGTCGACACCATCCCCCATGCCGACTGGGTCCAGTTCCAGAAAAACGGCACCGACGCCACCACCATGGCCGTCACCTTCGCCCGCGCCGGCACCGGCCGCCGCAAAGTCCTGGTCGCCAAAGGCGCCTACCACGGCGCCGTGCCCTGGACATCGCCCTCCCTCTCCGGCGTCACCGCCGAGGACCGCGCCCATATCGACCACTACGTGTTCAACGACGTCGCCAGCCTGGACGCGGCGGTGGACCGCAACCGCGACGATCTCGCCGCCATCCTGGTCTCCGCCTTCCGCCACGATGTCGGCTTCGACCAGGAAATGCCAACGCCGGACTTCGCCCGCCGCGCCCGCGAACTCTGCGACGCCACCGGCGCCGCGCTCATCATCGATGACGTCCGCGCCGGCTTCCGCCTGCATCTCGGCGGTTCCTGGGAGGGTCTCGGCGTGCGGCCGGACATGGCGGCGTGGAGCAAATCCATCGCCAACGGCCACCCCCTGGCTGCCATCACCGGCAATGACCGGTTTCGCGCGCCCGTGACAAAAACCTTCTCCACCGGCTCGTTCTGGACCGCCGCCGTGCCGATGGCCGCCGCGGTCGCCACCGTCACCGCGCTCAAGCGCGACGACGGCATCGGCCACATGCAGGCGATGGGTCAGCGCTTCCGCGACGGCATGGCCGCCCTCGCCGCGCGCCACGGCACCCCGATCCGCCAGACCGGCCCGGTGCAGATGCCGCTGGTCCTGTTCGACGCCGACGCGGACCTCGCCAAGGCCAACCGGTTCTGCTCCACCGCGCTGCGTGCGGGTGCGTATTTTCACCCCAAGCACAACATGTTCCTGAGCACCGCGCACGGGCCGGCCGACATCGACGCGGCACTGGCGGCGGCCGATGCCGGGTTCGCGGCGGTGGCACGGATGTAGGCGGCCTTGCCCGCCGCGAAGTGAGGAGACGCCAAATGAACACCGCGCTTGAAGCCCAACCCGCGACCGCCGCGGTGCTCGATCATGACGTCATCATCATCGGCGCCGGCATGTCCGGGATGTATCAGCTCCTCCGCCTGCGCCAGCTCGGGCTACGCGTGCTTGTGCTGGAGGCGGGCTCCGGGGTTGGTGGCACCTGGTACTGGAACCGCTACCCCGGCGCCCGCTTCGATTCGGAAAGCTATTCCTACGGCTACTCGTTCTCCGCCGAACTGTTGCAGGAATGGAACTGGTCCGAGCATTTCGCCCCCCAGGCCGAAACCCTGCGCTACATCGATTTCGTCGCCGACAAGTTCGACCTGCGGCGCGACATCCAGTTCCACAGCCGCGTGGTCTCCGCCCATTACGACGATGCCACGCGCAGATGGACGACCACGCTGGAAAATGGCGAGCGCCACACCTCGCGCCTGCTCATCACCGCGATCGGCCCGCTCTCGGCGCCGACCCTGCCGCGCATCGAAGGGGTCGGCAGTTTCGCCGGCGCCGCCTACCACACCGCCCGATGGCCGCACGAGAAGGTCGATTTCACCGGCAAGCGCGTGGCGGTGATCGGCACCGGGTCCACCGGGGTGCAGACCATCCAGGAGGTCGCCAAGACCGCGGCCCAGTTGACCGTGTTCCAGCGCAATCCCAACTGGTGCGCCCCCCTCCACAACGGGCCGATCGACGCCGCCGCGCAGGCCGAGATCAAGGCGAACTATCCCGCCATGTTCGCGCGCTGCCGCGAGACCTTCGCCTGCTTCCTCCACACCCCCGATCCGCGCGGCACCTTCGAAGTCTCCCCGGCGGAGCGCGAGGCCTTCTTCGAGAAGCTCTATGCCGAGCGTGGCTTCGGCATCTGGCAGGGCAATTTCCGCGACATCCTGACCGACCGCGCCGCCAACGCCGAAATCACCGAATTCGTCGCCCGCAAAATCCGCGAACGGGTGCGGGACCCGGCCGTCGCCGAAAAGCTGATCCCCAAAAACCACGGCTTCGGCACCCGCCGGGTTCCGCTCGAAACCAGGTATTACGAAGTCTACAACCATCCCAACGTCCTGCTCGTCGACATCAACGAGACCCCGATCGAACGCATCACCGAAACCGGCATCAAAACGACCGACCGCGCCTACGACTTCGACATCATCATCTACGCCACCGGCTTTGACGCCATCACCGGCAGCTTCGACCGCATCGACATTCGTGGCAGCGACGGACAGCGCCTCAAGGACACGTGGTCGGCCGGCCCCCAGACCTTCATGGGGGTGCTGGTCGAGGGCTTCCCCAACATGTTCATGCTGATGGGCCCGCACACCGCGCTCGGCAACATCCCCCGCAGCATTGAATACAACGTCGACTGGGTGACCGATATCGTTGCCTATATGCAGACCCATGGCCTGACCCGCGCCGACGCGCGGCCCGAGGCCGTGCAAGCCTGGACCAGCCACGTCAAGGCGGTCGGCACCGGCCTGCTCTCCAACGAAATCAGCTCCTGGTTCACCGGCGTGAACTCCAACGTCGAAGGCAAGCAGACCCGCATCATCGCCCGCTACAGCGGCAGCGCCCCCGCCTACCGCGCCTGGTGCGACGACGTGGCGGCGCGCGGCTATCAGGAGATCGCGCTGGCCTGACGTCCCCTTGATGACCCGTCTGTCCTGCGACCTTGCCGGCCGACCAGGAATGTCCGAAACGAAAGCGATGGAACCTGATCAGCCCGCATCCGGCGCCCCGCCCCTCAATGGCCTGATCGAGGCGGCGACGACCTCCATCCTGATCGGCTGGGCGAGAGACCCCGCGGCACCCAACGCGGCCGTGACCCTCGAACTGCTCATCGACGGACAGCCCACCGGCGTGTTCGCCGCCAGCGGCTTCCGGCCCGATCTGGCCGCGGCGGGGATCGGCACCGGCCACCATGCGTTTTCGCTCCTGCTGCCGCGTGGCCTCCCGGCGGGGTCCGAGTGCCGACTGCGTCATGCCGTCGACGGACGGGAACTGGCGGGATCCCCGGCTCGTCTGGTCGCCGGGGCCGCGTCACCATGGCAGGCCGGGCTCGATGAGGCCGTCCGCCAGGCCGCCACGGCGAACCCCGGCGAGCTGACCATGCTCGTCGCCGCCCTGGCGGAGCAGGCGGCTTCGTTGCTGATGGCACAGGGCGGACGGCTGCCGGAACCGGTCCGCTCCCGGCTCGCCCGCTACGCGACCACGGCGCTGCCGGTGCCGGCGGCCGATCCCCGGCCGTTGGCACTGTTCATCGACGAGGGCGTGCCCGCGGCGCAGCGCGATGCGGGGTCCAACGCCGCGATCTCGCATATGCGAAGCCTGATGCGACTCGGTTTCAACGTCCATTTCGTCGCCGCTGCCGCAATGGAACCAGCCGGCGCGCGCACGGAAGCTCTGGCGGCACTGGGGATTACCTGCTGGCATGCGCCCTGGGCAGGCTCGGTGGAGGAGGTGCTGCGGGTTCTGGGGGGACGGCTGCGACTGGTTTATCTGCATCGGTTCGGCGTCATGCAGCGCTACGCGGCGCTGGTGCGGCGCTGGGCTCCCGCGGCGCGGCTGCTCTATTGCCTCGCCGATCTGCATCACCTGCGCGCGGCGCGCCGTTTCGCGGTCGAGGCTGGGCTCGCTTTGGATGCGCCCGAGGGTATGGCCGCCGCCGCCGGGTTGCGCACGGCCGAACTGCTGGCGGCCGTGGCGGCGGACGTGGTGATCACCCATTCAAGCCACGAAGCGGCCTTGTTGCGGCGCATAGTGCCGGAGGCGAATACCGTGCTGGTGCCCTGGGATGTTCCCCTCGGCGCGGACCCGGCGCCCGCGTCCGGCCGCCGTGGCGTCGCCTTTGTCGGCAGCTACGGCCATGCCCCCAATCTCGATGCCGCCCATGCGCTGCTGGAGGATGTGATGCCTCTGGTCTGGCGCGCGGAGCCGACGATCCCGCTGATCCTCGCCGGCAGCGATCTCCCGGCCGGTCTGCGTGCAGCGGCGATGGCCGATCAGGCCGGGCCGGTCGAGGTGCTCGGCTGGGTCGACGATCTCGAAGGGCTACTGGCGCGCGTGCGCCTGACCGCGGCCCCGCTGCGCTATGGCGCCGGGCTCAAGGGCAAGATGCTCGACAGTCTCGCCGCCGGCGTGCCGTGCGTCGGCTCGCCGATGGCGGCGGAGGGGATGGATCTGCCGGAACCGCTGCGCGCCCTGATCGGCACCGATGCCGCCGCCATGGCGGAGATCATCTTACGCCTGCATCGCGAACCGACCGCCTACGAGACCTTGCGCGATGCCGGCCGCGCCTGGATCGCGCAACACTTGGCAACCGGCCGCATCGACAACGCCATGCGCGAGGCGATTGGGCCGGCCAGCCGGTAGGCGCTGCTCCGCTACACCAGGAACGCAAAACGCCGCCGGCCAGCGACGCTGACCGGCGGCGTTTTGCTGGATTCGGAAACTCAGGCGGCGTGCTTGGTCGCCAGCGCGGCAGTGAGACCGCCGATCGCCTTGTCCACCAGCGCGGCGCCGGCCTCCGCGGTGAGCGCGGTGCGGATCACCTGCTCGGCGGCGGCGGTGGCGATATCGGCGGCGGCCATCCGCACCTCATCGACAGCGGCCTTCTCGGCTGCCGCGATGCGGTCCATCGCCTGGCGCTCGCGCCGGGCGGCGGAATGCTCGGCGTCGGCGGCGGCGGCCGTGGCGACGCGGGCAGCCTCGGCCTTGGCGCCTTCGATCAAGGCCTTGGCATCGGCCAGCGCGGCCTCGCGACGGGCCTTGGCATCCTTCAGCATGGCCTCGGCCTCGCTGCGCAGACGCTGCGCCTCGGCCAGCTCGGCCCGGATGTCGTCCGCCCGCTTGTCCAGCATCGCCGCCAGCGCACCCCAGATCTTCTTGCCGAACAGGACGAAGAAGATGACGAAGGCAATGGCGACGAAGCTGCGCGGGTCGGAGAAGAAGCTCTCGTGTTGTTCCATGGGCCTCTCCTACGCCGCCCGTGCGGCGAGCACGGAGCCGACGGCCGCATCGACCGCGGCCGCATCGGCATGGATGCCGGTGAGACGCGCCACGACGACGGTGGTTGCCTCGCTCGCGACCTGCCGCAGGGCACCGACGGCGGAAGCCCGCGCGGCTTCGATCTGCGTTTCAGCGGCGGCGAGCTGGGCTTCGAGCTTGGCGTTGAGGGTCGCGGCCTGAGCGTCGGCGGCTTCCTTGGCGCCAGCAACGGCGGAGGCGATTTCGGTGCGCGCGATGGCCTGCGCGTCCTTGGTCGCCTCGGTCAGCTCAGCGATCGCACCATCGGCGGCCTGCTTGGCGCCGCGTGCGGCATCAAGGTCCCCGTCGATCGCCTGCTTGCGATGGGCCAGCACGCTCTCGACTTGCGGCAGTGCCCATTTGGACAGCAGCACGTAAAGCGCCGTGAAGATGATCGCGAGCCAGACGATCTGGCTGATCGTCAGCGGATTGTGGAAGTCGAGCTGGGGCATGCCCTTCTTGGCCTCTTCCGCGAAGGCGGAAGAGGTCAGAAGCACGGTTCCCAGACCCGTCAACGCGGCGAGCGAGCGCATGCCCGCGCCCTCCCGTATCAGGTGAACAGGATGAGGAAGGCGATCAGCAGGGCGAACAGCGCCACCGCTTCCGTCAGCGCGAACCCGAGAATGCCGAGGCCGAAGACCTGGTCGCGAGCGGACGGGTTGCGGGCCACGCTGGAAACCAGCGAGGAGAAGATGTTGCCGATGCCGATGCCGACGCCGGCAAGAGCGATGACGGCGATACCGGCTCCGAGAGCCTTTGCGGCGGCCACTTCCATGGGATCAGTCCTTCTGAGTAGGTGGAAGATATTCTGCGGTAAAAGAATGCAGTAGCGCTGACGTCAGTGCAGGTGCACCGCGTCGTGGAGGTAGATGCAGGTGAGGACGGCGAACACGTAGGCCTGGAGGCAGGCCACCAGCAGTTCGAAGCCCATCAGGATGACGTTCAGCGCCAGCGGGCCGATGCCACCCAGATATCCGACCACCCCGGCGCCGGCCATCATGACGATGAACGACGCGAAGACCTCGAACATCACGTGGCCGGCCACCATGTTGGCGAACAGACGGATGCTGAGGCTGACGGGACGGGAGAGGTAGGAGATGATTTCCACCGTGACGATCAGCGGCGAGAGCGCGATCGGAGCCCCGGCGGGGAAGAAGTAGCTGAAGAAGTGCCAGCCATGAATGGCCAGTGCCACGGCGGTGACGAGCACGATCACCAGTGCGGCGAGGCTGAAGGTGACGGCGATATGGCTGGTGTAGGTGAAGGAGAACGGCAGCAGGCCGAGAAGGTTGCCGAGCAGGATGAACATGAACAGGGTGAAGATGAACGGGAAAAACTTCTTCCCCTCCTCGCCGATCTGCTCGATGCACATCTTGTAGACGAAATCGTAGAGCATCTCGGCCAGGGCCTGGAGACGACCCGGCACCACCGCCTTGGCGCTCATGCCAACGCCGAGGAGGATCAGCGTGAGGGCACTTGAGACGACCATCATGAACGTCGATTCGGAGAAGCCGACCGAGGCGCCCACGGGGCCCAGCACGGAATGAAGCTCGAACTGCCCGAGCGCGTCGATCGTATGTCCGGCCGCCACAGTGGTCGTCCTTCGTTCTGCCGGGCCGCGCCAACCGCGTCCCTTGGTCAAGTCCGCGGGGCCGGAACCCCGCTTTGCATCACTTCGCCGGCTTGTTCGGCTTGGGGCCCAGGAGGCGCCAAACGTTCAACAAGCCAGCCGCGCCCCCCAACAGCACGAACAGGATCAAGAGGAAAGGCCTCGTGTGGAAAAAACTGTCCAGGCCCCAGCCGATGGCAACCGCCACGGCCAGTGCGGACACCAGTTCCACACCCACGCGCAAGCCGATCCCCATCATCGATGGACCGTCGCCGCCAGGTTGCCCCGGCTTCTTCGGTGGGGCATCGAGCCCCCGCTTGCGCCGAGCGGTCGTCAACCGTTCCTCGAAGGAACCGCCGCTGCCACCCTTCTTTCCACTCATCTCTTCGTCCCTTGGCAAGACACCTTGCCGGAAGGCGGGGGCTTGCTAACGTCGGGGGGCGGGTGTGTCAAGAATGGTGCCGGTGCTATCAGCTATGGCGCCTTATGAAAACGACGGCCCGAGACATTATCGTCCGAGGAGATCACCGATGAGCCGCTTTCTGCACCGCACCTTGTTTACCGACCCGGTCATGGCCGTGCGCGGGGAGGGGATCTATCTCTATACCGCCGATGGCAAGCAGATCATCGACGGTTCCGGCGGCGCGGCGGTGGCCTGCCTGGGCCATGGCAATGCGCGGGTCAATGCCGCGATCGCCGAACAGCTTTCCAAGGTGGCCTATGTCCATACCGCGCTGTTCACCAATCCGGTGGCCGAAGAACTCGCCGACATCATCCTCGACGGCTCGCCCGGCGGTCTGACCCATGCCTGGTTTTGCTCCTCGGGCTCGGAAGGCAACGAAGCGGCGATCAAGCTGGCGCGGCAGTATTTTCTGGAGCAGGGCCAGCCGCAGCGCACGAAATTCATCGCCCGGCGCCAAGGCTATCACGGCACCACGCTCGGCGCGCTGTCGGCCGGCGGCAACATGATGCGGCGCAAACCCTATGAGCCACTGCTGTCGGACGCGTTCAGCCTGGTGAGCCCGTGTTTCTCGTACCGCTTCCGCCGCGATGACGAGAGCGACGAGCAGTATGTCGACCGGCTCGGGCTGGAGCTGGAGGCGGAGTTTCAGCGGCTCGGGCCGGATACGGTGTGCGCGTTTTTCGCCGAAACCATCGTCGGCGCGACGACGGGCTGTTCGACGGCGGTGCCGGGGTATTTCAAGCGCATGCGCGAGGTGTGCGACCGGCATGGCGCGTTGCTGGTGCTGGACGAGGTGATGTGCGGCATGGGTCGGTCCGGCACGATGCATGCCTGGGAACAGGAAGGGATCGTGCCCGATATCCAGGTGATCGCCAAAGGGCTTGGCGGCGGCTACCAGCCGATTGGCGGGATTTTGATCAGCGGCAAGGTCGTGGACGTTTTTCGCAAGGGGTCCGGCGCGTTCATGCATGGTCAGACCTACCAGGCGCATCCGGTGGCGTGTGCGGCGGCGCTGGCGGTGCAGAAGGTGATCCGGGATGACGATCTGCTGTCCAACGTCGTCGCGCGCGGCGCGCAGTTGATGAGCGGCCTGACGGAGCGGTTCGGCAATCATCGTCATGTCGGCGATATCCGCGGCCGTGGCCTGTTCCAGGCGATCGAGCTGGTTTCGGATCGCGGCAGGAAGGCGGTGTTCGATCCGGCGCTGAAGGTGAACGAGCGGATCAAATGGGCTGCCTATGAGCGGGGCCTCGCGATCTACCCGATGGGGGGGACGATCGATGGGGTCAATGGCGACCATGTCTGCATCGCGCCGCCGTATAATGCCACCGCGGCCGAGATCGACATGATTGTCGATCGGCTCGGCGATGCGGTGGATGCGGTGGTGGCCGGGCTCTAAGGGCTACATGGCGAGCGCCTGTTCCGCCGCGGCGGCGATGCGGAACAGGCGTGCGTCACCCATGGTTTCGCCGGTGATCATCAGGCCGACCGGGGGCTCGCCTTCGGCGTGGCAGGGGATGCTGATGGAGCAGCGGTCGAGGAAGTTGAAGACGGTGGGGTTGCGGAGCTGCATCAGGTTGGCGCGGCCGTAGGCGGCATCGGTCGCGAGATCGGCGATGCGGGGCGGGATGAGGGGGCAGGTGGGGGTGAGGACGGCGTCGAAATCCTGGGTTGCGATGTTGAAGCGTTCGATGATCGCGGCGCGCGTGTGCAGGAGGTCGACGAGGTCGGCGGCGAGCATGGTGGCGCCGCGCTGGATGCGGATGGACACGCGGGGGTCGTAGTCGGCGGCGTTTTCGGCCAGGAGTTTGCGGTGCCAGGCGAAGGCCTCGGCGGCGGAGAAGCCGCCGGTGGCGTTGGCGGGGGCGATTTCGTCGATGGCGGGGAATCTGGTCGGGGTGATTTTGGCGCCGGCTTTTTCGAGGCGGCGCAGGGCGCGGTCGAAGGTGGCGGAGACGGGGCCGTCGAGGTCATCGAGGAAATAGTTCTGCGGCACGGCGAGGCGCAGGCCGGCGAGGGGGGCGGGCGCGAGGGTGGGCAGCGGTTCGCCGGCGATGATGGCGTCGATGGTGGCGGCGCATTGGACGGAGTTGGCGAGCGGGCCGATCGAGTCGAGGCTGGTGGAGAGGGGGAGGACGCCGGCGATGGGGACGCGCCGCGCGGTGGGTTTGTAGCCGACGATGCCGCACATGGCGGCGGGGATGCGGCAGGAGCCGCCGGTGTCGGTGCCCAGGGCTGCGAAGACCATGGCATCGGCGACGGAAACGGCGGCGCCCGAGGAGGAGCCGCCGGGGATGTGGCGGTTGGCGCGGTCCCACGGGCTGGCGGGGGTGCCGTAATGCGGGTTGATGCCGAGGCCGGAATAGGCGAACTCGGTCATGTTGGTGCGGCCGAGGATGATGAGGCCGGCGTCGAGGAGGCGCTGGATGAGGGGGGCGTTGGCGGCGGCGGGGGGCGCGTCCGCGAGGACTTTGGAGCCGGCGGGGGTGGGGGAGCCCTCAATATCGAAGAGGTCTTTGGCGGAGATGGGGATGCCGGCGAGGGGGGAGGGGGCGCGGTTGGCGCGGCGGAGGAGATCGATGGCGTCGGCCTGGGCGCGGGCCTGCTCGGCGTAGAGTTTGACGAAGGCGAGGGGGCCTTCGCCGGCGGGGTCGGCGATGCGGTCGAGGGAGGTTTCGACCAGGGCCCGGGCGGTGGTTTGGCCGGTGGCGAGGGCGGCGGCGGCGTGTGCGAGCGTTTTCATGGAGGGAGGGTGCCGCCGGTGCCGGGGACATGCAAGGGGGGTTGGTAGTTAACTAAGCGGAACAATATGGGCATGAGTCGGCGGGGGGATCAGGGTGGTTTTCGCAGGCCGGGGGGCGGGGTGCGGAAGGGCCAGAGGATGCTGAGTGCGTGTGGGGAAGGGGGTGCGGGGGGTGGGGCGGGGCGGGGCGGCCGGGTGGGCGGGGGGGTGAGGGCGAGGGCGTGGCGGATGGGGGTGAGGAGGCGGGCGGCGTGGGGGCGGGCGGCGAGGAGGTCCGCGATGCCGGGTTCGGCGAGGAGGGTTTCGAGGTGGAGGCGGATGCGGGCGGCCTCGTGTTTGAGGTCGGCGAGGAGCCAGCCGTGGGCGGGGGGGAATTTCGGGCGGGGTTTGGTGGGGCGCTGGCGGTTGCGGCGCG
>CAIYSR010000010.1 GCA_903928895.1 uncultured Rhodospirillales bacterium | reverse complement strand
GCCGACGCGTCGCGCGCCAACGCCAAAAGCGCTTGCCGGGCAGGTTCCTTGAGAAAGCGCTTGCCGATCATCGCCAAACTAGAATCGACACTACCGAGCCGGCGCAACACCCTTTTCACGCATTCTCAGGGAGTCGGAGTAAAGCAAAAAACTTTTATCCATGCCTGTGAGGGGGGCGTCGTGCGCGCTCCGGATGGTGGGGAGGTGTGGTAGGGTGAGTGAAGTGGCGGAGCGGAGAGCCATGAACACGAGTGAGCAGGCGGTGAGGGCGCGGGTGCGCGAGGCACTGTTGCGGCTGTACGGGCCGCGACTTGAACGCGCCGTTCTGTTCGGCTCCCGAGCGCGCGGCGATGCGCGCAGCGGGTCCGACTACGATGTGGCGGTGTTCCCGCGTGATATGCCGGACCGATGGGCCGAACTCGACCGGCTCGCCGATCTGCGCGTGACACTGCTGGATGAAACCGGGGCGTTCCTCGATGCCAGGCCATATTCCGCCGCGGCACGGGACCAGGCGGGGCCGTTGATGGGCGAAATCCGCCGCGAGGGGATAACGCTTTGACGCCGGAAGTTGCTGCGTTTCTGGCCAAGGCGGCAAAACTGCTCGCGGATGGCGCCAAGGTGGACTCGGTCGGATTGCATGATGAGGCAGGGCGCGCGGCTGAGGCGCTGGCGGGGGCTGGACGGTTTCTCGAGGCGGTTCGGGGGAGCGTGGGCGGGGGAGGTTGAAGGAGGGGCATCTTTTTTTTGCAGATCAGGCAAGAAGGCGTTTCCCCCTGCCTACCGGATTAGCTAAAGGGACGGGGAAACATTTAGCCTTCCCAACCCACATGTGGCCGTGTTCTCTCTACCAACGAGATGCATTTTTGCTACCTGTATACACCTATGTAATGAGTTTCTTTTTTTCGGTCTTGACTTACGCGCGCCGGCCAGCCATTTCGTTCGATAGGCGCGGGTTTCCGATGTCGGAGCCCCTGAAGAACTCCCGCCATGGCGGTCGAGCAGCGCTGTATTGGAGCGGACTCCATGCACGCCTACCTTACGAAAGACGATGTGATCACTGCCGTTTGCCCTCATTGCGAGAGCAATATTAGGGCGGCAATCGGGTTCCTACAGGAGATTGCTTCGGCTCGGTGTAGCTGTGGTCAACTGGTCTACACTGATCTGAACGAGGTCGATGCAGTTGTTCGGGGCCGACGCCGAGGCGATGACATCCGGCTCCGACTTCGTCCTGTGCCATTGTGATGGCTGCCCACTGCTGTGACAAATGGAAGGCTCGAGGAACATTCCTCGGGCCTTTTTATATCCATGCTGGCAAACGCCGCTGAGGCTTATCCTGGGGAGCGGGGGGAGACTTGTATGTTCCTGGCATCTTCTTTGATGGGTGAAAGTTTTTTGGTTCTTTTTTTCAAAAAAGAACGCGCTTGCTTGCTTCGCCGAGCGGATTGCGCCGCCCGGCGATAAGCGGATCAGCCGGGAATACGGACCGGCAGTTCGGTGATGCCGTGGACGAAGGAGGAGAAGACGCGTTTTTCGGGGCCCATGACTTCGATTTTGTCGAAGCGTTTGAGGATTTCTTCCCAGAGGATTTTGAGTTGCAGTTCGCCGAGGCGGTTGCCGACGCAGCGGTGGATGCCGAAGCCGAAGGAGAGGTGTTGGCGGGGGCGGGTGCGGTCGATGATGAAGTTGTCCGGCGTTTCGATGGCGTCGGCGTCGCGGTTGCCGGAGATGTACCACATGACGACTTTGTCGCCTTTTTTGATGGTTTTGCCGCCGAGTTGGAAGTCGGCCAGGGCGGTGCGGCGCATGTGGGAGAGGGGGGTGTGGTAGCGGATGACTTCGGGGACCATGCTGTCGATGAGGGCATGGTTGGCGCGGAGTTTGGCGTATTCCTCGGGGTAGCGGTTCATGAAGAGGACGGAGGCGGACATCGAGTTGCGGGTGGTGTCGTTGCCGCCGACGATGAGGAGGATGAGGTTGCCGAGGAATTCCTTGGGCGACATGTTCTTCGTGGCTTCGCCGTGGGCGAGCATGGAGAGCAGGTCGGTGGTCATCGGCTTGGACGCGCGGTCCTGCCAGAGGCGGGTGAAGTATTCGAGGCAGGCGGCGAGTTCGGCTTCGCGCTTGGCATCGGTGTTGATGGGGCCGCCGGCGTTAATGTCCACGGTTGCGACGTCGGACCAGTAGGTGAGGAGGCGGCGGTCCTCGAAGGGGAAGTCGAACAGGGTGGCGAGCATCATGGTGGTGAGCTCGATGGAGACTTTTTCGACCCAGTTGAAGGTTTCGTTGCGGGGAAGGCTGTCGAGGACGCGGGCGCAGCGTTCGCGGATGGTGGCTTCCATGTTGGCGAGGTTGCCCGGCGCCACGATGGGCTGGACGACTTTGCGTTGCTCGTCGTGCTTGGGCGGGTCCATCGAGATGAAGGAGGGGCGGCGGAACTCCTTGGGGGCGTCCCGGATGGTGATGCCGCCGAGCATGGAGTCGGAGGAGAAGACCTTATGGTTGACCTCGACGGTCATGATGTCTTTGTACTTGGTGACGGACCAGTAGGGGCCGAAGCGGCTGTCGGCGCAGTAGTGGACGGGGTCCTCGGCGCGGAGGCGACGGAAGTAGGGCTCCCAGACGTCATCCTGAAAGAGGCTGGGGTTGCCGACGTCGAACTTGTCGAGCGGCATGGTGGCGGCGATGGTCTCGTGGTCGAGGCGGGCGGGGGCATTCATTTGGACGGGTTCTCCCGGTTTCGTTGGGGGAAGTCTGGACCGGGGGGGGGAGGGATTGCAAGCGGGGGGTGAGGAAGGCTCCGCCGGCCTAGGGCCGTGAGGCCCTTGGAACCCATCACTGCTTGCGGCTGGGGCGATCGCCTTCGGATGAGGGCGCGATTTTGGGGGTTGTTCGGGCGAAGCCCCATCGACCCTCGGGCGTGAGGTTTTGGTGCCTGCGGCGCAAGGAAGCTTAAGGACGGGGTTATCAACCGAGGGCCGGTGCTTCAGCCGCAAGCAGTGACGGGTTCCAAGGGCCTCTCGGCCCTTGGCCGGCGGAGCCTTACCTGTCCTCCTTGCCTCGGGATGGGCTTGACCACGACGGGGGCGGGTTGGACAAGGTTGGGGAGGGAATGAGGAGCATCGTCATGGAATTCAATATTGTTGCGCCGCGGTATATGTTGGTGGGTGGCGGGACGGCGGGGCGGATTGTCGAGGTGTTGGGCAAGTTCGGGTTGTCGCGGCCGTTGGTGGTGACGGATCCGGTGATGGTGTCGTTGGGGTTGGTGCGGCGGATATTGGATCCGTTGGCGGCGGCGGGGATTGTGGCGGGGGTGTTCAGCGAGACGATTCCGGAGCCGACGGATGCGGTGGTGGTGGCGGGGGTGAAGGCGTTGCGGGCGGGGGATTATGATTGCCTGGTGGGGTTTGGCGGGGGGTCGCCGATTGATACGGCGAAGGCGATGGCGATTCTGGCGGGGGGGGAGGCGCCGATGAGCGCGTACAAGGTGCCGCATGCGGCGGATCGGGGGGCGTTGCCGGTGATTGCGGTGCCGACGACGGCGGGGACGGGGAGCGAGGCGACGCGGTTCACGGTGATCACGGATGCGGCGCGGGACGAGAAGATGTTGATTGCGGGGCTGGGGGCGTTGCCGTTGGCGGGGATTGTGGATTTCGAGCTGACGTTGTCGGTGCCGAAGCGGACGACGGCGGATACCGGGATCGATGCGTTGAGCCATGCGTTGGAGGCGTACGTGTCGAAGCGGGCGACCCCGTTCAGCGATGCGCTGGCGATGAGTGCGATGGAGCTGATCGGGCCGAATTTGCGGGCGGCCTACATGGAGCCGGGGAACCGGGGGGCGCGGGAGGCGATGATGCTGGGGGCGATGCAGGCGGGGATTGCGTTCTCGAATGCGTCGGTGGCGCTGGTGCATGGGATGTCGCGGCCGATCGGGGCGCATTTTCATGTGCCGCATGGGCTGTCCAACGCGATGCTGCTGCCGGCGGTGACGCGGTTCAGTATTCCGGCGGCGGTGGCGCGGTATGCCGAGGCGTCGCGGCGGATCGGGTTTGCGGCGGCGGGGGATGCGGACGAGGTGGCGGCGGAGAAACTGGCGGATGGGTTGGCTTCGTGGAATGCCGATCTGGCGGTGCCGACGCCGCGGGGGT
Organism: uncultured Rhodospirillales bacterium; assembly: GCA_903928895.1. GTDB lineage: Bacteria > Pseudomonadota > Alphaproteobacteria > Acetobacterales > Acetobacteraceae > CAIYPH01. The sequence goes on along the minus strand of CAIYSR010000010.1, from coordinate 2,286 downwards.
TTGGCATCGAGCCTGGGGTTTGGCAGGCGAAGAAGGCGTTGATGGCGGAGCAGGCGCTGGCGTCGGGCAGCCCGGCGAATAATCCGCGGGTGCCGGACAAGGGGGAGATCATGGCGCTGTACGATGTGGTGTGGGGGGCGAACAGCTGATCCTGCGGGATTGGCGGGCAAGCGGGGGGTGATGCCCGCGCTCGGTGCGGGTCAGCTCACCGGTTTGGCCCAGGCGATGGCGGCGTGGGCGAGGGCGTCGATGGTGTCGACGAGGGGGACCGGGAGGGTCTGCCAGGGGCCGGCCTGGATGCCGAGCGGGATTTCGGTACAGCCGAGGACGACGGCGCGGGCGCCGCGAGCGGCGAGGCTGCGGACGGCTTCGGCGAGGGGTTCGTAGGCCTCGGCGACGCGGTTGGCTTTGACCAGGGCGATGGCGGGGGAGACGCGGGCCTGCATTTCGGCTTCGTCCGGGACCAGGCAGGTCCAGCCCTGGGTTTCCAGACGGTCCTGGTAGAGGCGCATGCGCAGGGTGGCGGCGGTGCCGAGCAGGCCGATCGGGCCGGAGGGGGCGACCTGGCGCAGGGCGGTGGCGGCGGCGTCGACGATGTGCAGGATCGGCAGGCCCTCGGCGGCGAGGGCATCGTGCCAGCCATGGGCGGTGTTGCAGGGGATGGCGATGGCCCCTGCCCCGGCCGCCTTGAGGCCGCGGATGCCGCGGAGCAGCCAGGGCAAGGGGTCGGCGCCGCCAGCGAGTTTGCCGCGGGTGCGGTCCGGCACGCGGGGGTCGGACCAGAGCACGGTGGGGATATGGTCCTGGTCGCGGTCGGCCGGGGTCAGCATGGTGAGGCGCAGCATGAAATGGGCGCTCGCCAGGGGGCCCATGCCGCCGAGCACGCCGAGAATGGGTTCGTCCATGGCCAGGCCTCCGATGGTGTGTGCCGCAGTGTGCCGCAACTTGACGGCGGGGCAAGCGCTGGCTAGCGCTGCGGGGATGACCCAGCGCTTCATCCTGTCCGGCCACCGCGGGGCTCGCGGCCTGTTTCCCGAGAACACGGTAGAGGGGTTCGCGGCGACGCTGGCGCTGGGGGTGGACAGTGTGGAGCTCGACGTCGCGGTGACGGCGGACGGGGTGGCGGTGGTGAGCCATGACCCGGTGCTGCATGGCGATCTCACGCGCGGGGCGGACGGGGCCTGGATCGCGGAGCCGGGGCCGGTGATCCGGTCCCTGACGTTGGCGGAATTGCAGGGTTACGACGTCGGGCGGATTCGGTCGGGGAGCCGGCAGGCGGCATTGTTCCCGGACCAGGTCGCGGTTGACGGGGCGCGGGTGCCGACGCTGGAGGCGGTGTTTCGGGCAACCGCGGGGGTGACGGTTGATGCCGAGCTCAAGACCCTGCCGGATCGGCCGGAGTTGACGGTGTCGCCCGAGTCGATGGCCGATGCAGTGCTGCGGGCGGCGGATGCGACCGGGGCGGGCGGGCGGCTGGTGGTGCGTTCGTTCGATTGGCGGGGTCTTGCCCATTTGCGCCGGGTGCGGCCGGCGTTACCGCTGGTGTGGCTCACCGCGGGCGATGGCGTGGCCCGGGCGGATCGGTGGTGGGGCCTGCCGGGATATGCCGACAGCGTGGCGGCGGCGGTCGCCGGGGCGGCGGCGGGGGCGCCGTGGCGGCCGGGCTGGGCGCCGCATTTCAAGACGTTGGGCGAGGAGGAGGTCAGCGCGGCGCAGGCGATGGGGCTGGCGGTGCTGCCGTGGACGGTCAACGAGGCCGCCGACATGGCGCGGCTGATCGGCTGGGGGGTGGACGGGCTGTGCACCGATCGGCCCGATATTGCGCGCGCGGTGATGGTCGCGGCGGGGCTGCCGCTGCCCGATCCGGTCGGTTGAGCGCGGTGGCAGCGCCGAGCGGCGAGTTTACATTTCCGTGCATCGCGGATGTTCGATTGACCTGGGTCCTATGCACCTTCAAAATAAGAGGGTTGTGGGAGTTCCTTCCGCGCGGCCTTTGGCAGGCGTGGCGGCGAATGGCGGGAGGCTGGAGTTGATCATGAATGCGGCGAGCGGCGTGACCGGACCTGCGTGGAACACTTCCGCAGGGAGGAAGGCGGGGATCGTCGGCGTGCGCCGGATGGTGCTGGGGGCCGCTGCGGGGGCCGTGCTTATGATCACCCCTGGTGTTGTGAAGGGTCAGTCTGCACCGTTGGATCCTGTGTTGCGAGGGATTGGGAACGCTGTATCTGGTGGGTCGCCTGTTGGTCGTGTTGCTCCTGTGGGTGGGTTGTCGGTTGGGGCTGGGTT
>CAIYSR010000009.1 GCA_903928895.1 uncultured Rhodospirillales bacterium | reverse complement strand
CAGGAATACCTCGAACGCGCCGAAAAACACGCCACCCCGCCCGACCCCGCCCGCCTCGCCGGCGGCTTGAACAACCTCGCCGTCGGCCTCAGCGACCTCGGCGACCGCGAAGCCGCCCTCGCCGCCGCCCGCGAGGCCGTCGATCTCCGCCGCGCCCTCGCCGCCCAGCGCCCGGACGCCTTCCTCCCCGATCTGGCGATGTCCCTCAACAACCTCGCCGGTTTCCTCAGCGCCCTCGGCGACCGCGAAGCCGCCCTCGCCGCCGCCCGCGAATCCGTCGATCTCCGCCGCGCCCTCGCCGCCCAGCGCCCGGACGCCTTCCGCCCCAATCTGGCCCGCTCCCTCTGGGTCCTCGCCGACATGCTCGACGCCACCGACCGCCCCGCCGACGGCCTCGCCGCCAACGCCGAAGCCATCGCCACCCTCACCCCGCAATTCCTCCGCCTCCCCCAAGCCTTCGCCGACATGATGACCGGCATGGTCCAGGAATACCTCGAACGCGCCGAAAAACACGCCACCCCGCCCGACCCCGCCCTCCTCGACCCCATCTCGCCCACCCTCACTGCCCTCCTCGGCCAAGCCCAACCGGACCCGTAACCCGCCACCCCATCCCCCGCCACCGCCGCGGTCGATGATGTCCGCGAGGACCACGCCGGCCATGGTCTTCTGCAATCCGGGAAATGCGGAGCGTAACCTCGACCCCCGGGTTGAAGCCGGGGCTGGCAACATCGCCGCTGTCCAGGCCAACGCGAAAAAATCGGGACCCGCGCGACCCGCGCCGATCCGACCCCGAGACCCGCCGCCAGCCGGAAGCCCCTTGACAAACCATCGACGCGCCATTATTAATAACAGACATGTTGTTCCTCTCCACCCTCCTCGGCGCCATTCTGGATGATATGCGCCACGCCCTCGCCCGCGCCGCCGCGCGCGACCGCGCGCATGCGGACCTGTTGGTCGCCCTCTGGACCCGCATCGGCCGCCTCTCCACCCGGTTCGAACGCCTCTATCACCGCTGGCGCACCGGCACCCTGCGCCCGCTGCCGCCCCCGCGCGCCACAGCCTGCCGCGCCCCCCGCCCCCGCCGCCGTTTCCCCACCGGCCGGGCCTGGCTCTGCCGCATCACCCGCGAAGCCAACGCCCACGGTTCTCAGCTTCAATACCTCTTCGCCGCCCCCGATTTCCGCGACTTCCTCGCCGCCGTCCCCCGCGCCGCCCGCATCCTCCGCCCGCTCTGCCCCATGTTCGGCATCGATCCCGGTGACCTGCCGCAGGCACTCTTCCCTCCGCCCCGCCGGCGCGATCGCCCCGCCGCCCCACCCATCGCCGCCCCGCTCCGCCGCGCCTGCACCACCGTCCCGCGCCCCCGCCGCAAGTTTTCCAACCCGCCCCGCCGCGCCGGACCCTGCCCAAATTGTTCCGATCTGCTAACTAAATTCCCCGCCGCCCGGCCTCTCCCGGCCTGAGCGGTCGTGCCGGCGCGCGCCCATCATCCCCCGGCGAGCTTCCCCACCACGACCGCCACCGCCGCCCCGAACGCCGCCTCGGCATCAAGCGCGGTCGTATCCAGCACCACCGCATCCGCCGCCGGCTTCATCGGCGCCGCGTCCCGCCCCGCATCCCGCGCATCCCGCGCCGCCATCTCCGCCGCCACCGCGGCCAAGGTCACCGCCGGATCGCGCGCCGAAACCTCCAGCCAGCGCCGCCGCGCCCGCGCCTCGGCGCTCGCCGTCACATACAGCTTCACCCGCGCGTCCGGAAAAATCACCGTCCCGATATCCCGCCCATCCAGCACCGCCCCGCCCCCCGCCGCGAACCCCCGCTGGAACGCCACCAACGCCCGCCGCACCCCGCCATGCGCCGCCACCTGGCTCGCCGCCTCATCCGCCGCCGCCCCCCGCAAATCCGGCCGCTGCACATCCTCCCCCCGCAACCCCAGCGCCGCCGCCTCCGCCACACCCGCATCGCGCGGATCGCCTTCCCCATCCAGCACACGCCGCCCGACCGCCCGATACAACAACCCGGTATCCAGATACGGCAGCCCGAAATGCGCCGCCAACCGCCGCGCCAGCGTCCCCTTGCCCGCCGCCGCCGGCCCGTCGACCGCGATCACCAGCGCGGTCATATCGCCGTGATCGCCCCCGCGTCCCCGTTGCCGACCAACCCGTTCATCAACCCGACGAACCCCGGAAAACTGGTGTCGATGAAACGCCCGTCATCGACCGAAACCGGCGTCTCGGCCGCCAGCCCGAGCACCAGCGCACTCATCGCCAGCCGATGGTCCATATGCGTCTCCACCACCGCCCCGCCCCGCGGCGCCCCCCCGCTGCCATGCACGATCAGATCATCGCCGATGATCTCCACCTTCACCCCGTTCGCCGCCAGCAGCGCCGCGGTGGCCGACAGCCGGTCGCTCTCCTTCACCCGCAATTCCTTCAGCCCCAGCATCCGCGTCGTCCCGCTGGCGAACGACGCCGCCACCGCCAGCACCGGATATTCATCGATCATCGACGGCGCCCGGTCCCACGGCACATCCACCGCCCGCAGCGCCGAATGCGACACCACCAGATCGCCCACCGGCTCGCCGCCCTCGGTGCGCGCATTCTCCACCACGAGATCCGCCCCCATCTCGCGCAGCGTGGTGAACAGCCCGCAGCGCAGCGGATTGAGCCCCAGCCCCGTCACCCGCACCCGCGACCCCGGCACCAGCAGCGCCGCCACCACCGCGAACGCCGCCGAGGACGGATCGCCCGGCACCACCACATCGGCCGCCCGCAAATGCGGCTGCCCGCTCAGCGAAATGATCCGCCCCGCGCCGGCATGCTCCACCGCCACCTCCGCACCGAAATGGCGCAGCATGTTCTCGCTGTGGTCCCGCGTCGCCTCGGGCTCCTCGATCCGGGTGATCCCGGCCGCATTCAGGCCACACAGCAGCAACGCCGATTTCACCTGCGCCGACGGCACCGGCACCCTATACTCCAGCGGCAGCGCCTCCCGCGCCCCCTCGATCGCCAGCGGCAGCCGCCCGCCCTCGCGCGAAATGAACCGCGCCCCGCACGCCGCCAGCGGATCGGTCACCCGCCGCATCGGCCGCTTGCGCAGGCTGGCATCCCCGGTCATCACCGAAAAAAACGGATGGCTCGCCAAAATCCCCGCGAGCAGCCGCGCCGCCGTCCCCGAATTGCCCATGTCCAGCACATCCGCCGGCTCCACCAGCCCACCGACGCCCCGGCCCGCCACCAGCCAGGCCCCCGGCCCCTGCTGGACCACCTCCGCCCCCAGCGCCCGCATCGCGGCCGCCGTGCGCAGCACGTCCTCGCCCTCCAGCAACCCGCTGATCCGCGTCTCCCCCACCGCCAGCGCACCGAACATGAGGGCACGATGGCTGATCGATTTGTCGCCGGGAACGGCAATGCTGCCGCCAAGCGGGGCGGTCGGGCGGGAGGCGCGGAGGGGCTTGAGCACATGCATGACAGTCGCGCGCTTAGCACGTCCGCTCCGCCCTGGCACGCCCGCGCGCACAAGAATGTTTGACAGCACGCCGCCGCGATGGCATTCGCCCCGCCCTCAGGACCGCTGAACGGTCCGACAACGGTCTTGGTATTCACACTGTCGCGTGACCGACGCCTGCGGCGATCCGCCCGTTGGCCAGCACGCTCAAGCGAGGCGACCCATGGCGAAGCCCGAACTCGGCAACAAGCGCGTCTGCGTATCCTGTGCGGCCAAGTTTTTCGACCTCACGAAGCAGCCGGCCGTGTGCCCCAAGTGCCACACCGATCAGCCGGCCGAGCAGCCCCGCCTGCGCCGCCTGCCGGGCAACGTGCCGGATCAGAAGGGCCGCGCCAAGCCCGTCCCGGTGCCAGGTCTGGAAGGTGCGGAGGTCGAAGTCGAGGTCGAGGAGGATGACGCCGAGGAAGGCGTGCTGGAGGACACCTCCGACCTCGAGGACGACGCCGAGGGCATCGAGGTCGAGGTCGAAGCCGAAGGCAGCGACGAGGAACGCTGAGCCGCGGTCAGAAGCGCAGCCCGTTGGTCAGGATCACCGCCGCCCCGGCCAGGCAGAGCGTGACCCCCAGCAGGTCCCGTATGGTTGGTACCCCGCGTTCGACGATCACCATCCAGCCCAGCGAAACCGCGATATAGACGCCGCCATAGGCTGCGAACGCCCGCCCGGCGAACGCGGCATCTGCGCGGGTGAGCAACCACGCGAAGGCACCGAGCGACACCGCCCCGAGCCCCAGCCACCAGGGCGAGGCGTCATTGCGCGCCCAGACCCAGAACGCGAAACAGCCGGCAACCTCGCCCAGTGCCGCCAGCACGAAAATCCCGAACGTCCCGAGTCCAGCCATCCGCCACCCCGTGCAATCCCAGGTCAAAACTGTCAGACTCGAAAAAAGCCCGCCGGAGCCTCCGCCATGCTGCTCGAAGCCCTCACGTCCCTGCTCGGCCCGCGCGGGCTCATCACCGAGCCCGCCGATACCGCAGCCTATAGCGAGGACTGGCGCAAGCTCTATCGCGGCCAGCCGCGGGCGGTGCTGCGCCCCGCCGATGTCGGCGAGCTCGCCGCGGCGGTGAAAATCTGCGCCGCCCATGGCGCCCGGATCGTCCCGCAAGGTGGCAATACCTCGATGGTCGGCGGCGCCACGCCGAGTGCTGACGGCACCGAGTTCATTCTCTCGCTGGCCCGGCTCAACCGCATCCGCGCCATCGACGCCGTCGATCAGACCCTGACCATCGAGGCCGGTGCCACCCTGAAAGCCGCCCAGACCGCGGCGGAGGCGGCCGGCTGCATGTTTCCGCTGTCCATCGGCTCGGAGGGCACCGCCCAGATCGGCGGTATCCTGTCCACCAATGCCGGGGGCAACAACACGGTGCGCTACGGCAATGCGCGGGACCTGGTGCTCGGGCTCGAGGTGGTGCTGCCGGACGGCGAGATCTGGAACGGGCTGCGGCGGCTGCGCAAGGACAATACCGGCTACTGCCTGCGCCAGTTGTTCGTCGGTGCCGAGGGCACGCTCGGCGTCATCACCGCCGCCGTGCTCAAACTGGTCCCGCGGCCGACTGAACGCGAGGTCGCGCTGTGCGCGGTGCCCAGCCCGGAAGCGGCGCTTGCGCTGTTCACCCGGTTCCACCGCAACGACCCCGCCGCGATCCAGGCGTTCGAATACATGTCGGGCCTGGGCATGGATTTCGTGCTCAAGAACATCCCCGGCACCACGCTGCCGTTCGCGACGCCGGCGGCCCACTATGCGCTCGTCGACCTCGCCACCCCGCGGCCCCAGGCCGGGCTGCGTGCGGCGATGGAGCAGCTGCTGGAGGCCGCCCTCGAAGCCGGCGATATCGGCGATGCCGCGATTGCGGAGAGCGAGGCGCAGCGCGCCGCGATCTGGCGCCTGCGCGAGGAGCACACCGAGGCGCAGAAGCGCGAAGGCGCGAGCGTCAAGAACGATGTGTCGGTTCCGGTCTCCAAGGTCCCCGCCTTCATCGCCGAGGCGACCGCCGCCTGCCAGGCCTTGATGCCCGGGATCCGGGTGGTGCCGTTCGGCCATATGGGCGACGGCAATATCCACTTCAATCTGGCGCAACCGGTCGGCATGGACGGTGCCGCGTTCCTGGCACGCGACCATGCGATCATGGATACGGTGTGCGCCGTGGTCCGCCGCTACGATGGCAGCTTCTCCGCCGAGCACGGGATCGGCCGGCTCAAGGCCTATATGATGCCGGACTGGCGTGGGGGCGCGGAGCTCGCGGTGATGCAGCGGATCAAGGCGGCGCTGGACCCGGCGGGGACGATGAATCCGGGGAAAGTGTTGCCCTGACGGGCCCGCGCGCCGCCGCTCAGCCCAGGACCCGCAGCGCCGTGAGCCCGGCGGCCAGGATTTTTTGCAGATCGGGCAGCGCCAGCGCGATGCAGCCCTCGGTGGGGGCGTAGTCGGGCCGGGCGACATGAAGGAAGATGGCGCTGCCGCGTCGGCGGACCACCGGGTCGTCGTTCCAGCCGAGGATGCCGGTCAGGTCGTAGACCGCGTCGCGGCGCCAAAGTTCCTCGTGCCGGGCCGTGTGTGGCAGGCGCACCCGGGTGTTGTAGTCGCGGTAGGCGGGATCGTCGCACCAGCCGTCGTCCGGCGCGAGCGCTTCCTTCGGCACGGCGCAGGCCGGGATCGGCACCCGATCGGCGCGGTAGAGCACCCGGCGCAGCGGCAGCACGGCGATGGGGGTGGCGCCGTCGCCTTCCTCCTTGTCGGTGCGGGTGCCGCCCTTGCCGAGGGCGCAGCGGAAGGGCTGGCCCTGGAAGACGAAGCGGCCGTCGGCGTGGACGATGGCTTCCATCAGTCGAACATGTGGCCGAAGCGGGCGGCCTTGGTCGCCAGATAGTGATCGTTGACGCCGTTGGGGGCGAAGATGTGGCTCTCGCGGTCCACCACCTCGATCCCGCAGGCCGCCAGCGAGGCCACTTTGGCTGGGTTGTTGGTGAGCAGGCGCACCCGGCGGACGCCAATCTCGGTCAACATGGTGGCGGCGAGCAGGAAGTTGCGCTCGTCGACGCCCCAGCCAAGGGCGCGGTTGGCATCGAGGGTGTCGAGTCCGCGATCCTGCATGGTGTAGGCGCGCAGCTTGTTGACGAGGCCGATGCCGCGGCCTTCCTGGGCCAGATAGAGCAGCACACCGGCGCCGGCCTCGCCCATGCGGCGGATGGCGCCTTTGAGCTGGGGCCCGCAGTCGCAGCGCAGGCTGCCCAGCAGGTCCCCGGTGAAGCACTCCGAGTGGATGCGGGTCAGCGGCGCGTCGACGGTGTCGGGGCGGCCGATCAGGATCGCCAGATGCTCGATGCCGGCATCGGGCTCGCGGAAGGCGACGACGCGCGCGTCGGGCGCGCCATCGAGCGGCACCGCGGTTTCGGCCACGCGGCGAATGCCGAGGCCCATGCGCTCGGGAAACGCCCGCACATCGGCCGCCTCGACGCCCAACAGGCCGAGCGCGGCGCACTGGGCGACGCCATCGGGGCGTGCGGGAACCACGACGGCGGCCGGCAGCAGGCGGGCGAGTTTGACCAGGGCCAGGGCGGTTGCGGCCTCGGGCGGCGATTCGGTCAGCATGGGCTCGTCGGGCAGGAGTTGCGCCGCGGTGGGGTCGGCGAGGGCGCGGAGCACCGCGGGGTCGGACAGCAGCGCGGTCAGGCGGATGGCGATGGCGGAGGCAGTCAGCGGGAACGGGCGTTGCAGCGCCGCCGCTGCGCGCGCCGGGGCAAGCAACAGCAGCGAGGGGCCGGCGGCAAGGGTCGCGAGATCGCGCAGCCCGGCGGCGCTTGCGGTTTCGGCGGGCAGCACCAGCAAGGGGGCGGGGCCGCGCAGCAGCACCGGCGTGCCGCGCTTGAGTTCCGCCACGGCACGATGGACGGCCCGCACGCGCCGCACCGCGCCATCCGGCGTGCCGGCATGCGGGGTCTCGCGTCCGGCACCGGGGCCGGGGGAAAACGGGTCAGCCTGGTCGCGCAGCGGCACGTGATTCATGAGCTCCAACGTCATCCAGCTATACCGCCATAAGGTTGTGGCGGAAATCCGCTGCACAAGCACCCCACCATGGCCGATGACGGATGGGCGGCACCGCCTATTTCGCGTATCTGTGATATGAAAATTATTGATCGTACGACTAGCAGTACGTGCAACGCTGGACTCTGGCCTGTATTATCGGGCCGCGGATGCTGCGTCCGCCTATTTGAGACCGGTTCCGGCGCCCTGCCGGAACGATGAACGAGCAAAGGAAGCACCGTATGGCCGGCGATCGGCCCATCCTTGTCGTGGACGACGATCAGACACTTTGTGCCATGCTGCTCGAGCAGTTGGCGGTCGATGGCGAATTCAGCGCGGAAGGCGCGGGCAGCATCGCCGAGGCCGAGGCCGCCCTGGCCGGGCGGACGCGGTTCGATGCCGTGATCCTGGATGTCACGCTGCCCGATGGTGACGGGCGCGATTTGTGCGCACGGCTGCGGCGGCAGGGCATCAAGGTGCCGATCATCATGCTCACCGGCTCCGACGAGGAGGCCGACGTGGTGCGCGGGCTCGATGCCGGCGCCAACGACTATATCGCCAAGCCGTTCCGGCTCGCCGAGCTGCTGGCACGGCTGCGGGCGCAGATGCGGATTTTCGAGAACAGCGAAGATGCGGTTTTCACGATCGGGCCGTACACGTTCCGCCCCTCGGCGAAGTTGTTGCAGGAGCCGTTGAAGAACAGGCGGATCCGGCTGACGGAGAAGGAGGCGGCGATCCTGAAATATCTGTATCGCGCCGGCGCGACCGCGGTGCCGCGGCAGGTGCTGCTCAACGAGGTGTGGGGCTACAACGCCAATGTCACCACCCATACGCTGGAGACGCATATCTACCGGCTGCGGCAGAAGATCGAGCCCGATCCTTCCTCGGTGCGGCTGCTGATCACCGAAGGCGGCGGGTATCGGTTGGACCCCGAGGGGACGCTGCGGGCGGCCTAAGCAAACCCTCTCAGGTTTGCGCTCTTGGTGAAAGCCAAGCTGGCTTTCGCCCGCAGGATGTTTGCAAATGCATCCGTGGTCTGTCCTGCGAAAGCCTGCTTAGACCGCACTTTCCAGAATCCAGTTCGCGATGGACCCCAGCGCCCGTTCGGCGTTGGGGAAGCCGATGAGTTGCAGGCCGAGGGGGAGGCCGTCAGCTTCGAGCAGCGGGAGCGAGATCGCGGGGCAGCGCAGGGCGGAGGCGGGCACATTGAAGACGGCGTTGCCGGTGGTTTCGATGCCGATGGGGGCGGCGCCGGGGGCGGAGAGGGTGATGCAGGCGTCGATGTCGGGCGCGAGGGCGAGCAGGGCTTCGCGCAGGCTGTCACGCCGGCGCAGCAGGGTGATGTAGCCGTCGAGGCCGAGGGCGCGGCCGGTGGCGAGGAGTTCCTCGGTGCGGGTGTGGAGTTTGCCGGGGAGGCGGTCGGCGATTTCGCCGATGGGCCAGAGCGATTCCCAGCCGTTGATGCCGGTGGAGATGTCGCCGGCGTCGGCGATGAGGGTTTCGAGATGGGCGACGCGGGGGGAGGAGGCGCGGTCGATGAGGCGGACGCCACGGGCGGAGAGGTGGTCGAGTTGGCGGTGGAGGGCGCTTCGGGCCGATTCGTCGGCGATGGGCCAGCCGGCGGTCTCCAGCACGGCCAGCGTGGTGGGGCGGTGGGGGAAGCCGGGGGTGGGACCGGCGTTGAAGGGGATATGGCCGGGGTCGCCGCCGACGCGCTGGGCGATTTCGTGGGCGACGGCCCAGAGGTCGGAGAGGTCGGCGGCGAGGATGCCGAGGCAGTTCTGGCTGTACTGGTCGCTGAGCTGGCCGCGGTTGAGGGCGCCGTAGGTGGGTTTGAGGCCGATGGTGCCGCAGAAGCTGGCGGGGCGCAGGACGGAGCCGCCGACCTGGGTGCCCAGCGCGACGGGGACCATGCCGGCGCCAACGGCGGCGCCGGAGCCGGAGGAGGAGCCGCCGGGGGTGCGGGTGGGGTCGTGCGGGTTGCGGGTGGGGCCGGGGCCGCCGACGCCGAATTCGGTGGTGACGGTTTTGCCGAGGATGATGGCGCCGGCGGCGCGCAGCGCCATGATGGGGGCGGCGTCGCGCCGGGGCGGGGGGGTGTGGGCGAAGGCGGCCGAGCCGAAGCGGGTCGGCAGGTCGGCGGTTTCGATGAGGTCCTTGACCGCGATGGGGAGGCCGTCGATGGGGGAGAGCGGCCGGCCGGCCTGGCGGCGGGCGGTGGCGGCGTCGGCCGCGGCGCGGGCGCCCTCGGGGTTGAGGGCGACGAAGGCGTGAAGCTCAGGTTCGCGGGCCTCGATGGTGGCGAGACAGGCCTCCAGCAGGGCGCGGGGGGAGGCGTGCTGAAGCTTGGCGAGGAAGCTGGGCATCGGGGTCCTCCGCGGTGGGGTCGGGGGCAGTGTGCACGGGGATGGGCGATGGGGAAACGGTTGCCGGCTGGGCATCCGGCGTTGCATGCTTGGCGAAGACGCGGCCCCCAGAACGCCGCCACCAACGGGAGACACCACGCCATGACCCACATCCGCTCTCGCCTGGCGTTGCCGCGCCGTGCCCTGCTCGCCGGCGCGGGGATGGCCGCCGGCGGGGTCCGGCCAGGATTCGCCCAGAAGCGCGACCCGCGGGAGTTGCGGTTCATTTCGGCCGTCGGGCTGACGGTGCTGGATCCGATCTGGACGGCATCGCTGGTGACGCTCAATCACGCCTACCATGTCTATGACACGTTGTACGGGATCGGGCAGGATTTCAGCCCGCGGCCGCAGATGGTGAGCGGCCATACGGTTTCAGATGATGGGCGGGAGTGGCGCTTCACCCTTCGCGACGGGTTGTGGTTCCATGACGGGGCGCCGGTGCTGGCGCGCGACGCGGTGGCCTCGATGCGGCGGTGGTGGAAGCGGGATTCGTTCGGGCAGCTCGTCGCCGAGGTGATGGAGTCGCTCGATGCGCCGGACGACAAGACGATCCGGCTGCGGCTGAAGAAGCCGTTTCCGCATTTGCTGGTGGCGCTGTCGCGGGTGGGGGCGTTGACCTGCTTCGTGATGCCGGAGCGGTTCGCCACTACGGATGCCTATACCGCGGTGAAGGATGCGACGGGGAGCGGGCCATACCGGTTCCTGCCCGAGGAGTTCAATCCGGGCAGCCGGGCGGCCTATGCGCGGTTCGACAAATATGTGCCGCGCGCGGAGCCGGCAGAGCGGACGGCAGGGGGGAAGGTGGCGCATTTCGAGCGGGTCACCTGGTACACGATGCCGGATTCGGCGACGGCGGCGAATGCGATCCAGTCGGGCGAGATGGATTGGTGGGAGTATACGCCGGCCGATCTGATGGAGATGCTGGGCAAGTCCAAGGCGATCACGGTGCAGGCGAAGGACCCGTACAACTGGTACGCGATCGCGCGGTTCAACCTGACCCAGGCGCCGTTCAACAACCGCAAGCTGCGCCGCGCGGTGCTGGCGGCGGTGGATCAGGAAGACTTCATGCGCGCGGGATTCGGCGACGACCACAATGTATGGCGGACGTGCCGGGCGATGATGCCGTGCGGGGTGAAGGATGTGGTGGAGCTGGGCCAGGCGGATATGCCGGCGCTGCCGATCGCGGCGGCGCGCAAGCTGGTGGCGGAGTCCGGCTACAACGGCGAGCGCACGGTGGTGATGGCGCCGATGGACTATCCGCAGCTCGGCGCGTTCGGCACGGTGATGGCCGATCTGCTGAAGCGGCTGGGGATGAATGTCGATTTCCAGCCGATGGATTGGGGCACGATGATCCAGCGCACCAGCAACCGCGAAAGCGTGGACAAGGGGGGCTGGAGCATGTTCCACACCTCGGGCTCGATGGTTTCGATGATCAATCCGGCGCTGAACATGTATGTGCGCGGGCAGGGGGCGAAGGGGTGGGTCGGCTGGTACGACAAGCCAGAGATCGAGGCGTTGGCGCAGGAGTGGCTGGACAGCCCGGCGGGTGGGTCGAACCGGGCGTTGTTCGACCGGTATCAGAGGGTGTTGTTCGACGATCCGCCGCTGGTGCCGCTGGGGCAGTATGGGGTGTTCACGGTGCGGCGCAACGACATCACCGGCATCCTGGATGGCTCCGCCTCCTATCCGTGGAACGTCCGCCGGGTATGAGCCACCGCTGCGGCCGGCAGAGGCAGGGGCGGAAGTTTTTTGCTCCTTTTTTCAAAAAAGGAGTGCTGTTCTTTTTTGAAAAGGAGAACCAAAAAACTTTCGTCCCCGTTGTCCTGCGCGGGCGGGCGGCGGGGTGGGTGGGTGTGACAAAGGCGCGGCTTCGCGCTAACGTTTCACGTGGAACGTCCCATTGAACGGAAAAAACATCATGCGTGAAGCCGTTATCGTCTCAACCGCCCGTACGCCGATCGGCAAGGCGTATCGCGGGGCTTTCAATGACACCCAGGCGCAGGCCCTTGGCGGCCATGCGATTGCCAATGCGGTGAGCCGCGCTGGGATCGATCCGGCCGAGGTCGAGGATGTGATCATGGGCAGCGCGTTGCAGCAGGGCTCGACCGGTTCGAACATCGGGCGGCAGGCGGCGTTGCGGGCCGGGCTGCCGCAGACGGTGGCGGGGATGTCGATGGATCGGCAGTGCGCCTCTGGGCTGATGGCGATTGCGACGGCGGCCAAGGAGATCATTTTCGACGGGATGAACATCACCGTGGGCGGCGGCGTGGAGTCGATTTCACTGGTGCAGAACGACAAGATGAACCGTTTCCGCACGCAGGATCCGAAGCTGGTCGAGACCATTCCGCAGCTCTACATGAGCATGCTGGAGACCGCCGAGATCGTGGCCGAGAAGTATGGCGTGAGCCGCGAGGCGCAGGACGAATACGCGTTCCAGTCGCAGCAGCGCACGGCGGCGGCGCAGGCGGCGGGATATCTGAACGCCGAGATCGCGCCGATGACGGCGATCATGCAGGTGGTGGACAAGGCGACCGGGGCGGCGAGCCCGCGCGAGATCACGCTGTCGATGGATGAGGGCAATCGGCCGCAGACGGTGCTGGGCGACCTCACCAAGTTGCAGCCGGTGTTCAAGAACGGGCAGCGCATTGCCGAGGGCAAGTTCATCACTGCCGGCAATGCCTCGCAGCTTTCGGACGGCTCCTCGGCGGTGGTGCTGATGGAGGCGCAGGAGGCGGCGAAGCGCGGGTTGAAGCCGCTCGGCGCCTATCGCGGCATGGCGGTGGCCGGGTGCGATCCGGGAGAAATGGGGATCGGGCCGGTGTTCGCGGTGCCGAAGCTGTTGAAGCAGCATGGGTTGTCGATCGACGATATCGGGATCTGGGAGCTCAACGAGGCGTTCGCGAGCCAGGTGCTGTATTGCCGGGATCGGCTCGGGATTCCGAATGACCGACTGAATGTGTCGGGCGGCGCGATTTCCATCGGGCATCCGTACGGGATGTCGGGCGCGCGGATGACCGGGCATGTGCTGATCGAGGGCAAGCGGCGCGGCGCCAAGTATGGCGTGGTGACGATGTGCGTCGGCGGCGGCATGGGTGCGGCCGGGTTGTTCGAGATTTTCTGAGGCGGGATTCGTCGCAGAAGGCGGAAAGGCGGCGGGGTTCCCGCCGCCTTTTTTGTGGTTATCGCCTGGGCGGGCCGGCGCGCCGCATGAGCGCGAGGAGGATGAGGGTGGGGATGGTGACCCAGGTCATCAGCAGGAAGTCATCGTTGTAGGCGATGATGAGGGCCTGGCGGTTGATCATCTGGTCCAGCGTGGCGGCGCCGTGGATCGTCGAGGGGTCGAGCGCGCGGGCGAGGGGGGTGCCGCCATGAAGGAGGCGGTTGAAGGGGGTGGCGACCTCGCTCAGCACGCCGTGGACCGTTTGCGCATTGCGGGTGAGGGAGAAGGAGGTGATGGAGATGCCGACTGCGGCGCCGATGTTGCGGAACAGGCTGAGCAGGGCGGCGCCGTCGGCGCGAAAATGGGCCGGCAGGGTGGCGTAGGCGATCACCGAGAGCGGGTTGAAGATCCAGCCCATGCCGAAGCCTTGCAGCACCAGGGTGACCAGCATCTGGTGTTGCGAGACGTCCGGGGTCCAGCTGCTCATGCTGTAGAGGGTGCTGGCGAGGACGATAACGCCGACGGTCATGAAGACGCGGGAGTCGATGCGGCTGCCGTATTTTCCGGCCAGGATCATCGCCACCATGGTGCCGAGGCCGCGCGGGGCCATGAGGATGCCGGCGGTTTGCACCGGGTAACCGGCGAGGTTTTCGAGGTAGGGGGCGAGGAGGGCGGAGCTGGCCATCAGGACCATGCCGGTGGAGGCCATGATCAGCATCGCCGAGGTGAAATTGCGGTCCTTGAAGATCTCGGGCGGGATGAAGGGCTTTTTCGCCGTGAACATGTGGACCAGGAAGAGGTAACTGCCGAGGGCGGCCAGGACGCATTCGATGACGATTTCGCGCGAGGTGAACCAGTCCTGCTCCTGGCCGCGGTCGAGCATGAGTTGCAGACTGCCGAGGGCGATGCCGAGGACGGTGAAGCCGGTCCAGTCGAAGCGGAGCTTGTCGTTGGGGGAGGATTTGGGGAGGAACAGGGCAAGGCCCGTGATGGCGAGGAGGCCGAAGGGGAGATTGACGTAGAACACCCAGCGCCAGTTGTAGACGTCGGTCAGCCAGCCCCCGATGGTGGGGCCGGAGATGGGGCCGACCATGACGCCGAGGCCCCAGATCGCCATGGCCTGGGGGCGTTTTTCGACGGGGTAGATGTCGAGCATGATGGCCTGGCAGAGCGGCACCAGGGCGGCGCCGAAGCTGCCTTGCAGGATGCGGAAGATCACCATCTGCGGCAGGGACTGGGCGGCGCCGCACATCATCGAGGTGAGGGTGAAGCCGGCCAGGCAGATGATGAAGAGGCGTTTGCGGCCGTAGCGGGCGGCCATCCAGCCGACCGGGGCGGTCATGATGGCGGAGGCGATGACGTAGGAGGTCAGCACCCAGGTGATCTGGTCGACGGTGCTGTCGAGGCTGCTCTGCATGAAGGGGAGCGCCACGTTGGCGATGGTGGAGTCGAGCACCTGCATCAGGGTCGCGACCATGACGCAGCCGGTGATGAGGGCGCGGTGCTTTACCTGCGGAGGGTTGGCAGCGGCTGGCGGGACCATGGCATCGAGGTATGGGGTTTCGCAGCGCAAACCAACCCCGATATTCCGCGCGTCACCTTTGTTCCGGCGAGGGGCTTGCGGATGGTGGTGTGCATACCGGTGGCCATGTTGCACGCGATGCTCGAAGCGAGGTCAGCCGCAGCCGCCGTCCCCGTTCACCGCGCGCGGTGGCCGCTGAGTTCGGTGGCGGCGGTGCGGGGCATGGTGAGGGCGAGGGGGGCGGCGCAGAGAGAAATGGCGGCGACGACGAGGAAGGCGGTGGAGAAGTCCGCGAGCAGGGGGGTGGGGTGGTGGGTGAGGGCCATGGTCAGGGTGAGGGAGGCGGCGGCGATGGAGACGCCGATGGTCAGCGAGATTTGCTGCATCGCGGAGTAGAAGCCGGTGGCGGAGCTCATGCGGTCACGGGGGACGTCGGCATAGGCCAGGGCGTTGTAAGCGGTGAACTGGAGGGAGCGGAAGAAGCCGCCGAAGAGGAGGGCGGCGTAGATGAAGACGGCGGGCCAGGCGGGAGTGAAGAAGGCGCACAGCGAGAGCAGGGACGCGGAGAGGATGGCGTTCCAGACCAGGGTGTCGCGGAAGCCGAGGAGCCTCAGGGCGCCGGTGGCGGCGGGCTTCATGAACAGGGCGCCGAGCGAGGAGGCGAAGGTGATAAGGCCGCTTTGGGCGGGGGATTGGCCGAAGGTGAGTTGGAGCATCATCGGCAGGAGGAAGGGGATAGCGCCGATGCCGATGCGGAAGAGGGTTCCGGCGATGATGGCGACCGCGAAGGTGGGGATGCGCAGGAGGGTGAAGTCGATGATCGGGCGGGGATGGTTCCAGGCGTGGGCGACGTAGCAGGTGCCGGAGAGGGCGCCGAGGGCGAGGCTGGCGAGCGAGAGGGGTTTGGGGACCACGCCGCGGCCGAGGGTTTCGAGGCCGAACATGAGGCAGCCGAGGGCGATGGAGGAAAAGGCGAAGCCGCGCCAGTCGAATTTCTGGCCGGAGGGTTCGCGGATGTCTTCGATGAAGAGGGTGACGAGGACGATGCCGAGCAGGCCGATGGGGATGTTGATGGCGAAGATGAAGCGCCAGTCGAGGTAGGTGACGATGAAGCCGCCGAGCGGGGGGCCGAGCACGGGGCCGAGGAGGGCGGGGGTGGAGAGCCAGGCCATGGCGGCGACCATTTCGGATTTCGGCACGGTGCGCAGCAGCAGGAGTCGCCCGACCGGGACCATCATGGCGCCGCCGAAGCCTTGCAGGATGCGGGCGCAGACCAGGAAGGTCAGCGAGTTGGCGGCGCCGCTGAGGATGGAGCCGATGGTGAAGACGACGATGGCGAGGCGGAAAATGGTGCGGGTGCCGAAGCGGTCGGCGAGCCAGCCACTGCAGGGGATGAAGACGGCGAGGCTCAGCATGTAGGAGGTGAGTGCCACGTTCATGTGGGTGGGCTCGGCGCCGAAGGCCTTGGCGATGGTGGGCAGGGCGGTGGAGATGACGGTGCTGTCCATGTTCTGCATGAACAGGGCGCAGGCGACAATCAGCGCGGTGAGGCGCGTGCGGCGGGCGGTGCGGACCGGGGGGGCGGCGTTGTCATTCATTGGCAACAGCATGGCCGCCTTGGGGGGGCAGGAAAAGCCCCGGAAGCCTAGGTGGGATGCTGGTTTGCATGGGTCGGGTGAGGAAGGAAGGAAGGGCTTCTTTTTGAAAAAAGAAGCAAAAACTTTTCATCCATTGGCTTTGCCCTCTATAGGGAGAGAACTCAACCAATGGGTAAAAGTTTTTTGGTTCTTTTTTTCAAAAAAGAACCGCTTGCATTCGCTGCCTGACTTGTTCCCGGTCCTAGGGCACCAGCACCGTGCTGCCCGTCGTCTTGCGTGCTTCGAGGGCGATATGGGCGGCGGCGGCTTCGGCGAGGGGGAAGGTTTGGTTGACGCGGATTTTCACCGCGCCGGAGGCGACGACGCTGAAGAGGTCGGCGGTGACGCGTTCGAGATCGGCGCGTTTGGTGGTGTAGGTGGCGAGTGTCGGGCGGGTGAGGAAGAGGCTGCCCTTGGCGCTGAGGATGGAGATGTCGACCGGGGGGACGGGGCCGGAGGCGTTGCCGTAGCTGACCATCATGCCGAGGGGGGCGAGGCAGTCGAGGCTGGTGGTGAAGGTGTCCTTGCCGACGCTGTCATAGACGACGGGGACCATGGCGCCGCCGGTGATGCGTTTGACCTC
Source organism: uncultured Rhodospirillales bacterium (assembly GCA_903928895.1). Taxonomy (GTDB): domain Bacteria; phylum Pseudomonadota; class Alphaproteobacteria; order Acetobacterales; family Acetobacteraceae; genus CAIYPH01. Next base: position 32,144 of record CAIYSR010000009.1, on the reverse strand, counting down.
GGCGGGGAGGGTGGCGTGGCCGACGATGACATGTTCGGCGCCGTGGGCGCGGGCGAGTTCGGCTTTTTCCTCGGTGGAGACGACGCCGATGACGGTGACGCCGAGGTGTTTGGCCCATTGGCAGGCGATGAGCCCGACGCCGCCGGCGGCGGCATGGACGACAATGGTTTCGCCGGCGCTGATCTTGTAGGTGCGGCGCAGCAGGTACTGGGCGGTCATGCCCTGGAGCATCATGGCGGCGGCGGTGGTGAAGTCGATCGCGTCGGGGAGGATGACCAGGCGGTCGGCGGCGATGACGCGTTCGGTGGTGTAGGCGCCGAGCGGGCCGCCGGCGTAAGCGACGCGGTCACCGGCCTTCACGGTGGTGACGCCATCGCCCACCGCGAGGACGGTGCCCGCGCCTTCCATGCCGATGGTGGTGGGGAGGGGGGACTTATAGAGGCCGGTGCGGAAGTAGACGTCGATGTAGTTGAGGCCAACGGCGCCGTGGCGGATCAGGGCTTCGCCCGGGCCGGGCTCGGGGGTCGGGACGTCCTCCCAGCGCATGACATCGGGGCCGCCATTGGCGTGGATGCGGATGGCTTTGGTCATCTTGGGTGCCTGATTGCTGGTTGGGGTTACAGGAGGCGCGTGGCGGTGCCCGGCGCGGCCAGGGTGGCGGCGGCACGGGCTTCGAGATCGAGCAGGTAGAGTTTGGTGGGCAGACCGTCGCCGCCGGAAAAGCCGCCGATGCCGTTGCCGGCGACGACGCGGTGGCAGGGGATGAGGATGGGGATCGGGTTGCGGCTGTTGGCCGTGCCGACGGAGCGGGCGCTGCCGCCGGCGATGGCGGCGATGGCGCCATAGGTGCGGGTGGCGGCGGCGGGAATGTCGCAGAGGGCGCGCCAGACGCGGCGGCGGTATTCGGTGCCTGCGGGGTTCAGCGGCAGGTCGAAGGCGAGGCGGGCCTCGTCGAAATATTCGTGAAGCTGGGTGCGGGCGCGGAGCAGGAGGGGCGTTTCGGTCTGGTCGCGGCCCCAGCCCCAGTCGAGGGCGACGATGGCGCCGTCTTCCTCGGAGATGGTCAGGTCGCCGACGGGCGTGTGGAGCGAAAGCTGGGGCACGCGCGGTGGGTATCCCGATCGGGGTGCGGAGGGTGGTGAGGCCGCATTGGCAGTCTCCCGCAGGTTCTGTCAAGCGGATCGGTGGCAGCCGGTGGTTTGCCCGGGTCGTGGGAGTTGTTGCATCGGACCGGTCGTTCGCGGATAGGTGGCGGGAACAGGCGCCGGGCGGATGGCCCGCGGGAAAGGATTGGACGTGAACGAGCCGGTCAAGGCGCAGGATTCGCCGATGTTCTATGATGCGCATGTGTTCGTATGCTGCAATCGGCGACCGGATGGTCATCCCCGCGGGTCCTGCGCGGCGCGGGGGGCCGAGGGGCTGCGCGACTATATGAAGGCGCGGGCGAAGGAGCTGGGGCTCAAACGGGTCCGGGTGAACATGGCAGGTTGTCTGGACCGCTGCGAGTTGGGCCCCTGCGTGGTGATCTATCCGGAGGGGGTCTGGTACAAGATCGAGACGAAAACCGATATTGATGCGGTACTGGAGCAGCATGTGCGGGACGGTGGGCGCGTCGAGACCTTGCTCCTGCCGTCGGGCTAGAGCAGGTTGGCGGCAGCGGTGGTCGGTACCAATTTTTTGTTTTATTTTGTGAATGAAAACGGGCGTTGTCCGTTGGATCATTTTTGTATTGCGCTAAAACTGGATATTTATTCTTTTATTCCGTTCCGACTTCGGGCGGGGTGGACTGCATTGTATCGCCGAGCGGAAGCACGATGAGCACGGAGACCATCTTCGCCGTGGCCAGCGGCGCGGGAATTGCGGCCATCGCGGTGGTACGATTGAGTGGGCCCGGCTGTGCGGCCATACTGCAACGGCTGTGCGGGCGGCTGCCCCGGCCGCGGGTGGCGTCGCTGCGGAGCATCAGGGACGGCGACGGGGAGACGCTCGATCGTTGTCTGGTATTGTGGCTTCCCGGCCCAGGAAGCTACACCGGGGAGGACAGCGCGGAGTTGCATGTCCATGGCGGCCGCGCGGTGATCGCGGGCGTTGCCGATGTTCTGGTGGCGCTGGGCGCACGGCCGGCCGAGCCGGGAGAGTTCAGCCAGCGCGCCTTCCTCAACGGACGCATGGACCTGGTCGAGGCCGAGGGCGTCGCTGACCTGATTGCGGCCGAGACTGCGGCGCAGCGCAGTCTGGCGTTGCGGCAGATGGAGGGCGGGCTCGGGTCGATCTATCGGGGCTGGTCGGAGCGGTTGCTGGCGGTTCTGGCGCGCCAGGAGGCGCTGATCGATTTTCCCGATGAGGATTTGCCCGAGGACGTGCTGCGCGCGATCGAGGACGAGATCACCGCACTCGGGCACGCCATGCGGGCGCATCTCGATGACAACCGGCGCGGGGAGCGGCTGCGCGAGGGGCTGGTGTTTGCCATCGTCGGGCCGCCGAATGCCGGGAAGTCCACCCTGATGAATGCCCTCGCGGGGCGGGATGTGGCGATCGTCTCGCCGACGCCGGGCACGACGCGGGATGTGATCGAGGCGCGCATTGTGCTGGGTGGTGTCCCGGTGACGCTGCTGGACACTGCCGGGCTGCGGGAGACCGGGGATGCGATCGAGGCCGAGGGGGTTCGCCGCGCGCGGGCGCGGGCCGCGCGGGCGGATCTGGTGATCGCGATCGACGACGCATCGGCGCCGGGGATGTGGTATGAGGCGAGCGACGAGACGACCGGGCCGGTGATTCGCGTGGTCAACAAGGTGGACCTTGCAACGACGGCCGAGCGCGGCGACCACGCGGTCAGCGCGCTGACGGGGGACGGGCTGGAGCGGTTGCGCGCCGCGCTGGACGGCATCGCGCGGGGGTTGACGGACCGGGCCGGGCCGCCGGCATTGACCCGGGCGCGCCATCGCGCGGCGGTGGGCGCGGCTCTGGAGCGGCTGGACTCGGCGATGGAAGCCGAGTGGGCGGAGCTGCGGGGCGAGGATTTGCGGATGGCGCTGCGCAGCCTCGGGCGGCTCACCGGGGCGGTCGGCGTGCAGGAAATTCTGGACTCGGTGTTTCGCCAGTTCTGTATCGGCAAGTAGGGCATGGCGTGCGGGAGCGGATGGAGATGACGGCGTCATACGATGTGATCGTGATCGGGGGCGGCCATGCCGGCTGCGAAGCGGCGGCGGCGGCGGCACGCATGGGCGCGCGCACCTTGCTGGTGACGCACCGTCTCGGCGCGATCGGCGAGATGTCGTGCAATCCGGCGATCGGGGGCATCGGCAAGGGCCATCTGGTGCGCGAGATCGATGCGTTCGACGGTATCATGGGCGTGGCAGCGGATCTGGCCGGCATCCATTTCAAGCTGCTCAACCGCAGCAAGGGACCGGCGGTGCGTGGCCCGCGGGCACAGGCCGACCGGAAGTTGTATCGGGCGGCGGTACAGATGTTGCTGGCCCGGCAGCCGGGGCTGGAGATCATCGAGGCGAGCGTGGAGGACCTGGCACGTCGCGATGGCGGTGCGGTCACTGGCGTCGTGCTGGCTGACGGCAGGCAGATCGCCAGCGGCGCCGTGGTGCTGACGGCCGGGACGTTTTTGCGCGGCGTGATCCATGTCGGCCATGCGACGACGCCGGCCGGGCGGGTCGGCGACCCACCCTCGGTCGGGTTGGCCTTGGCGCTGGAGCGGCTCGGACTGCCGATGGCGCGGCTCAAGACCGGGACACCTCCGCGCCTGGACCGGCGGTCGATTGACTGGGACGGGCTGGCGGCAGACTGGGGCGACGCCGAACCGGAGCCGTTCAGTACGATGACGACGGCGATCACCAATCCGCAGATCGCGTGTCGGGTGACCGCCACAACGGCGGCGACGCATGCCGTGATCCGGGAGAACCTGCATCTTTCGGCGGTGTATGGCGGACAGATCGCCGGCCGCGGGCCGCGCTATTGCCCGTCGATCGAGGACAAGGTGGTCCGGTTCGCCGAGCGGGATCGGCACCAGATATTCCTGGAGCCGGAGGGTCTGGACGATGACACGGTGTATCCGAATGGCATCTCCACGAGTCTGCCGGCGGACGTCCAATCCTTGCTGCTGCAAACAATCCCGGGCCTTGAGCACGCGCGGATTATTCGGCCAGGCTATGCGGTGGAATATGATTACATCGATCCGCGCGCGTTGAAGCCCACGCTTGAGCTGCGGTCGGCGCCGGGGCTGTATTTGGCCGGGCAGGTCAACGGAACCACGGGGTACGAGGAAGCGGCGGCACAGGGGCTGCTCGCCGGACTGAATGCCGCCCTGTCGTGCGCCGGCACCCCGGGCCTGACGATCGATCGCGCCGAGGGCTACATCGGTGTGCTCGTTGACGACCTGACGACGCAGGGCGTGTCCGAGCCTTATCGGATGTTCACCTCGCGGGCCGAGTATCGTCTGACCCTGCGAGCGGATACCGCGGACCGGCGCTTGACCGCGCGGGCGATGGCGATCGGGTGCGTCGGCCCCGAACGGGCGGCGCGTTTCGTGCGGGATCAGGCTGTCTTTTCAAAGGCCGAGGCGCGGGCGCGGGCGGAGAGCTTTACCTCAGCCGAGCTGCGGCGTCGCGGATGGTCGATCCGGGCCGATGGGGGTTCCCGGTCGGTGTTCGATCTGCTCGGTCAGGCCGATGTGGGAGAGGCACAGCTGAGCGATTTGGCGCCATGGTTACGGGCGATCCCGGGCCGCTTGCGCAACACGCTGGCCGGTGACGCGCTGTATTCAGGCTATCTGCATCGTCAGGATGCTGACATCGAGGCCTACCGGCGGCAGGATCGTGTCGCCCTCCCGGTGGATCTGGACTTCTCCCGGATCGGCGGGCTTTCGACGGAGATCCAGGAGAAATTGCGCGCGATCCAGCCGCATTCGATCGGGGCAGCCGCGCGCATCCAGGGCATGACGCCGGCCGCACTCGCCGCCCTTATGGTCCACGCCCGCCGCGCCCCGGCCGAACCAGTGGTGGGTTGACGTGAACCGTGTGCTTCCCCTCGATGCCGGTGTTTCACGTGAAACACTCTCCCGCCTCGAGGCATTCTGCGATCTTCTTCTGAAATGGAACCCCCGGATCAACCTGATCTCGCGCGCGGACGAGGCGCAGCTGTGGCAGCGCCACGTTTTGGACTCGCTGGCTTTGGTGCCCCTGATCGCGGAACCAACCGGCCACGCGATCGACATCGGCACCGGCGGCGGCTTCCCTGGACTGATCCTTGCCATCGCGACCGACGTACATTTCCACCTCGTCGAATCCGACCAGCGAAAGTCAGCCTTCCTGCGCGAAGCGGCCCGTGTCACCGCGACCCACGTGACCCTCCACCCTTGCCGCATCGAGGATGCCAAGCTGCCACCGTCGCTGCTGATCACGGCCCGCGCTCTGGCCCCGCTGCCTCGTCTGCTCGATTGGGTATTCCCGCATTTGGCCGAAGGAGGTATCTGCCTGTTCCCCAAAGGGCGGACCGTGGATGACGAACTCGCACTCGCCAGAGCGCAATGGAGGATGCGGGTTGAACGCTTCCCCAGCCCCACTGATGCTTCATCGACGATTCTGCGTTTGAGTGAGATCGCCCGTGCCAATACCTGAAGTGAGCACATCTCGCACCCGCGCCGGGCCGCTGGTGATCGCCATTGCCAATCAAAAGGGGGGCGTCGGCAAGACCACGACTGCAATCAACCTCGCCACCGCCCTTGCCGCCGCCGGCGAACGGGTACTCCTCGTCGACCTCGATCCCCAGGGCAACGCCTCCACTGGCCTCGGCGTTGCTCCGTCCGAGCGCGGGGTCGGGACCTATGGGCTGTTGCTCGATGGCGCGCCGCTGGCGGATGTGTTTCGCCCGACGATTGTGCCTGGCTTGTCGGTTGTCCCGGCCGGTGCCGATCTGGCCGGCGCCGAAATCGAGCTTGTCGGGGTCACCACCCGGGAATTCAAGCTGCGTGACGCCTTGACGCAGCCGGACCTTGCTACGCCGCGACCCAGCATCGTCCTGATCGATTGCCCGCCCAGCCTGGGCTTGCTGACCCTGAACGGTCTCGTGGCGGCCGACGCCGTGCTGGTGCCCCTGCAATGCGAGTTCTTTGCCCTCGAAGGCCTGACCCAGCTCACCCGCACGCTCGATCGCGTGCGCCAGAACCTGAACCCGACCCTGCGTCTGCTCGGGATCGTGCTGACCATGTATGATCGCCGCAACAACCTGTCGGACCTGGTCGCCGCCGATGCGCGCGGCTTCTTCGGAGACGCCGTATTCGAAACCGTGATCCCTCGCAACATCCGCATCTCGGAAGCCCCCAGCCACGGCAAGCCGGTCATCCTCTATGACTTCCGCTCTCCGGGCGCGCAGGCCTATGTTCGGCTGGCACAGGAATTTCTTCGCCGCGAACGCAAGCATGCAAAGGCCGCATCATGAGCGCCAAGGAAACCCAGAACCGGCTTGGTCGCGGCCTTGCCGCCCTGCTCGGTGAAGTCTCCCCCGGCGTCGCCGGCGCACCCAGCACCAGCGTCGCCGGCATCGCAATCGACCTGCTCGAACCTGGCCCCTACCAGCCCCGCGGCGTGATGGACGCCGCCGCACTTGAGGAACTGACGGAATCAATCCGCGCGCGCGGCGTCCTGCAACCGATCCTGGCCCGCCCGCACCCGACCCGCTCCGGTCATTTCCAGATCATCGCCGGCGAACGCCGCTGGCGGGCGGCACAAGGCGCCGGGTTGCACGAAATTCCGGTCCTGGTCCGGGCCCTGAGCGAAGCCGAAGCGATGGCCGCCGCCCTGGTCGAAAATCTCCAGCGACAGGACCTCAACGCCATCGAAGAGGCACAGGGCTATCGCCGCCTCATCGACGAATTCGGCCTGACGCAGGATGCTCTAGGCCAGGCCGTCGGCAAGTCCCGAAGCCATGTCGCCAACACCCTGCGCCTGATGAACCTGCCGGCCACCGTGCAGGCCGAAGTCCGCAATGGTGCGCTCTCCGCCGGACATGCCCGCGCATTGCTCGCCCACCCCGATCCGGAAAAGGCCGCCCTGTCGGTGATCCAGCGCGGCCTCAACGTGCGCCAGACGGAGGCGCTCGCGCTGCGCAGCCCCGCGATGGTGACATCGCGTGCCGAACGCCCGCGAGACCCCGATACCGCCGACCTCGAACGGCGGATCTCGGAACATCTTGGTCTCAAGGTCGACATCGCCTTCGATGGTGCCGGTGGCACCCTGCGCATCCGCTACCGCACCCTCGAGCAGCTCGACGGTCTGATCTCGCTGCTCACGCGCGACTGACCAGGCTACCAACCCTCCGCCTGGGGGCCGCCGCGCTCACCGTCGCCGCGCCACTGCGCTTCGCTGCGCCAGCCCCATCACCGCGCTGCGACTGATGGTTTCCGCCGGGGTCCCGGTCCGCTTGCACGCCCGTTCCGCCTCCCACAGGCGCAGACATGCCTGTTCCAGCGCCTCGCTGCTCCATAGCCCAAGAGCCTGCGTGAACTGACCGACGCGCCGAAAGAACAGCGGCGGGCGAACCGAGCTGGTCGCCTCCGCCGCGCTCAACCCGCCATCCATCGCCGCCCGGCCGCGTTGCAGCTTCTGGAGATGCAACAACCCCGCCCGCAGCACGCCCACTGCCGCAACACCCTCCGCCATCGCCAGTTCAAGCGCCCGGTCCGCCGCCGCGACATCCCCTGAAGTGGCCGCGAACAGAGCATCGTCGAGCGACAATCCCGCCAAGTCGCCCACGCAAAGCTGGGCCATTTCGAGATCCACCGTACCGCCAGCACCGGCGTAAAGCGCGACCTTCTCGAGCTCGGACCGCGTCACCGCCTGGTCGGCCCCAAGATGCGCCGCAAGCCAGCCCAACGCGTCGGCTTCCACCTTCACCCCCGCCGTCGTCAGGACCGAACGTACCTCCTGCTCCAGCGCCCGCCCCTCGAGCGGATAGCACGCGATCGCGATCCCGCGGGGCGCCCGCTCCACCAATGTCCGCAGCTTCCCCTTTGCCAGCCCCGGCGCTTCGAGCACCAGGAATCCATTGGCCTTGCTGTCGAGCACGCGCTGCACGACGGAATGCGCAGTGTCCGTCACATCGCGCACCCGTACCACCCGGCGCCCGCCGGTCATAGGAATGGATGTCATCTCCTCCGCAACCGCGCCGATGGTGTCGCGATCGAGGTCGACAACCCGAAACGGATCATCCGCTGACCCCGCCACCGCGACCACAAGGCGCTTCGCCCGCTCCCGGATCAGTCCGACATCATCGCCCAGCAGCAGCACCACCTGCGCCGCGGCAGGGTCCCGCAGGAAGCCCTCGATCTGCCGTGCGTCGAGTTTCATGTCCTCATTCGGCGGCCGCGTGCCGGTTGAACCAGGCCGCCAGCTGCAAGGTGATCTGGTCCGCCACCGCGACGGCCAGCCGGCGCTGGACCGCCTCGCTCTGCATGTCGGCGGCGAAGAACTGCTGATCGTAGAGATTGAGCCCGTCCATCGCCCGCGCCGTACCCGCCATCAGGGTCTTGCGTTGGGCGTCACGGGTCACCAGCGACCACGTTGCTGTTGCCACCAGCCGAACCCGGCTTGGGATCGAGGTGTTCTGGTCGATGTTCAACGCCTCGCCCGCGACGGCGAACTGTGCCGTCAGGTCATAGAGCTTCGCCGCGCCGGTCCCGGCCCGATCGAAGCGCACCTGCAGCGCCTGCCGCAGCAATTGGCCGGACCGTTCCGGCATCAGTCCAACAGCGGTGCTGGCAAGACCCTGTTCGGCCGCGCCGGCCATACCGTCGCCGCGCGTCCCATAAACCGGCTGCCAGCCACAACCGGCCAACAGCAGCATCCCGGCGATGGCGAGGCCGCGCCGGGTCAGAGTCGCAGGCCGATAACCGCTATCCCGCGATGACAAAATTCACGATCCGGTTGGGCACATACACCCGCTTCACGATCCGCTTTCCTTCCAGCAGCTTGGCCACGTTCGGCTCGGCCGCCGCAGCCTCGAGAACATCGGCCTCCGTACTCCCCGGCGCCATCGCCACCGTGCCGCGCAGCTTGCCGAGCACCTGGACGGCGATCGTCACCAGCTCCGCCGCGGCCAGGGACGCATCAGCCTCAGGCCACGGAAGCTCGGCCACGATGGCAGACGAGCCCGGATGGAGCCGCGCGTAAATCTCCTCCGCCAGATGCGGCATCATCGGCGCGACCAACCTTGCGGCAATCTCCACAGCCTCGCGGCGCGCCCAGTCCAGCCCCTCGTCATCGCCGCCCACCGCCGCCTTCTCGGCATCCGAAACCGCGTTGGACAATTCATACATCCGCGCCACGGCCACGTTGAAGGCGAAGCCCTCCAGCGCCTCCGTCACCGTCTGGATCGCCCGATGCGCCGCCCGCCGCAGCCCCCGCGCTGCGGGGCCGAACGACCCCGGCATCGCAGCCGCAGGCAGCAACGCTGCATTCTCGGCCAGCCGAAACAGCCGCTGGGTGAAGCGATACGCGCCGACGACGCCGGACTCGGTCCACTCGATGTCCCGCTCCGGCGGGTTGTCCGACAAGATGAACCAGCGCGCCGTATCCGCCCCGTAGCGCGAAATAATCGCCCCCGGATCCACCGTGTTCCGCTTGGACTTCGACATCGCCTCGACCCGGCCGACCGTCACCGGCTCGCCGGTCTCCCGACGCACCACCGTGCCATCCACCAGCTTCTCGATCTCGTCCGGATAGAGCCAAGTGCCGTTGCCGCCCGTTCCCAGGCGATAGCTCTCATGCGTCACCATGCCCTGGGTGAACAGCCCGGCAAACGGTTCGTCCACCGCCATGTAGCCGGTCTTGCCCATCGCCCGCGAGAAGAAGCGCGAATACAGCAGATGCAGGATCGCGTGCTCGATGCCCCCGATATACTGGTCAACCGGCATCCAGTGATCGACCGCCGCGCGGTCCACCGGCGCCGCCGAATGGGGGCTGCAGAACCGGGCGAAGTACCAGGAGCTATCCACAAATGTATCGAACGTGTCGGTCTCGCGTCGCGCTGCCCCGCCGCAGGTCGGGCAGTTGATGTGCTTCCAGGTCGGGTGATTGGCAATCGGATTCCCCGGCTTGTCAAACGTCACATCATCGGGCAGGCAAACCGGCAACTGCGAATCCGGCACCGGCACCACCCCGCAGGCATCGCAATAAATCACCGGGATCGGGCACCCCCAATAGCGCTGACGGCTCACCCCCCAATCGCGCAGCCGCCAGTTGACCACGCCCTGGCCGACGCCGCGCGCCTCCAGCTCCGCGATCACCGCCCGCTTCGCCGCATCCGGCGCCGCCAGTCCGTCCAGGAAACCGGAATTGATCATCACCCCGGTACCGTCGAACGCCTCGTTGCCCACGCTGAACGTCGCCGCGTCCTCCCCGGCCGGCACCACCACCGGCACGACCGAAAGATCGTATTTCCGGGCGAAATCCAGGTCCCGCTGGTCGTGCGCGGGGCAGCCGAAAATCGCCCCCGTGCCATATTCCATAAGCACGAAATTCGCGATCCACACCGGATACGTCACATCGGGAATGAACGGATGCTTCACCCGAAATCCCGTGTCAAAACCACGCTTCTCCATCGTTGCGATAACCGCTTCGCTGGTGCCCATGCTGCGGCACTCCGCGATGAACGCCGCCGCCCCCGCATTGCGCGCCGCGGCAAGGTCAGCCAGCGGATGCTCGGGCGCAACCGCCAGGAACGACATCCCGTAGAGCGTATCCGGCCGCGTCGTATAGACCTCGACGCCCGCGATCCCATCAGCCGCGGCCCCTTCGGCCGGGGCCTCCAGCTCGAACCGCAGCCGCGCGCCCTCGCTGCGGCCGATCCAGTTCGCCTGCATCAGCCGCACCCGCTCCGGCCAGCGATCGAGCCCGTCCAGCGCCGCCAGCAACTCCGGCGCATAATCGGTGATCTTCAGCACCCACTGCGACAGCAGCTTCTTCTCGATCGGCGCCCCGGAGCGCCACCCCTTCCCGTCGATCACCTGCTCGTTGGCGAGCACCGTGCCATCCACCGGGTCCCAGTTCACCCAGCTTTCCCGCCGTGCCACCAGCCCAGCCCGGAGGAAATCAAGGAAAAGCTTCTGCTGGTGGCCGTAATAGGACGGATCGCAGGTCGCCACCTCGCGCGTCCAGTCGATCGACAGGCCCATGCGCTGCAACTCCGCGCGCATGTTGGTGATGTTCTCCCGCGTCCATTTCGCCGGATGCATCCCGCGCTCCAGCGCCGCATTCTCCGCCGGCAGGCCAAACGCATCCCACCCCATCGGGTGCATCACCGCGAAGCCGCGCGCCCGCTTGTACCGCGCCACCACATCGCCCAGCGTGTAGTTGCGCACATGGCCCATATGGATCTTGCCACTGGGATACGGGAACATCTCCAGCACATAGTATTTCGGCTTGCCGTCGGTCGGCACATCAGCCGCAAGGAAGCAGCCGCGCGCGTCCCACTCCGCCTGCCACCGCGGCTCCGCCCGGCCGAAATCAAACCGCGGCTCACTCGCCGCCGACACGTCACCCACAGAACCGCTCATGATACTCTCACGCCCAACCGATCGAGCCTCATGTATCCGCCAGATCGGCCGGAACGGCAACCCGATGTGTCGCGACTGAGAGGAGCGAGGCCGGGGCTTGCCCCGGGCCCCAGCAGGGCGTTGCCCTGCACCCGCCAAGGGCCGGGAGGCCCTTGGAACCCATCACTTAAACGAACGGGAGTCCGGGGCCGCGCCCTGGCCTGCCTCGCCTCAGTTCCCCGAAATTTCGGCCCGCATTTCGCGCGCCCGGGCGAGGATCTTGTTTTCCATCTCGGTCACCGTGCCGGCGCTGACCGGGGCGTCGATCCACTGGTTGCCTTGCAGCACCTGGCGATAGATTGCGACCTTCACACCGTCGGCGCGCAATTGCCGGCCGAGAATATAGGCGGTCGCCTTGAACCGCTCGCCGGCGGCGGGCTGGAACCAGTCGGTGATGATCACGCCGCCGAACGGGTCGGCCGAGGCGAGCGGCATGAAAGCCAGCGTATCGAGCGAACCGCGCCATAGGAAGGCGTTGACGCCGATACCGGTATCGCCCGGCGAGTCCTTCTTGCTGCCGCCGAACATCAGCCCTTCGTCGCCAAACATGCTGGATGAGTGCGCCGTGCGGTAGTCGACGAGCGTATCGTCGGTGGTCGCCGTCCTCTTGATGCCGTTACATCCGGCAACCAGCACCAGGGCGGCGGCCGCGACGAGGTTGAGGCCGGGGCGAAGCAGGGAAGCACGCATCAGCATGAACTTGTCCGTCTCATTTGACGCGGCAGGATACCGCGCGAAGCTTTCTACACTGCCTCGGCAGCGCCGCCAAGCAAGGTTGCGTGCCACGTCCCGCGTCGTGACCAGCGGGTGATCGCACACGGCGGGCGAAAAAAAACGGCGGGGCCGAAGCCCCGCCGTTCCTTCGCTAGACCTTGCGGTCGAGACTTACCAGCGCCAGAGGCCAGTCAGGATCACCATCGAGGTGGTGATCTTGTTGTTGGCCGTCGCAGCGCCGTTCGAGTCGACGAAGTTCACGCCGTTCTGCGCGACCTTGCCCCACAGGTATTCGGCGAACACGTCGAAGCCCGGGGTGACAGTGTACTGACCGCCAACCGACATGCCCTGGTCGACGCGGTTGCCCGTGCCGGACGCAGCGCCCTGGTGGTTGAACTGGTAGTACGACGCGCCAACCGTGTACGGCCCGGTCGAGTACTGCGCACCGACGTCGAACACGAACTGGTCCTTCTTGCGGACCGTGAGCGTGGCCATCGGGGTGGCAGCGCCATCCGACTTGCCGCCGTTGATGTGACCGAACACGGAAGCGCCCATGTAGGTGAACGACAGGCCGGCGTCATAAACGCTGAGGCCCTTGTAGCCCGTCACGCCGGCCGGCAGACCGGCGATGCCGGCAGCGGTGCCCTTCACGGTGTTGGACGCGAGGTAGCCGGCCATGGCGTCCACGGCCACCGGGCCGAGGTTACCCTGCCAGCGCGCCGCGACTTCGATCATGTCCTTCGGACGCTTCATGTCCGAAGCCAGGTTCGACGTCTGCTGCTGCGGGTTGCCGCCGGCATAAGCGGTGTTGCCACCGTTCGCCCAGAGGCCGACCGAGTCAGGAGCATACGACGCGCCGAGCTGCAGGCCGCCCCACGACGGGGAAACCCACGTGATCTTGTTCGACACATACTCGTTGCCGACGTCAAGGAACGCCCAGCCCGGGCAGCCCGGGCCAATGATCGTGCAGGCGTCGCCGTCCCACTGGCCGGTCGAGTAGGCTTCACCCGTGGTGATGCCGCCGCCGGTGAACAGCGAGATCGGGCCGTCGCCCTGGCCGATACGCACGATACCCCAGCTGTCGCCGCCGACGTAGCCGTAGGCGCGACGGGTGTACCAGAGCGAACCGGTCGAGTTGCTGGACGAGTTGTTCAGGGTCGCGGTGCCGGTGTAGGTCGCGGCCTGGCCACCAGCGAAGTTGGTGCGCATCTCGGACTTGCCGCCGTAGATGAGGCCGTTGGCGAGCTTGCCGTCGACGCCGAAGTACAGACGGAAATACCCGCCCATGCCATACGGCGAGTTCTTCGCCGTCGTGGTGCTGGACTTGTCCGACGTCTGGTTGGCGAACACGCCGTCAACCGCGATCAGGCCGCCCATGTGGACGATGATCTTGCCGGGGGCCGGCTTGGTCTGCGGCGAGCCGAAAGCCGAAGCGTTACGCGACGCGTCAGTCTCAGCGAAGGTAGCGGCCTGGGCGACGCCGCCGGCCACGAGGCCGAGCAGGGCGGCCGAAGCCAAAAGATAATTACGCATTCAATCCTCCTTGGTTGCAGGCCCCGCCCCGTTCCCACCGCATCCGCCAAGGTCCCCCTCGGCAACTACGTAAACGGGTGGGGCAGCCAGACCTGTCGAGAGTATTGGACGCACAATGGCGGAGCCGCAATCCGTCTTCCACAGCGCGCATGGCATTTCCGAAACACTGTGGCGAATTCGCCACAGCCCTCCTAGGCCAGCGCGCCGATCGCCCCCATTGCCCGGCAAAACCGCGGAAGACCTCGGATGCTTGCGCCGTCAATTCCCCCCAGTGCCGCCACGCCGAGCCGCCCCACACCCCGCCGCGCCAGTGCCGACCAGCGCAGGCGCCCCAAGGCCGCGGCTCCGGGATGGCTCCGCGTCGGGTAGATCGGCGAGAGAAACACCAACCCGGCCCCCGCCCGCCAGGCCCGCCGCAGCTCCGCCGCGTCATGAGCCGAGCTCGTCACACGCCCGAACCGGCGCGGCGCCTGCGCCGGCCGCCTGCCGCCGCGCAGGTGCAGCCCCGCCCCCAGCGCCGCCGCCAGCCGCCAATCCCCGGCCACCACCAGCAGCAGCCGCCGCTCCCGGCAAATCGCCGCCAGCCGGCGGCCGAGCTCCTTCCGTCCGGCCCGCCCGTCGTCGCGAAACACCACACCGCACAAGCCACGCGGCAGCCGCGCCGCCGCGGCACAGGGATCGGCCAGCCGCACGGCATCGGTGAACAGCCACAGCGGCGGCCACCCACCGGCCCCACCCGTGCGCCCGCGGCTCTTGACCGCGCGGCCCCATGCGACAAGCCTGCGGTCCATCCCGTCCCTTTCGCGAAGCACATCCTTATGGACCATAACCCTGCCGTCATCGCCGACAACCTGCGCCGCGTGCAGGACCGGATCGCCGCCGCCGCCGCGCGCGCCGGGCGCGATCCTGCGGCGGTGACGCTGGTCGCGGTGTCGAAAACCAATCCGGTCGCCGCCGTCGAGGCCGCTCTCGCCGCCGGCCAGCTCCATTTCGGCGAGAACCGGGTGCAGGAGGCGCAAACCAAGTTCCCCGGCCTGCGCGCCGGCCATCCGGCGATGCGCCTGCATATCATTGGTGGACTGCAAACCAACAAGGCGCGGGACGCCGTGCGCCTCGGTGACGTGATCGAGACGCTCGACCGCCCCAGGCTGGCCGAGGCCATCGCCGAAGCCATCGTCCGCGAAGCCCGCGCGCCGCAGCTCCTGGTCCAGGTCAATATCGGCGACGAGGCGCAGAAATCCGGCGTCTCCCGCGCCGATGCCGATGGCTTCATCGATGACTGCAAGGGAAGGTTCGCCGCCGCCCTGGCCGGGCTGATGTGCATTCCGCCCGCCGACGCCGATCCCGCCCCCCATTTCGCCTGGCTGGCCGACCGTGCCGCCAAACACAGCCTGCCGATCGTCTCGATGGGCATGTCCGGCGACTTCGAGATCGCGATTGCCCAGGGTGCGACCCATGTCCGCGTCGGGTCCGCCATCTTCGGCGCGCGGGGCTGATTTGCCGCGCCGCAGCATGGCCTGATTGTGGCGCTTGCGTGGCAAACGCAGGCAGCGTATCGAGCGCCGCCCGCGGTCGCGACCTTTCCGCCGGGCCATGACACGGAGCGGCAGCATGACGACGGCACCAACCGAAGCCGAAGCGACGCGCAGTCAGGTCAAATACTCCGCCCTGCTCGGCGTGCTCGGCGTGGTCTATGGGGATATCGGCACCAGCCCGCTCTACGCCTTCAAGGCGAGCATGGAGCATTTCAAGGGCCATGGCAGCGAGGCCTGGGAGGTGCTCGGCATCCTCTCGCTGATCTTCTGGGCCCTCATCCTGGTCGTCACGGTGAAGTACGTGATGATCGTGCTGCGCGCCGACAACCGCGGCGAAGGCGGCATCCTGTCGCTCATGGCCCTGGCCCAGCGCGGCGTCACCACGCCGGCGCTGCGCAACGCGCTGGCGCTGATCGGCATTTGCGGCGCCTGCCTGTTCTTCGGCGACGGCATCATCACCCCGGCCATCTCGGTGCTCTCGGCGGTCGAGGGCCTCGAGATCGTGGCGCCACACCTCCAGGAGGTGGTGCTGCCGGTCGCGTTGCTGATCATCGTCTTCCTCTTCCTGATCCAGTGGCGCGGCACCCACAGCGTGGGCGTGCTGTTCGGCCCCATCATGGTGGCGTTCTTCGTCGCCATCGGCCTGCTCGGCGCGATCAGCATCGCGAAACACCCGCAGGTGTTGCTGGCGCTGTCGCCGACCTACGCCGTGGGCGTGCTGATCCATTATAAATGGGTGGCCTTCGTGGCCCTCGGCTCCGTCGTCCTCTCCGTCACCGGGGCGGAAGCGCTGTATGCCGACATGGGGCATTTCGGCGCCCGGCCGATCCGCCTGGCCTGGAGCTTTTTCGTGCTGCCCTGCCTGCTGCTGAACTATTTCGGCCAGGGCGCGCTCGTGCTGTCCGACCCCAAGGCGGTCGAGAACCCGTTCTTTCTGCTGGGCCCGTCCTGGACCACGCTGCCGATGGTGATCCTGTCCACCGCCGCGACCGTGATCGCGAGCCAGGCGGTCATCTCCGGCGCCTTCTCGATGACGCGCCAATGCGTGCAGCTCGGCTTCCTCCCCCGCATCACCGTGCGCCACACCTCGGCCAGCGAGGAGGGCCAGATCTACGTCCCGCAGATCAACGCCGCCCTGATGGTGGGCGTGATCCTGCTGGTGCTGGCCTTCCGCACCTCCGACGCCCTGGCCGCCGCCTATGGCATCGCGGTGACCGGCACGTTCCTGTGCACCTGCCTGCTTGCCCTGGTGGTGTTCCGCCGCCGCTTCGGCTGGTCGCGCACCACGACGCTGGCGGTGTTCGGCGGCTTCTTCATCATCGACTGCGTGTTCTTCGCCGCCAACGCCCTCAAGATCCCCGAGGGCGGCTGGGTGCCGCTGGCGCTCGGCCTGTCGCTGATGGCGATCATGACCTCCTGGAAGCGCGGGCGCGATCTGCTGGCCGACCGCTGGCAGAAGGACAGTCTCCCGCTGGCCTCCTTCCTCGCCCGCCTGCCGCAATCGCGCACCGTGCGGGTGCCCGGCATGGCCGTCTTCATGACCGGCAACCCCGATCACGTGCCGGGCGCGCTGCTGCACAATCTCAAACACAACAAGGTGCTGCACGAGCAGGTCCTGTTCGTGACGGTGCAAAACGTCGACGTGCCCGACGTGGCGCCGGCCGAGCGGAGCGACGTGGTCGAACTCTCGCCAGGGATCCATCGGGTGGTGATCCGCTACGGCTTCATGGAGAGCCCCAACCTGCCGCGGGACCTTGGCGCCCTGCAGGAGAAAGGGGTGAAGGTCGACCCGATGCAGGCCAGCTACTTCCTCGGCCGCGACACCCTGGTTGCCGCCGCCGCGCCGAAGATGCCGATGTGGCGGATGTGGCTGTTCCTGGTGCTGGCGCGCAACTCGGTCTCGGCCACCGAGTTCTTCCGCATCCCGAGCGACCGCGTGGTGGAGCTCGGCGTGCGCGTCGCCATCTGAGGTCTACCCGCCGCGCGCGCGGGGCGGCGGGCGGCCCTTGGTGTCGAGCGCAAACAGCAAAGCCGGGCGCGTCGCCCGCGCCAACTCGGCATAGGTCGCCGGCCGCGGCGGCAGCACGAAGCCGTAGGTGGCGTAGGCATGGCTGCCGATCTGGTTGACCGGCGGATACCACACCCGCACCTCCGACCAGTCGTTGCGCTCGGATACGTCAACCACGAGCTGGTCCTGGTCGAGCTGCTCCGGCACCCAGTTGGCCTGGATGACCTCGATCTGGCGGGGGTTGATCACCCGCGACACCACCGAGACATGCCCCGACGGCAGGCGCGCGGACCGGCGGAATACCAGCACGCTGCCGACGCCGGGGCGGCTGGACCGCTGATATCTTCCGGCGGCATTGTCCCACCAGCTCGCGGCCTCGCCATACAGCGCGATGCCGGACAGCTCGCGGGCGAAGGGGGCGCAGGTCAGACCCGATTGGTGAATCGGCGCCGGACCCGCTGTCGCGGTCGGCGCTGTGCCCGAGCTGCCGCAGCCCGCCAGCGATGCGGCGAGCACAAACGGGATAAAGCGGGACAATATCATATGGTTGCCGACCATACCCCACATCCTACATCAAAATCCGCGCGCGGCAGCAAAAATCCGGCGGGGGGGCGCCGCCCGTTCACCGCGCACCCGTTGATTTGCGTTTGACAGACGTTGGGATCACGCTACAAAATTGCCCGTCCGGGCGCCCACCGGGCGCCTGAGCCGGCTCTCGCGGGGGAGGGCTGCGCAACCCTTCAGACGGAGCAGCATGATGGGCGATGCGTCCACCGCCGGCGGACCAGGTTCCGCGCTCCACCATCCCGGCAAGATGGCGTTCCTGCACCGGGCCGGGGTCCTCAATCCCGCCAAATATCCCGCCCCCGGCGCCGGCGCGCCAGGGGGTATGGCGTCTCGCGGCGCTGGGCCGATCGGGGCGTCACCCCAGGGCGAACCTGAGGCCGGCGATCATGCGGTCGCGGAACTTGAGACCTTGCGCCAACACCTGCCGTTGCTCGATGCCCTGCGCAAATCGCCCGATCATCCGGGCAAATGGGTGCTGCGCGTGAACGGCAAGGCCACCCTCTTCGCCGACCCCGATGTCAGAGCAGTGGTCAAAGAGGTGGCCGACGCGATGACCACGCAGATCCACCGCTTGACCGCCTGCTGCAACGATGCGCTGAAGCTCGTCCACGGAACGCACCCCCATCTTGCCTTCCAGGTGCAGACCGCCAACGACGTGCTCAAGACCGCGCAAAAGCAGATTGACGGATCACGCGGACTGGCCAAGCTCCAACTCCAGTCCGCGGCCTACAACATCCACAGCGCCATCGACATCGGCAAACAGGTGACCGCGGGGGTAGCCGAGGCGGCCGCCAGCGGGGAAAGATGGGCGACCGCCACGGTCAAGGCTCTCCAGGCCGCCCAGCTTGCCGGCACCGGCGCGGCAATTGTTCTGGGCATCCTGAGCACCGGCGGCATCGCCGGCGCGGTCGCCCTCGGCGCCTCGCAGCCGACCGCCGATGTCCTGGGCAAGGTCGTCGCCGGCGAAGAGCTCGACTGGAGCGACGCCGCCGAGGTCATCGTCTCCATCGGGATCGCAGCCCTCTTGAAAACCAAGGGTGATGCCGCGAAGGAAGCCGTCCGAGACGGTGTCGAGGAGCTGCTGCGCAAAGGTGTGGCGCCTGTCCTCAAGGCCGTCATTCAGAATACGCCGTTGAAAGCGCTCCTGGCCAAGAAGCTCGATATGGAGATGACGGACGGCGCGATCGAGTGGGCCGCCCTGCAGGCCGCGCCCATGGGGCGGAATTTTGCCGGGTTTCTGGTCTCCACCTTCTTCGGCATCGCGCTCGACAAGAGTGGCGAAATCTTCAAGAAGGCCGTCACCGAGGCAATGCCCAAGCTCCACGGCAAGCCGCATACCGACACCGAACTGGCCCATGCAGCGCTTGGACACGTCAAGCACGCCGTGCCGGCGGCGATCATGACCCAGGCCACGATGACCCGCGCAGTCAACGTCTACATCACGCGCGGGCCATAGTTCGCTCGCGCCGCAACCAGCGCTCCCCAGACCACGCGCGTCCGTGGAGCGCGCCTCGGCTCACGCCTCCATCAACGTCCGCACATGCAGCGCGGCAGACGCCGCAAGCGCGTCGAGGTCGTAGCCCCCCTCCAGCAGCGAGACGAGCCGCCCCTGGCAATGGGTGCGGGCGAGCGCCATCAGCCGCCCCGTGATCCAGCCGAAATCGCTGGTCTCCAGCCGCAGCTGGGCCAGCGGGTCCGCCTTGTGGGCGTCGAACCCGGCGGAAACAATGATGAGCTCCGGCGCGAACGCCGCCAGCGCCGGCAGGATCGTATCGTCCCACGCCGCGCGGAACACCGCGCCCGGCGAGCCCGGCGGTATCGGCGCGTTCACCACATTGCCCACGCCCCGCTCGGCCGCCGCCCCGGTGCCGGGATAGCACGGATACTGATGGCTGGAGCCGTAGAACAGGCTCGGGTCGCCATAGAAGATTTCCTGCGTGCCGTTGCCGTGATGCACGTCGAAATCCACCACCGCCACCTTCGCCAGCCCCCAGCGCGCCTGCGCATGCCGCGCCGCGATGGCGGCGTTGGCGAACAGGCAGAACCCCATCGGCCGGTTGGTCTCGGCATGATGGCCGGGCGGGCGGGTGGCCACGAACGCCTTGCGCGCCCAGCCCTCCATCACCGCATCCACCGCCATGATCGCCCCGCCCGCCGAGCGCAACGCCGCCTCGCGCGAGCCCGCGCTCATGATGGTGTCGCCGTCGAGCGGGATGCGCTCCCCGGGCGCCGGCTCGATCGCCAGCAGGTCCGTCACGTAGCGCGCGGGATGGACGCGGCGAAGCTGCTCCTCGGTCGCCAGCGGCGCGCTCTCGCGCAGCAGCGGCAGGAATTCCTCGCCTTCCAGCGCCCGCAGCACATAGCGCAACCGGTCGGCGCATTCGGGGTGCCAGTCCCCGGTGTCATGTTCGAGGCAGGCGGGGTGGGTGATCAGGGCGACGCTCACGTCGTCTCCTTCTTGCGGATGACGAAGCTGTAGACGCCGGAGTCCTCGCTCATGGCGACGAGGGCATGGCCGGTCTCCCGGCAGAACGCCTGGAAATCGGCCACCGCGGCGCGATCGGTGGCAAGCACCCGCAAGCGCGCACCGCCTTCGAGCGCGCGCAGCGCCCGGTTGGCGCGCAGCACAGGCAGCGGGCAGGTCATGCCCTTCACATCGAGGAGGGTCTCGCTCATGCGCCGTATCCTGCGTCGGAGCGTCGCGCCCGGCAAGGCGCTGCTTGAACCCAAGCCGGCGCTTGAGCATGGGGGCCTCTCGGCGGTAATGGAAGGCATGACCCAGCCCTATGATTTCCGCATCGGCATCGACCTCGGCGGCACCAAGACCGAGATCGCCGCCCTCGGCCCCGACGGCACCCTGATCCATCGCCATCGCGTGCCGACGCCGCCATTGTATCGCGACAGCGTGGCCGGCATGGCGCGCCTGGTGCTGGAGATCGAGCAGACGATGGGCGGCCGCGGCAGCGTTGGCATCGGCATCCCGGGCGTCATCAGCCCCGCCACCGGGCTGGTCAAGAACGCCAACACCATCGCCCTCAACGGCAACCCCTTCGACAAGGACATCTCGGCCCTGCTCGAGCGTGAGGTGAGAGTCGAGAACGACGCCAATTGTTTCGCCTTGTCCGAGGCCGCCGATGGCGCCGGCGCGGGCCAGAGCATCGTCTTCGGCGTCATCATCGGCACCGGCTGCGGCGGCGGCATCGTCTTCGACGGCAAGGTGATGCGCGGGCGCCACCGCATCGCTGGCGAATGGGGGCACACCCCGCTGCCCTGGCCCACTGCCGATGAACTGCCCGGCACGATGTGCTGGTGCGGCCATCGCAATTGCCTCGAAACCCTGATTTCTGGGACCGGCCTCGCCATGGACTGCGATGGGCCCGACGTGCGAGACGCCTCCTCCATCCCAGGCCGCGCCGCCGCCGGCGAGGCCAAGGCCATCGCCGCCCTGGCCCGCCATGCCGACCGCCTCGCCCGCGGCCTCGCCGTCATCACCAACCTGATCGACCCCGACGTCATCGTCCTCGGCGGCGGGTTGTCGAACATGGTCCACCTCTACGACCAGGTGCCAAAGCTGATGGCGCCGCATGTGTTCTCCGATTTCGTGAACACGCCGATCGTCAAGAACAAGCACGGCGACAGTTCCGGCGTGCGCGGCGCCGCCTGGCTGTGGCCCGCGCCGGGGGGATGACCCAATCCCTCTGCCGCGACTGCGGGGCCGCGCCGGGAGACAGTCCGGTCTGCGCCGTCTGCGGCGGCCGGCGGATCGTCCGACATGACGAACTCTTCTCCCTCCACATCGCCCATGTCGACTGCGACGCCTTCTACGCCAGCGTCGAAAAGCGCGACCGACCAGAGCTGATCGCCCGCCCGGTCATCGTCGGCGGCGGCGTCCGCGGCGTCGTCTCGGCGGCCTGCTACATCGCCCGGATGCACGGCGTGCGCAGCGCCATGCCGATGTTCAAGGCCCTCAAGGCCTGCCCGGACGCGGTGGTGATCAAGCCCGACTTCCGCAAATACACCGACGCCGCACGGCGTATCCGCGCCCTGATGGAATCGCTCACCCCGCTGGTGCAGCCGCTCTCCATCGATGAAGCGGCGCTCGACCTCGCCGGCACCGAGGCGCTGCACGGCGCCCCGCCCGCCGCCGTGCTGGCCAAATTCGCCCTCGCGGTCGAGCGCCAGGTCGGCGTCACCGTCTCGATCGGCCTCGCCCCCAACCGGCTGCTCGCCAAGATCGCCGCCGGGCGGGACAAGCCGCGCGGCTTCTGCGTGCTCGGCGCCGACGCTCCGGCGCTGCTGGCGCGCGAGCCGGTGCGCCTGCTTCCCGGTATTGGCCCGGCCCAGGCGAGGAAACTCGAAGCCCTCGGCCTGACCCGGCTCGGCCATCTCCAAGGGCTCGACGACCGCGACGCAAGCCGCCTGCTCGGCGATGACGGCCCCGCCCTGACCGCCCGTGCCCGCGGCGTTGATACCCGGCGCGTCGACCCGGCGCGGGAGACCAAGTCGATCAGCGCCGAAACCACCTTCAACACCGACATCGCCGACGCCGCCGCCCTCGAATCCCATCTCTGGCGCCTCGCCGAGAAACTCGCCAGCCGTCTGAAGCGCGAGCGCTTCGCCGCCGGCGGCGTGGTGCTGAAACTCAAGACCGCCGCCTTCGCCTCGCGCACCCGCACCCATCGCCTCGCCGGCCCCACCCAGTTGCCCGACGTGCTGTTCGCCGAGGCCCGCACGCTGCTGCGCCGCGAGGTCGATGGCACCGCATTCCGCCTCATCGGCATCGGCGCAGCCGCCCTCGCCCCCGGTGTCGAGGCCGACCGGCCCGACCTGGCCGACCCCGCCAAGCCCCGCATGGTCGCCGCCCAGGGCGCCATCGACGCGCTGCGCGCGAAATTCGGCCCCGCCGTGATCGGCCGG
Source organism: uncultured Rhodospirillales bacterium (assembly GCA_903928895.1). Classification (GTDB taxonomy): domain Bacteria; phylum Pseudomonadota; class Alphaproteobacteria; order Acetobacterales; family Acetobacteraceae; genus CAIYPH01. The sequence continues at coordinate 9,271 of CAIYSR010000009.1, read as the reverse complement.
GGCCGCGGCCTCAAGTGAGGTAGCGCGCCGTCAGATGGGCGGTAAAATCGGCCGGGTCGAGCGGCTTGCCGGTCGCCGCCCGCAGCAGATCATTGAAGCCGTACCGGCTGGCCTGAGCATGCACATGGCTGCGCAGCCAGCCGACCAGCGGCGCCAGATCGGCCTGGCCCAGTGCAACATCGATATCGGGCAGGGCGCGCCTTGCGGCCGCCATCAACTGGGCGGCGGCCATCGCGCCGAGCGTGTAGCTCGGGAAGTAGCCGACGGCGCCATCGTACCAATGGATGTCCTGCAGGCAGCCCTGGGTGTCCGTCGGCGGCGTCACCCCGAGCAGCGATCCCATCCCCTCGTTCCAGGCGCCGGGCAGGTCGGCCACGGCGAGATCGCCACTGACCAGGGCCTGTTCCAGGCGGAAGCGCAGGATGACATGGGCCGGATAGGTCATCTCGTCGGCGTCGACGCGGATGAAGCCACGGCCGACGCGGCGGAGCAGGCGCGCGAGGTTGGGCCCGGTATAGGCGGCATCCGGGCCAAAACTCGCGGCCAGCTCGCTCGCCATCGCAGCCAGATATGGCTCGGAGCGGCAGGCCTGCATTTCGATGATGAGGGACTGGCTTTCATGCGCCGCCATCCCGGCGGCCTCGCCGACCGGCTGGCGGGCGAAGCCGGGGGGCAGGCCGCGCTCATACAGCGCGTGGCCGGTCTCGTGCATCACGCCCATCAGCGACTGTGAAAAGTCGCTCTCGTCATAGCGCGTGGTGATCCGAACGTCGGTGGGCGTGCCGCCGCAGAAGGGGTGGGCCGAGCGGTCGAGCCGGGAGTGCTCGGCTTCGAGCCCGGCACGGCCGCTCATGCGCCGGCACAGCGCCTCCTGGGTGGCGGCGGGAAAGGGTCCGGCGGGGCGGATCGGGGCCGGGCGCGTGTTCTGCAGGGCCTCGGCGCGCGGCAAGGCATCGCGCAGGAAGGTCTCATAGGCGGCGAAGATCGGTCCGACATCGGCCACCCCGATGCCGCGCTGGTAGCCGTCCATCAAGGCATCGTAGGGCGAGAGCCCGAGGGCGCCGGCCAACCCATCGGCCTGTTCGCGGACAAGGGAGATGACCTCATCGAGCGCCTCGCGCACGAGCGCGAAGTCCCCGGTCCGACGCGCCTCGCGCCAGATTTTCTCACAGGTCGAGTTGGCCCGCGCCTGCGCCTCGACAAGCGCGCCCGGGAGCACCGCCGCACGGGTATGGGCGTGGCGCATGAGGCGGAGATTGGCGGCATCCCACGCATCCAGCTGATCGATCCCGGCCTCGGCCGCGGCCAGATCGTCCGGCATTTCGTCCTCGGTGATGGCGGCATGGGCCAGCCCCGCCAGGACGCCGAGCTGTTCGCCACGCGCCACCGCGCCCCCCGGAGGCATCATCGTTGCCGCATCCCATCCCAGCACGGCGGCGGCTTCATTGATGGTGCCGCGGCGGCCGAAGCAGGCCGTGAGGCGGTCATAGGCGTCGTTGGCGGCAGCAGCGCTCATGGTCGCAGAACCTTCCGTGCATAGGCGACGAACACCCCCACCAGTCCGGCGGCGAGGCCGAACCAGGTGATGGCATAGGGGATATGGTTGTTGGCCGGGCGGGGCAAGCTGCGCGCCGGGTCGGGCGCGGGCGGCCGCGCCGGCGGCCCGAGCGCCACCAGGATCATCGGCGCCGGCGTGGCGAGGCCGACCGCCGGGGCGATCGCCAGCGGGTCCAGCGTGTAGAAGCGCCGCGCCACCGCGTCATCGCGCGCGGCGAAAAATCCGGCTTGCTCAGGCGCCCGGATATAGCCCTCCACCGTCGCCGCGGCCGGCACCGCTGCCGCCGGCAGCCCCGCCACCCAGCCCAGCAGCACCAGCACCGGCGCCCGCTCCGGCCGCTCCAGCGGCACCACGAGCTGCGCCCCCATCACCGGCCGGCCGGCAATATCCCGCCCCTCGGCACCATAGAGCACGGCCCGGTCATAGCGCAGGGTCCCCGTCGCCCTGACCTTGGTGAACAGCGCCGGCGCATCCGGCATGTCGATCGCCGGGCGTGCCTCCGCCGCCGCGATCTCGGCCAGCACCGCCTGTTTCCAGACCCCGCGCTGAACCTGCCAGCCGCCCAGAAACAACAACACCGCGAGCGCCGCCAGCGTGCAGGCCCCCGGCAGCCACAGCGCGCGCATCGCCCTCAGAGGCCCATTTCCCGGCGCCGGTGCTGGAATTGCAACGCCACCAGTGCCGCCTTGAGCGGTCGCATCAGCCCGACCGTCAAGCCCACCGTCACCGGCGGCCAGATCACGACATGGACCCACACCGGCGGCTCGATGCGGAATTCGAGCCAGAACGCCAGCCCGACCACAATCGCCCCCACCACGAACACCGCAAGACTGGCCGGCCCGTCCCCGCTATCGACGGCCCCCAGGTCCAGATCGCACACGCCGCAGCGCGCCCGGATCTTCAACAGCCCCGAAAACAAACGGCCCTGCCCGCAGCGCGGACAGGAGCCGTTGAGAGCCACCAGCCACCAGGGTGGCGGAACCGGCGGAATCACGCGCCAGACCTCACTCCCCGGCGATCACGCCGTGGCCGAGCCAGTAGATGCAGATGAACAGGAACAGCCACACCACGTCCACGAAGTGCCAGTACCAGGCGGCGGCTTCGAGGCCGAAATGGCGCTGCGGCGTCATCGCCCCGCCGATCGAGCGGAACAGGCACACCGCGAGGAAGCAGGTTCCGATGATGACGTGAAAGCCATGGAACCCGGTCGCCAGGAAGAACACCGACGAATAGATGCCGCCGCCCGAGAAGGCGAAGGGCGCGTGGCTGTACTCGATGGCCTGGCAGGTGGTGAACGTCAGCCCCAGCGCCACCGTCAGCGCCAGCCCGGCGATCAGGCCCTTGCGATTGCCTTCGATCAGCGAATGATGCGCCCAGGTCACCGTCGTGCCGGACAGCAGCAGGATCATCGTGTTGAGGAACGGCAGGTTCCACGGATCGAAGGTCAGCACGCCCTTGGGCGGCCACATCGGCGTGTCGGTGCCGAGCACATGCTCCGGCATCAGCGAGAAGTGGAAATATGCCCAGAAGAACGCCACGAAGAACATCACCTCGGAGGCGATGAACATGATCATGCCGTAGCGCAGGCCAAGCCGCACGATCATGGTGTGCAGCCCCGGGGTCGCGCTTTCCTTCAGGATGTCGCGCCACCACAGGAACATCGTCGCCAGCACGATCAGCAGCCCCGCCGTCAGCGGCAGGTAGTTCTTGAAGTGGGACGCCATCACGATCCCGAACAGCGTCAGGGCGCCGCCGAGCGCGCCGGTCAACGGCCAGGGGCTCGGGTCGACGAGGTGATAGGGCTGCTTGAGGCCGGAGGGGACATATGTCTCACCGCCGTGATTGTCGCTGCTCATGCCGGATCCGTTCGTTGGAGTGGGCGCATCATCATCAATTCGCGCGTTATTTCAAGGTGTGGCGACCGGACGTTGCGCATCGGGGCCACCGATATGCGGTCCGGCCTTGGCCAGCGCGCCAGTGCGGCTGGCATCATTGAGGCTGTGGAAGAACGTGTAGGACAGCGTGATCTCCGTCACGTCCCTCGTATGCGGATCCGTCGCAATCGCCGGATCAACCCAGAAGCTCAGCGGAAACTGCGCCTCGCCATGCGCCGCGATGGTCTGCTCGTTGAAGCAGAAACACTGCGTCTTGTGGAAGTACTGGGCCGCCTTCTCGGGCGTGACATTGTAGGTCGACACCCCGGTCACCGCCGTGGCGGCGAGATTGCGCGCCTGGTAGAACGCCGGATGCTCATCCCCGAGCGCCACCCGCAATGCCGCCTGCGCCGCCTCGAAGCGCCACGGCATGCCGCCATTGACATCGGCGTTGAAGCGCACGGTGATGAACCGCCCGCTCGCCCCCGGACCTGCCTGCGGCCCCACCTGCGGCGTGCCGCCATAGCCGGTGGCGGCGCAGAACATGCGGTAGAGCCGCACCGAGGCGAAGGCGAGCCCGCCCATCCCGGCGATCACACCGACGAGGCCAAGAGCCACAACGCTGTTGCTGCGCGCTGCCATGGCTAGAACACGAGCGTGCCCTGGCTGATCTTCACCAGGGTGATTGCATAGAACAGCCCCACCAGCGCGACCAGCGCCGCCAGCAGCGCCCAGTTCCGGCCGCGCCGCCGCCGTGCCACCTTGGCGGACTCGCTCCGCGACAGCGGCGTCAGCAGTTCGAGGGGTTCAACCGACATAATGATCCACCGCCAGCGCCGCGAAGAGCACAAAAAGATACAGGATCGAGTATTTGAATGCGCCGCGCGCCGGCGCGTCCCGGGTCAGCGAAATCCCCTGCCGATCCTGCGCGTCCCGCACCACCCGCACCGCGCAGACGATGAAGCCAAGCCCCAGCACCAGCGCCGAAATCCCGTAGGTCGCGCCGGTCAGATGCAGCGCCCAGGGCGCCAGCGTCAGCGGCACCAGAAACAGCGTGTAGAGCAGCACCTGCCAGCGCGTATGCCGCGCCCCGGCCACCACCGGCAGCATCGGCACGCCGGCGCGCGCATAATCGGCATGGGCGAACAGCGACAGCGACCAGAAATGCGGCGGCGTCCAGAAAAACACGATCGCGAACAGCAGCACTGGCATCAGATCGAGCCCGCCGGTGACCGCCACCCAGCCGATCAACGGCGGAAACGCCCCCGCGGCGCCGCCGATCACGATATTCTGCGGCGTCCGCCGCTTCAGCCACATCGTGTAGATGAACACATAGAACGCGATCGAGAACGCCAGCACGCAAGCCGCGGCGATATTGGTCGCCAGCGCCATGACCACCACGGCGAAGGCGGACAGCGTGATCCCGTAGCCCAGCGCCTCGCCGGCAGCGATCCGCCCCGCCGGAATCGGGCGCCCCGCGGTGCGGCGCATCACCGCGTCGATATCGCGGTCGTACCACATGTTGATGGCCCCGGCCGCCCCCGCCGCCACCGCGATGCACAGGATCGCGGCAAAACTCAGCACCGGATGCAGCCGCCCCGGCGCCACCAGCAGCCCGATCCAGCCGGTGAACACCACGAGGCTCATCACCCGCGGCTTCAGCAGCGCGAACCAGTCCCCGGCCGAGGAAAACGCCTCCTCCCCCGCCAACCCCGGCGCGGTCAGCGCGGCCCCTGAAACCGAAGCCCCCGAAACCGAAACCCCTGAAACCGAAACCAGGGAGGGCGCGATGCCCCCCCTGTCTTCGCCGTGGTCTATCGCCTGATTGGAATCCGTCATCGCACTATTTCAGGCGCGGCAGTTCCTCGAAGGTGTGGAAGGCCGGCGGAGAGGTCAGCGTCCACTCGAGCGTGGTGGCGCCTTCGCCCCAGTAGTTGTCGGCCACCTTTGTCTTCGAGGTGAAGGTCAAGAAGCAGATCACGACGAACAGCACCATCGACAGCCCGCCCAGATAGGCGCCGTACGACGACACCATGTTCCAGCCCTCGAACGCGGCGGGATAGTCGACATAGCGGCGCGGCATGCCGGCAAGACCGAGGAAGTGCTGCGGAAAGAACGTCACGTTCACGGCGATGAACGTCATCCAGAAATGTATCTTCGCCAGCCCGTTCGGGTACTGATGGCCCGACATCTTGCCGATCCAGTAGTAGAACCCGGCAAACATCGAGAACACCGCGCCGAGCGACAGCACGTAGTGGAAATGCGCGATCACGTAGTAGGTGTTGTGCAGCGCCTGGTCGATGCCGGCATTGGACAGCACCACCCCGGTCACACCGCCGATGGTGAACAGGAAGATGAACCCGATCGCCCACATCATCGGCACTTCCATGTCGATCGAGCCGCCCCACATCGTCGCGATCCACGAGAAGATCTTGATGCCCGTGGGCACCGCGATGATCATCGTCGCCGCCATGAAGTAGGCCCGCGTGTCGACATCCATGCCCGAGATATACATGTGGTGGGCCCACACCACGAAGCCGACGACGCCGATGGCGACCATGGCATAGGCCATCCCGAGATAACCGAAGATCGGCTTCTTCGAGAAGGTCGAAATGATGTGGCTGATGATGCCGAAGCCCGGCAGGATCATGATGTAGACTTCAGGATGCCCGAAGAACCAGAACAGATGCTGGAACAGCACCGGGTCGCCGCCACCCTCAGGGTTGAAGAACGCGGTGCCGAAATTGCGGTCGGTGATCAGCATCGTGATCGCGCCCGCGAGCACCGGCACCGAGAGCAGCAGCAGGAACGCCGTCACCAGCATCGCCCACACGAACAGCGGCATGCGGTGCAGGGTCATGCCCGGGGCGCGCATGTTGAAGATCGTGGTGATGAAGTTGATCGCGCCCAGCAGCGACGAGATGCCGGCCAGATGCAGCGCGAACAGCACGAAATCCATCTGCGGACCCGACTGGAACGTGCTGTTGGACAGCGGCGGATACAGCGTCCAGCCCGAACCGGCGCCGTCTCCCACCATCTGACCCGCCAGGATCAGCACGAACGCCGGCGGCAGCAACCAGAAGCTGATGTTGTTCAGGCGCGGAAACGCCATGTCCGGCGCCCCGATCATGATCGGCACGAACCAGTTGCCGAACCCGCCGATCAGCCCCGGCATCACCGAGAAGAAGATCATCAGCAGCCCGTGCGAGGTGATCACCGCATTCCAATGCTGGCCGCTCTCGAACACGTGGCTGCCCGGATGCATCAACTGCGCGCGCATCATGACCGACAGCGCGCCCCCGGTCAGGCCGCCGATGACGGCGAAAATCAGATACAGCGTGCCGATGTCCTTGTGGTTCGTCGAGCAGAACCAGCGGGTAAAGAAACCCGGCTTGTGGTCATGGTGGTCATGCCCGTCATGGGCGTGATCATAAGAAGCGGTCATCTTCGTCTCCTGCGTGCTCTGATCTGCGATCAGGGCTGGACCTGGGCAACGCGAATAGGGGTGGGCTCGGCGGCATTCGCAACCACCGGGGCCGGGATCGCCTCGCCGGCGGCGAACTTCGCCTTGGCGGTCTTCTCCCAGGCCTGGAAGTCGGCCGGCGGCACGCCCACCACCGCGATCGGCATGTAGCTGTGGTTGGTGCCGCAGATCTGGTTGCACTCGCCGTAATACGTGCCCGGCCGGTCGATCCGCACCCAGGTCTCGATGGTGCGGCCCGGAATGGTGTAGCGCTGCACCCCGAGCGCCGGGATGAAGAAGCTGTGGATCACATCGGCGCTGTTGGTCAGGATACGGATATTCTTGCCAACCGGCAGCACCAGGGGATTGTCCACCTCGAGCAGACGCTTCTGCCCCGGCTTGAGGTCCTCGTCATGGATGTAGTCCGAGCGGAAATTGAGGTTCGCGCTGTCCGGATAGGTGTATTCCCAATACCACTGATGCCCCATCACCTTGATCGTGAGATCGGCGGCCTGCGTCCGGTCCTCGAAAAACACCAGGCGGAAGCTCGGGATCGCGATCACCACCAGGATCAGCACCGGGATGGTGGTCCAGGCGATCTCGAGCCCGGTGTGATGCGAGAAGTTGCTCGCCACCGGATTGCGCCGCGAATTGAAGCGCCACATCACGTACACGAGCAGCGCGGCGACAAACAAAGTAATGATCGTGATGATCCAGAACACCAGATCATGCAGACTCTGCAGCCGCTCGGCCACCGGGCTGGCTGCGTCCTGCATGCCGAGCTGCCAGTTGCGTGGCGCCTGTGCCATGGCCGGCACCGCGAGTGCGACCAGGACAAGGGTAAGAGTTGTGGCGAAAAGTCGCCGGAGTACGTGCATCGGCTGATCCATCCCGCTATTAAGCCGCGGGGACGGCATGCACCCCGCGTTGCAGTCTCATGGGCTACAAGACCCTTACGCCGAGATCAAGGGCCGCCACGGAATTAGCAGCGCTTTCGGCCGGCTAATTCGCCAGCCGCACCAGCGTGAAAAACCCCAGCGGCGGCACCGGACGGAACTGCGCCCGCGGGAAATCGGCGGGCTCCAGCAGCTTGCGGAACGAGAAATCCGGGTGCCACCCCAGCGCGCGCGAAGCCGGCGCCATCGCCCGCTCCACCCACCAGCGCGGGCCGCGCTCCGCCGCCGAATGGTTGACGAACAGGATCTGCCCGCCCGGACGCACCACGCGGCGCATCTCCGCCAACAGTCGCCGCGGGTCCGGCACCACCGAGGCGACGAACATCGCGACCGCGATATCGAACGCGCCATCGGCAAAGCTCGTCTGCTCGGCATCCATCTCGAACAGGCCCTCGACGTTCTTGAGCCCCTCGGCCTCCACCCGCGCTTGCGCCAGCGCCAGCATGTCAGTCGACAGGTCGATCCCGGTCACCCGCTTCTCCGGCGCGTAGATCGGCAGCGCGAGCCCGGTGCCGACCCCCACCTCCAGCACCCGCGCGCCGGGCAACCGGTTGACCTCCGCCGCCGCCGCCCGCCGCCCCCAGCCCGAGATACCCCCGAACACGACGTCATAGATCCCGGCCCAGCGGCGATAGGCGACACGCACCGCATCGGCATCAAGCCCGGCGCGGCGGTGCGTTCGGGCGACTTGCATCATCATGAGGCTCGATCTCCTGCAACGCCGCGCGAACCCGCGGACGGCGACCATCATCCGCCTTCTAGCACCCGCTTTCTAGCACCGGGCCGCACAAGGCGGGAGCGCACAGTCGTGTGACGCTATTCGGGCGCCAGATCCACCGCCGCAGCGCGCCCGTTCTGCTGCTGCTCGATTTCGAAACTCAGCTTCTGCCCCTCGTTCAGGGCCCGCAAGCCGGCCTTCTGCACGGCGCTGATGTGCACGAACACATCCTTGCCTCCCGCTTCGGGACCGATGAAGCCATACCCCTTGGTGGTGTTGAACCACTTGACCGTGCCTTTGGGCATCGACGCTGCGCCTCTCCTGACCGAGACCTCCCGGTTGGGGTCAGCGCACGAACCAGCCGCGCACGACCCGTCCAGAAACCCTCAAGATTGCAGACCCGCGCCCGGCACCGAGGCACCGCACGCGCGCCCTCCCCATGCCGCCGCGCCCCGCAACTTGCTGCCCGGTGTCACACAACGGCCACGCACGATAACCACGCAACCCCAGCCGGTGCAACGATCCTGTCGCCAGCCCAGGGCAATCGTGTGAAGACAGGCATGGCAATCAAGGCTCCGCCGGCAAAGGGCCGCGGGCCCTTTGAACCCGTTCCATTCAGCGGCTGGATCAGCGACGTTCAGTTGAAAACACCGATCTTGCTTGCGCCGCAGGCCATCAATCCTGCGATATCGGCACGATCTT
>CAIYSR010000008.1 GCA_903928895.1 uncultured Rhodospirillales bacterium | reverse complement strand
GGCGGGCTGGCCGAGGGCGATGCGGGACAGCGCGAGGCAGTGCGCCGCGCCGTCGCTGCCGGCGGCCCCCGCTGCGGCGAGGCTGGCGGCGGCGACGCTGGCGGCGCCGGCCGGGTCGGTCTCGAGCAGGTCCAGGCATTGCTCGTAGTCCTGCCCGTCGGCCACCCGCGGCGGCACCGGCGGCACCGGCAACGCCATGCCGGACAGCGCGACGCCGTCCTCCGACGGGCCGGAGGCCTCGGGGGCGAGCGCCCAGAAGGCGGCCAAGGCGGCGATCAGCAGCAGCCCGCCGATTACGGAAAGAAGACGCGTGTTCATTGTCGGGCCAGTGTAGTCTGGCCGCCGGCAATACGGCAAAGAGGCAGGCATGACGGCGGGCATTCTGGTGATCATCGGCAACGGCTATTGTGGCCGCGCGATTGCGGCCGCGGCGGCGGCGGCGGGGTTCGCGGTGCAGGCCACCAGCCGCGCCCCGGCGCCCCGCAGCGGGCTGATCCGCTTCGACGCGGCGGCGCCGGCGATCGCGGCTTCCACCCACCTGCTGCTGACGGCGCCACCGGGCGACTCGGGCGATCCGGCGCTGGCTGCCCACGGTGACGCCATCGCCGCCGCGCCGGGGCTGCGCTGGATCGGCTATCTTTCGACGACCGGGGTCTATGGCGACCGCGGGGGCGGCTGGGTCGACGAGGCGACGCCGCCGGCACCGGGCAATGAGCGCAGCCGGCGCCGACTTGCCGCGGAGCAGGCATGGCAAGGCTTCGCCGGGCGGGCGGCGGTGGATATCTTCCGCATCGCCGGCATCTACGGGCCGGGCAGATCGGCGTTCGACGACCTGCGCGGCGGGCGGGCGCGGTGTATCGACAAGCCGGGCCACGCCTTCGGCCGTATCCATCGCGACGACATCACCGGGGCGGTGCTGGCCGCGATGCGGCAGGGAACGGCGCCCGGCATCCGCATTCTCAACCTGGCTGACGACGCACCGGCCGCCGCTTCGGACGTGGTGGCCGAGGCGGCCGGGCTTTTGGGGGTCGCGGTGCCGGGGACGATTCCCTATGCGGCGGCGGAGGCGACGATGAGCGCCATGGCGCGGTCGTTCTGGGCCGAAAATCGACGCGTGGCGTCGCGCCGGACCCAGGAACTGCTGGATTATCGCTGGCGCTACCCGTCCTATCGATCAGGCCTCGCCGCCGTTCTCGCCGAGGAGGGCCGCGACGGTCCGGCATAGCAGGGCAAGGTCGGCCGGCCGCGACAGGCGGTGGTCGCCGTCCTTGACCAGGGTGACCTCGACATCCTCGGAGTCGAGCCGCTCGGCGAGCATCAGCGCATGGCGCCACGGCACGTCGTCGTCCCGCTGGCCTTGCAGCAGGCGGACGGGGCAGGTGATGGCGATCGGCCCGCCGAGGACCAGATGGTCGCGGCCGTCCTCGATGAGGCCGCTGGTGATCACGTAGGGTTCGCCGTACTGGCTCGGCATCTCGCGCCGCCCGGTCGCCAGCAGGGCCGCCTGCTCGGCCGGGGTCAGGCCGTGCCACAGCAGCAGTTCGGTGAAATCGGGCGCCGCCGCGATCCCGACCAGCGCCGCGACCCGGCCGGGCCGGCGCTGCGCGATCAGCAGGGCGATCCAACCGCCCATGGACGAGCCCACCAGCAGCATCGGCTGCTCCACCAGACGGTCGATCAGGACCAGGGCGTCCGCCATCCAGCGCCCGATCGCGCCGTCGGTGAAGGCGCCGCCGCTGGCACCGTGGCCGGAATAGTCGAGCCGCAGCATCGACCGGCCGCGCCGCGCGCACCAGTCCCGCAGGGCGGTGGCCTTGCTGCCCGCCATGTCGCTGTTGAAGCCGGGCAGGAAGACCACGCACGGACCCCGCCCGGGGAGGTGCGCCCAGGCCAGTTCCACCCCGTCGCCGCGATCCAGTCGCCCGCTGCGCTCCATCCCTGCCTCCTTCAATTCCGTCGATGCCGTGATATAGCCCGCCCATGAATGCGACCCCAGAGCCGGCGACGACCGAATCTGCCTATCCCGTGGTGCTCCAGGTGTTGCCGGCGCTCGACGGCGGCGGGGTGGAGCGCGGCACGGTGGAGATCACACAAGCCATCACCCGGGCCGGCGGCAGCGCGCTGGTGGCGAGTGCCGGCGGGCGGCTGGTCCATGCGGTGGAGCGCGGCGGCGGGCGGCATTTCACGCTGCCGCTCGACAGCAAGAGCCCGTGGCGGATCTGGCGCAATGCCGCGGCGCTGACGCGACTTATCCTGGCGCAGCGGGTCGATATCGTGCATGCCCGCTCGCGCGCGCCGGCGTGGTCGGCGTGGCTGGCGGCGCGGCGCACCGGCGTGCATTTCGTCACCACCTATCACGCCCCGTACGGCGAGGATTTTCCGCTCAAGCGGCGCTACAACGCGGTGATGGCGCAAGGCGAGATCGTGATCGCCATCAGCCATTTCATTGCCCGCCTGATCGCGGCGCGGCACGGCGTGCCGGCCGGACGCATCCGGGTGATCCCGCGCGGCGTCGATCCCGCGCTGTTCGATCCGGGGCGGGTCGCCACCGACCGGATGGCCCGGCTGGCCAAGGCATGGCGGGTGGAGGATGGGCATCCGACCATCGTGCTGCCGGGGCGGTTGACGCGATGGAAAGGGCAGGGCGTGCTGATCGAGGCGCTGGCGCGGATGACCAACCGCGCGGCCTGTCTGGTGCTGGTCGGCTCCGACCAGGGGCGGGCGCGGTTCTCGGCCGAGTTGGCGGCGCTGGCCGCCCGTCTCGGGGTGGCCGCGCGGGTCCGCATGGTTGGCCATTGCGACGACATGCCGGCGGCGTTCATGCTCTCCGATGTCGTGGTCAACCCGTCGATTGCGCCGGAGGGGTTCGGCCGCGTGGTGATCGAGGCGCAGGCGATGGGGCGGATCACCATCGGCACCGATCATGGCGGTGCGGCGGAGACCATCGAGGATGGGGTCACCGGGCTGCTTGTGCCGCCCGGCGATCCCGCCGCGCTGGCCGGGGCGCTCGATGCCGCCTTGGCGATGACGCCGGCGCAGCGGGCCGCCATGGGGGAGGCCGCGCGGGCAGCGGTGCAGGCGCGCTACACCACCGCGGCGCTGCAGGAGGCGACGATTGCGGTGTATCGGGACGTGCTCGGCAACCTCGCGGCGCCGGGCTGATGCGCGTGCTGGTGATCCGGCTCGGCGCGTTCGGCGATTTCGTCCAGTCCTTCGCCCCGTTTGCCGCGATTCGCGCCCATCATGCGGGCGATCACGTCACGCTGCTGACCACCGCGCCCTATGCCGGACTGGCCGCCGCCGCGCCGTGGTTCGATGCGGTGGCGATCGACGCCCGGCCGGCGTGGTGGGATCTCCCTGGGTTGTTGCGGCTGCGACGCCAGTTGCGCGGCTACAACCTCGTTTATGACCTCCAGACCTCGGGCCGCTCGTCGCGCTACTTCCGGCTGGCCGGGCGGCCGCGCTGGTCCGGCATCGCCGCCGGCTGCGCCTTGCCGCATGCCAATCCGGGGCGCGACGCGATGCATACGCGCGAGCGTCAGCGCGAACAGCTCGAACATGCCGGGATCACCGCCTTCCCCACGCCCGACCTGTCATGGCTGCCGGTCTCGGCGCACAGCGTGCCCGGCCGCTACGCGGTACTGGCGCCCGGGGCGGCGCCGTCGCGCCCGGCGAAGCGCTGGCCGGCGGAGAAATATGCGCTTCTGGCCAGGCATCTTGCCGATGCCGGGGTGATCCCGGTCGTGATCGGGGCCAAGGGCGATGCCGATCTCGCGGCGCTGATCCGGCTGATCTGCCCGCTCGCGATCGACCTGACCGGCCAGACCGGGCTTGGCGAACTCTATGACCTCGCGCGCCGGGCGGCGCTGGTGGTTGGCAACGACACCGGGCCGATGCATCTCGCCGCCCTGTCCGGCGCGCCGTGCCTGGTGCTGTTCGGCGCCGACAGCGATCCCGCGATCACCGCGCCGCGCGGGCCCGGGGGCGAGTGGCTCGCCATCCTGCGGACGGACGATCTCACCCTGCTGGAGGTCAACGAGGTGGCCGCCCGGGCGGCGGCGATGCTGCGCCCGGAGCGGAGTTGAGACCCGAAGCGGAGTTGAGACCCGGGGCGGCTTAGAGCTTTATCGGAAGTGATAGGCGTTCCGATAAAGCTCTGGCTCTCTGTTTTGTCGCGTGATTCACGTTTTCTGACCGGTCGGCCTCAAACGATCACGCTCTAGCTGAACATCTCAACCTTGCCGTCAACCGCCATCAGTCCGGTCTCGACTTCGAGGGTCGGCTGGCGTTTCTTGACCTCGGCGCGGAAGGCATCGAACGCAAGCTTGTGGGTCGCGGTCTCGGTGGCGGCATCGGCCACGGCCGCCGCGCCATAGGCGATTTTGGCGGCGCCGCAATCGCGGTGGTTCATCGCGATGATCTTGGGGATGTGATGGAGTTGCATCGAGGCCGCAAGATTCTCCCAGAACGCCGGCTGCCACGAGGTGAAGGCGGGAGCGACCACGCCGATGGAGGCGCCGGCGAAGGAGAACTGGCTGTATTTTCCGACCAGATTCCGGCCGCGCATGTAGCTCAGCGTATTCTCGGGGAAGCGCGGATCGATGCAGGTCAGCAGCATCGCCTCGTAGTGCCCCTCGGCCGCGCGTGCCGGCAGCGTCAGCGCGGCGCCGGCCATCGCCGTCATCGTCAGGAAACGGCGGCGGCCGAAGCGTCCGCGCAGCAGATCCGCGCAGCAGGCACAGCCGGACGGACTATGCTGACCAATTGACATCGTGACATCCCCCATGGACTTGCGGACGTCAGTGTCCGCAGGATTGATGAGGAAGACATTACGCAATGCCTGCATTCTGTCCAGAGCCGGCGGCCAAGCGCCCCCCCGAGGTTCCGGCTGGCGAGGTTAGCCGAGCGCCTCGGTCTTGCGGCGCAGGGCCTCCTCGACGCTGGAGACGCCGCCATGCGCGGCCGACCAGGCGACCGGGTTCTCCAGGAACTTGCGCACCTGGCTGAGCGCGGAATCGGAGAAATAGGGCCGTTCGCGGCAGGCTTCGAGCACATCCCACCAGGTGCAGAGGTGGTGCAGCCCGATGTCCATCCGCTTCAGCGTGTCGAAACTGCCGGGAAAGACGCCGTAGTAGAACACCACGAAAGTGTGATTGATGATCGCGCCGGCATCGCGCAGCGCCTGACAGAACTGGATCTTGGAGCCGCCGTCGGTGGTCAGGTCCTCGACGAGCAGCGTGCGCTTGCCTTCGGGCACGTCACCCTCGATCAGCGCGTTGCGGCCGAAGCCCTTGGGTTTCTTGCGAACATAGGCCATCGGCGCGCCCATCCGGTCAGCGATCCAGGCCGCGAAGGGGATGCCGGCGGTTTCGCCGCCCGCCACCGCCTCGAAATACTCATAGCCGATATGCCGGCCGATTTTCTCGACCGCGAGGTCGATGATCTTGGTGCGCGCGCGGGGGAAGTAGATGATACGGCGGCAATCGATGTAGACTGGCGACTTCCATCCCGAGGTGAAGGTATAAGGTTCCTCGGGCCGGAAATTGACGGCCTTGATCTCAAGCAGGATACGTGCGGCGGTCAACGCCGCATCCCGGTCCCAGTCGCTCATGTGGAGCTTTTCCATCGCCACGTCTCGCATCCTTTCGCCCACGTCGCGCGCCCGGAACCGGGCCGCGTTGCCATGCCCCTCTCCTAGCTTCAAGCAGGCCACGCGTCCATCGGAAGTGACGGGATCATGACGGATGTTCCGGCAACCGAGACCGAAGCGGCCGGCGCGACGGCGCCTTCGGCCGCGCGAGTGTGGGTGCTCGACGACCCGCGCGCCGGCACCGCGGCCCAGGCGCTGGGGATCGCCGAGCGGCTTGGCCTGCCGTTTCGCCGCATTCCGCTGGCATGGAGTTGGATGGCGCATGTCGCGGGCCTCGCGCCGCGCGGCTCACTGCTCGGGCTGTCCCGCGGCACCCGGACCGCAATCGGCAATGCCAGCGCTGCCTTGCCGGATGGAGGCGAGGGTCCGGACCTGGTGCTGTCCGCGGGGCGGCGGTCCTCGGCGGTGGCGCTGTGGCTGAAGAGCCGGTTCGGCTGCCGCATCGTGCATTGCATGAGCCCGGGCCTGACCGGGCTGTTCCGGGCCGAGGCCTTCGATCTTCTCGTGGTGCCGAGCCATGACGACCCGAAGCCGGCGCCCAACGTGCTGCCGATCATGGGCGCGCCGCACCGGCTGACACCGCTGACCCTGCACCAGGCCGGCGAGGCCTGGCATGAGCGGCTGGCGCATCTGCCGCGGCCGCGCGTCGCCCTGCTCGTCGGCGGCCCGCCGGGGGGCACCGAGATGCCGCCGATCCGCGCCCATCGCCTGGCCCGCCAGTTGGCCCGCGTGACCGCGACGCAGGGCGGAACCGTATTGGCCAGCACCAGCCGCCGGACCGGCGAGGAGGCCACCGAGGCGCTGGCCGCCGGGCTCGGCTCGGTGATGCACCTGCTGTATCGCTGGGGCGAGCCGGGCCCCAACCCCTATCTCGGCTTCCTGGCCACGGCCGATGCGATCGTGGTGACCGCCGACTCGGTGTCGATGATTTCCGAAGCCTGCGCGACCGGAGCCCCGGTGTTCTACGCGCTGCCCGAGCAAGCCGGGCGCCGGCAGCTTCGGTTCATCCGGCGCTTCGAGGACGCCGGGCTGATCCGGCCACTGGGCAAATCCCTGGCGCCCTGGCCGCGCCCAAGACTGGACGAAAGCGCGCGCGTAGCCGACGAAGTCCGCGCGCGGTTCAATCTGCCGGGCAGCGAGGCCTGAGAGATCGGCGCCTCGACCGGTGCGATGCCGGTCAGGACGGCTGGATCGGAGCGCCGAGTGCCAGCGGGGCGAGCCACCATTCCTTGAGATGGGAGGTCAGGTCGTGATCGCTCACCTTCACCAGGTCGTGGTTGAGCGAACCGACGACCTTGGCTTGGGCAGGTTTGCCGATGGCCTCGCGGAGGTCGTGCAGGGCATGGGGCGGCGCGACCAGGACGAGGCGGGTGAACGCCCCGAGGCCGGCATGCTCGTCGATGTATTTTGCGACCTCGCCGATGAAGTGGCGCTTCGCATTGGCGTGCGGGTCCGAACGGGGGGCGATGGCGTGGCGCGTGGTAGAGGCGCTTTCGTGCACGCGGCCCGGGCGATCAGTGCCCATGTCGGAGGAGCGGAGATGGGCGTTTTCGGAGTCGAAGGCGACGACCGTGGCGAATTGTCCCGCCGCGACGACCGGGGTGACGACGCGGGCATGCTCGCCATCGGCGATCAGGACCCAAAGCCGTTCGATATGGTGCGAGGTCATGGCTTGCATCTCCGGAGCGTGGATCCGGTACATGGGCATGCGCGGGGCGCGGAACCAGACCAGCACCCGACGTGACGCTCAGATCGCGGCTTTATCCGCGCGGAAGTCCTTGATGTCGCGGAAGGTGAGGTCGGGATTGGTTTCGGCCGTGCGGCGCATCATGAAGTTGGAGGTGGCGAGGAAGACCGGGTCCCCGTCGACATCGTCGGCCATGGCGCTGCGCTGGGTTTCGATGAAGCGGGCGACCTTGGCCTTGTCGCCGGAGACCCAGCGCGCGAGCTGGTAGGGGGTTTCCTCGAAGCCGATTTTGACGCCGTATTCGGCGCCGAGGCGGGAGACCAGGACGTCGAGCTGGAGGGTGCCGACGACGCCGACCATGGGGGGGGCGCCGTCCTGCGGGCGGAAAAGCTGGACCACACCTTCCTCGGCGAGTTCCTGCAGGGCCTGGCGCAGTTTCTTGGCCTTCATCGCGTCATCGAGGCGGACGCGGCGGAGGATTTCGGGGGCGAAATAGGGAACGCCGACGAAGTTGATGTCCTCGTTTTCGGACAGCGTGTCGCCGATGCGCAGCGTGCCATGGTTGGGGATGCCGACGACGTCACCGGCGAACGCCTCGTCGGCGATTTCGCGTTCGCGGGCGAAGAAGAACTGGGGGGCATGGAGCGGGATGATCTTGCCGGTGCGGACCTGCTTGAGACGCATGCCGCGGACGAGGCGGCCTGAGCAGACGCGGGCGAAGGCGATGCGGTCGCGGTGGTTGGGGTCCATGTTGGCCTGAATCTTGAAGACCAGGGCGGTCAGGCTGTTTTCGCTCGCCTCGACAATCCGCGTGTCGGCGGGCTGGGCGCGCGGCTTGGGGCCGTATTCGGCGAGCCCGTCGAGCAGGTCGGACACGCCGATATGCTTGATCGCGCTGCCGAAGAACACCGGGGTCAGGTGGCCCTGGTAGAACGCCTCCTCCTCGAATTCGGGCAAGGCTGCGCGGGCGAGGTCGATCTCGCCGGCGACCGCGATCATCCGCGGGTCGGACTGGGAGAGCTCGGAGGTCAGGTGGTAGCGCCGCTTGCGCATGTCGTAGGTGCCGGCGAATTCGGCGGCACGTCCGACCGGCCAGGTGACGGGGGCGGTGTCCAGCGCCAGGGCGGAGGAGACCTCATCGAGCAGGGCGAACGGGTCCTGCGCCTCGCGGTCCATTTTGTTGATAAAGGTCAGGATCGGGATGTCGCGCATGCGGCAGATTTCGAACAGTTTGCGCGTGCGCGCCTCGATGCCCTTGGCGGCGTCGATCACCATGACGGCGGCGTCGACCGCGGTCAGCGTCCGGTAGGTGTCTTCGGAGAAATCCTCGTGGCCCGGCGTGTCCAGCAGGTTGAAAACGCAGCCGGCGTATTCGAAGGTCATCACCGAGGTGACGACGGAGATGCCGCGGTCGCGTTCGATGCCCATCCAGTCCGAGCGGGTGCGGCGGCGCTCGCCCTTGGCGCGCACGTTGCCGGCGAGCTGGATCGCGCCGCCGGCACGCAGCAGGTGCTCGGTCAGCGTGGTCTTGCCGGCGTCGGGATGGGAGATGATGGCAAAGGTACGTCGCCGGGCGATCTCGCCGGCGGCGTCCAGGGTCAGGGTCTGGCTCATGGCGGGCTGTATAGCGCGGCGCTCAGCGGGATCAAAGTTTTTGCGGATTTGGTAGGGAAGGATGGGGTCGCTTTTTTGAAAAAAAGCTCCGCAAAAAACTCTCACTCCCAAAGAAGTAGGGCGGAAAAGCGCGGCGCATTCCACCACCGCAACCCACCCCAAAACCACAGCCCAAATCCTTCCCCCCTACCCCCCACCCTGTTACGCTCCCGCACCCAGCGCGAGCCCCCCATGACCAACGACCCGACCCACTACCCCGGCGTCATGATCTCCAGCACCTTCACCGACCTGGAGTCCCTCCGACATATCGCCGAAAACGCGCTCAAGGCGCACGACCTCCACCCAGTCATGATGGCAGACCAACGCGGTCGCTCGGATGACGACGTAATTTCGTCCTCCCTCGCCATGGTCGCCAAATCCCGCGCCTACATCTGCATCCTCGCCCGCAAATACGG
>CAIYSR010000007.1 GCA_903928895.1 uncultured Rhodospirillales bacterium | reverse complement strand
ACGGCCTCGCTCATCGGCCGCGACGCGTCGAAACCTTCGATGGTGGCGCCAAGAATGGCATCATTGGGCGTGATTTTGAGCATGGTCGTTGCCTCCGCGCGATCGTGCAAAACGGTAGCGCGGAGGAGCGCCCTTGTCTCCCCCGCGCCCCGCCCTCAGTCGAAATCGCCCGCCAGCGCACTGCGCACGTCTTCCGGCAACACCGCCAGGTGCCCGTAATTGGGATGGCGGAACCCCAGCGTCACCTGCACCCCCGGCGTGCGGAAAGCGGCGATCTGGGAGGCCGTGAAGTGGAAGTGCACGAACTGCACCGAGGACGCCTTGCCCTCCGCCGAGGTCCGGTCCTGGTCCAATTCCGGCGTACCTTCGACCGTATGCTCGCCGAACTGGAGGAACGTGGTCTCCTCGATGCCCCCGAGCCGCAACAGCATCCGCTTGCGCCGATCGGGATCGTCGATCTCGATCATGAACGTGGCGGACAAGTCCTGCCCCTGCGGGATCAGCGGGTTGTACGCGGTCAGCTCGTCCTCGATCTGCCCCTCGCCGCCGCGCTCGATGAACAGCATCTCATGCACCTGATGCCACATGGTCTGCCAGCTCTCGAAGTAGAAGGTGACGAACGGCCCGATCTCGATGCGCCGGTCGCGCTTGAGCGCTGTCATCTTGCGGCGCCACTCGGCGCGGACCTTGCCGTATTCGTCCATCGACAGGAGGTCGTCGCGCTCGATGGCGTGCTTCTGGGTCATCGCGGTCTCCATGATTCAGGCGCCTATTCCGTAGGCGCGGGCAACGAGCTGGATGGGGTGGGTGATGCGCTCGGGCTTCGGCGCATCGCCGGGCAGCCGGTCGATCCCCTGCATGATATGCACCCCTGCGAGCGGGCATTCGGATGTCACGAAGGCCTTGCCGCCATCGCGCGCCGTCCGCGCCACCGGGCGGCCGACCTTCAGCGCGGTCTCGAACCACTCGTTCTTGAACCCCCAGGACCCGCCATGCCCGGAACAGCGCTCGATCACCTGGACGTCGGCCTCCGGCAGCAGCCGCAGCATCTCGGCCGCCTTCTGCCCCATGTTCTGCGCCCGGGCATGGCAGGCCATATGCACCGCCACGCCGCCGCCGATTGACGCCAATCCCGGCGCCAGCCCCTCCTTCTTCGCGATATCGACGACGTATTCGGTGATATCGTAGCTCGCCTTGGCCAGCGTCTTGACCGCGGCATCCTCGGGCAGGATCAACGGCCACTCGAATTTCAGCATCAGCGCGCAGGACGGCACCAGCGCGATCACGTCATAGCCCCGCGCGATCCACACCCCGAGTTCGCCCGCAACATAGCGGGCACTCTCGGCCACCTTGCCGATTTCGCCCTGCTCCAGCAGCGGCATCCCGCAGCAGCCGGGATAGACCACCTCGGTCTCCACCCCGTTGCGCGCCAGCACCGCGCGGGCCGCCATGCCGACCGCGGTGTCGTTGTAGTTGCCATGGCAGGTCGCATAGATCACCGCCTTGCGGCCAAAGCCGGGGGCCTCGCGGTTGATCTCCAGCGGATTGCGCGACGCCCGCAGTTCAAGCGACTGGCCCTCGAACTTCGGCAGCGCCGCATCAGGGTGCAGCCCGGCAAACTTCGACAGCAACGGCCGCGTCAGCCCATTGCCCTGCGCACTCACCCAGTTCGCCACCGGCGCCGCCAGCGAGGCCAGCTTCGCATTCATGTCGGTGCGGGCAAGTTGCTCATCCACCGCCGAAACCTTGCCCTTCCGCGCCTCGACCGCCCGATAGCGCAGCATCAGATGCGGGAAGTCGAGATTGAAACTATGCGGCGGCACATACGGGCATTTCGTCATGTAACACATGTCACACAGCGTGCAGGCGTCCACCACGGGCCCGAAATCGACGCTCTTGACTGTATCGAGTTCTTCCGACGGCGCCGCGTCGACCAGATCGAACAGCTTGGGGAAGGAATCGCACAAGTTGAAGCAACGCCGGCAGCCATGACAAATATCGAAAACCCGGCGCAATTCCGCGTCCAGCTTCGCCTCGTCGTAGAATTCGGGCTCCTGCCACGCGATCGGGTGACGAGTGGGGGCTTCGAGGCTGCCTTCGCGCATGTTTCAAATCCATAAGAGACGGCCAGGGCGCTGCCCTGGACCCGCCAAGGGACTCGTCCCTTGGAACCCGCTACTTTGTCCCGAGGCTGCCTGAACAGCCTCGGGATCAAGCAATCTTCAGGCGATTTCGTTCAACGCGCGGGTGAAGCGCCCGGCGTGCGAACGCTCGGCCTTCGCCAGCGTCTCGAACCAGTCGGCGATCTCGTCGAACCCCTCTTCGCGGGCCGAACGCGCCATGCCCGGATACATATCGGTGTATTCGTGCGTCTCGCCGGCAATCGCCGCCGCCAGGTTGTCCGAGGTCTTGCCGATCGGCAGCCCGGTGGCCGGATCGCCGACCGCCTCGAGGAACTCGAGATGCCCGTGCGCATGGCCCGTCTCGCCCTCGGCGGTCGAACGGAACACGGCGGCAACATCGTTGAAGCCTTCGACGTCGGCCTTCTGCGCGAAATACAGATAGCGGCGGTTCGCCTGGGATTCCCCGCTGAACGCGGCCTTCAGATTCTCTTCGGTCTTGCTGCCCTTGAGCTGCATGCTGTCCTCCTGCGGATCCGTGGCCATATGGCGCCACTGCGCTCCGTATAGGCCAGTCGCCGCCGCTGGACCAATGAAGAGTTTCGGTCGCCGTGATCGACTTCCTCGATCACGGCGAACCGGAACCTAGAGCGTGATCGCTTGAGGCCGACAAGTCAGAAAACTTCAATCACGCCACAAAACAATGCGCTGGAGCAAAATCGGAACGCTTATCAGTTCCGATTTTGCTCCCGGGTCAGGCACCAAGATGGAACAGGCAATCGCCCCGCATCGTGCGGCCCGGAATGCGCTTGCACAGCACAAGACCATCCGCCTGGAACCGCAGTTCAGCAGGCCTCGCCCATGGCGTCTCCGGCGTGTAGATACGCGCCGCCAGTTGCCCCGCCTTCACCGTCTGGCCGAGCTCGACCAGCGGCTCCCACACGCCGCTCTCGGACGAATAGACGAAGTGCTCGGGTCCCGCGACGGTCACCACGCGCGGTTCCCTGGTGATCGCGATCCGCTCGCTCTCGGGCAAGATGCCGCCATGGACCAGCAGGTTGTTGAGGCCGCGGCTCACGATCCGCAGCGCCGCCGGCGTGACCGTGCCGCTGCCCGCAAGCTCGGTGCCGATCGTCGGAATGCCCAGCCGTTCTGCTCCGCCCGACAACGTATTGTCCTGACCGGTGCCGGAGCCGCCCGGGGTGATGTAGTTGATGGGCGCGCCGAATGCCTCGAGCATCGCCCGCTGCGCCGCATCGCGCTTCGCCTCGCCTGACAGCTTCATCAGTGCGCACGGCACATACATCAGCGACGAGCCTCCGGAGTGCAGGTCCGCCACAAAGTCAGCCTGCGGAAGCAGCGTGCTCTCGATCCAATAGGCGATCTGCTGTGTCACGGTGCCGTTCGGATCGCCGGGGAAGGCGCGGTTGAGATTGACCTCGTCGATCGGCGAGGTTCGCCGGCCCGCCATGCCGGCCGAGAAATTGGCCATCGGCAGAATGATCACGCGGCCATGGATCTTCGCGGGATCGAGCTTGCGCGCCAGGTTGCACAGCGCGACCTGCCCCTCGTATTCGTCGCCGTGATTGCCGGACACGAACACCGCGGTCGGGCCGCTGCCGTTCTTGAGCACGACGATGGGGATGGGGATGAACCCATAGGCCGAGGCGTGCACGGAGTGGAAAAGGCGCACGAACCCGGTCTGCTTGCCCTCTTTCTCGAAATCGACTTCGGCGACGAGGCGGCTCTTCTTGGGGTCCAACATGACGTGTCTCCTTTCTGTTTTCAATTTATCGACAAATGACAGGCCACTGAATGAGCGGCCGCGACCGAGCGCAAGCCCGGCACTTCAACACGGCAGCGGTCCATCACCAGCGGGCAGCGGGTATGAAACCGACAGCCAGCGGGCGGATCGAGTGCGCTGGGAATGTCGCCGGCCAGCCGCTGCCGTTTGCCGCGTCCGCGCTCCGCGGGTTGCAACACCGGCACGGCGGCGATCAAGGCGCGCGTATAGGGATGCAGCGGCGCCGCATAGATCGCCCGCTTCTCCGCAATCTCCACCACACGCCCCAGATACATCACCGCCACCCGGTCCGAGATATGCTTCACCACGCTCAGGTCATGGGCGATGAACAACAGCGTCAGCCCCAGCTCGCGTTGCAAATCCTGCAACAGATTGACGATCTGCGCCTGAACCGACACATCGAGCGCCGAAACCGGCTCATCGCACACCACCAGCTTCGGTTTCAGCACCAGCGCCCGCGCAATCCCCACCCGCTGGCGCTGGCCCCCCGAGAACTCGTGCGGAAACCGCATCGCCGCGCGCGCCGCCAGCCCCACCAGCCCCAACATCTCGGCCACCTTGCGCCGCGACTCCGCATCCGGCTTCGCCCCATGGATCAGCAGCGGCTCCATGATGATGTCTTCCACCGTCATTCGCGGGTTGAGCGCGCCATACGGGTCCTGGAAGATGATCTGCATCCCCCGCCGATGCACCCGCATCGCCGCCGCATTGAGCCCGGTGATCTCGGTCCCATCCAGCACGATCCGTCCCGAACTCGGCTCGATCAGCCGGATCAGCAACCGCCCCAGCGTCGACTTGCCACACCCGCTCTCACCGACCAGACCCAGCGTCTCCCCCGCCTCGATCGACAAATCAACGCCATCCACCGCCTTCAACGGCCGCGTCACCCGCCGCAGAAAGCCGCCGGTTTTCACCGGGAAATACTTCGTCAGCCCCTCCGCCACCAAGAGCGCGCTCATGCCGCCCCCACCCGGATGCACGCCGCGCGATGCCCATCGCCGCCCACCAGCGGCGGCATCCCCGCCGCGCACGCATCCACCCGCAGCCCGCACCGCGGCGCAAACCGGCACCCCGCCGGCCGCCGGCCCGGCTCCGGCAGCCCCCCCGGGATCGCCACCAGCCGCTCCGTGTCCTGCTCCAGCGTCGGCACGCAATCCAGCAACCCACGCGTGTACGGATGCATCGGCCGGTCGAACAACCCCGCCACCGGAGCCTCCTCGACAATCCGCCCCGCATACATCACCAGCACCCGATCCGCCGTCTCCGCGATCACCCCCATGTTGTGGGTGATGATCATGATCGCCATGCCCAGCTCGTCCCGCAGATCCATCAGCAAATCGAGCACCTGCGCCTGGATCGTCACGTCGAGCGCCGTCGTCGGCTCATCCGCTATCAACAGCTTCGGCCGGCACACCAACGCCATCGCAATCATCACCCGCTGCCGCTGCCCGCCCGACAACTGGTGCGGATAATCCGTCAACCGCCTCGCCGCCGACGGAATCCCCACCCGCTCCAACATCTCCAACGCCCGCTCCCGCTGCGCCCGCGCCGAAATCCCCTCATGCGCGCGCACCGTCTCCATGATCTGCTCGCCAATCGTCAACACCGGATTGAGCGACGTCATCGGCTCCTGAAACACCATCGAAATCCCGGCGCCACGGATCCGCTCCATCCGCATCTCCGACAGCCCCAACAACTCCTGCCCGCCAAACCGCACCGACCCCGCCACCACCCGCGCCGGCGGCATCGGCAACAACCCCATCACCGTCAAAGCCGTGACACTCTTGCCACTGCCCGACTCCCCCACCACCCCCAAAATCTCCCCCGCCTCAATATCCAACGAAATATCCTCGATCGCCGTCACCTCCCCCCGCCCCGTCCGAAACGCCGTCGTCAACCGCCGCACCTCGAGCAGACTCATGGTGCGGTCCTGCACGAGCGCGAAGGCAAGCAAGGCGGGGGCTTTGCCCCTCGACCCCACCAGGGGCCAAGCCCCTGGACCTTATCATTTGAAGGCAGTTCTTGGATTGAAGAGGGGCGCAACTCGGACCACGCAAGGTCGCGGTCGCGCCCCTCTTCAATCCAAGAACCTCTTAAACGGATGCGGGTCTGGGGGCTCAGCCCCCAGCGGGTCCAGGGCAGAGCCCTGGCCTTGCTTGCCTTCGCCCTCATTGCTGGATCCGCAACCGTGGGTCCAGCAAGTCGCGCAGGCCGTCGCCGAGGAGGTTGAGGCCGAGCACGGTGATCATCAGGGCGACGCCTGGGATGGTGATGATCCAGTAGCTGTCGGTCATGTATTGTCTGCCTTCGGCCATGATGTTGCCCCAGGTGGGTGTGGGCGGCACCGCGCCGAGTCCGAGGAAGGAGAGGGTGGCTTCCGAGAGCACCGCGTAGGCGAACAGGAAGGAGAGTTGCACGATCAGCGGCGCCATGGCGTTGGGCAGGATGTGGTGGCGCAGGATGCGCCAGTGCCCGGCCCCGGCGGCGATGGCGGCCTGGACGTATTCCATCTCGCGCAGCACGATCACGGAGGAGCGCACGATGCGGGCGGTGCGCGGGATATAGACGATGGCCAGCGCCAGGATGGCGTTGAAGGTGGACGGCCCCAGCACGGCGGTGATGCCGATGGCGAGCAGGATGGCGGGGAAGGCCATCAGCGCGTCGTTGATCCGCATCAGCGGGTTGTCGATCCTGGGGAAATAGCCTGCGGCTGCCCCGATCAGGGTGCCGAAAATGGCGTTGAGGATCACCACGGAGCCTCCGATCAGCATCGAAAGCTGCGCCCCCCACATCACGCGCGACCACAGCGAGCGCCCGAAATTATCGGTCCCGAAAATGAAATCGGCACTCGGCGGGCGAAACTTGAAGCGCATCGCGAGCTTGGTCGGATCGACCGAGGTGATCACCGGCGCGAGCACGCCGGCCACCACGATGATCCCGAACAGACACAGCCCCATGACGAACAGCCGATGCCGGAACAGCAGCCCCATCGTCACCCGAAACGGCGACCGCCGCGGCGCTTCGGCTTCCAGCTCCTCAACCCCCGCCTGGTCAACCATGCCGCACCCGCGGATCCAGCAGGGCGTAGCTGACATCGACGAGCACATTCACCAGCACCAGGATTGCCGTCACCATCAGCAGCCCGCCCTGCACCAACGGATAATCCCGGTTCAGCACCGCCTGCGTCAGCAACTGCCCCACGCCGGGGATCGAAAACAGCGTCTCCGTCACCACCGAGCCCGAAATCAGCAGGCTGACGATGATCCCGATCACGGTGGTGATCGGGATCAGCGCATTGGCGAGCGCATGCTTGATCACCACCGTCCGCCATTTAAGCCCCTTGGCCTTGGCGGTGCGGATGAAATCCTGCCGCAGCACTTCGAGCATGGTCGAGCGCGTGATCCGCGCCAGCAGCCCCACCTGCAACAACGCCAGCGACAGCGCCGGCATCGTCGAGGTCTTCAGCCACCCCACCAGGTCCTCGCCAAACGGGATATAGCCCCCCGTCGGCAGCCACCCCAGCGAGACCGAAAAGAACAGGATCATCAGCAGCCCGAGCCAGAAATTCGGCATCGAGATCCCGATCATGGCGAACATCATGGCGGCCTGATCCACCCAGGAATTCTGCCGCAACGCCGCGAAAATCCCGGAGATCAGACCCAGCAGCAGCGTGATCACCAGCGCGTAGGCCGCCAGCGCCATCGACACCGGCAGCCGGAACAGCATGACCTCGACCACCGGCTGCCCCATCAGGATCGACCGTCCCAGATCCCCCCTGAACAATCCCAAGTACCAAGTGACGAGCTGCACCACGAAGGGCTCGTCGAGCCCGAGATCATGACGCAGCATCTTGATCTGTTCCGGCGTCGCCGACAGCCCGGCGATCGCCGCCGCCGGGTCGCCGGGGATGAAATGCATCAGGCTGAAAGTCATCAGGCTGACGATGAGCATGATCGGCACGGCGCTGGCGAGGCGCTGCAAAAAAACACCGAACATGCTCATCCGCGAGGCGCCTGTCTCAGTTCGCGAACCACACGTTGGACATCCGCGGAATGCGGAACGGCACGTAGCCCTGCACATTGGCCCGCGTCGCCTGCACCTTGGTCAGCGAGCCGAACGGCAGGGCCAGCGCCTTCTCGAACGAAATCCGCTGCGCCTTGGCGAACGCCGCATTGCGCAGCGCCTCCGTCGGCACCGAGTTCATCTCGTTCCAGGCGGCGAGGATATCCGGATCGTCGATGCCGTCCTTCGGCTTATAGGCCGCCCCGGGCTGCACCATGAACTGGATCACATCGAGCCCGCCAAGCGCCGGCTGGGTACCCCACCCGGTAAAGAAGAAGTTCCAGTCCTTGTCGGTGTTCAGCGACATCTGCACGCTGGTCGGCCAGTCCACCACCTTCAGCTGCGCATTGATCCCGATCGCCTTCATCTGCTCGGCCATCACCAGGGCCGCGTTGTACATCGAAGCATAATCCTTGTTGGTCAGCAGCGTGACCGGCTGGCCCTTGTAACCGGACTCCGCCAGCAGCTTCTTGGCCAACGTCGGGTTCTTCTGGTTGTAGGTTTCCTTGCCGGCATCCGAATAATCCGGGTTGTTCGGATAGCGGAAGCCGACATTGAGCTTGTAGTTGCCGTCGGAGGCGGCATCCATCACCTCGTCCATATCCATCACCGCCTGCACCGCGCGGCGGAACGCAAGATTGTCGGTCGGCGCGAACGAGGCGTTGGGGATCGCGATCTGGATCCACCAGTTCAGCAGCGGCAGCACGGTGATGTTCTTGTCCTTCTTGAGATCCGCCACCGACTTGGTCGGCAAATCCTCCACCCCGTGCAACTCGCCGGTCTGCAACCCGGCCAGCCGCGCCCCCGGCTCGGTCACGATACGGAACGTCACCGTGTCGAAGCACGCCTGCTTGTAGCCGCCGAACCCGGTGCGAACCTCGAACCCGGTGTTCGGCGTATAGCCGTCATTGCGCTTCAGCTTCACCTGGCTGCCCGGCGTGAACTCGACGAGCTGCCACGGCCCGGTGCCCACCGATTTCAACTGCTGCGGCGCCGCATCCGCATTCTCCGCCGGCACAATCACCACCGGGATCGAGAACGAGGACAGCTGAAGCAGGAACGTCGGCTGCGCTTTCTTCATGCGGATCACGAAGCTGCCCGCATCCGGCGCCTCCCAGCCCGCGACATTGACGAACATGGTCCGCGCGAGCCCGACCTTGTTGTAGCGGTCGAACGAGGCCACCACGTCGGCGCTGCTCATCGGCTTGCCGTTGTGGAACTTCACGCCCTGCCGCAGCTTGAACGTGTACGTCATCCCATCCGGCGCCGTCACCACGCTTTCGGCAAGATCGGGGATCGGCGCGGTATTCTCGTCGCGCGTCATCAGCGCCTCGAACATGTTCATCGCCACATTGCGCGTCGAAATCGTGCTCGACGTCATCTGGTCCAGACTGTTGACGTTCGCCTCCTGCCCGAAGACGAAATCGCCCCCCACTTTCGGGCATTTGAACGCCGCCGCCTGTGCGGCCGTCGAACACGCCATAACCGCAGCAAGCCCGGCGCCGGCAAGAACATATCGAGCCATGAGAACCATCCCCTGTTGGTGTTGCAGTCGGCGTTGTGCAGCGCAGCGTGACGCATCGTTCAAATCTTCGTAGAGCAAGTAAGACGGCGTCAAGCCACGCATCGTAAGGCGCAACATGAACCTCTCCGAACTTCCCGTCACTGGCTATCTCGATCGTTTCTCCCGCCGCCCCGGCGAGACCCTCACGGCCTACGTCAGCCAACGTACTCCCGGACCCTGCCGCGCGCGCCTCGTGCGCGTCATCTGCGCCGACCCCAACCCCGCCGGCCCCGGAATGCGTATGGATGACCTCGCCTCCGTCTTCGACCACCATTTCCAGGCCCGCCGCCAGGACATCCACCAAGGCTCCTACGGCATCACCGCCCCCCTGCCACCCCGCCCCGGCAACGCCCCCTGCACCTGGACCCTCCTCGTCCACACCGCCGCCCCGAACCTTCCCGCCACACTCCTCGCCGAGGAAGCCGGCGCCACCTCCATCCGCCTGCGCCTCACCCCAACCGGCGCCGCCGCCAGCCTCGCCTGGTCCGGCGGCAGCCTCGACCTCGCCATCGGCACCCCCCTCCTCCCCCGCGTCTGGTATCGCCTGACCCTCAGCGCCGATCCCCTGACCGGCCAGGTCCGCCTCACCCAGGCCCCCCTCAACGGCGCCCCCCTCACCGCCGAAGCCACCAGCCCCACGCTGCATCTCCCCGGTGGCGGCATCGTCCTCCTCGCCGCCGAAAACGCCTCCCGCCCCACCGCCCACTTCACCGGCAAACTCGAAGCCCCCGCCATCCACGCCGGGCTCGACCCCAGCGCCCCCATCATCGCCGCATGGGACTTCACCGACGGCATCGGCACCCAGATCGCCACCGACCGCGGCCCCCACGCGCGCCACGCCCGCCTCGTCAACCTCCCCGGCCGCGCCATGGTCGGCTCCACCTGGTCCGGCCGCGAAATGTGCTGGCGCCACGCCCCCGAAGACTACGGTGCCATCCACTTCCACGCCGACGATCTCGACGATTGCCGCTGGGACCCCGATTTCACCTTCACCGTCCCGCCCGATCTCCCGTCGGCCGCCTACGCCTTCCACCTCACCAGCGGTGAAAAATCAGGCAACGAGGGCGGCGAAGACTGGCTCCCCTTCTACGTCCTGCCCCCCCGCGCCGGCCCCCACCGGAAAGTCGCCTTCCTCGCCTCCACCTTCACCTACCAGGTCTACGCCAACCACGCCCGCGGCAACGCCGATGCCGCCTACAAGGCCCGCGTCGCCGAATGGGACGCCTACCCAAACAACCCCGACGATTTCCCGCTCTACAGCCACTCTACCTACAACCGCCACCCCGACGGCAGCGGCATCTCGATCTCCTCCCGCCGCCGCCCCATCCTCACCATGCGCCCGGGCTTCCTCACGTTTTGTGAAGACGGGGGCAACGCCCCCCCGGGCTCCGGCCTGCGCCACTACCCCGCCGACACCCACCTCATCGCCTGGCTCGACGCCAAGGGGATCGACGCCGACATCATCACCGACGAAGACCTCGACGACGAAGGACCCTCGCTCCTCACCCCCTACACCGCCGTCCTCACCGGCTCCCACCCCGAATACCACACGCCCCGAACCCTCGACGCCCTCCAGCACTACGTCGATCACGGCGGCCACTTTGCCTATCTCGGCGGCAACGGCTTCTACTGGCGCGTCGCCCGCGTCCCCGAACTCCCCCACATCATCGAACTCCGCCGCGCCGAAGGCGGCATCCGCGCCTGGGACGCCGAACCCGGCGAATACTACCACCAGCTCGACGGCGGCTACGGCGGCCTGTGGCGGCGCAACCGCCGCCCCCCCCAGATGCTCGCCGGCGTCGGCTTCTCCGGCCAGGGCAAGTTCGAAGGCACCCATTACCGCCGCCTCCCCGCCAGCTTCGCCCCCGCATTCACCTGGATGTTCGAAGGCATCGAAGGCGGCCTGATCGGCGACTACGGCCTCTCCGGCGGCGGTGCCGCCGGCTTCGAACTCGATCGCGCCGACTTCGCCCTCGGCACGCCGCCGCAAACCACCATCCTCGCCCGCTCCGAAGACCCGCCGGCCTCCTTCGTCACCGTCCCCGAGGAACTCCTCTCCCACCTCGCCACCGTCACCGGCGAGCCGCCCGACGAACTCAAGCGTGGCGAAATCATCTGGTTCGACACCCCATCCGGCGGCAGCGTCTTCGCCGTCGGCTCCATCACCTTCTGCGGCAGCCTCTGGCATCCCGGCCTGGGCGGCTTTACAGGTGACGTCTCCCGCCTGCTCGAAAACGTGCTGCGTCGCTTCCTTGAGGACCCGTCATGATCATAGAACATAACAAGCTCCGCGCCTTCGCCGCCAAACTCGTCGCCGCCGGCGGCTCCAAACCCGAGGAGACCGCCATCGTCGCGGACCACCTCATCGAGGCCAATCTGCGCGGCCACGACAGCCACGGCGTCGGCATGCTCGTCGCCTACGTCCGCGATTTCGAGGCCGGCACGCTGCGCCCGAACCAATCCCCCACCATCGTCTCCGACACCGGCACCATCTCGGTGTGGGACGCCGAAGCCGGCTACGGCCAGGTCATCGCCCGGCAAGCCGTCCAATGGGCGATCGAAGCCGCCCGCGAACACGGCGTCGCCGTCAACGGACTGCGCAACGCCCACCACATCGGCCGCGTCGGCACCTACGGCGAAATCGCCGCCCGCGCCGGCATGGTGGCCCTCCACTTCGTCAACGTCGCCTCCGGCCCGCCGCCGGTCGCCCCCTTCCGCGGCAAAGAGGGCCGCTTCCTCACCAACCCCGTCTGCATCGCCATCCCCGGCACCACCGCCAACGAACCCATCCTGCTCGACTTCGCCACCTCCCGCGTTGCCATGGGCAAAGTCCGCGTCGCCCACAACGCCGGCAAACCGATGATCGACGGTGCCCTGCTCGACCACGACGGAAACCCCACCACCAACCCCTCCGTCATGTACGAAGCCAACCGCGGCGTCGTCCTCCCCTTCGGCGAACACAAAGGCTCCGGCCTCGCCCTGATCTGCGAAATCCTCGCCGGCGCCATCGTCGGCTCCGCCTCGGTCAAAACTGCCACCCCGCCCGAACGCGGCATCATCAACGGCATGCTCAGCATCGTCATCGACCCCGCCCGCCTCAACAACCACGACAGCATGATGGCCGAAATCGACGGCATGATCGCCTGGGTCAAATCCGCCGCCCCCGCCAACCCCGACCTCCCCGTCCTCATCGCCGGCGAACCCGAACGCATCGCCCGCGCCGAACGCATCGCCAACGGCATCGAAGTCGATGAAACCACCTGGGGACAACTGGTCGAAATCGCGGGCCGGTATCAGATCACGGCGCCGCAGTAGGGGAGGAAGCGCTTCTTTTTTTGGAAAAAAAGAATACTCCGTTCGCTGGAAAACCCGCAGAAGCCATTTCCGTCACGCGTCATTGCGAGGCGAAGCCGCGGCAATCCAGGGGGCCAGACTCGGCTTTCGGAGCAGGGCAATCGCTTGAAGGACCCTCGTTGCGGTCCGCACGCCTCTCAGGTGGTCGCAGCGTCGGTGGACCCAGCGAAAGCAGGAAGATTGACCACAGAGGCAGGGAGGCACGGAGAAGACATACCAAGCCGCTTGCTTGCTTCTCCCTGACTCCGTGCCTCTGTGGTCAATCTTCTTCCTTGCTTGCTGTTTGCCATTCCCGCCGGACAGGACGCGACGTCCACCCGATCGCCCTGGCTTTCCGAGCGGTCCCTCTGGATCGCCACGGAAGTGCTCGCGATGACGTTGGGCCGATTTTTTTCGAGTTCTCAGGAAGACAGAGTAAAGCAAAAAAACTTTTCCCATCGGGTCCTTCGGGTTGAGAGGGGCGAAGCCAATAAAACTATTTGGCGTTGCCTCTCTCCACCCGCCGATATCCCTCAGAATCCAAACGGACAAAAGTTTTTTGCTTCTTTTTTTCAAAAAAGAAGCGCTTGCCTTCCCTACTCCTCTTTCTTCTCGCCCGCCGCCACAGCAGGCGCCGGTGCCGGCTTCGGCGGTGGCGGCGGGCGGAGGCGGGCCGGATTTGCGTCGCTGACGACGTCGAAATCGAATTCACTCATGGTCATGCTCCTCTTTGGGTGAGAAGCCGTCCGGCCAAGGCGGGAATTCGGGAGCCGAAAAACACGAAAGCCGCCTTGGCAGGGCGGCTTCGGATGATCGGCGTGATGAACGCGATTCCTAAGCCGCCTGATGATACCGCCAGTAGCTCGTAAATCGCGCAGACATGGGACGACCCTGTGTCATGGCCGACAGCCTATCCGTGCTGCGCGCTACGCGTCAATCAGTCCTTCCATGACCGGCACGCAACGCCCCCCCACGCGGACCGACATGATGCTGCCCCCGAGTTTTTCGACCCGGGTCGCGAGCAGGCTCGGCCGGCCCATTTCCACGCCCTGGGCGATAAACAGCCGGAACATCCCGTCATCCTCGGGCGCCAGATGCGCCAGCAGCGCGGCCAGCGCCGCATTCGCGCTCCCGGTCGCCGGGTCCTCGCGGATATCGGGCACCGCGAAAAACATCTGCGCCTGCACCGTGTCATCGTCGGCCGGCGTATAGGCCAGCAGCTTGCTTGTCCCATCGATCGGCAAATAACGGGCAAAAGCGGCCGCATCGGGCCGCACCCGCCCCAGCGTCGCGCCGGAGGCAACCGCGGCGATAATGAACTCCGTCCCGACGCCGGCGACCACCGGCTGGTGCAGTTCGGTCATCACCTCGGCCTCCGCAATCCCCAGGCAGGCCGCGATCACCGCCGGGCTCACTTCGCTGCCCAGCCGAAGGTCCTGCGGAGCGGTCAATTCGGCCCCTGAAACCTCGCCGTCCACGTGCAGAATCCGCACCGGCACCAGCCCGGCCGCCTCCTCGAACAGCAGCGTACCGGTGATTTCGTGGTCGAACACCTTCCCGATCCGCGCCAGCGCGAACGCGGTGCCGACATTGGGATGCCCCGCAAACGGCAGTTCCTCGCCCGGCGTGAAAATCCGCACATGCGCGCTGTGCTTCGGATTCACCGGCGGCAACACAAACGTCGTCTCGGAGTAGTTGAACTCCCGCGCGATCGCCTGCATCGCCTCGGGATCGAGACCTTCGGCATCCAGCACCACCGCCAGCGGATTGCCGCCGAACCTTGTGTCAGTGAACACATCGACGGTGACGTAGCGTCGTTTCATGCGCCAACCCCAGGCCATTGGTCCGCAACCGTGCGGCCCCCGGGTATCATCGCGCATTCCCGGCGCAAGGCAACCGTGCGCGGGGTTTGCCAGGGCAATCGGGTGAAGGCGAAGCGAACAAGACAGGCTCCGCCGGCCAAGGGCCGTAGGCCCCTGGACCCCATTCATTTGAGCGGCCGGATCACTGACCTTCAGTTGGAAGCCCGCGATCTCGCGCGCGGCGGCGGGCGAAGCCCATCAATTCTTTCCTCACGGGCAAGATCGTGCCGATATCGCAGGATTGATGGCCTGCGGCGCAAGCAAGATCGGTGT
>CAIYSR010000006.1 GCA_903928895.1 uncultured Rhodospirillales bacterium | reverse complement strand
TCCATCCGACCGACGACAACGAGGCCGACGCTCTGGCCATCCTGATGTGGGCGATCGACGCCCAGGGCGGTGCGGCATGAGGCTGCCCGGTGCGCCGCAATCCCCACGGTCGTGTCTGGACATGGCTCGTAGCCCGTCCACGCCCCAGGACCTCGAAGCCATGCGGGCACGCGCATGGCACGAACACCACATCGCCGCACTGCCCGTCGAGGACATCACTGATCCCTGGCTACGCCAGGCCATCACCAACGAGGCCAACCGGCGCTGGGGGCGCCGCAATGGAGGACATCATCATGGCGGGTAAGGACAAATCCAAACGCTCAAAGCCGGGCCTGGACGATCTCGGCAAGCCCACAAGGTGGAGACTGCAGCACGATCCAGTGACGCCGCCGATGCGCTCCGTCGATCCCGAAACGGGCGCACCGGTGACCCATCGGCGTATCATCGACACGCTCGGTCAGTTGCTCGCCAACGGCGCCATCACGCCGCAAATGCACGAAGCAGGCAGCATGTTCCGTGGCCACTTCCGCGCCGCGATGCTCGATGGCATGCGGGTGTCGGCACTGATGCGGGTGACCAGCAGCGGGGGTGATGCGCCGGGCGAACGGAGCACGGCAGCCAGGGCGCGGATTGCCGGGGCGCTCGCGGTGTTTGGTGGCGCCGACACCGCCTGCGGCAGTTGCCTCTGGCATGTCGTCGGCCTCGAGCATTCCCTGCGCGAATGGGCGGGACGGCAGGGATGGGGTGGACGCCCCGTCCATCATGTCCAGGCCCAGGGTATCCTGGTCGGGGCACTCAACGTGCTGGCCGTGCATTACGGACTGATGCCGCGGGCGCAGGCAGCCTAGGATCGGCCCAATGCGGACGTGACGTCGCCGAGCGTGGCCATCAGCAGCATGGGGTCACCCGGCGACGGCACGAAGCCGCAGGCGATGTAGAAACGCCGGGCATCCTCGCTGATCGCCTGCACCAGGATGCCACGAATAGCGATCGCCTCGGCAGCCTGCACAACCCGAAGCGCCGCATCACGCAGCAGGGCGCGTCCGATCCCCTGGCCCTGCAGCGTGCGGTCGATGGCAAGCCTGCCCAGCACCGCCATCGGGATGGGATCGGGCATATTCCGTCGCACCCTGCCTGGTGCACCCGTCGAGGCGACTGCCCCGGCAGCCAGGGCGTAGTAGGCAACAACGAATTCATCGCGGCACACCACGAACGTCCGCGAGGCGCCAGTTGCCTGGTTGGCACGGGCACGCCGCACCAGCCAATCATTCAGCGATGGCTCGCCGCAATCGAACAAGGTGCAGTCGTGGGCTTCATCGAGCGCAACGGGCGCAGACAGCGCGCCGCGGCTCACTCCCAGGGCGCCTTGGTGTTCATCAGCTTGCGCAGCCGCTCATTGGGCTGTGGCGGGGCATCCAGCATCGCGGTGAACATGGCGAACGCGGCCGGCGCCATACGAAACAGCGTGCGATCGAGGATGGTTTCGTTGGCGGCACGGCGTGCAGCGTCGAGCATGAACTCCGAGCGCGACTTGCCCGACAGCAGCGCAGCCTGGTCGATGAGCGTGCGATCATCGTCGCGGACGCGGATGTTGATGGCGCCGACGGTCGTGGTCACTGACGATGGCTTGGTCGTCGGCTTACGAGTTGCAGGACGCTTGGAAGGTGGTTTGACGTTCAGCATGTTCGCTTCTCCTGACTACGTTCTATTCGTCTGTATGGACAATGTCCACCTTGCAAACACGCGATGCACGAAACCCGATTGCGGCGCTGGAACCACTCAGGCTATGGTCTGGCCACGCTAGATGACACGGGCGGCGCACCGAGAGCCCCGCCACCGAGACAGCCCCGCCGTCATTGCCAAGGTCATGGTTCCTTCCCAGGCCGGATCGATGCGGGAAGCGGAAGCGCGATAGCCCGCTAGCGTCAGCTCTGAAATATGGTTCGCAGTTTGCACCCACCGCTTCGGCCGGGC
>CAIYSR010000005.1 GCA_903928895.1 uncultured Rhodospirillales bacterium | reverse complement strand
GACGGATGTGACGGTGGCGGGCGCGCAATATGTGCTGGCGTTGCAGACCATCATCAGCCGCAACATCTCGCCGCAGGAGGCCGCCGTGATTTCGGTGGGCTCGATCCATGGCGGCTCCAACCAGTCCTCCAACGTGATGCCCTCCGAGCTCGAGATCACCGGCACGCAGCGCTGCTTCTCGCAGTCCACGTTGGCCATTCTGGACAAGCGCATGGCGGAACTCGCGCATGCCATGGCCGCGGCCAACGGCTGCACTGCCGAGATCGAGCTGAAATGGGGCACCACGCCGCTGGTCAATCATCGTGACCAGACCGATGTCGCGGTGGCCGCCGCGCGCGCGTTGGTGGGTGACGCCGATGTCAATCCCGACGCGCCCCCGATCACCGGCGGCGAGGATTTCTGCTATATGCTGGACGCCAAGCCGGGCGCCTTCATCATGATCGGCAATGGCGTCGCCGCGGACGGGCGGACCCATCAGGTGCACACGCCGCATTACAACTTCAACGACGAGATCATCCCGCTCGGCGTGGCTTGGTGGGTGAACGTGGTGCGGGAGGAACTCGCCCTCGGCTGAACCGCATGCGGCTCGACGGACATATCGACGTCTGCGAGCCTGACCGGATCGCCGGCTGGGCGCGGGATCTCGACGCGCCCGACGCGGTGCTGCGGCTGCAGGTGTTCAGCGGCCGCACCCTGCTCGGCACCTGCCATGCCGATGCGGCACGCGCCGATCTCGATGCGGCCGGGGTCGGTGCCCATGGGTTCGGGTTCGTGCCGCCATGGAAGCTGGCTCCGGGTGAGCGTGACGGGGTGCATCTGCGCGTCGAGGGCAGCGACCTCGCGCTGTTCGATGCCTATGGCGGGCCGCAGCCCAACCCGTTCCTGCCGCCGCCGCCGCCGCGCCCGGCGCAGGCGCGGTTCCGCCGCTGCGTGCTGCATATCGGCACCGAAAAGACCGGGACCACCTCGGTGCAGCGTTTCCTGGCGCAGAACCGCGAGGCGCTGATGGCGCAAGGCGTGTTCGTGCCGGTCAGTCTGGCGCCAGCGGATGCGGAGGGGGGGCTTAACCATTCCGATCTCGCCGCGATGTCGCTGGCGGACTGGCGGCTCGACGACCCACTGCGGCAGGCCCGCGGCGTCACCGACGCCGCCGCGCTGGCACGGTTCCGCGCCCAGGCGGCGGCGGCGCTGGCGAGCGAGATCGCCACCGCGCCCGAGGGCTGCACGACATTGCTGCTGTCGAGCGAGCACTGCCACAGCCGGATGCAACTGCTGCACGAGATCGCGGCCCTGCACGGCTTCCTCGCGCCCTGGGTCAGCGGTTTCGAGGTGATGGTCTATCTCCGGCCGCAGCACGAACTGGCCATGAGCCAACACGCGATGCAGCTGCTCGCCGGCGACCTTGCCGCCGAGATGCTGCCGCATTTGCCCTATCCGGATGACTATACCGGCCCGCGCGTCACCGATCCGGCCTATTTCGACTATGCCAGGCTGCTCGCGCGCTGGGCCGCGGTGTTTGGCCACGAGGCGATGCGGCCGGCGATCTATGGAGCCGCCGAACTGCGCGACGGCGACGTGGTGACCGACCTCTTCGCCCGCCTCGGCGTCGACATCGCCGGCATGGCGCGGCCGCCACGGCTGGCCGGCAACATCTCGGCCGCGGCGCAGATGTTCCTGCGCGCCTTCCTTGCCGCCATCGCCGGGCGGGACGAGGCGGCGTGGATGACCGGGTTCGTCGCCGCGAACCTGCGGCGCAGCGCCCCTGGAGGCGGCGTGCTGCCGGCGCGAGGACGGGCGGAGGCCTTCATCGGTCAGTTCGCCGCTGGCAATGCGCGGGTGCGCGAGGAATGGTTTCCCGAACGTCCCGCCCTGTTCGCCTCGGATTTCTTGGGTCTGCCGGAGGCGGAGTGTGTGCCCGAACTTTCGGCGCCAGAGGTCATCGCGCTGGTCGCCGGGCTGTTGCAGGCCGAGGCCCGGCGCCAGGGGGGAGCGGAGAGTGCGCCGGGGCCGGTTGGCGCAGCGGGACCTTGATCGGCGCTGCGAAATCAACCAAACCAGAATCGCGCGAAGCCGGCGCGGGCAAAGGGAGACACCGGATGGCCGCGAAGACAACGCTGACGGCCGGAAACCTCGCGGCACTCGGCGTCGAGCGTCTGGCCGCGCTGCTCGTCGAGATCAGCACCGGCGACGCTGCGCTCAAGCGGCGCCTTCGGCTTGAACTGGCCAGCCTGGCCAGCCCGCACGAGGTCGCGACCGCGATCCGCAAGCGACTCGCCGCGATCGACCGGGCACGCACGTTTGTCGACTGGCAGAATAGGCGCGCCCTGATTGACGATCTTGAGGTGCAACAGCGCGCCATCGTCGACAAGCTGGGGAAGGCCGATCCAGGCGAGGCGCTCGACCTGATGTGGCGCTTCCTGGCCCTGGCCGAGGGCATCTTCGGGCGCTGCGACGACAGCAGCGGGGCGATTTTCGATGTCTTCCTCGGCGCAGTCGCCAACCTTGGGACCCTGGCCGGGCTGGCTCCGGCCGAGCCGATCGACTTGGCGGAGCGCACGTTCCAGGCACTGCTGCGCAACGGCCACTGCCAATGTGACCGACTCCTCGCCACGCTCGTGCCCGCTCTGGGGCCGCAGGGGCTCGCCCATCTCAAGGCACGCATGCTGGAGGTCCAGCGCGAGCCGGTCTGCGTCATTCCTGAAAAGGATCGAAGGAAAATCGGCTGGAGTCCCTGCGGACCGATCTATGCCGACACCCTCGAAGACTCCGCGCGGCGCGGCGCGGCGCGGCGGGCCTTGGCCGAAATCGCCGATGCCGCGGGCGATGCTGACGGGTTCATCGCCCAATATGACGCGCCCACCCGCAAGGTGCCCGCGATCGCGGCCGAGATCGCCACCCGCCTGCTCGCCGCCGGGCGCCTGGATGAGGCTCAGCACGCCCTGGAGGCGGCGGTCGGTCGTCGCGACCGGTCGCCGGATTTGGACTGGGAACGGGATTTCGCCTGGGAGGATGCGCTGATCGCGGTGCTGGACGCGCAAGGCAAGGCCGCCGATGCACAGGCCACGCGCTGGCAGTGCTTCGCCGGCGCCCTATCCGCCCCTCATTTGCGCGAGTACCTCAAGCGCCTGCCGGATTTCGACGATGTCGAGGCCGAGCAGCGCGCGTTGGACCATGTCGCCAAGTCCGAGAGCTTTGTCGCCGCGCTGGTATTCTTCGTCGCGTGGCCGGCCCTGGACCGCGCCGCCGGCCTGGTCCTGGCCCGTGCCGGGGAACGCGACGGCAACCGCTACGAGATCCTGTCCCCCGCCGCCGAGGCCCTCGCCGGCCGCCATCCCTTGGCAGCGACGCTGCTGCTGCGCGCGATGGTGGATTTCACCCTCGGCCACACCCGGACCAGCCGTTACCGCCACGCGGCGCGCCACCTTGCGAACTGCGCCGGGCTGGCCGTTTCGATCCGTGATTTCGGCGCTTTCGTGCCGCACGAAGCCTATGTCGCCGAGTTGCAGCGCAGCCACGGGAAGAAAACGGCGTTCTGGTCCCTGGTGGGATAGCGCAAAGCCTCGCCGCCGGGACCGGCGCCGCTATCGCGCCGCCTGGACCCGCGCCGGCCTGCCGCCAGCCGCGCGCATCGATACCCCGATCACCGCGAGTGTGGCCACGAAGACCACGAGTTGGACACCCGCCGGGCGGGCATCGTAGCCGATCAGGGTATGCAGGGTGCGGCCGAGCAGGCTGCCCGGATCGAGCAGCGCCGAGCTGTCCCACAGTTGCGGCACCAGCGCCGGCAGCAGGTCGGCCGCGACCAGGAATGCCGCCGCCTGGGACGCCATGCCGGCCGCCATCAGCAGGATCAGCGCAGACGTGACAGCGAACAAGTGGCGTGGCGGAATCCGCAGCAGCCCGCGATACAGCGCCACCCCGAGCGCCACCCCGCCGACGATGCCGAGCACGCCGCCGGCGATCATCTCCCAGGCGCTGCCGCCGGCACCGGCGGCAATGCCATAAAGGAACAGCACCGTCTCCGAGCCCTCGCGCAGGATCGCGGCACCCACCACGACAGCGAGCGCGCGCACCGGCTGGCTGCCGCCACGCACCGCGTCACCGACCGCGGACATGTGGCGCGCGATTTCGCGGCCATGCGTCTTCATCCACACATTGTGCCAGCCCAGCATCGCCACCGCAACCAGCAGCACCGCGGCATTGAACACCTCCTGCCCGGCCCCGGCGAGCGCATCGGCGATCTCGCCGGCGAACAGCGCCACCAGCACGGCTCCGACGAGCCCGCCCGCCATCCCGGCGACCACGGCTGCGCCTCGCCGCGGCACCCCACGGCTCGCGGCCAGGACCACGCCGACAATCAGCGCGGCCTCAAGGATCTCACGAAAAACGATAATGGCGGTGGACAGCACGGCGATGATCCCTCGGCGAACGGCAGCGGCGGCAGGCTACTTGGCGACCAGTTCGCCCTTGGCCGTATCTTCATGGTATTCGCCAACGAACCGGTAGGTGCCGGCGGCGAGCGGGCCGACGATGATGGTGGCTTCCTTGCCGCCGGCGATCACCTTCTCGCGCTTGAGGTCCTTGCTCTCGAATTCCTCGGACGACGCGTCCATGTTCCGCACCACCAGCAGCAGTTTCTGCCCCGCCGGCACCTCGATGCGGGCGGGCTCGAACCTGTGGTCGCGGATGATGATGGTGAAGCTCGGATCGGTCGCCTGCGCCGGGGTCGCGGCAAGAACGGCGAGGATGGCGGCGAACGCAAGGGAGATAATACGCATGGGGCGCCTCTGGTGTCGCAATTGCGAATGAGTTGCAACTTCTCTGCTGAAAATAGGGACCCCGTCGGCGTCGCGCAAGCGTCGCGGGACTGTCCATCGTGCAAAAACCTCGGACCTGCCCCGCCGCGATCAAACCACCGGTACGGCCGGCCCGGTCAACCGAGCCCGTAGACGGCCCGGGCATTGCCGAGGAAGAAGCGCCGCCGGTCCGCCTCGTCAAGCTTCAACGGCAGGCACGTCGCCGGGTCGTCGAAATCCCAATGCGGATAATCGGTCGCGAACAAGAGCTTGTCCCACCCCATCCAGCCCATCGTGTCCAGCAGATGCGCGCGCGGTTCGGGCTCCTCCATCGGCTGGCTGGTCCACCACACATGGTCGCGGATATATTCCGACGGCGCTCGCGTCAGCTGCGGCGTCTCCGCCTTCAGCCGCCGCCACACCTTGTCGAGCCGCCAGGCCAGCGACGGCGCCCAGGCGAAGCCGCCCTCCACCATGATCACCTTCAGCGTCGAGAACCGCGCGAACACCCCCTCCACCACCAGCGACGTTACCACCGCCTCGCTGGTCTGGGCGTGGCCGACCATCTCCTCGATATAATAGGAGGGCCAGCCTGCCGTGGTGATCGGGCTGCCGCCATAGCCGAACGCATGGATCGCGACGGGCAGGCCGGCCTCGCAGGCGGCCTCATAGATCGGCCAGTATTTCCGCGCCCCCAGCGGCTCGGCGGTGCGGGTCAGCAGCAGCACCTGGGCGAAATGGGGGTTGCCGGCGTAGCGGCGGATTTCGGCGGCGGCGCTGGGGGCATCCTCGTAGTTGCCCATGACGGAGCCTTTGAGGCGGCGGTCCTTGCTGGTCCACTCCGCGATCTGCCACTCGTTGGTGGCATGGCACAAGGCTGCCGACAACTCCGGATTCTGCACCCCCTGCCCGGCGCCGAGCGGGTTGAGGATGCCGAGTTCGACATTGTTGGGATCGAGGTGCTGGAACTGCATGAACGAAAGGCTGCTGCCCTGGCGCCCGCCCTCCGGCGGCAGCGCGTCGCGCCGCGAGGCATTGGGCTGCCCCTTGGGATAGGCCGGCCCGGTGGCCCAGCCGAGGCGGCCAGGCTTGCCGAACTGCGCAATATGCTCGATCCAGCGGCGTTCGAGCCACGGATGCAGGTCCTTTTCGCTTCGCGTCGCGGGATGGATGTCGCAATCCGCGACGGTCAGCCGGCTGGCGCCGGCAGGCTGGATGGCGGCGGTTTCACGCAGCTGGACGTTCATTGATTGGCCTCCGGCGGGCGGCGGGGAGCTGTTATGACCCTTAAGGCTACGCCCGCCCGCGGCGCCATGCAATGCTGCCGGCACAATGGACCCCGGAGGCCGCCGTGATCACCCCCGCCTTTGTGCAGACGCTCGCCATCTACAACGCCGAAGTGAACCGCCGCTGGTACGCCGCCGCCGCCCGCCTTCCCGATGCCGCGCGCAAAGCCGACCGCGGCGCCTTCTGGGCCTCGCTGCACGGTACGCTGGCACACATCCTCTGGGCCGACCGCATGTGGATGTCCCGCTTCGCGGGTTGGGACAAACCCGCCATCGCGCAAGCGCAGAGCCCCACGCTGTATGATGATTTCGCCGCGATGCATGAAGCCCGCACCACTGATGACGCCCGCATCGTGGCCTGGGCCGAAGCCCTGGCGCAGGACTGGCTTGACCAGGACCTGACCTGGTTCAGCGGCGGCGTTGGACGTGAAATGCGCAAACCGCGGGGCCTCCTCGTCACCCACATGTTCAACCACCAGACCCATCACCGCGGCCAGGCCCACGCCCTGATCACCGCGATGGGCGAAGCCACCGGTGACACCGACCTGCCCTTCGTCCTCTGATTGTGGCTGTTTCTGTCACTTAATTGTCATAATACAATCAGCCCACCGCCCCCGCGCCAGGCGGATACTATGCGCTGGCGCCCCACCCGGGCCATGTCGGAGCGTGTTCGATGACTCCCCATTCCCCCGCTGACCTCCTCCAGCGCATCGAAACCTTGCGCGCCACCCTGGACGACGCCGTGGCCAAGTCGCTCGCACAATGGAAGCCCGCGCTTACCGACCGCGGCTTC
Source organism: uncultured Rhodospirillales bacterium (assembly GCA_903928895.1). Taxonomy (GTDB): domain Bacteria; phylum Pseudomonadota; class Alphaproteobacteria; order Acetobacterales; family Acetobacteraceae; genus CAIYPH01. Next base: position 52,310 of record CAIYSR010000005.1, on the reverse strand, counting down.
GCCGCCGGCGCGCGCAACCTCGCCGCCTATCTTGAACTGCGGCGGCACGACCTCAGCGACCTCCAGGCCGGCCTCGCGGCGCACGGACTTTCCTCGCTCGGCCGCAGCGAGGGTCATGTCGTCGCCACGCTCGATGCGCTCTGCGCCACTTTGGCCCGAATCACCGGCACCGCGGCCCCGCCATACCCGCCTCCCGGCCGGCTGATGGCTGGTGCCCGCGCGCTGAACCGCGCCAAGACCGCCCTGTTCGGCGATGACGCGACCGGCGCCGGCACCCGCATCATGGTCACACTGCCTCCGGACGCCGCGTGCGACCCCGGCCTCGCCACCCGCCTGGTCGAGGCCGGGATGAGCTGCGCGCGCATCAACTGCGCCCATGACGACGCCGCCACATGGCGTCTGATGGCCGAGCATGTCCGCGCCGCCGCCGCCGCCGCCGGACGCACCTGTCGCGTGCTGATGGATATCGGCGGCCCGAAATGCCGCATCGAGACCATCCACGCCACCGATCGCGTGCGCCTGCACCGCGGCGACCGCATTGTCCTGGTCGCCGATCTCGACCGTGCCCGGCGCGACGACGCGGTGATCGCCACGCTCAACTTCCCCGCGATCCTGGCTGACCTCACCGTGGACGCCGAGGTGTGGTTCAACGACGGCAAGATCGGCACTCGCGTCGCTGCCGCCGCAGAGGGCCGGATCGAGCTCGAAGTCACCAGCGCCCGGGCCAAGGGGGAGCGCCTGCGGGCGGAAAAAGGCGTCAACTTTCCCGGCCTCGAACTGCGGATGCCGCCGCTCACGGACAAGGACCTTATCGATCTCGATGCGGTCGCCGAGGTTGCCGATCTGGTCGGCTTCTCTTTCGTGCAGCGCCCGCAGGACATCGTCTGGCTGCGCGCCGAACTCGCCCAGCGCCGGCCCGACCTGCCGCCGATGCCGCTGGTGCTCAAGATCGAGACGCCCCTGGCCGTCAGCAATCTTCCCCGCCTGCTCGTCCAGGGCGCCGGTGGCGGCCCGATCGCGGTGATGATCGCGCGCGGCGATCTCGCGGTCGAACTCGGCTATGCCCGCATGGCCGAAATCCAGGAGGAGATCATGTGGCTCTGCGAAGCGGCCCATGTCCCCGTGGTCTGGGCCACCCAGGTGTTGGACGGGTTGATCAGTGACGGCATCCCGACCCGTGCCGAAACCACTGATGCAGCGATGGCGCAACGGGCGGAATGCGTGATGCTCAACAAAGGCCCGTTCCTGCCCGAGGCGATCCGCTTCCTTGCCGACGTGCTGCGCCGGATGGACCGTCACCAGTCCAAGAAAACCGCCCGCTTTGGCCGGCTGCACTCTTGGCCGGCGGAACCGATGGAGCTGGTGTAGCGCCCCCAAGGGGGAGGAAGTCAGCGCTTCTGTTCGAAGGGGACGCAAAACCTGCATTCCTGCATTCGCCCGCTTGCGCGAGAGCGCGAAGCGCATGGGCATGTGGGGTTCGAGTTTATTTCAAGAAGGAACTTCATCGCGGCGCCGCGATGGGACTCGTCGCCTCGTCCCGGTTTCGCTAAGGGGAGACGCGGCGGCAAAGGACGGGAGTGCAGGTGACCGACGAGTTAAGGGCGGCGGCGATCGAGCGGGCGCTGGATCTGGTGCGCCAGGGTCAGTCGCATGCGGCCGCCCAGCAGCCGGACGCCGCGCGAAGCTGCGTGGCCGCCGCCTTGGCCCTGGTCAGCGATGACGTTGGCATCCGCCATATTGCTGGCGTCGTCTGTTCCGAGATCGGCGATTTCGACACGGCCATCGAACATCTCCATGCCGCGCTGGCGCTGGTGCCGGATTTCCATCACAGCGCGATGCAGATCGGCACGATCCACGACGCGCGCGGGCAGCTCGACGAAGCGATCGCCTGGTACGAACGGGTCAGCGCTCTGGCCCCGGCCGAGACGGTGGCGCGCCGCCGGGCCGCGGCCGCCCACGGTCAGCTCGGAGCCCATGACCGCGCGATCGAGATTCTCGATGCCCTCATCGCCGCAGGCGACGCCGATCCCGACCTCGCGGATGAGCGCGCCGCCCATGCCGCCGCGTGTGCCCGCCAGGAGAGGGTGCGCAGCTTCGTCACCTGGCTGCCGCTGCGCGAGACCAGGCCGACGCCGGCCTGGCCGAGTGCCATCCGTCCGTCGCCGCCGCCGGGCTGGGAGAAGGTGCACCTTATCTGCGCCGAAGCGCGCCCAGGCAGCGGCGCCACCTTCGACGAGACGATGGACGGGCTGGCGATCGGCCTGCACGAACTCGGCTGCACCGTCGATATCGACTACGGCCTGCCGCGCCGTGCCGACGGCGTGACCCTCGTGGTCGGTGCGCATCTGCTGGCTTTGCGCGCGGGCGAACTTGCCTTGCCGCCGCGCACCGTCCTGGTGAACCTGGAGCAGATGGCGAGCTGGTCCGGCCGCAACCCGGTCTACCGTCGTCTGCTCGCCCGCTATCCGGTGTGGGACTACAGCCCCCGCAACATCGCCGCGCTGCGCGAGGCCGGGGTCGGCCGCATCGGCCTGCTGCGGATCGGCCATGTCGCGGAACTGCACCGCATCCCGGCCGGGCCCGAGCCCGATATCGACATCCTGTTCTACGGCGCCATCAACCCGCGGCGCGGCGCCATCCTCGACGCTTTGGAGGCGCGCGGCCTGCGGGTGCAGCGCTTGTTCGGCGCCTTCCGCGAGGCCCGCGATGCCTGGATCGCGCGGTCGCGGCTGCTGCTGAATATCCATTATTTCGATGACCATATCTTCGAGGTCGTGCGCTGCTCATATCTGCTGGCGAACGGCAAGGCGGTGGTCAGCGAAATCGCCCCTGATACCGAAATCGAGGACAATCTGCGCCCCGCCGTTTACGGCGCCACCTATGACGGCCTCGTCGACGCTTGCGCCGGCCTGCTCGCCGACCCTGCCGCCCTCGCCCGCCAAGCCGCGCGCGGCGCGCGCATTTTCCGCGCCCGCTCTCAGGCCGCCTTCCTTGCCGAAGCCATCGCCGCCACCGAACTTCCCTGAGCGTGCCTGATCTGGACAGCACCCGTTTTCGCCGGCATCAACCATCCGGACAGCAAGGAGCCCCCCGACATGGCCGAATATCTCAAGCGCGGGCGTGACGCCGCGACGGTCGCCGAGGACGACGCCCGCATCCGCGGCACTGTCGAGACCCTGCTCGCCGACATCGCTGCCCGTGGCGACGCGGCCGTGCGCGAAATGAGCGAGAAATTCGACAACTGGTCCCGCGCCGACTACCGCCTGACCGACGGCGAAATCCAGGACTGCCTGTCCCAGCTTAGCGCCCGCGACATCGCCGACATCCAGTTCGCCCAGGCCCAGGTGAAGAATTTCGCCGAACACCAGCGCGCGGCCCTGCGCGACATCGAGGTTGAGACAATCCCCGGCGTGGTTCTTGGCCACAAGAATATCCCGGTCCAGTCCGTCGGCTGCTATGTCCCAGGCGGCAAATACCCCCTCCTGGCCTCCGCGCACATGTCGGTTGTCACCGCCAAGGTCGCCGGCGTGCCCCGCATCATCACCTGTGCACCGCCCTTCAACGGCAAACCGGCGCCGGCGATCGTCGCCGCCCAGCACCTCGCCGGCGCCGACGTTATCTACTGCCTCGGCGGCATCCAGGCGGTCGGCGCCATGGCGCTCGGCACCCAGACCATCGAACCGATCGACATGCTCGTCGGCCCCGGCAATGCCTACGTCGCCGAAGCCAAACGCCAGCTCTACGGCCGCGTCGGGATCGACCTCTTCGCCGGTCCGACCGAAACCCTCATCATCGCCGATGAGTCCATCGACGCCGAAATCTGCGCCACCGATCTCCTCGGCCAGGCCGAACACGGCCCCACCTCGCCCGCCATCCTGCTCACCACCTCGCGCAAACTCGCGCTCGAAACCATGGCCGAAGTCGAGCGCCTGCTCAAAATCCTTCCCACCGCCAAGGTCGCACGGCAAGCCTGGGACGATTGCGGCGAAGTCATCGTCTGCGCCGACGACGCCGAAATGCTGCGCGAAGCCGACCGCATCGCCTCCGAACATGTCCAGGTCATGACCCATGACCCCGACTACTTCCTCGCCCACATGAAAAACTACGGCGCGCTCTTCCTCGGCCCGCGCACCAACGTCTCCTATGGTGACAAGGTCATCGGCACCAACCACACTTTGCCGACCAAAAAAGCCGCCCGCTACACCGGTGGCCTCTGGGTCGGCAAATTCCTCAAAACCGTCACCTACCAGCGGGTGCTGACCGACGAAGCCTCGGTGCTGATGGGCGAATATTGCTCGCGCCTGTGCATGCTCGAAGGCTTCGCCGGCCATGCCGAACAAGCCAATATCCGCCTGCGCCGCTACGGAGGGTTGAATGTGCCCTATGGTAAGGCGGCCCCTTGAGGGAAGGACTTCTTTTGTTGAAAAGAAGAATTGGAATATTTTACTCGTCATTCTCCAGGAAGAGAGGGGAGAATCCCAAAGAACTGGTGGCGTCGCCAATCTCCTCCGTCCGATTTCGTTGCGACAAAAATGGATAAAAGTTTTTTGCTTCTTCTTTTCAAAAAAGAAGTCCTTCCTTCTTTCTTTCCTGTCCTGGGACCTAATCCATGCTCCCCAATCCCGTGAACTTTTGCCTCGACGGCAAGCGCGCCCTGATCAGCGGGGCCGGCCGCGGCATCGGCTTCGCCGCCGCTGCGGCCCTCGCCGGAGCGGGCGCCCACGTCACCCTCGCCGCCCGCTCCCGCGCTGAGATCGAAGCCGCCGCCGGCGAAATCCGCGCCGCTGGCGGCCAGGCCGACACCCTGGTGCTCGACGTCTCTGACCTCGACGCCGTCGCCACATCCATCGCCGCGTCGGGTCCTTTCGACATCCTGGTCAATAACGCCGGCATGAACCGCCCGCAGCCCTTCCTTGAGGTCAGCGTCGCCAATTTCGACGCCATCATGAGCCTCAACCTCCGCTCCGCCTTTTTTGTCGCCCAGGCCGTCGCTCGAGGCATGGTCGCGGCCAAGCGCGGCGGCAGCATCATCAACGTCTCCTCCCAAATGGGCCATGTCGGTGCCGCCAGCCGCAGCGTCTACTGCGCGTCCAAATGGGCGATGGAGGGCATGACCAAGGCGATGGCGGTGGAACTTGGCCCCCACAACATCCGGGTCAACACGCTCTGTCCGACCTTCATCGAGACGCCGATGACCAAGCCCTTCTTCGCAGACCCTGCCTTCAAGGCGGCCGTTGTCGGCAAGATTAAACTCGGTCGCGTCGGCCAGGTCGAGGACCTTACCGGCGCCATTGTCTTCCTCGCCTCCGATGCGGCGGGCTTGATGACCGGCAGTGCCCTTGTCATCGACGGTGGCTGGACCGCGGATTGATCGCTCCGGGCCGAAGCCGGAGGGCTTCGACGGGGACCGGATTTATCAATTTCGTGCCAGGGCGCAGGAGCGGGATCGCCGCCTTCAGACCCAGCCGATGGTCTATCGACGGCGTCGCGGTTCACCAGCCCTGCCGCGCCATCCGCCGACGCAGTGCATAGATCTGGTCAAGCAGGGACAGCACGATCGGCAGGGTGCTTTCGCTGACCTCCATATCGTCGCGCAGTTCCTGGATCAGCCGGACCCGGGCCACGTCGATCTCACGAAAGCGGTACTCCCCGATCGGCCCGTCCGGGCGCACCCAGCCATTGGCGATCCAACGATCGACGTCCTGGCGCCGCAAGCCCGAGAGCTGCGTCACCAGCAGCTCGATGGTGATCCGCACCGGCATGGTCATACCGGACCCTCCATGGCATCGCGCGGGTTGGCGGGATGTTCGGGCACCCAGTCGCGCAGAAATTCCGTCAGCGCCGCATCGGGGGCGCCGAGCACGACACGCAAGGTCGCATAGAGGTCGCCGGCCGGCCGCTCACCCTGGGCGGCCACGCCGCGCTTGCGCAGCCGCAACTCGGTGCCGTTGTCCGAATGGGGCGGCACCTGCATGCGCACCTTGCCGTGCGGCGTGGGGATTTCCACCGGCCCGCCCAGCACGGCCTCGGCCAGCGTCACGGGCAGTACAAGCCTGATGTCCTGGCCGTCGCGCCGGAAGAAGTCATGCGGCGCCACATGGATTTCGATCATCGCATCCCCCGCCGGTCCGCCATTGCGCCCCGCCCCGGCCTGCCCGCGCAGCCGCAGGGTCTGGCCGTCCGTCGTGCCCGCCGGCACACGCACATCCAGCGTGCGCCCATCGGGCAGCGTCAGCCGTTCAACGGCCCCGTTGACTGCATGAAGAAACGGCACGCTCAGCGTATAGTGTTCGTCCCGCCCGCGCCGTGGCCCCGCCGCCTCTGGTGGCCGATCGCGATTGAAAAGGGAGGCCAGCATGTCATCAAATTCGTCCTGGTCCCAATCCTCCACCCCCGGTCCCGGTTTGGCGTAACGGCGGCCCGAGGCACCATCGGCGTAATCGCGGTACGAAGGCCGCGGCGGCCGCTCCTGCCCGGCGGCGTCGATTTCGCCACGGTCGAACCGGCCGCGCTTCTCGGGATCGGAGAGAATTTCGTTGGCCGCCGTCAGCGCCTGGAAGCGCGAGACCGCGTCGGCGTCGCCCGGATTCAGATCGGGATGATGCTTCTTGGCCAGCTTGCGGTAGGCGTCGCGGATATCGGCGGCTGCGGCGTCGCGGGACACGCCAAGCGTGGCATAGGGGTCATCCATCGATGCTGCCCCCCGCTCATCGCGCGGGCCGGGGCTGGCCCGCGCGATTTTCGCTCACTTCAGGACGATTTCGACGCGGCGGTTCTGCGGTTCACGCACGCCCGGCCCGGTCTGCACCAGCGGATGGGTGTCGCCCAGCGCCGTCAGCATGATGGCCTCCTTTTTCACGCCCAGCCGGACCAGTTCGGCGGCCACGATCTGGCCGCGACGCATCGACAGCCCCTGGTTATACGGCGCGGTGCCGGATGTATCGGCATGGCCCGCGACTTCGAGGCGGGTGACCGCCAGGCGTGAGGATGCGGCGGCGGCATCGGCGATGATCTGCCGCGCACGCTCGGACAGGTCGGACTTGTCCCAGTCGAAGAACACCAGGTAGGTCCGCGCATCCTCGGCCTGCTGGACGGGCGCCGGCGTGGTTGCAGAAGCGGCGGAGGCGGTCGACATCCGGGAGGTTGTCGCGCCGCCGAAGGCGTAGCGCAGACCGAGCAGGCCGGAGACGTTGGCGGGGTTGTTGAGCGCGCCGGAGCGGAACTTCTGGTCACCCAAGGTACCCAGGCCGCGCGCTTCGGCGGTGATGGCCAAGCCCGGTGTGCCCAGCGGGAATGCGACGCCGACGATGCCCTGCCCGGCCAGCTGCGCCTCGGAGCTCCCGAGTCTCGGGACATGGTACCATTGCGCGCCCACGCCAACGCCGATGTAGGGATTGACCCCGCCATAGCTGTTGAAATCATACAGCAGGTTGACCATCGGGCCGAAGCTGTAGGTGGTGCCGGAACCGCCGCGCGGCGTGATATTGCTGTGCTGGGTGCGCCAGTTGCCCTCAACCTCGGCCCGCAGGCCGCCCCCGAAGCCGTAGCCGACACTGCCGAGCGCCGCGAGCCCGAGATTCGAGTTCATCTCGTTGACGCCGACCTGGCCCTTTACGTTGGTGTCGAGCAACTGATTGACGCCGACGCCGGCGCCGACATACCAGCCGGTGATCGGCTGGGCCTGGACTGCCGCCGGTGCCGCCATGCAGGCGATGACGGCGAGGAGTTTGCGCATGTGCATTCGTAGAATCCCTGTTGTTGTGCGGCTAGACATCGGCACAGCGCCGCGCGCATGCGTGCGGACTGTCGATTCGACCGGAATGACCCAACGCACGCCGAGCCCCCCCCGCATCGCTGGTGCGAACGGGAACAAAATCCGTACTAATACCGGATCAACCAACCGAACCTTCCGGCCGATCTGACATATGCGGGGCATGCGAAAGACGACAGATTCGGAATCTACTCATGGCGACCCAGGGGCGGCAGCGATACGCCACCGGACCGAGCGGGGCGCTGCCGCTTACCTAACCGTCAAGTGCCCGCATCGGATGGCGCAGCGGGACCCGCCCACGCACCAGGCGTGCCTCGTCCCTATGAAAACCCTATGTCGGCGCCGGCGTTCCAGTCTCGAATTCCTATGCGCCGAAGTGGATGCTGGAGCGGCTTACAACGATGAAAGCACCGCCATGCTCGATGCAGTTTACCTTTTCCTGGGAGTCGGCGGATTTGCCGTCTGCCTCGGCTTCGTCCGACTTTGCGACCGATTTTGAGGGCATTGCCATGACACTCGACTACATTCTCGGCGGCGGCGTGACGGTCGGCCTGTTCGCCTATCTGGTCTTCGCCCTGCTGCGCCCCGAAAAATTCTGAGGTCCTTCCCATGACGTTCAACGGCTGGATCCAGATCGCGCTTTTCTGCGCGATCGTCATCGCGATGACGCGCCCCCTTGGTGGCTTCCTGACATCATTGGCGACAGGAGGCCGGAATTTCCTGTCGCCCGTGCTGGGGGGGGTGGAACGGGGTGTCTACACGCTCTGCGGCGTCCGCGCGGGCGACGAACAGGGGTGGGTTGGCTACGCCACCGCAATGCTGATCTTCAAGGTCATGGGCTTCCTGCTGGCCTATGGCGTCCTGCGTGCGCAGACGCTGTTGCCGCTCAATCCCGACGGACAAGGAGCGATCACGCCGGACCTCGCTTACAATACCGCGATTTCGTTCCTGACAAACACCAACTGGCAGTCCTATGGCGGCGAGAGCACCATGAGCTACGCCACCCAGATGGTGGCCCTGACGGTGCAGAATTTCATGTCAGCCGCCGCCGGGATCGCGATTGCGATGGCCTTCGTGCGGGGGTTCTCCCGCCGCTCGGCGAAGTCGATCGGCAATTTTTGGGTCGATCTGACCCGTGTCACGCTCTATGCGCTGATCCCCTTGTGTGTCGTCGTCACGCTGTTTCTGGTCTGGCAGGGCGTGCCGCAGACACTTGGCGGCGCCGTTGAGGTCACCACGCTGGAAGGGGCGAAGCAGATCATCGCGGTCGGCCCGGTCGCGTCGCAGGAAGCGATCAAGATGCTGGGCACGAACGGCGGCGGTTTCTTCAATGCAAACTCCGCACACCCGTTCGAGAACCCGACGGCCCTTGTCGACATGGTGCAGATGATTTCGATTTTCTCCCTTGGGGCCGCACTTACCAACATGTTCGGCCGGATGGTCGGCAGCGAGCGGCAGGGTTGGGCGATCTTCGCGGCGATGGGCCTGTTGTTCCTCGCCGGCGTCACCGTCACCTATTGGGCAGAGGCGGCAGGCAATCCGGTGCTGACAGCGCTCGGCGTGGACGGCGGGATGGGCAACATGGAAGGCAAGGAGGTCCGGTTCGGGATCGTCCAATCCGCGCTGTTCACCACGGTGACCACGGACGCGTCCTGCGGTGCGGTGAACAGCATGATCGAGAGCTTCATGCCCCTGGGTGGGATGGTGGCGATGGTCAACATGATGCTGGGCGAGCTCATCTTCGGCGGCGTCGGCTCCGGCCTCTACGGTTTTCTCCTGTTTGCCATCGTCGCCGTCTTCGTCGCCGGGTTGATGGTAGGACGGACGCCCGAATTTCTGGGCAAAAAGATCGAGGCGAAAGAAATAAAGATGACGATGCTGGCCATCCTTTGCCTGCCGCTGGTGATGCTGGGCTTCACCGCGATTGCGGTGGTCGTCGAGGCGGGCACTTCAGCACTTTCGGCAAGCGGCCCGCATGGGTTCAGCGAAGCGCTTTATGCCTATGTTTCGGCGGCGGCAAATAACGGCAGCGCCTTCGCCGGCGTGTCGGCCAACGCGCCTTTCTGGAATACGACACTTGGGATCGGAATGATGATCGGGCGCTTCTTCGTGATCATTCCGGCGCTCGCCATCGCGGGTTCGATGGCCGCCAAGAAGGCCGTGCCGCCGAGCGCCGGCACATTCCCGACCGACGGACCGATGTTCGTCGGGCTTGCAATCGGGGTGATTCTGATCGTCGGCGGCTTGACGTTCTTTCCAGCTTTGGCCCTTGGTCCGATCGTCGAGCACCTTGCGCTCGCCGCCGGTCAACTCTTTTGAACCGGAGAGCGTTCATGTCCAATCGCGCCCGCGTTTCCATTCTCGACCGGTCGATCCTGACCGCGGCCCTGGGCCAGTCGTTCCGCAAACTCGACCCACGCGTCATGTGGCGCAATCCAGTGATGTTCGTCGTCGAGGTGGTTTCGACGCTGACGACGATCCTTCTGGTGCGCGATGCATTGGTCGGCGCGCCACAACTCGGCTTTGCCATCCAGATCAACGTCTGGCTTTGGTTCACTGTGCTCTTCGCGAACTTCGCCGAAGCGGTGGCGGAAGGGCGAGGCAAGGCGCAGGCCGCGTCATTGCGGCGCACCAAGTCAGAGGCGATGGCCTATCGATACAAGAGCGATGGTGCACTTGAGGAGGTGCCGGCGACGGCCCTGCGCGTCGGCGATGTCGTGCGGGTCGAAACCGGCGCGTTGATCCCCAGCGATGGCGAGGTGATCGAGGGCGTCGCCTCGGTGAACGAGGCGGCAATCACCGGCGAGTCCGCGCCGGTCATCCGCGAAAGCGGTGGTGACCGTTCCGCCGTCACCGGCGGCACGACGGTGGTCAGCGACATGATCAAGGTGCGCATCACCGCGGCGCAGGGATCGACCTTCATCGACCGCATGATCGCCCTGGTGGAAGGCGCCAGCCGGCAGAAGACGCCCAACGAGATCGCCCTGAACATCCTCCTGGCGGGTCTGACGCTGATTTTCATCCTCGCGGTTGCGACGTTGCCCAGCTTCGCGACCTACGCTGGCGGCAGCATCCCGGTTCTGGTGCTGGTGGCGTTGTTCGTGACGCTGATCCCGACGACGATCGGCGCATTGCTGTCGGCGATCGGGATCGCCGGGATGGACCGCCTGGTGCGCTTCAATGTGCTGGCGATGTCCGGCCGCGCGGTGGAGGCCGCCGGCGATGTTGACACGCTGCTGCTCGACAAGACCGGCACGATCACCCTCGGCAACCGGCAGGCTGCGGAGTTCCTGCCGATCTCCGGGGTTTCCGCTGCCGAGTTGGCCGATGCCGCCCAGATGTCGTCGCTCAGCGACGAGACGCCCGAAGGCCGGTCGATCGTCGTGTTGGCCAAGGACAAGTATGGTCTGCGCGCCCGCGACATGGCGCCGCTCAACGCGGTCTTGGTGCCGTTCACGGCGCAGACACGGATGAGCGGCGTGGATCTCGAAGGCCGATCGATCCGCAAGGGGGCGGTGGATGCAATCCTTGCTTATGTCCACACCGTCACACTGGAGGCAAGACCGGCGAGCGAGGCCGAGGTGCGCGAGTTGCAGTTCATATCCGAGGGCATTGCCAAGGCCGGCGGCACGCCGTTGGCCGTCGCGGATGGGCATCGACTGCTTGGAATCGTGCACCTGAAGGACATCGTTAAAGGCGGTATCCGCGAGCGCTTTGGCGAGTTGCGGCGGATGGGCATTCGCACGGTGATGATCACCGGCGACAATCCGCTGACCGCCGCCGCCATCGCCGCGGAGGCGGGGGTGGACGACTTCCTCGCCCAGGCGACGCCAGAGGACAAGCTCAAGTTGATCCGTTCCGAGCAGGCGCAGGGCAAGCTCGTGGCGATGTGCGGTGACGGCACCAACGATGCGCCGGCGTTGGCGCAGGCCGATGTGGGCGTGGCGATGAACACGGGCACCATGGCGGCGCGCGAGGCCGGCAACATGGTGGATCTCGACAGCGATCCGACCAAGCTCATCGAGATCGTCGAGATCGGCAAACAACTCTTGATGACGCGCGGCGCCTTGACCACGTTCAGCATCGCCAATGACGTGGCCAAGTATTTCGCCATCATCCCGGCGATGTTCCTGGCCTTCTATCCGCAACTCGGGGCATTGAACGTCATGGGGCTGGCCAGTCCGCAAAGCGCCATTCTGTCGGCCATCATCTTCAATGCCTTGATCATCGTCGCCTTGATACCGCTCGCCTTGCGCGGTGTGCGCTATCGCTCCATTGGCGCAAGTGCCCTGCTCGGTCGAAACCTGCTGATCTATGGACTCGGCGGGATCGCCGCGCCGTTCGCCGGCATCAAGGTCATCGACCTCATCGTCAGCCATTTTGGCCTCGCTTAAGGAATAACGCAGTGATCACCCATCTTCGTCCCGCCTTGGTGATGATCGTTCTGATGACCATCATCACCGGACTTGCCTATCCTTTGGCCATGACCGGCCTGGCAGGCGCATTGTTTCCGCATCAAGCCGCGGGCAGTCTCGTTCAGCGCGACAACAAGGTTATCGGGTCGAGCCTTATCGGGCAGAATTTCAGCGGCGCTTCGTATTTTCATTCCCGTCCGTCGGCGACCACGGCTCCTGATCCGTCCGACAGTGCCAAGACGGTCGCCGCGCCCTATAATGCCGCGAATTCTTCGGGCTCGAACCTTGGACCCACGGCCAAGGCGCTTGTCGAGCGGGTGAAGGACGATGTTGTGAAGCTCAAACTGGAAAATCCCGAGGGTGTTGTGCCGGTCGATTTGGTGACGACGTCCGGCAGCGGGTTGGATCCGGACGTTTCGCCCCGCGCGGCCATGTTCCAGGTGCCGCGCGTCGCCCGGGCGCGTGGCTTGCCGGAGGCGACTGTCGCCGCGCTCGTCACCGCCCACACGCAAGGACGGCTGCTCGGTTTGCTCGGCGAGCCCCGCGTCAATGTGCTGGCTTTGAATCTGGCCCTTGACGACATTGGCAAATAATGTGGCGCCATGTCTGACGCCAGCACCTCGGGTCGTGAAGGGCGCCCCTCTCCTGACGCCCTGCTGAAGGCGGCACAACGGGACGGGCGCGGTCGGCTGAAGATTTTCCTCGGCGCGGCTCCTGGCGTCGGCAAGACCTATGCGATGCTTGCCGCGGCCCACGAGCGATTAAAGGAGGGTGTCGATCTCGTGGCCGGCGTGATCGAGACCCATGGCCGCCTCGAAACCGAAGCCCTGCTCGCCGGTCTTGCGGTGATCCCAGGGCGCCGCGTCGAATATAAGTCTCATGTTCTGAGGGAGATGGACCTCGACGCCATCCTGGCGCGCCGACCGCGACTGGTGCTTGTCGATGAACTCGCGCACACCAACGCCCCCGGGAGCCGCCATCACAAACGGTACCTCGATGTTCAGGAACTGCTGGCGGCCGGCATCGACGTCTATTCGACCGTCAATATCCAGCACGTCGAAAGTCTGAACGACGTGGTGGCGCAGATCACCCGGATCCGGGTACGGGAGACGCTGCCGGACAGCGTGATCGACCAGGCCGATGAAATCGAGCTGGTCGATCTCACGCCCGATGACCTCATCCAGCGGCTGCGTGACGGCAAGGTCTATGTCCATACGACCGCGACGCGCGCACTTGGGCACTATTTCTCGCCCGGCAACCTGACTGCGCTGCGCGAACTCGCGTTGCGACGCACCGCGCAGCGCGTGGACGCTCAGCTGCTTGACCACATGCAGGCCCATGCGATCCAAGGCCCGTGGGCTGCGGGCGATCGTATCCTGGTTTGCGTCGACCATCGTGGCGGCACGGCATTGGTTCGCTATGCAAAGCGCATGGCGGAGCGCCTGCGCGCTGCCTGGACCGTCCTTCATGTCGATCTGCCCAGCGGCGCGACGCTTTCGGACGGCGATCATGCCAAGATCGCCGATGCGCTGCGAATGGCTGAAGCACTCGGCGCGGAGACCGTCACTATCCCTGGCGCCGACGTGGCCAAGGATATCGTCGATTATGCGCGAGCCAACAATTTCAGCCACATCGTAATCGGCAATATGGTGCGGCGACCCTGGTGGAGGCGATCGATCGCCACGGGGGTGATCAACGCCACCCACGACATTCCCGTGCATGTGATCGGCACCACGGCCGAGGCGTCTCCCCGAACACCGGTTGCCCGGCGCGGCGGGCCCGGTCGGCCAATGATCGCCTATCTCGGGGCCGCCGGCGTGGTTGGCGCGGCCATTGTGGTCGGCTTGGCGCTGCGCCAGGTGCTCAATGTCTCCAGCATCGCGCTGGTGTTCCTCACGGCGGTTCTGGCAACCGCTGTCCGCTTTGGTCTCTGGCCGTCGCTGTTCGCCTGCCTCGCGAGCGTGCTCGCCTATAATTTCTTTTTCCTCCCCCCGCTCTACACATTCACGATCGACGATCCGGAAAACGTGGTCACGTTGATCTTCTTCGCGTTGACGGCGTTGGTCGGCAGCAAACTCGCGGCCCGTGCGCGCGATCAGGCCGTAGCGGCGAACGCTCGCGCCCGCACGACGGAGGAACTCTACAAGTTCAGCCGCAAGCTTGCCGGGATCGCAAGCCTGGAAGATCTTCTGTGGGCGACGGCCTATCAGATTGCAACGATGCTCAACGTCCGCGTTGTCATTCTTCTGCCCGACGCCCCGGGCGGCAGGACATTGGTGCTGCGCGGCGCGTATCCGCCGGAGGACGAAATGGATGAGGCGGATATGGCGGCGGCGCGATGGAGCTGGGAAGCCAATCGCCCGGCCGGGCGCGGCTCGGACACGCTGCCGGGGGCGCCGCGCCTGTTCCTCCCGTTCGGAACCGCCAAAGGCTTGGTCGCGATCGTCGGCATTGATCGGGCACCAGACGAGCTCGGTTCGCAACGCGCCCTTCTCACGCCCGATGAGCGGCGGTTGCTTGATGCGCTCGGCGATCAGGCGGTCGTGTCGATCGAGCGGATCCATTTGGTCGACGATGTCGAGCGCTCGCGCCTGCGGTCCGAGACCGAGCGGCTGCGTGAGGCGATGCTGACATCGATATCGCATGATCTGCGCACCCCGCTCTCCGCGATCGTCGGTTCCGTCAGCACCCTGCAAAGCTTCGAGGAAACTCTTGACGCCGGATCGAAAGCCGAACTTTTGACGACGATCGCCGACGAGGCCGAACGCATGGGGCGTTTCGTGGCGAATTTGCTGGATATGACACGACTTGAATCGGGCGCCGTGACCCGACGTCAGGAACAGGTCGATCTTCGCGAATTGATTGGCAGCACGCTGACGCGCGCGGCCAAGGTCTTGGCCCGCCACACGGTGGCGCTTGATCTGCCGGCCGATCTGCCTTTGATCCCGCTGGACGCGGTTTTGCTGGAGCAGGTTTTATTCAACCTTCTCGACAATGCCGCGAAATATGCCCCCGTCGGCACGAGTGTGATGCTGCGCGCATGGTTTGATCGATCCGGGCGCTCGGTCGAGTTGCAGGTGATCGACGAGGGGCCCGGTATTCCGGCCGATCTGGTCGAGCGGATTTTCGATAAATTCTTTCGCGTCCATGCCGCGGATCGTACCGGCGCGGGCACCGGGCTTGGCCTCGCGGTTTGCCGCGGCTTCGTCGAGGCGATGGGCGGACGGATCAGCGCCGGCAACCGGACCGATCGAAGCGGCGCGGCGTTCTCGCTACGATTCCCCGTTTCGACCGAGAGGACGCCATGAGTGGGTTGGTTCTGATCGTGGATGACGAGCCGGCGATCCGGCGCTTGCTGCGGACCGGCCTCGCCGCCGCCGGGTTTCGGACGATCGAGGCGGCGGACGGCGCCACAGCGGTCGTGATGAGGTCGACGGGCAACCCCGACATCGTCCTGCTCGACCTTGGTCTGCCGGACATAGACGGTGTCGATGTCATTCGAACGATTCGGAAAACCTCGGCTGTGCCGATCGTCATACTCTCGGTCCGCGACAACGAGCGCGGAAAGGTCGACGCGCTCGATCTTGGCGCGGATGACTACGTCACCAAGCCGTTCGGCATGGCCGAACTCGTCGCCCGCTTGCGCACTGCCTTGCGTCATCGTCTCGCGCAGGACGGCATGGCGCCGATTTTCCGCAGCGGGCCGCTTTCTGTCGACCTGGTGCGGCGTATCGTGCGCGTTGCGGAGCGGGAGGTTCATCTATCCCCGCGCGAATACGATATTTTGACCCTCATGGTCGCGAATGCGGGCCGCGTCCTGACGCACCGGGCGATCCTGGCGAAGCTTTGGGGCGCTGGCGGTGACGTGCAGCAACTCCGGGTGTACGTCAGGCAGATTCGTCAAAAGGTCGAATCGGACCCTGAGCGTCCCCGGATGATATTGACCGAAACGGGCGTCGGATATCGCCTTGCGTTGATCGAGCAACCTGATGAAGAAGCCCAATGAAAGCGACCAGCCTCATCATCGGTTTGTTGGATGACGCGCACATTCTCCTTGGAGTTCGTGCTGGCAGCAAGCCCGCGGTGCTGACGGCACTCGCACGGCGGGCGTCCAAGCTGACAGGGATCGCCGAGCCGATCATCTTGGGGGCCCTGGCAGCGCGCGAGGCCTTGGGCAGCACCGGTTTTGGCGGAGGTATCGCCATGCCGCACGCCCGGATCGAGGGGCTGTCAGGACCAATCGCCCTGTTCGCGCGATTGGAAAAACCGACACCATTCGATGCAATCGACGGCAAGCCGGTTGATCTGATTGTGATGCTGCTGAGCCCGAAGGCTGCCGATTCCGATCATTTGTCGGCGCTGGCCGCGTTTTCGCGCTTGCTGCGTGACCAATCCATCGCCGCTGCGTTGCGTATCGCGACCTCCGCCGCGGCGGCTCGTGCGCTTATGGCGGAGGGACCGTCTCACACCGGCCCGCGTTGACCCATGAAGAATAGGTCGACGCGGGCCGGTGTGGGTCTCTTTTCGCGCGCCGCCGCTCACCCACCCGGCGCTACGCGCGCCAACGTCCGGCCATCGCTGAACAGCCGTGCACCGGCCAGGACCGGCGCGGAGCCGCTCGCTCCGAGCCGAAGCATGGAGTAGCGACGGGCTCCCGGCTGCTCATACCACGCTGGTCAAGCCGCCATCGACATAGAGGATCTGGCCGTTGACGAAATCGGAGGCCGGAGCTGCGAGGAAGATGACCGCGCCGGCGAGCTCGTCGACCCGACCCCAACGGCCTGCCGGGGTGCGTCGGCACAGCCAGTCGGAAAATTCAGGATTGTCGACCAGGGCCTGGGTCAGCTCGGTGGCGAAGTAGCCGGGACCGAGGCCGTTGATCTGCAGGCCATGCTTTGCCCAATCCGCGCACATGCCCTTGGTCAGCATCTTCACAGCGCCCTTGCTTGCGGCGTACGGGGCGATGGAGGGGCGGCCGAGTTCGCTCTGCACCGAGCAAACGTTGATGATCTTGCCGCGTCCGCGGGCGATCATGCCGCGCGCGACGGCCTGGCCGACATAGAAGACGCTGTCGAGGTTGGTGTGCATCAGCTCATGCCACGTCGCGGTGGTGAAGTCCTCCAGCGGCGCGCGTCGCTGGATGCCGGCGTTGTTGACGAGGATGTCGATGGCGCCGAGTTCGGCCTCGATGCGGGCGATGCCGGAGTGCACCGCCGGCGCGTCGGTGACGTCGAAGGCGGCGCATTCGACCGCGATGCCGGCGGCGCGCAATCCGGCGGCCGCGCGGTCGAGTTTGCCGGGGTCGCGGCCGTTCAGCACCACGGCAGCGCCGGCGCCGCCGAGGGCCGCGGCTAGCGCAAGCCCGATGCCCTGGCCGGAACCGGTGATCAAGGCGCGCTTGCCGTGAAGATCGAAAAGGTGCATCCGGCTGATCTCCTTTGCGCTGTGCGTGACCACAATTCGGCACAGCGTGGTCGGGCTCAGGGCAGCGGGGTGAACTTTAGGTCCTTGAAGGGCACGACCTTGTCGGTACGAACCATCTTGAACTCGGTGTTCGGGCCGAGCCACTTGTCCCACAATGCGTTGATTTCCCGGGCGCTGTCCATCGCCAGAAGGGTTTCATTGACTTTGGCGAGGAGGGTGGGTTCGTCCTTCTTCATCCCCACGCCGATGGGCCGATTAACCATTGGTTCGGCGATCATCTTGAGGGGCCGCCGGCGGTTTTGGACTCATTGACCGACCTGGTGATGGTCGTGGTGTTGGCGACCATGCCGATGGCGTTGTCCTGCTGGACCGCCACCTAAGCAGGCTTTCGCAGGACAGACCACGGATGCATTTGCAAACATCGTGCAGGCGAAAGCCAGCTTAGCTCTCAGCAAGAGCGCAAATCTGAGAGGGTTTGCTTAGGCGGAGCCGGTGTCCTGGAAGGTGAGGGGGGCGGAGTTGTTGAGTTTGATCGCGAGAGGCGAGGTCGAGTCCTTGGTGGAGGCCAGGCGCTTGCCGGTGAAGTCGGCCTTGGTGGTGCCGGGGTCGGTGGCCATGACGGCCAGCATTTCCTCGGCGAGGTAGTAGGGGTCGGAGAACTGGATATGTTCTGCGCGGCCGAGGGTCGAGGCGAGGTTGGCGATGGTGACGTCGACGCGGCCGAGCTTGACGACGGGGATGCGGCCTTCGACGGAGAGGTGATCTTGTCGGCGACGCCCCAGCGCTTGGCGCTGGCGTAACAGAGATCGAGGTCGAAGCCGATCATTTCGCGGGTTTTGACATCGGAGGCGGCGAAGGGGGGCGTCGGCGAAGGTGCCGCAGCGGAGTTCCTTGGCGGAGACGCAGGAGCCGGAGAGGTGAAACCGGCGGCGGCGGCTGGTCTGGAAAAAGCGGATTTGCATCGCACGTCTGGTGGTGGCGCGAGACCAGGTCATTCGGGCGTTTCGTCGCAATCGGATAGCGCGACGGCGCTCTCCCGGGCGCCGGGGTCACGCCGTAGGGTCTGGCGCGGGGGGCAGGCGGCACGAGCCGCGCAGCACGAGGTGGCCGGCGATGACGATGCGGCGCGGCGGGGCATCGGGGTCGGCGAGGCGTTCAAGAATGAGTTCGACGGTGGCGGCCACCATCGGCAGCACCGGCTGGGCGTAGGTCGTGAGCGCGTAGGGCGGCCAGGCGGAGGGTGGGGCGTCGTCGAAGCCGACGATGGAGACATCTTCTGGCACGCGCAGCCCGTGCCCGGTGCGGGCGACATCCAGGGCCGTGATGGCCATCTGGTCCGAGGCGCAGAATACAGCGTCCGGGCGGCGCGGCCGGGCGAGTAGTGCCGTCATCGCCCGGCTGGCGCCTGCGTCGGAGTAGCCACCGATCTCGATCAACGGCGTTGGCAGCCCGTGTGCGGCGCATCCCTCGCGAAAGCCGAGTTCGCGTTCCCTGCTCGTTGAGGAATTTGGATCGCCGGCGATGAAGGCGGGGCACTGGTGGCCGGCGGCGGCAATAAGGGAGGCAATGTCCCGGGCACCGTCGCGGTTGGCGCCGGTGACGGAGGCGGCGTCGAGGCTGCGGCCGGTGCGGTTGAACAGAACGACGGGGACGCCGGCGGCACGGCACTGGTCCGCGAGGGCGGAGGAGACGGTGGTGGCCGCGAGAACCAGCGCGTCCACCTGGTAGCGCATGATCTGCTCGAGTTCGGGGTCGGCATTGCCATCACGCGGAGCGGTGAGCAGCAGGATGCGATAGCCCTCGATCTGGAGCCGATCGGCGAGGGCCTGAAGCATGCCGGGATAAAGATGGTTCGAGAGGCTACCCACGGCGACACCGACCATCCCGGTGCGGCGGGTGATGAGCGAGCGGGCGATGAGGTTGGGGCGATAGCCGAGCGCGGCGGCGGCGGCGAGGACGCGGGCGCGGGTGGCGGCCGAGACGGAGCCGCCGGTCGTGAAGGTCCGGGAAACCGCGGATTGCGAAACGCCGGCATGGCGGGCGACGTCATGCGCCGTAGCGGCATGGCGGTGCGGTGCGGGGCGGTCCGGTCGGTTCGTTTCCTGCATGGGGCTAGACTACCACATGGTCGAGGGACCTGGCCAAATGGCGTGATGGTGAGGGCATTCTTTCATCTGGTACGAACCCGCATTGATGTCGATTGGTGAAGACTTGGTCGACGCGGGCCGGGGTAAGATTTTTTTGTGGCGCAGCCGCTCCACCAACCCCCGCGCGCCATCCAATCCACACTTCGTCCGGAAGAGTCCGCCTCCAGGCGGCTTGGTATGATTGCAAAAACATCAGCAGGCGGATGGCAACGCGGTGACGCGGATGGAATCTCGTGATCCGTGACGATCTCGCGCAGTGCATTGAAATCAAAGATAGCGCCCACGCGTAAATGTCCGGGGCAAGCCAGATATGTCGTGATGCAGGTCTCTGGCAGAACCCCCACCTGCAGCAGTAGCCCGTGTCTAATGCAGTCCGCAGCACCTGCTGGCACCTTGGCTGCGGCGCCGGGCCGGGGCGGCGCCGGCCTCTCAGGGAGCCGTCCACGGCCTGTGGCTGCCCCCGGTATTTCCATGGTGCACTCACCGACAGCTCGGGTTCCCGCTGCGCCGTCGTCGTGTCGATCAGCATCTTGCGGTCGGCGGGGTCTTGCGCGTTTGCCACCGGCGAGGGCCAAACCTCAACTATCCGCAGGACTCTTTGCCCAATTTGGTTCCGATTGGGTCAGAGTGGTTCATCCGTAAAGACGCGCGGCAAGGCTCCTTGCCCGCGGATCGCCTTTGCGGGGGCACCATCGGGGCCTTCGGTACGACATTGGCAAACCCAAAGAACGAGTTCATCCCGCTCATGCGCCACATGCTCCGCATCATCGGCGCGGATGAGCCGAAGCCACCGGTGGCGTCGGGGTTCATCAGGCTTTCCGCACCCCCCAGAACACTGGGTAGGGGGAACGCGCGAACCCGGACAGTGTGTCGCGAAACGCCGTCGGCTGGAACGACAGCCCCAGTGGGATGCACGGTACCTCCTCGAACGCCATCAACTGGATATCCTCGCAGATCTTTTTCTGCGCTGCGAGGTCGGGGGCATCAAACCAGGCGTCCCGCAGCTTTTCCATCCGGTCGTTCATTGGCCGCCACCACGCGTTGGACTTAAACCCGTCCCCACGCAGTGGCAGGTGTGTCGCCGGGTTCGCGACGGAGAGGCCGACCCAGGAGGTGCAGTAGCAGGACCACCCGCCCTTCGACGGCAGTTCCTTGGAATTGCGCCGCTGCAGCATCGTTGCCCAGTCGAGGCTCGTGTACTGGACGTTCAACCCTAGCGACTTCATCAGTGCGTTGGCCACCTGCGCGGATTGCTGGATTGATGCCTGATCCGACGGGGACATCAGGACGATCGGTTCGCCCTTGTAGCCGCTTTCGGCCACCATCTGCCGCGCCTTGGCGAGGTCACGCGGACCGGTGATTGCCTCCAGCCCGGCCTTGCTGGCATAGGGCGAGGCTGGCGGGAAATAGCCCACTCCGGTCTGCCCCAGCTTGGTCTGATCGCCCACCACCGCGTCGACGAAATCCGTTTGGTTCACCGCCGCCAAAACAGCGCGGCGTAGCTTCACGTTGTCAAACGGCGGCTGATAGTGGTTGAACGCCAGCATCATCCAGTTGCCGAGCTTGTCGAACGTGTCGACGTTCACACCTGGGGTCTTTGACAGCGACGGCACCAGATCGATCAGTGGGGTCTCTACCCAATCCACCTCGCCGCGTTGCAGCGCCGCCGCGGCGGTGCTGGGATCTGGAATGGTGTGCCATTCGATGCGGTCAAAATGCGCCACCTTGCCGCCGGCCCACATGCTCACCGGCTCGCTCCGTGGTATGTAGCGCTCGTTGCGTACATACAGTGCCCCGGCCCCGGCTTTCCATTCCGCCGCGACAAACTTGTAGGGGCCGCTGCCGACGTGCTCGCTGATCATGGTGAACGCATCGGTCTTGGCGATCCGTGCGGGCATGATGAACGCACTGCACAGCGAGAACGGCAGGAGCGCATAGCGCTTCTTCAGCCGGAACTGCAGGCGCTTGTCGTCCAGCGCCACCATTTCGGAGGTCGCCGCCATCAAGCTTTCCACGATCGGCGTCCGCTTCGCCGCCCGCAGGATCGAGGGGATGCAGTCTGCCGCCATCACGGGTACGCCATCATGGAACATCAGCCCGTCCCGAAGCGTCAGCGTCCAGGTCAGTCCATCATCGGAGACCTCCTGCCCACCCACCATCTGCGGGCGAGGGATCACCCCCTCATCGAGATCGTACAGCTTGTCCCAGACCAGGAAGGCATGCTCGGCGGCGATCACCGTGGTCGACCACACCGGATCGGGATTGGCCAGGTCGGCCTGCGGCACGAAGCGGAGCACGCGCGGTGGCTGCGCGATAGCCGGGCGCGCCACTGACGCAGCGGCGGCAGCAGCAAGAAGGGTGCGGCGCTGCATAGATATCTCTCCTGTCAGATGTACGTTCGACACGACCGGGTCCATCCGGTGATCTCGACGATATCAAGCTTATTCCCCTCACGACAGTCCCGGCAACTAGGCCGCCGGCCCGAGAACTGGGTGCGATCATCACGCGGTGTCAAGCCGTTGCTGATGGCGGGCGACAGCGGCTGCACGTCTGCCGCGACGACGAAGGCCGGGACAAGATGAGCCGCGATGCCGATCAACAGGCGCTCGACCGAACAGAGAAACACCGTCAGGATCGGAGTGGAGCAATCCCAGGTCGCGCATTTTGAATGGAGGGGAAATGGGGTCCAGCTCAGTCCCCCCAAAACGTCCCTAGCCAAGAGTTCTCGGATAGCTCCAAGCATGAAATGATAAATGAACAAAAAACTTCATTCATCAGGGACCTTCGCGTATCACCCGCGAAGGCCCCCAACGAACATCACTTCTTGCCCACCGCCGGCAGCGTCTCGGTGATCACCTGCTGGCCGTTGCGCACCTCTGCCAGATAGCTCTCTCGATCCAGATCGCCCTTCTCGTCGAAGCTGACATCCATCAGCAGTCCCGGATTGGTCTTGGCCGAAAAACTCCCGCCATGGATCGCCGCCGCCAGCGCCTTGCGGTCGAACTTGCCGAGCTTCTCCGTCACCGCCTTCACCAAATGCACCGAGGTATAGCCCTTGATGCCGTTATGGTCGGATTTCTGCTTGTACGCCGCCTCGAACTTGCGCCCGAACTCCTGCACCAGCGGATTGGGTGCATCGACGGACAGGCCGACATGTCCCTTTGCCCCGTTCGCTGCCGGTCCGGCCAGCTCGATCACCTTCTGGCTCACCAACACCGTTTCGCCATAGACCGGCTTGTCAGTGCCGAGCTTCTTCAGCGCGATCAGGAAGCGCGCGCATTCCTCCTCGTTCATGTAGGCAAAGATCGCATCCGCATTGGCCTTGGACGCATTGACCACGACGGCCGAGAAATCCATCTGCCCCGGCTCGGTCGAGATATCCGCCGCCAGCGCGATGCCGCGCGTAGCCATTTCCTTGACCATCGCATCACGCCCGCCCTTGCCGAAATCATTGGCACCCCACACCACCGCCAGCGACTTCACGCCCGACTTCACCAGGTAATTCGCCAGCTTCGGCATCGCCGAGGCCTGGTTCAGCGACGAGCGGAACAGATACTTCATCCCCTGCGTCGTCAGGTTTCCGGCCTCGCCGCCGATGAAGATCGGCATCTCGGCATTCTCGGTCACCGACATCGACACGTTGACATCGCCCGAGAAAATCGGCCCCAGCATCACATAGGGGTCCTCATCCACCGCCTTCGTCGCCA
Organism: uncultured Rhodospirillales bacterium; assembly: GCA_903928895.1. Taxonomy (GTDB): domain Bacteria; phylum Pseudomonadota; class Alphaproteobacteria; order Acetobacterales; family Acetobacteraceae; genus CAIYPH01. Next base: position 28,846 of record CAIYSR010000005.1, on the reverse strand, counting down.
CCGCCTTGGCGATCTGCGCCTGGGACTGGTTGTCCAGATGCTGGATCTTGATTTTCCGCCCCAGAATCCCCCCGGCCGCATTGATCTCGCCCACCGCCAGATCAACCCCCATCTTCCACTGGCTGCCCGAGGTCACGCCGGGTCCGGACAGTTCGACATTATCGATGATCAGCACATCATCCGCCGCTTGCACCGGCAAGGCAGCGGAAGCAGCAAGAGCAGTACCCAGCGTCAGGGCAGCGCGACGGTTCAGCATGATTTATCTCCCGATAGGTTTCTTAGGTCGTCTTGTGGGCGGACTTGCCCAGGAAAATCCGATTGAGGTCAGGGTCGTCCAAGAGCTTCGCCGCCGGCGTGTCAAGCGTGAGCCGCCCGGATTCCAGCAGCAGCACCCGATCCGCCACCGCCAGCGCACTCCTGACGTTCTGCTCCACCATCAGGACCGAGGTGCCACCGTCGGCCAGCATCCGCAACAGCTTGAACACCTGCTGGCTGACGATGGGTGACAATCCAATCGAGGGCTCGTCGATCAAGAGGACGGACGGGCGCAACAACAATACCCGCGCGATCTCCAGCTGCTTCTGCTCGCCGCCGGACAACGACGACGCAGCCGAATGCAACCGCTCTCGCAAATGCGCAAACCGGTCCAGCACCTCCTCCATCCGCGCCGCCCGCTCCCCCTGCGGCAACGTCACCCCCCCCAGCTCCAGATTGTGCAGCAGCGACAACGCCCCGAACAAATTCCGTCCCTGCGGCACGAACGCGACGCCAAGCCGCAGCTTGTCCACCGGCGACAGCCCCGAGACATCCTGCCCCTTCAGCGTGATCCGCCCCGCTCGCGGCCGCACCAGCCCGAAAAACGTCTTCAGCACCGTCGACTTGCCCGCCCCGTTCGGCCCGATCAGCAGCGTGATCTCCCCCTCCCGCGCATCGAAGGACAAGCCGTTTAGGATGGTGAGCGCACCATATCCCGCCACCACATCCTGAAACGTGATGAGCTCAGACACCGAGATACGCCTCCAGCACCGCCCGATTGCCCTGCATCTCTTCCGGCAACCCCTGCGCCAGCATTGTCCCCATCGCGAGACAAATCACCCGCGAACACAGCCGCATCACGAAATCCATGTTGTGCTCAATCACCACGAAACTCGCCCCCTGCTCCCGGTTCAACCGCCGCAGCAGGTCCATCAGTTCATCGATCAACGCCGGATTCACCCCCGCGCAGGGCTCATCGAGCAACACCAGCCGCGGCCGCGCCATGAACGCCATCGCGATATCCACCAACTTCTGCTGCCCATACGACAAGCTCCCCGCCGCCAGATGCGCCACATGGCCGATGCGGAACAGCTCGATGATCTCGTCCGCCCTCTGCCCCATCCCCGCATCCGGCCGCGCAAACAAGCGCGACCCCGCCGAACCCACGAACTCCTGCCCCGCCACGATCAGATTGTCCCGCACCGACAATCCGCCGAATACCTGCAGGCTCTGAAACGTCCGCCCGATCCCCCGCCGCGCCAGCGCCAGCGCCCCGATCCCGCTGACATCCCGCCCCTCGAACATCACCTCCCCGGCATCGGGCTTCACCTGCCCCAGGATCGCATTGAACATCGTCGTCTTGCCCGAGCCGTTGGGCCCGATCACGCCGAGTATCTCCCCCGGCGCGACCGAGAAACTCACCCCGTCCACTGCCCGGATCGCGCCATATGCCTTGCGGATATCCCGCACCTCCAACAACGCCCTCATGCCCGCCGTCCCCGCAGCCGGTCCGGCAACGACAGCAACCCGCCGGGCAGCCAGACCATCATCAGCACAATCAGCACCCCGAAAATCGCCAGGTACCAATCCTGCGCCACGCGCAACCACTCCGGCAGCAACACCACAATCACCGCCCCCACCGCAGGGCCGAAAAACCGGCCTGAGCCCCCCGCGATCACCATCAGCAACATCGACAACGAATTCGCCACCGAAAACGGCGCCGGCTCCACGAACTGCACCAGCGGCGCAAACAACGCCCCCGCCACCCCGCCATAAGCCGCCCCGATCGCGAACGCCATCAACGTATAAAACGTCGTATTGATCCCCACACTCTCCGCCCGGATCGGATTGTCCCGCAACGCCGCAAACGCCCGCCCCCACGGCGAGCGCAACAGCCACGCCATCACGCCGCCCATCACCACCAGCACAACAAAACTGAGGTGATAAAAATCCAACGGCCGCGTAAACCGCACATCGAAAATCACCGGCCGCGGGATATTATTCAGCCCGAACGTCCCCCCCGTCAGCCACTCCTCGTTCCGCAGAAACAAGAACACCAGCATATTGAACCCCAGCGTCGCAAACGCGAGATAATGATGCTGCACTCGCAACGCCGGAAAGCCCAGCAACAACCCGATCGCAAAACACACCAAGGCCGCAGTCGGGAAAATCGCCAGATACGACACCCCCGCCTTGCTCAGAACCGCCGCCGTATATGCCCCGATCCCGAGAAAAGCCCCTTGCCCCAGCGAAATCTGCCCGGCATACCCCACCGTCAAATTCAGCCCCACCCCGGCAATCCAATACACCACCCACAACGTGGTAATGTACAGCCCATACGACTTCATCTGGCCAGGCGCGAAATACAACGCCACCGATACCGCCAGAAGCGCAACCCAGCGTAAGTATTTCATGCGAAGCGCTTCTTTTTTTGTAAAAAAAGAAGCAAAAAAACTTCATCCATTCGCTGTGTCGTGGCGGCAGCACCGACTCCGACGGATAAAAGTTTTTTGCTTCTTTTTTTCAAAAAAGAAGCCCTTGCTTCCCCCCTCATACCTTCCGCTCCACCACGGTGCCCAACAGCCCCTGCGGCCGGAACACGATCACCACCATGAACAACGCCAGCGCCACCCCCTCCTTGTAGCCCGACGACACATACGCCCCCACCAGGTTCTCCATTACCCCCACCAGCAGCCCCCCCAGCAACGCACCCCGGCTGTTGTTGAACCCGCCGATGATCGCCGCATAGAACGCCTTCAGGCCCAGCGTATCCCCCATATCGAACTTCGCCAGATACACCGGCGTGATCAACAACGCCGCCACCGCCGCCAGCAACGCATTGATCAAAAACGCATACAACACCATCCGCTCGACATTGATCCCCAGCACCACCGCCGCATCCCGGTTCTGCGCCACCGCCTGCATCGCGCGCCCCGTCAGTGTCCGCCCCAGAAACGCCTGCAACCCTGCCACCAGCGCGCACGCCACCACCACGGTCCCGATATCCCCCACCGAAACATGCACGCCCCCCACATTCAGCAGCGTATCCGAGAAGATCGACGGAAACGTCCGCACCTGCGCCGTCGCCACCCCCTTCACGGTCTGCTTCATCGCAATAGAAAGCCCCAACGTCGCAATCACCAGCGGGATCACGCCATGGCGGATGAGCGGATCAACAATCGCTACCTTGAACCCCCACCCCATCACGACCAGCGCCACCCCCACCGCCGCCACAAACGCCAACGGCAGCGCCAACCCCACCACATTGATAAAAAACAACATCAAAAACGCCGGCAGCATCACCATTTCGCCCAGCGCAAAATTTACCGTCCCTGAAGCCTGCCACAATAGCGTGAAACCCAGCGCCGCGAGCGCATAACACCCCCCCGTCGCCATCCCCGCGATCACCAACTGAAGAAAGTCCGTCACGACCTCACGGCCTCGCCTGCTGACATATCCTGCCCCCTTCCTACCCCTGCATGCGCCCCGTGAATCCTGAGCGTCCGCCATCTAGAACACAAAGTAACCATCCGCGCGACTGACGGTGCCGCTGTCGCCGACAGTGAGGCCGTACCGGGCGCTGACGCCCCGGCCTTGGATAGCCCCCGGACCGGTGTCAGGTTGCCGCTTCGGCACACGATAGACCCGCGGATGAAGCGCTCCTGCTCGACGGTCTCGATCGCAACTGGGCGGGTGCCGCAACCAACAGCCGTAACGTCCGGATCGTCGAAAATGTATGGGTAACCCCTAGCCAATGCATCGGGAGTCGCGCGATAGATCGCCGTGGACGAAACCGTCTGCGCCGAGCGCTGGAAGCGGACCAAAACGCGACTGTCGCGGATCGAATGCAATCATGGCGTGTTCGGTCTGCTGCTCCTCGTCGGGGCGGTATCCGTAAGTTTTGCACTCAAGTTTGTTATTATGATTATATAAAAATCATATTTTTTAACGAAAATTCGATAATTAAATTAACAAATCCAACTTGGAACTGTGCAAATTAGATCCATTCGGATGTTCAATCGAGATTTTCCTATAGCAATTCGGCACAATCGGATTCCGCATCTTACTGGTTGCGTGGCTTTGACATCTTGACGAGGAGCCAATCGTGTGGCATCCGACTTTTCTTATCCTTGCATCTAGATCGGGAGCATTGCTTTGGTGCTGGTTTGCGCTTTTCGCTGTTGCGGGCTGCGTCTGGCTCTCACGGGGTGGAACCGGGCGGACCCTGTTGCTTGGCAGGTTTTGGGAGTTGCCGGATAGCGACGGCAGTGCGAATGCTGGCAACATCGCACTTCGCCGCACGCTCCAACTTTATATGAGGAAGCGTCTTATGAGTAGGCGTCGCGGGACCTACCGGTCAGCTGGTGCGGGACGGGCGCGGAGGTGAAGAGGGCAGGGCGTTCGGCGGCCGGGGCAATTGACCCGGAACTTCTGGGACCCTGTGATCTTGCGGCGGGCAGTCGTGGATCGAACCGGAGGTGTGTGTTGGGGGTAAAAGCTTCTCTCCCCATGACCAAAGCCGCGTCGTTGAGGTCGGCCATGTCCATCACTTCTCCCACGCGGGGTCGCAGCTGTTTGAGTTCGGTCGTAGCTTGTGGGCGCCTTCTGTCGGTGAGAGCTCCGTGACGGTCTGGAAGACCTTCGGTTCCGGCATTTGGAACAGGGCCAAGGGTCCTGGTGCCGTCCAGGGCAGCCCCAAGCGCAGCCGATTAGGTGGTCGACGGGGCGATCCTTCATGGCGTAGACATTGCAAAATACTGGGGAGATCGAGCACAAATCATGCGATTTATTTGGTAAAATTTATGCCAACTGCGTCATATTGCAAATGAAAATTTATAATAATAAAATAAGTTTTGACTCAAAAGAATCTAGGAGGTCATTCGCACTTCTACCTTCTCAAGAATCATTGTGGAAATTGGACCAATTGCGCGGAGATTGCTCGGCAAGTCTTAGGGCTGACCTGTTGCGAATTCCTGGGTCTCTGGATGTCGGTTTGTTCCGCGAGGCTCTGACCAAGGCGGTTGACGAGGCCGCAGCGCTCCAAATGCATGTGCGGCTGCTTGGTGGACGCCCGAGGCTGGTTGGAGGCGCCACCGCCGTCGATTGCCCATTGATTGATCTTTCCGGCGCCGCCTATCCCTCCGCGGTCGCAATCGCGTGGTTCGACACGCAGTGTCACGGCGCCGCCTTTGAACCCGACATGCCGCTTGTCCGCTTTGCATTGGTGCGTCTTGAGGAGGACGTCCACCTATGGGCGCGCTTCATTTCCCAGATCGCCGCCGACGCAAATAGTCGCCTGGCACTCTCCCGACGGGTGCAGAGTCATCTGGAGGCCCTTGGCGGTCACGCTGCCGCGCCGCCTGCGCCCACTCCATATTCAGCATGTCTGCAGGCCTTCGTAGGTTCCACAACCGTGGCGCGCCAGACAGCGGCGCTCGCTTACTGGCGATCGACGCTCGCGCGGCTGCCGAGAAGCATCTGGCCGGCCACCCCCCCGGTCGGTCGGCTAGGTTTCCGGCGTTCGCACTTCGGCGATCTCGCACAGCTTCGCGCGCGGGCCGCGGCAGCCGGCACATCTGTTGCGCGTCTCGCGGTCGCGGCATTTGCCCAGGCGCTTGGTCGACACTTCGCGCGTTCGGCCATCAGGATCGGGGTTCAGGTCGACATGCGCGGAGGCGCCCGGTTCAGGGACACGGTCGGGTGCTTTTCCACTGTCGTACCGGTTGGCATCGATGCTCTCGAAGCGCCGGTGCCGCACCTAGCCGCGTCGATCGGGAAAACGCTCAGCACCGCTTACCGTCATGGACGTATTCTATTCCCCCGCGGTGGTCGGGGGACGGATGGAGCACAAGCCGTCGACGTTCTTTTCAGTTACATGCCCGAGGTGGACAATGGGCGTTGGGAAGAGGTCGGGCGCTACCATGGGCCCAGCGCACCGTTGATCCTGTCGTGCTGCGAGTCCGGCGCGCGGCTTGCGCTGACGCTCGACCACGACCCGAACCGACTGAATGCTGGGGATGCCGAGGGGCTGTTGCAGGCAACCATCTCGGGGCTGAACGAGGAGAATTGCGTTGAGCAACCGAAGGGCGTGCAGGGGCGCCTGGTTGAATTTGCCGACAAGGTGAGCTTGCAGCCTGATTGCCTAGCTGCCGGCTTGTTCGCAGTCGCGGCGGCGCGCGTACTTGATCGACTTGACGAGGAAATCGTCGTGGCAATTCAGCGGCGGCAGGCGCCGCGGCGGTCGTTCGCCCTCGTGGTACGTTCGACGGATTCCCTCGGTGCGGCGCTCAAGGTGATTATGGGCAGGTTGCGCGATGATCCGGTGGGTTCGGATCGCGATCCGGTCGTTGTAATGCACGAGGCCGATGACCCGGATTCACCGCAGATGGAGGCCGCGGGAGCGATGGCGATTCCGGTAGAGCGCGGGATCGCCCAGGCGTGGCGCTGCTTGCTGGATGATTTGCCGGCTTCGTTGTCCAACCCGGCATCCTCATTGCGCATCATGGACCCGTCGGATGAGCGATCGCTGCGTCGGCTTGGCGACGGGCCGCGGCGGGAACTGCCTCGCCCCGCCACACTCCCCGCGCTGATCGCAGCCCAGGCGGAGCGCACCCCGGATGCCCCGGCGGTATGCGATGGCAAGGTCGAGATGAGCTATCGCACTCTGATGCTCCGCGCAGAAATCATTGCGGGGGGCGTCCGCGCGTCCGGACAGGGACGCGGGGCGATCGTGGGTGTACGGATGTCACGAAGCGCCGAGATGGTCGCCGCCTTGCTGGGTATCCATCTGGCGGGAGCAGCGTTTCTGCCGCTTGATCCGCGGCATCCGCCCAACCGGCAGCGCCACATGCTGGAGGATGCTGGCGTCCGCCTCGTTCTAACTGACGATGACGCGGGGCTCGGAGTTGCGGAGCTGCGATCGGACCGGTTTGAGATGGAGACCGCCGCCCCGGCGATTGATCCCGCCCGGGAGGGAGACGTGGCCTATGTGCTCTATACATCCGGCTCGACTGGGCGGCCGAAGGGGGTCGTGATCCGGCAGCGGAGCATCGCCAATCTCGCGATCTGGGGAGCACGCATGCTGGGACCATCGGCATGCCGGGGCGTGGTGTTCTCCACATCGTTGACCTTCGACGTCGCGATGTTCGAATTGTTCAGTCCGCTCGTGGCGGGTGGGCGGGTGCTGGTGATCGACAATCTCACCCAGCTGGCGACGAGTCCCCTGCGCGATGAGGCGCTGGTGGTGAGCAGCAGTCCGACGGTGCTGGACGCCGTGGTGCGATCGGTCGGGCTGCCGCCAAACGTCATGACCATCGTCTCGGCGGGCGAGGCGTTGCGCCGGGACGTGTCCGATCGGCTATTGGCGGCGCGGCCCGGCTTGCGCCTGGTCAATGCGTACGGCCCAACGGAAGCGACGGTCTATGCGAGCTTCGCGGACATCGGAAGGAGCCCGGCTGCGCCGACGATCGGGCGCCCGCTGCAGAACATGTCGCTGCGTGTTGTCGATCGGCAAGGGGCGTTGCTGCCGCGCGGTTGCGAGGGAGAGCTTCACATCGGAGGCGAAGGGATCGCCGCGGGGTACCTGAACCGGCCAGATCTGACAGCAGATCGCTTCGGGACTGAAACACCGGCGGGCGGCCCTATCTATCGAACCGGAGATCGGGTCCGTTGGGACGCGGACGGAAATCTGCAGTACCTCGGGCGAGCGGATAGCCAGATCAAGCTGCACGGCGTCAGGATCGAGCCCGGTGAAGTCGAGGCTGCAATCCTGCGCATCGGTGGCATCGTGGCCGCCGCGGTCGGAGTTCGCGGGAAGGGGGGCGCGCGACGGCTGGTGGCATGGCTCGTCGCCCCGGGGGGCTCGCCCGGAGACCGCGTGATCCGGCGGCGGCTGATGGAGGTCCTGCCGACGGCGATGATCCCTGCGACGTTCGTCCTGCTTGACGCGTTGCCGGTCACGAGCAGCGGCAAGCTGGATCGTGCCGCCTTGACCGTGCCGAAGCAGGAGCCTCCGGAGCAACAGCGGTTGGCCCGCCGCCCATTCACACCCGTGGAGCAGGCAGTCGCTGGGCTTTGGCGCGAGGTTCTGGATCATCCCTCAATCCATGAAGGGGACTTCGGCGCTGAGCAGACGCTCGAAGACCTGGGCGTTGATTCGCTCGGCGTGGTGCTGGTCTGCGCCGCAGTCGAGGCAGCGCACGGGCTGCGGGTCCCACCGGCCCTCATTGAAGCCGGCCTCAGCCTGACCAGCATCGCGACGTTCCTGGAACAACGGGGCCAGCCGCGACATGTTCACCTGATCGTCGACGGCAAGCGACTGCTGCCCTCCCGAAGGAACGAGCGGGGCTATGAGTTCGAACTGAACTTCCCGATCCGCGACGTTCGCATTGTGTCGCCCTGGGCGGTGCCTCGCGAGGTCAACGGGCAGCCGGATGATCGGCGACTTGGCGTTTGGATCGAGTCGATCGCCTGGGAGCAGGCGGGGGAGGGGCAGCAGGTGACGCTCGACCAGCCGTTTCTCGGCGATGGCTTTCATAGTTGGGAACCTCATAGCGGTCGCCGCTGGACCGATGGTCACGCCATCCTTGCAGGCGACCTCATCCCGGCATGGCGGGGACCGGCGCGCCTGATCTTGCGATGCTGGGACTGGGCCGAAGGCAAGATGATCGAGACGCGGGGCGGGGGGCACCAATGGCTGGCCGAGTTCGAAAGCCTCGGCAGTAGCTGCGAATTCGGCTTCGTTCAGCAGGGTCTTGGCGCCCATGTAGCGCTCGGTCTGCTGCGCTGGGCGGCGACAGACCATGAGCGCCTTCTCGACGGCCTCGTCTCCGACTTCGGCGCCCTGGCCGACCCCACGCGGTTGGCCGTCGGTCCGAGCGCGCCCGATCATGTTCTCGTAACGCCCTATGCGACAATGCATACGTTCCAATCTCTCAACGACGTTGGGCCGGATCGCACTGAGGTCATGCTCCGGCGCTCGATTGCCGCCATGCAGTATCTGCGACGAAAGCTGCTCGACGATCTTCGGGAGGGGCGGAAGATGTTTGTTTTCACGTCGTCGGCGCCGTCGTTTGACGAATCCGATATGCGCGCGTTGAAGGTTGCGATGGCAAAGCACGGCCCGGCACCGCTGCTCTGCGTCACCGCCAAGCCCGACGGCCAAGCCGGACCCCTCAGTTTGCCGCGGCGCCTAGCCGACGGTCTCTATGCCGCTGAGATCGGCCGATTTGTCGGATCCTCCGGCCCATTTGACGAATGGATCGCCATTTGTCGGGCGGCCCTCGCCCTGAGAGAGAGGGACAGGCTCCCATAGGAGGACACCGGGGAAAATTGGCGGTCATCCCAACCGCCGCAAAGATTGACCCATGAAGAATGGGTCAACGGCGGCCGGTATGAGACGCTTTTGGCGCGCCGCCGCCCGCCAACCTGGCGCGCGATACCAGCCCACGCAAAGGCCGGAAGTGTCCGGTATTATTTAGCAGCCGTCATAAGCGCCGTGCCGGCTCGATCCCCACTTCTCGCGGGGAGGCCGTTGCGGCATTTCGTATCTCGTCCCACGCCCTCGGATGGTCCTCTTTCGAGTCGGCCGCTCCGGCGGCACCGCCGCGAGAGGGGCGAGCCAGATGGAAAGATATGCCACGCGATGGGATTCGTCCCGCGCTCCTCGATCGACTGACCCACCCCCGCCACAACCTCGGAACCGGAAACGGCAACTTCCGCAGAGATGGCGCAGGGAATCTGCTACGCTGGATATGTGGCGGGTGCGCTGCCCCCGACCACGAGAGCTGCTCATGAACAGCAGCAACGATGACAGGACGACCTCACAGGAACCATTGACCGGGTTTAAACGCGAAGGCGCTAAAATTGCCCCCCCTTCCGCCTCCGCCCTCCGAACTCTGCCGGTTGCCGCTCATCCAGAGCCGCCCCGAAGCTGTCCGGCCCCAACGGCATCAGCATCAGGTTATCGCCCAGACACGCCCAGTCGACCACACTCACGCGACCATCTTAACCAACATCTCAAGCTCCGCGAGCCGATGGTCGACGCGCTTGGGCTGCTGGCCACCGAGATTGACGAGCAGGCGGTCGACGCCCGCCTCCGCATAGGCCTGCATGGCGTCGACCGACATCGCCATCGGCGGCGTGATGATGATCTCGAAGTCATCGCCGCGCTTGCGGCCGGCTTTCGCAAATGCCGCATCAAGCCGGGCGACCATTTCCTTGGTCCCGGCAGGATCGCGATTGAAGCCATACCAACCGGCACCGAAGCGCACTGCGCGGCGCAGCGCCGCATCGGCATAGCCGCCGACGATGATCGGTACATGCGGCTTTTGGATCGGTTTAGGATCGAGCCGTAGCGTTTCGAATTTCACCCATTTTCCGGCGAAATCCACCACCGGCTCGGTCCATAGGAGGCGCATGACCTCGAGGAATTCGTCGCAGCGGGCGCCACGATCCTCCCAGCGATAGCCACAGGCCTCGACCTCTTCCTTGTTCCACCCGACGCCGATGCCGAAATCAATGCGCCCTTCGGTCAACCAGTCGAGCGTGCAGATCTCCTTTGCCGTGTAGATCGGGTTACGCTGCGGTACCAGGGCGACGCCGGTGCCGAGGCGCAGCTTGGTGGTGGCGGCAGCGAGGAAGCCAAATGTGGCTATGACATCGAGCATTCCGCCGCCGTCCGGGACCGGGATGCGCCCATCCTTCGCGCCGGGGTAGCCGAAGGTGTTCCTGTCGAAGAGTGCGACATGCTCGCCCATCCAGATCGAATCGAGGCCGATGCCTTCAGCCCGCCGACCGAAGTCGCGGACCATCTGCGGTGTCGCCAGTGGCGACATGAACGTGGCGAAGACTCCGATTTTCATGCTGGCGCTTCCTTCCCGGGCTGGCCGTCCTGGCCGCCCCCGATGGTGTACCGGATGGGCGGCCGGTTTCAATTGTCCGGTGCGATCCTCCGCTCCGCGACGGCTGCTAGAGCGTCAGTTCCGGCACATCCACCCAGCGCCGTTCCGCGACGCTCCGATACGCCAGGTCCGCCAACTGCACCGCCTTCGCCCCTTCGACCAGCGTCGGCAGGTAAGGCGCGTCCTCCGCCACATGGCGGAGGAACCTCTCCCAGCACTGCCGGAACGGATTGGTCACCGGCAACGTATCCGGCACCTCCTGCCACTGCTCCATGAAGTTCATGCCGCCCGGGCGTGCACCCCCGAAGAATGCTTCCGGCGTGTTCACCGCTGCCTGCGTGAAGCAGCGGTGCCGACTCGCCGTCGCGGAACCCAGCGTGCCGTCGATCTGCACGACCATGGTGTCCTCGCGCCGCACCCGCGTCGCCCAGGTGTTGCTGATGATCCCCACCGCCCCGCCCTGCAACTGCAACAGCGCGTGCGAGGTATCCTCGACATCCACGATGTAGCGGTTGCCGTGCTCGTCGACCCGCTCCGGAATCGCAGTCGCCATCAACGCCGAAACCGCCGTCACCGGCGCCGCCAGCCGATCGATCATGTAGCGCCAATGGGCCATCATATCGAGCGCCAGCCCGCCGCCCTCGGCTTTCTTGTAGTTCCAGCTCGGCCGCTGACCGGGCTGCACCGTGCCATCGAACACCCACGACCCCGCATCCACCCGGATCGACAGGATGCGCCCGAGAAACCCGGCGTTTTTCACGAATAGGAGCTTGGCGAACCCCGGCAGGAAGAGCTTGTCTTGGATCACCCCATGCTTGAGCCCCTTTGCCGAAGCTGCCCGGGCCAATGCCATCGCCTCCTCAACCGTGGGCGCCGTTGGCTTCTCGATATGGATATGCTTGCCCGCTGCGATCGCCGCCCGCACTCGAGCCGGCCGATCGCCGGTCGCAGCGCAATCCATAAAGATCGCCTCGGCACCAGCAAGCGCCTCATCGAGGTTTGCGGTCCAGCGCAGCCCGCCATGTGCAGCGGCCAATGCGGAAATGCGCTCCTCATCGCGCCCGACCAGTAGAAGCTCCGGCACCAGGCGGTCGCCGTTGTGCAACGGCAGTCCGCCCTCGCCCGCGATCGCCAACAGATTCGCCATGTGCTGCGTCGTGCCCATGCGGCCGGTCGCGCCGTTGATGATCACGCCGATGCGTCGTGTGGCCATGTCGTCCTCCTGCTGTCGCGCTCCGCCGGAAACCTACTCCAGCGGATCGTTCATGCACTCCTTCATCGTCCAGATCGCCACCGCGCTTGCCGCGCCTGCCGCCATCACCAGATACGCCGGCGACAACGGGCTGCCGGACGTCGCGATCAGCCAACTCGCCACGAACGGTGCGAACCCACCGAAGATCGCCACAGAGAATCCATAGCTCAGTGACAGTGCCGTATAGCGCACCCGCGTCGGAAACATCTCCGACAGGATCACCGGGATCGTGCCGGTGTACAGCGATTGGATGCACGCCACGATCAGCTGTGCGATCAGCAGCGTCTGGAACGTGCCGTTGCCGACCAGCAGGTAAAGCGGATACCCCGCGATCAGGTAGAGAATGCCACAGGCCCCGATCATCGGCCGTCGCCCGACCTTGTCGGACAACGCACCCATGAACGGCGTCAGCACCATCACCACGACGTTGGCCAGTGTCGCGCTGAGCAGCGCGTCCCCGCCGTTGATGTGCAGGGTCTTCACCGCATAGGTCGGCATGAACACGATCATCACGTAGTTGGCGACGATGCCGATGATCGACAGGAAAAACGCCTGCGCGATTTTCGTGCCATGCGAGGATAACGCCTCGCGCAGCGGCGCGTGCGAGATTGCTTGCTTCTCGGCGTTCGCCTCGAACACCGGCGTCTCCGCCACTTTGGTCCGCAAGTAGTAGCCGATCGGTCCGAGCAGGAAGCCGAACACGAACGGAATGCGCCAGCCCCAGGAATTGAACACATCCGGCGCCAGGTTGCTGGCCAGCAGGTAAGCGGACAGCGACGCCCCAGTCGCGCCGATCTGCGTGCTGAATTGCTGCCAGCTGCCGGTCAGGCCGCGCTTGCCCGGCTCGCTATATTCCACCAGGAACGCCGCCGCGCCGCCCCATTCGCCCCCCGTCGAGAACCCCTGTCCGCAGCGGCAGATCAGCAACAACAGCGGCGCGAGGAGCCCGACCTGGCTGTAAGTCGGGATCAGCCCGGTGAACCCGGTCGCCGCCGCCATCAGCCCGATCGTCACCACCAGCGCGGCGCGGCGCCCGTGCCGGTCACCGTAGGCGCCGAGGATCACCGCGCCGAGCGGGCGGAACAGGAAGCCAACGCCAAACGTGATGAACGTGTTGATCAGGGCCAGCGTGTCGTTGCCGGCTGGAAAAAAGGCTTGGCTGATTGGCACGGCGAAGAAGCCGTAGAGCACGAAGTCGAACAGTTCGAAGAAATTGCCCACCGCGCAGGAGACGATGGCCCGTCGGCGGATCGCCTGTGCCGCGGGGGAGCGAAGGTCGAGGGTGGCCTGACTCATGACGGTTTTCCTTCCGCTTTCTCTTGCCCCGAGGGATGCCGCATTCCGCCACGGCGTCAACCGGCTCCCCCTCCGGCCGCCCGCTGCTGCGAGTCGTTAACGGCCAAGTGACGAATCATCACTCACCATTTTCCGTATGACCAGCCCATCTGGCGATACGGGCGATATTGCCCGTGAAGCGCCCGCTGCCGTAATCTCACGCGGACCCTGCACGATGGCTTGCGGGCGTAGGGGCAACCGGCTGATTTGATCTAGGATTCGGGGGTCGATGCCAATCCTATCCGATCCCGAACGCACCACGACGGCCAACGACGGAGCTACCCCCGTTCTGCGCTGCGGGTCACCGATCTGCGCCGGCCGAATGAGGCGCGCTTCGACAGAACGGTGCGGTCCTACGCGCCAACGCGTCTGAACACTTCCGCTCGACCGACCTCGGGCATGATCGCGATTAGCCGTCCATCTTCAGGCGAGGGTCCAGCAGGTCACGGAGCCCGTCGCCGAGGAGGTTCATGCCGAGCGCTGCGAGGCTGATGGCGATGCCGGGGAAGAGCATGATCCACCAGGCCTCGATGGTGTAGTCGCGGCCTTCGGCGATGATGTTGCCCCAGGAGGGGGCGGGGGGCGGGGGGCCAACGCCGATGAAGCTGAGCGCGGATTCGGCCAGGATCGCGTAGGCGAAGGTGAAGCTGAACTGGACCAGCAGCGGGCCCATGCAGTTCGGCAGGATGTGGCGCAGCATCAGGCGCAGGTCGGTGACGCCGGCGACGCGGGCGGCATCGACGAAATCGAGTTCGCGGATCACCAAGGCGGAGGCGCGGACGACGCGGGCGGTGCGGGGGATGTAGGCGATGGAGAGGGCGGCGATCACGCTGCCGGTCTGGGGGCCGAGGGCCGCGCTGACGCCGATGGCGAGCAGGATCGCGGGGAAGGCCATCAGCCCGTCCATGATGCGCATCAGCATGCCGTCGATCCGGCGGTACTGGGCCGAGATAACGCCGATGAAGGCGCCGGCGACGCTGGAGATGACGGCGGTGGCGAAGCCGATCCAGAGCGACAGGCGGCCGCCGTAGAGCACGCGCGAGAGGATGTCGCGGCCGAACAGGTCGGTGCCGAAGGGCGAGACCAGCGAGGGCGGGCGAAAGCGCAGGCGCAGGCGCATCGCGGTGGGAAGGTCCGCCGTGATCCAGGGGGCGGCCAGGGCGGCGACGGCCAGCAGCAGCACGACGACGAAGCCGATGCGGAAGGAGTTGTGGCGCGCGAGGCGGAAGAGGGTCCGGCGCGCGTCAGCCATAACGGACCCTGGGATCCACGATGACGTAGAGCGCGTCGATGGCGAGGTTGATCAGCACGAAGGCGAGGCCGAACAGCAGCATGGCGCCCTGCACCAGCGGATAGTCGCGCGCCATGATCGCCTGGACCACGAGGCGGCCCATGCCGGGCAGGGCGAACACCTGCTCGACGATGACGGAGCCGCCGATGAGCAGGCTGAGGATGATGCCGATCGCGGTGATCACCGGGATCAGGGTGTTGCGGAAGGCGTGGCGCGCGACCGTGAGCCATTCGCCGAGGCCCTTGGCGCGGGCGGTTCGGATATAGTCCTGGTGCAGGGTGTCGAGCATGGCGGAGCGGGTGAGGCGGGCGAGGAAGCCGATCTGGAACAAAGCGAGGACCACCGCGGGCTGCACCAGGCAGGCGAGCCAGGGCCGCAGCCCTTGGGCCAGCGGCACGTAGCCGCCGGTGGGGAGCCAGTGCAGGATGGCGCCAAAGACAAGGATGGAGACGATGCCGATCCAGAAGCTCGGGATTGAGACGCCGAGCAGCGCCACGCCCATCACCGTGGAATCGAGCCAGGTGCCGCGATAATAGGCTGCGAGCGTGCCGAGCAGGATGCCGATGGGCAAAGTGATCAGGAGCGACAGCAGGGCGAGCGACCCGGTGACCGGCAACCGCTCCACCACCGCGGACAGCACGGTCTGGTTCAGCAGCAATGAGCGCCCGAAATCGCCCTGCACCAGGGCCCAGAGCCAGTGCAGCAGTTGCACCAGGAGCGGCCGGTCAAGCCCAAGCTCGGTGCGGATGCGGGCGATCACCTCCGGCCCGGCCTGATCGCCGGCGATCATCACCGCGGGGTCGCCGGGCAGCAGGTGCAACAGGGTGAAGGTGACGATGGCGACGACCAGCAGGACGGGCATGGTCTGGGCGAGGCGGCGGATGATCTGCCGCCCCGCCCCCGCCGCGCGCGCAGCGAAGCCGGGCTGGCCTGGCCTCATTGCTTGCTGACGTTCCAGAACCGGATGTTGTACCAGGGCTTGATGCCGGCAAGCTTCTTCGAGTAGGCGAACACTGAGCCGGCATCGGCGACCTTGATGAAATAGGCCTTGCCCAGGATGCTCTGCTCGGCATCGAGCCAGGCCTTGCGCCGGTCGCCGACATCGACCGAGGCGAAGAACTTGTCGTAGGCGGCGTCAAGCTCGGTGTCGCCTTTGATGTTGGAGAAGTTGTAGACCATGTTGCGCCACTGCTGCGGCCCGAGCAGCGGCTGCGAGCAGAAGCCGGAGGTGGAGACGTTCCAGCCGGCGCCGCGATTGGCCATGTTGTTGGCATTCGTCATCCAGTCCACCACCTGGACCTCGGCGTTCATGCCGACGGCCTTGATCTGTTCGGCCAGCACCAGGATTTCGTCGCGCATGTAGGAGTAGTTGGAGTTGGTTTGCAGGACGATCTTCTCGCCCTTGTAGCCGGCCTCGGCGAGCAGGGCCTTGGCTTTGGCGGGGTTGTTCATGTTGTAGTAGGGCTTCACCGCGGCGGCGTCGTAGTAGGGGCTCTCGGCGTAGAGGATCGAGGGGTTCTCGCGGGTGATCTGGCCCGATGCATCCGCGATGTCCTGGGTGTTGACGGCGGCCTGGATGGCGCGGCGGATCAGCACGTTGTTGGTGGGCGGGTTGCCGGCCGAGAGCAGGAAGATGTTCTGGCAGCCGGGGAAGACCTTCTCGACCGTGATATCGGTGCGGTCCTTGAAGCGGGGCAGCAGTTCGGGCGGCAGGCTCGGTGCGACATCGGCGTCGCCGGCCTGCAGGGCGGCGACGCGGGCATTGGCTTCGGGGACGAAATTGTAGCGCACGGCGTCGAGATAAACGGTCTTGCGCCCGGCGTAGCCGTCGGGGCCGGGGGCGCTTTCGTCAGGCACGTAGCCGTCGAAGCGGCGCATGATGAAATGGCTGTCCTTCTGCCATTCGCCGAACCTGAACGGTCCGGTGCCAATGTTGACCTCGGGGTCGCGCGGGGCCTTGTCCTTCTGCTCGGCGGGGATGATGCCGAGCGGGTAGGCGGGGGATTTCAGGATGTCGAGGAAGACGCCGGACGGCACCTTGAGGCGGATGACGAAGGTGTAGGGATCCGGCACGTCGTAGCCCGCGACATTGGCGAGCACGACGGCGTTGGGGCTGATCTTGGCGTAGCGCTCATAGGTCGCCAGCACGTCGGCGGCGGTGAGCTCCTTGCCGTTATGGAATTTGATCCCGTGGCGGAGGGTGAAGCGGTAGGTCATGCCGTCGGGCGCGGTTTCGACCTTGGAGGCGACCATCGGGCGGGGGCGGTAGTTCTCGTCCATCATCACGAGGCCCTCGAACATCTGGTTGAGGGTCTCGAGTTCGATGGTGGTGGCGATCATCGCCGGATCGAAGGTGCCGGGGCCGCCGACATTGGCATCGATGGCGGTGCCGCCGCGGGTCTGAGCGACGGTCAGCGCCGTGGTGCCGAGCAGGAGTGCTGCGGCCAGCCCGGCGCGGCGGGCGGTGGCAGTGACGCGGCGGTTCATTTTGAGTGTCCTCCCTTGATATTGGTGCCGGCGGTGGTTGCTGTTCAGGTCATGCTGCCCGGACGTTGCATCTCGAACGGACCCATCGGCCAGCGGAAACAATCTTTCATGATGGTGTCGACCTCGTCCTCGGTGGCGATGCCCTCGGCTACCACGCGGGCGGCCTCGATGCGGACCGCGCGGTTGATGCGGTTGGCGACGAAGCCCCAGATCTCGGGCTGATCCTTGATCACCACGGGGTTTTTGCCGGCGCGGCGCGCGATGTCGCAGATCAGGTCAACGGTGCGCGGCGCACAATCCGGATGGGTGATGATTTCGGCCAGCCGCATCAGGGGCGCCGGCTGGGCCCAGTGCCAGCCGATGACCCGCTCCGGGCGCAGGGTGGCCCAGGCGAGGGCGGTGATCGGCAGGCCCGCGGTGTTGGAGGCGAGCACGGCATGGTCCGGCACCAAAGCGTCGATGCGGCGGAACAGGCGGCATTTCAGCGTCAGGTCCTCGGGGACGGCCTCGACCACGGCGTCCACGCCGGCGCAGGCGGCTGCGTCGTCGGCGGTGGAGCTTATGCGGGCGAAGGCGGCTTCGGCGTCGGCCGCCGCCATCTTGCCACGGGCGACGGCGCGGCGCAGGCCGAAGCGGCCATGCTCGATCCGCTCCATTCCGGCGGCGATGGCGTCGGCCGAGATATCGGTCAGGCGGACGGCGCAGCCGGCGACGGCGAGGGCCTGGGCGATGCCGGCTCCCATCACGCCGGCGCCGAAGACCGCGGCGGTGCTGATCATGCGGACTGTTCCCCGACGGCGGTGAAACATGGCAGCGGCGGGGCGTCGGCCCGCTCGCGCCATACCAGGGTGACGGACTCGCCGATGCGGCAGGGCTGGCCGACGATGCCGGTCAGCAGGCGGGGGCCCTCGCGCAGGGTGACGAGCGCGACCTGGTAGGGCGGCTTCACGTCCGGGATCAGGGGCAGGTGCACGGTGGTGACGGAATAGACCGTGGCCTCGCCGGAGCAGGTGACCCACTCCGGGGCATCGGCGTCGCAGGCGAGGCAGAAGGGGCGGGGGTAGAACTGGTGGTGGCCGCATTGGGTGCAGCGCTGCACCGCGAGTTCGTGGCGGCGGGCTGCTTCCCAGAACGGGAAGGCGTTGGGGTCGTCAATGCGCAGGGTTTCGTCAGTCATTTGCCATCACCACGGTTCCGGCGGTCGAGAACAGGCCACCCACGCCGTGGGCGACGGCGATCTTGGCATTCGGCACCTGGCGCTCGCCGGCCTCGCCGCGGAGTTGGCGCACTGCCTCGACCATCAGCAGCAGCCCGAGGGCGCCGGGGTGGTTGTAGGACAGGCCGCCGCCGGAGGTGAGCGAAGGCAGGCTGCCGCCCGGGCGCAGGGCGCCGCTGGCGACGAAGGCGCCACCCTCGCCTTTTTTGCAGAAGCCGAGATCCTCCAGCGCCAGCAGCACGGTGATGGTGAAGCTGTCATAGGGTTCGAGCACATCGACGTCGGACGGCTTGATCCCGGCCATGCCGAAGGCCTCCGCCCCGGTGCGGGCGCCGGCGGAGACGGTGAGGTCCTCCATCTGCGAGATGTGCCAGTGGGTGTGGCTCTCGGCGGCGCCGAGGATGCGCACGGCTTTTTTGGCGGCATCGCGTGCGCGCGTCGCGGTGGTCACCACAACAGCGCCGCCACCGTCGGTGACCAGGCAGCAGTCGAGTCGGTGCAGGGGTTCGGAGATCGGGCGGGCGTTGATGACGTCGGCGATGGTGAGCGGATCGCGGGCCCAGGCCTTCGGATTCTTCTGCGCCCAGAGCCTTGCGGCCACCGCGATCTCGGCGAGGTGTTCACGGGTGGTGCCGTACTGGTGCATGTGCCGCGCGGCGATCAAGGCATAGCGCCCTATCGGCAGCGGCAGGCCGTAGGGGTCTTCGAGGTGGTACATGATCGGCACCCCCATCGCCGGCGCCCTGGCGGCGACGGAGCGGCTGCGGCGGCTGCGCTGGCGCGAGGCGTAGGCGATCAGGGCGACCTCGCAATACCCGGCCTGGATCGCCGCCATGGCGTGGTGGACCTGGGCCTCGAAGGCGGCGCCGCCGAGGTCGGAGCTGTCGGAGAAGCGGGGTGTGATGCCGAGATACTCGGCGACCTGGACCGAGCCTTCCTCGCCCATGTAGTTGACGAACAGGCCATCGACGTCGCGCAGGCGGAGCCCGGCCTCGGCGAGCGCCTCGCGGGCGGCCAGCGCGACCATGGAGAGTTCGTTGTGGTCGGGGACCTCGCCGAGCGGGGTTTCGGCGACGCCCGCGATGTAGAGCGGCGGGGTCATCGTGCTGCCTCCGCGCGCTCGCGGGCGAGGGCGGAGCGCCGAATTTTCCCGGACGGGTCACGCGGCAGGGGGGACATGAATTCGTAGCTTTCGGGCAGTTTGTAGGGGGTGAGGCGCTCGCGCATCCAGGCACGCAGGGCGGCTTCGTCGATCTCGGCGCCGAAGCGCGGCTCGACGATGGCGTGGACGGATTTGCCGAGTTCCTCGTGGGGGAGGCCGACCACGACGGCGTCGGCGATGTCGGGATATTCGGACAGCGCCGCCTCGACCTCGGCGGGGTAGATGTTGGCGCCGCCGCGAATGATGAGGTCGACCCGGCGGTCGGAGAGGAACAGGTAGCCCTCGGCATCGACATAGCCCATGTCGCCGACGCTGACGAAGCCGTCGGGCGTCGTGCGGGCCGGGGGCGAGCCGATGTAATAATAGGTCGGTTCGGGGTGGCTGTCCGGCCGGAAGAATATTTCTCCGACTTCGCCGGTCGGCACCTGCCCGAAATTCTCGTCGAGGATGCGAAGTTCGGCGTTCTGCGGGCGGCCGACGCTGCCGGGATGGGCCAGCCATTCATCGCCGCGGATGCGGCAGCTGCCGGCGGCCTCGCTGCTGCCGAAGCCCTCGACCAATTTTTCGGGGGCGGTCAGCTCCATCCAGCGACGCTTGAGCCAGACCGGGCAGGGCGCCGCCGTCTGGAAGACCGATTCAATGCTGGAGAGATCGCGCTGTTCGATGTCGTGCAGGCGGACGATGCGCTGCATCATCGTCGGCGCCAGGAACATGAACTGGCAGCGGTGGCGCTCGATGAGGTCCACTGCCAGGGCAGCGTCGAACCGCTCCATCACCACGAGGTGCTGTTCCTCGAAAAGCCCGTAATGGCTCCAGGAGAAGGGCGAGTTGTGGTAGAGCGGACCGGCCACCAGCTGTGTCTGGCCGCTGCGCAATCCGGCCACGAAGGCGAGCGTCACCTCGCCCGGCACGCGCGCCCAGGGGCGGGGTTCGACGATGATCTTCGAGCGGCCGGTCGAGCCGCCGGAGCCGATGGCCTTGCCGGGATGGGCGGTGATGTCGGGCAGGTCGGCATCGTCCCACGGGCCGCCATGGCGCAGGGCGGTGATGTCGGCCTTGGCGAGATCGGCATCGACGCGGTCGGCGATGACCAGGCGGTTTTCCACCAGGCCGGTGATGCCGCGGAACTCGACGTCCGGCATCCGCGGGCTCAGGGGCAGGGTGCATGCGCCGAGGCGCCAGGCGGCGATGGTGGCGGCGTAGTGTTCGAGGCTGTTGTAGAGGCCGACGCAGACCATGGTTGCCGGCCCGACGCCGCGCGAGGCCATCAGTCGCGCCAGCCGGTTGACCCATCGGTCTAGCTCCACCCAGGCAAGCCGGTCTTCGGTCCCATCTTGGCAGGCGAGGGTTATAGCGATCGCATCAGGATGCAGTCGCGTCAGATCGGCGAGCCTACGACCAAATGACACCGGCACTCCCGGCATACTGACCTCCCAGCGAACGGTGCCCCAGGAAAAACGGGCATCTTGGATCGACGGTGACGGCGGCTAAGAAATTTGTCAATTCGACCTCGCGGTCGCTCGACGTATTATTCATAATATGCATCGATAACGTAGGAATGAAGGCGAACTGCGCATCGTTGCAACCATCGAGGCGGCGCAGCGTTCGCCGCGCACTGCTCTTGCACTCATAAACACCTGAACATCGGCGCAAGCGGCGGGACCACCGCCCGGAAACGGAAAATGGCCGCGTGACGTCGGTCCATGCATCCCGTGAACGACGGGGGCGTTATTTCTCGACGCGGATCACGCCGACCCGCTTTGAGCCGCTCCCGCTAAAGATGGGAAATTGCGGCCGCGGAGAGGCCGACATTGCCTTCGAGTTCGATCTTCATGCTGGCGCCGCCCAAGCTCGCCGCGGCCCCGGATGTGTTGATATAGACGAAGGTGTTGCCCCCGCTGACCTGCCAGCCGATGGAGGCGCCAGCGATGTAGCCGTAGAGCAAAGGGCCGGCGACGGTGAGATGCTGGCCGAGTCCGGTGAAGTCGAGCAGATCAGTGGACGTGTGAAAGTTGGTGATCACATCCATCGCCGTGGCGGTCGAGTCGGATGGGGCGGCATAGACGTAGGTGGTGCCACCCGCGCCGCCGGTCATCACGTCGGCGCCGGCGCCGCCGTCAAGCCATAGGTGGCCGGTCACGCCGGCGCCGTTGATGTGGTCGGCGCCGGCGAGCGCGAAGACGAAGGCGGGTGCGGCGGCGCCGAGGCCGGACGTCAACGCCGCGACGTTGACGGTGTCGGGCCCGGTGTTGCCGACGATGATCGCAAGCGGACTGAGCGGCGCATGGGCGGCGGTCGTGCTATCCGTGGTTGAGACAGTGATGGCGTAGAGCTGACCGCCTGCGGTGCCAGCAAGCGGCGCGGCGCCCACAGACAACGATGTGCCACCACTCTTGCTCGTGAGGGCAAAGCGCGAGGCGTCGGCTCCTCCGAGCGCGAAACTGTAGCTGTCGGCGATCGGACCGCCCCGCTGCGTCACCGATGCGAGTGCGAGCCCGGCCGCCAGACCGGTGGCAGATTGGCCCGAGGCAAGCCCTGCGGTGAGCGCAGTGAACCCGGCGCCAGTGGGGGCGGGTGAGCCGCTGCTGCCGTTGCCTCCGCCGGCGGCGAGGTTCCAGCCGATGGCGTCCATCACCCGCAGGTCGTTGGCCGAGACTTGGTTGACCACGCCGGAGGAGGAGAAGGCGTCGAATGAATCGCGCGGCACGGCACTCGACCAGTCGCCGGGGTCGCCGCTCGCGAGAGTATTAAAGCTGCCAAGATTGGTGATGCCGCCATTGATCGAGAAGTAGCCGGCGGTGGAAGCTGAAAGGTCGCGGGCGCCGGGTGAGGAATAGTGAAAGAGATCGGCCAGCACGTAGTTCGATCCGCTCCCGCCGAGGCCGGTGCCGTCGAGCACGATGCGGCCCATGACCTCGGTGAATTCGTGCAGGGCGACGCCGTTGAAATCGTAGGTGCCGGCGGCGACGCCGGAGGTGTTGTTGTAGGTGAAGGGCAACGCCGAGGAGAACCCGATATAGCCGTCAAGGCCGGTCCCGTTGGCCGGCTTGAGGCCGAGGGCCTTGGCCTCGGAACTGGTGGTCCAGAGTGTGCCGCCG
This sequence comes from uncultured Rhodospirillales bacterium, assembly GCA_903928895.1. Taxonomy (GTDB): domain Bacteria; phylum Pseudomonadota; class Alphaproteobacteria; order Acetobacterales; family Acetobacteraceae; genus CAIYPH01. Next base: position 5,849 of record CAIYSR010000005.1, on the reverse strand, counting down.
ACCGGGCTGGTGAGCGGAAGCGAAGCGAGGGCGGCGCTGTCGTCAGCCGAGGTCGCATCGGCGGCGAGCGCATTGCGCAGGCTGGCGTAGCTGGTCTGGCTCAGGAAGCTCTGATTGGCGCCAAGGGTCGAGGAGCCGAGCGATGTACCGTGCACCTCGCCGTAGCCGACCGCGACGTTGAGGGTCACCGCATCGGTGAACAGGCTTTCGAGATAGCTCGCCGCGGCGAGGATGGCAGGCTTGAATCCGGCCGGCGCGGACTGGACGCTGCTGTCCCAGCTGATGTTGATGAGAAAATGGGAAGCCGAGGACACGGTGACGCTGCCTGCGGCGGGGCCGGACGGCGCGCTCGCTTGCGGCCCGGCCTTGGCGGCGCCCCCTTGATCGCCATCGTAAAGGATGAGATCCGGCAGCGGCATCGCGTCGAGCGGCGCCAACGGCTGTTGTTCAGGCAGCCAGTCAAACTGCGGGAAGGGCAAAACCAACCCCGGAAGCTTAAAGACTCTGAGTGGGTTCATCATGACACGGACCTCGCGGCGAATCCGCTGGCGATCTTAGGTCTCGCACCGCCGGGGGCCGACCATAAAAATCGTAAAAACCGCCACACAGATTCACATCCGCGGTCGGTTTTTGTAAAAATAAGCAATTTCTCGCACGCCCGGGCTTCCCGCGCATGGCAACGCAATGCCGACGATATTTGCCGTTGGCTTGATCTGCATCAAGGCGCAGTGCAGGGAAAGGTGCAGGGAAAGGAATAGATATAATTAAATCAATGGGTAAACTGAATTTTTGGCGTCCTAAGGTTCCGGCTGCAGACGCTCTCGAAGTTTGCAGCCGTGATGCCGGGTATGATAAACAAACCGTGATTACCGGCTTAATCGGCCTGAGCCATATGGCTTGGCGGGAGACCAAGATGAACAAGACGCGCCGAGTCCTTATGGTTGAAGACGAGCCCGACTACGCCAGCGGCGTGGTCGACTATCTGGGTCATCACGGGATCCAGGTTACTGTCGTCACCACGCTCGCGGCCGCCATGGTTGGGCTCGAGCGCAGTCTTCCGCAAGCACTGATCCTCGACCAGTTCGTCGATGGACTCGACCTTGTTCCTCAATTGCCGGAAGTGCGGGCGGCCTATAAGGGGCCGATTTTGATGCTGACCAGCAATACTGATGTGGTCGACCGGATCCTCTCGCTTGAGACTGGCGCCAACGACTTCATTCTCAAGAGCATCTCGCCACGGGAACTGCTGGCACGTCTGCGCGCGGCGATGCGCCCGCCGGCGCTACAGGTGTCGGCCGGCGAGCCCGAGGCGGTGCGTGAACTGCAAGCCCATCCGCCGCTGAGCGTGGATGGATGGTGGATGTCGTTCCAGAACCGCGAGATACGCAGTCCCGACGGGGTGTCGGTGGTGCTGACCGGGGCCGAGCGCGATGCGCTGTGGTTCCTGCTGGAAAATCGTGGCGGGATGGTGACGCGGGACGAACTCAATCAGGTTTTGTTCCGCGGCATCCCTAAGCCCGACAGCCGTGGGCTGGACAATTTGTTGAGCCGGGTGCGCCGGCGGGTCCGCGAGGTCGGCGGAGTGCTCAAGCTCGAGAACGTGCGGGGCCAAGGTTATGTCTTCTACGGGTTCGACCAATCCGACGTTGGTGCCGAGGCTCGGCGGACAGCGAACGATATCGCCTGACCTTCGGCGCGGGCTGGGCGAGCGCGATAAATTTGTAGAAATTGTTGATAACGCCGCGTCTGCGCTGGGCGTAGAGTTGACTGACAAGGTCCGGATTTTCGGTGGTCGTCCGCCACACCGCGACCCGCTGGCGGTTCTAGGGTTCAAGATGGCTGCGGCATTCCACGGCAAACACATTGCAGTTCCGGCGGCGACGCGCGTCGCGACCGGATGGCGGCTGGGTGTTGTGACATGAGCGCCGAGTCCGTCCGCGAGGCTCGCGGGTTCAGATCACTGCAGGTTCTGGTCGCAGGGCTGACCCTGGTGATTATCCTTGCCATAGCGGTGGGCGTGGAGATCCATCGCCGCTATCTCCACACGACCCATCTTCAGCAAGCGCGCCACCTTCTTATTCATGATGCCGGCCATGCTGCGGAACGTGTGGAGGAACTGCTGCAACGGGTCGATGCGTTGCACGGCCTCGCCAATGTCGCCACCGTCGCCATGATGACCCCTGGGTCGGACCAGTCCTACGCGATCGCGCTCCACGAGGTGCGTGCGAATCTTGCTCCGGAGCGCAGCGGAATCGTGCGCGTCTCAGCCGTCGGACTCGATGGAACCACGGTGTGGAGCAGTGATGACGCGATCTCTCCCGACCCGGATCACAAAAACCGCGAGTATTTCAGGGCCATCGTCGACCACGGGGCAGGCATGTTCGTAGGACAGCCGGTTCGCGGGCATCGCTCCAGCTTGCTGTCGTTGCAATTTGCGAAGCCTATCCATCGGCCTGACGGTGGGCTGGTCGCAGTCGCGGTGGTGTCGATCGAGCCGGCGGCATTGTCGCTCATCGCCCGGACCGGGGAGAGCTTAAGGCCGGTCTCTGCCGCAATCTATCGTGCCGACGGGGTCATACTGGCCGCCTCGGCGGAACCGGAGCCGGCTTCCATCGCGTTGGCGACTTTGCACGCTGCCGCTGCGGCGAGCGTCCCGATATCAATGGCGGCACCAGACGGACGGCCGCAACTCCTCGGCGTGCGGTCGGACCGGAAATGGGGGCTGATGGTGGCCCTGACCCGCGATGTCGACGACATCGTCCGCGAGGTCGATGCGCAGGGCGTATCTTATCTGCGCTGGTCCGTCATGGCGCAGATCGCGGCACTGGCGCTCGGGGGGCTGGCGTTGTTGTTGGTCCGCCTGGAGCAGCGTGCACAAATTGCCGGCGCGCAGCGCCTGGCAATCGAGCGAAGTCTGACCCGGCTCGACGAGATGGAGGACAATTTACATGACCTGGTGGTTATTTCCGATGTCGGCGCCGATCGGGTGCTGCACTACACCTATGCCTCGCCGGCCGCGATGGCCCTGCTCGGCTACACGCCGGCGGAATTGATCGCCGACAACACGCTTTTGCAGCCGCATCCTGACGATGTCGCGCGGCGCCGGCAGCGCTTCGACGTCGCCATGGACGGAGGCTGCAACACGTCGGAGGAATTTCGTATCCGCCATCGGGACGGCCGTTACCTGTGGATGGAGGTGACCTCGCGGAGAATCGCCGATGATCCGGCGCGGCCGGGGCTGGCGCGGCTGCTCATCTGCTATCACGATGTGACGCAGCGGCGCGCGAGTGAGCAGCTTCTGGACGAAAACCGCCAACTGCTCGAGGCCTTCATGCGCGACTATCCGGGCTGGGCCCAGGAGATGGTCGTGCGCGAGGGTGCCGATGGACGGCTCGATGTGGAATATCGTTTTTTCTCGACCGGGTTGGCCCGGATAACCGGGTATCTCCCCGGGGACATCCGCGGCATCGAGATGGGCGGCCTGTTCGCGGGACATGGTGCGGCGGCCCGGCAGGAAGCATTGCTGCGCCAGGCAATCGAAGGAAAACGGGCCACAACCGAAGGCTCGGCAATGCGCGCCGACGGGCGCGAGATCTATCTCCGCACGCAACTCACGGTTGTCGAGCGCGCGCCGGCCGACGATCATGTGATGATGATGCTCTGTACCGAGATCAGCGAGGAGCGCGTGGTCCGCGCTCAGCTCGAGCAGGCCGGAAAACTGGCGTTTCTCGGTGAGATGGCAGCATCCATCGCCCATGAGCTCAATCTGCCGCTCGGCGCCGCCGGCCTGCATGTCGAGACCCTCGCGATGGATCTACCGCCGTCGTTGCGGCAGAATCCAACGATTGCGCGGCGGCTGGAGACGATTGGCCGGCTGATCGAGCGTGCCACGGCGACGATCCGACATATCCGCGATTTCAGTCGCGACGGAGCGGGCGAACTCGTGCCTTTCGTGCTCACGGCGGCGGTCCAGGCGTCGCTGACCATCATGGAGGGGCGGCTGCGGCAGACCGGCACGCGGGTGGTCACGACCCTGCCGGAAGCGACCTCGCTGGCCCTTGGCCGCGCGGCTTCCTTCGAACAGGTGCTGATGAACCTCATAGGCAATGCGATCGACGCATATGTGGGCAATGCCGTCGACCGCCAGCGCCGCTTGATCGAGATTTCGGCGGTCGAGCGGGAGGGGCGGGTCTTGCTGACCGTGTCAGACAAGGCTGGTGGGATTCCCGCGCCGCTGATGGCACGGATATTTGAACCCTTCGTCACCACCAAGTCGCAGGGACAGGGAACCGGCCTCGGCTTGTCGATCAGCCAGCGCATTGTCACGAGTATGGGCGGGCGGATCAGTGCCCGCAATTGCGATGGCGGCGCCGCCTTTGTCGTCGAGCTTCCATCGGCGCGCGCGGCCTGAGGCCAGAACGCTGCCGGGCAACTGATTGAACGTATCACGGCGAGAGCCCCCGACCCGAGCGGTGAAGCTTCGCGACATATTTTAATAAACGACGAATATCCGGTTTATGAATTATTATCATAACAATTGTTGATCTGGCTTCCTTGGTCGAGGAGAATTAGATCGTAAGAAATACGGACCGCCCAAAGTGGACCGTAGTTGTGATGTCAAACAGGGATAATAGCGCCGTGTTCAACGGTAAAATCTGCATCGCGGCCTCGATACTAAGTGTCATGACCGCATGTGCGCCGACCTATTACTCGATAGAGCAAGAGGTTCCGGGGCGCGAGAACGACGATCGCGCTGCCGAATACTGTGTCGCCGATTGGCCCGACAAGTCCTACAGCCCAGCCGTCGGCCGCACGACGGACCTGATGGTGGTCAACGATGGCGGCTGGTGCAGCTTCCACCTCTACCGGTGGATCGGCGATCCGGAAGCCAAGGTACGTCGAGCCTATTACGAACAGCAGCCGATCGAGGCACCCGCGGCCGGTGAGGTACGGTTCACCCGTACGATCGACGACACCTTTGTCGAATATCGCCCGCGCGACGGCTTCGTGGGCCGCGATTCCTTTGCGGTCCGCCTCTTTCCCGGTGGCGGCACCTTCCGCGTCACCGCGCTGGTGATGCCAAAGGAAACGCCGGCGCAGCGGCGCTGGCCCGAAACCCTGGTGCATTTCGACTTCGATGCCGCGGTGCTGCGGCCCGTGGACATCGCCAAGCTCGATCAGGCCGCCGCCCGGCTGATTGCCGACCAGCGGCTCCGGGTCGCGCTCGAAGGGCATACCGACGGGCTTGGCACCGACGACTACAACGACAGGCTCTCGCTGCGTCGCGTCGAAGCGGTGCGGGACTATTTCGTCAAGTCGCGCGGTATCCCGGCCGGTCGCGTGATGATGGCGGCATTCGGCAAACACCGGCTGGCCGAACCCGCCCGCCCCGTCGCGGACGAGAACCGCCGTGTGCGGGTGATCGTCATGGACGCCGCGGGCCTTGCTCGCTGGAGCGCCCAATGAACGTTCGTGTCCGCAATTTTCTTCCGGCGTTCGCAATCGTTGGAATGGTATCATGTTTATCCTTCGGCGCGCAGGCGCAGGGCTACGGGGAGCAACGGCCCCTCGGATTTTCGGTCAGCAATCAGAACGACGGAACCCGCATCACCCGGGAGGGCTACCGGCAGAGTGTCTCGCAGAGCAATCGCGCGGCGAAATCGGGAGGCTCGGGCTCGACCCTGGGCGGCAATCTCGGCGGCCTGGCCCAGCAGGGCTCGGACCTCAACAACGTCGTCCAGTACTACAACTACAGCTCGACCTATGTGGCAGTGCCGGGCAACAACAGCCCGGTGAGCGTGGGCGGAACCCTGAACGCCGGACAGACCTCGACCGGAACCAGCCAGGTT
>CAIYSR010000004.1 GCA_903928895.1 uncultured Rhodospirillales bacterium | reverse complement strand
GAGGCGTTCGAAGCGGTTGATGGTGCGGTGGATGCGGTACCAGGCGAGGGTGAGGAGGGCGCGGACGCGGGCGTCGCGATGGGCGATGAGGCCGAGGGTGACCTTGAGGCCGTCGAGGATGGACCGGAAGTTGGTGGTGAGGGGTGTCATATCAGTGAATTAATATAACAGACATTTGGATGCGTTAAGGGGGATCGAGGGGTGTGAGCGCTGTCGCGGTGCGAGGGCACCGCTGTCGCTCTCGTCGCCGCTTCGCTGCGCGTCAGGGGAGGGGTGCGTTTGGGGTGGTTGTGGTGAGGGGGGGCGGGCAGCAGTTTGCGCCCGGGTGAGGGAGCCAGGTTGATGAATGCCAAGATGCGGCGGAATTTGTTGTTGCTGGCGGCGTGCCAGGCGCTGGGGCAGTCGGCCAATACGATGATGTTCGCGGCGACGGCGTTGTCGGTGGCGACGTTTCTGGGGGCGCGGGAGTTCGCGACCTTGCCGATCACGGTGCAGCATATCGGGGTGATGCTGTCGGTGTTTCCGACGGCGCTGCTGATGCAGCGGCGGGGGCGGAAGTTCGGGTTTCGGCTGGGCTCGATGATGGGGATGGTGGGGGCGTGTTTGTGCGGGGCGGGGCTGGTGGCGGGGAGTCTCGCGTTGATGTGCGGGGGCGGGCTGGTGCTGGGCTATGCGGTGGCGAATTTGCAGATGTATCGGTTTGCCGCGGTGGAGCTGGTGCCGGGGGCGTTGCGGGCGAAGGCGATTTCTTGGGTGACGGCGGGGGGGATCTTGGCGGGGATGATCGGGCCAGGGGTGGTGCGACTGACGTATGACCAGTTGGCGCCGATTTATCTGGCGACGTATGCGAGCATGTTTTGCGTGCATGTGCTGGTGTTCACGGTGATGTCGTTCATCGAGTTTCCGCCGCCGCATGTGCCGGAGACAATTGAGGGGCCGCAGCGGGGGTTGCTCGAGATTGCGCGGCAGCCGCGCTTTGCGGTTTCGGTGGCCGCAGCGATGGTGGCGTTCGGGACGATGTCGTTTCTGATGAGTGCGTCGCCGATTGCGATCGTGGGGTGCGGGTTGCCGCAGACCGAGGCGCATTGGGTGATTTTTCTGCATGTGATGGGCATGTTCGTGCCGTCGCTGTTCACCGGGAATTTGATCAACCGGTACGGCGTGCTGAACATGATGATGGCGGGGGGGGCCATCCTGGCGCTGGCGGTGTTGCCGGCGATGTCGGGGCAGGGGGCGTGGAATTTCCGGTTCGCGCTGATGCTGAACGGGGTGGGGTGGAATTTCCTGTTCGTGGGGGCGACGACGATGCTGACGACGGCGTATCGGCCGAGCGAGCGGGGCAAGGCGCAGGCGTTCAATGACTTCCTGATGTTCGGGACGACGGCGTCATCAAGTTTTCTGGCGGCGTATTTGTTGAATATCTATGGGTGGTTCACGTTGAACGCGATTGCGCTGGTGATGGTGTGTGGGGCGCTGGCGGCGGTGGGGTGGCTGCGGTGGCAGCATCGGGAGGAGGCGGCGGCGTAGGGGGGAAGCGCTTCTTTTTTTGGAAAAATGGAATGCTCTGTCCTCCTGAGAACCCGAAAAAAATAGGCCCAACGTCATCGCAAGCGCTTCCGTGGCGATCCGGAGGGACCGCTCGGAAAGCCGGGGCAATCGGGTGAACGTCGCGTCCTGTCCGGCGGGAATGGCAAGCAGCAATCAAGGAAGAAGATCGCTCTTATTGCGGCACCTGTTGAGACCTGCGATTCTGCCGTTGGCGCTTGGGGAGGACGGCCGGATGGAGAATGGGGCATTCGCGCGATGGCTTGCCGTGATCGGAGATCTGGATGCCACACAACGCG
>CAIYSR010000003.1 GCA_903928895.1 uncultured Rhodospirillales bacterium | reverse complement strand
GTCGCAACAGCCAATCTGCCGAACTACCTAGGCTGGCGCAGAGCCATCGAGGCCCTCCCGACAGCGCCGGCTCCCAACCTCTGGATCATGGCAGCCGCTGGGTTGGGGCCGTATCAACAAGCTATGCAATAAGAGCGAAAACTTTCCATCCGTGCCTGTGATCGCACCACCCTGCGTCTTGGCGCACGGGCCGCGGGCGGCCTAGGCTGGGCGGACAAGACACGGGAGGAGACCACCATGGATCATGGGGCAATGGCGCGCGAACTGCTGCGGCAGCATCTGGCGCACGAGGCATCTCGGCCGCTGCCGGGGCTGGCGCGGACCGACGTGGCGGCGGCCTATGACATCCAGCGCGAATTCGTGCGCCTTTTGCGCGCCGAGAGCGGCGCGGCCGCGGTCGGCTACAAGATCGGCCTGACCTCGGCGCGGATGCAGGCGATGTGCGGGATCGATCACCCCATCGGCGGCGTCGTCCTAGCGCATCGGCTGCATCCCTCCGGCATCCGGCTCAAGGCCGCGGATTTCGGCCGGATCGGCCTCGAATTTGAAATCGGCGTGAAGATCGCCCGCGACGTGACCGGGCCGTTCGATCTCGCCTCGGTCGGCGCCTGCGTCGGCGCCGTCTGCGCCGCGGTCGAAATCGTGGATGATCGCCGCGCCGACTACAAGCAGCTCGAAGTCGCCTCCCTGGTGGCCGACAATTCCTGGAACGCCGCGATCGTGCTGGGCGACTGGCACGCCACATGGCCCGACCTGGAAAGCGTGCGCGGGGTGGTGAAGCTGAACGGCGCCGAGGTCGATGCCGGCCACGGCCGCGACGTGCTCGGCCACCCCTTCGCCCCGCTGGTCTGGCTCGCCGAACATCTCGCCCGCTCCGGCGAGACCCTGCGCGCCGGCGACGTCGTGCTGACCGGCAGCCTCGTGACCACGCGGTTCCCGGCGGTCAGCGAAGCCTACGAATTCGCCGTCGAGGGCATCGGCGCGGTCTCGGTCGCGGTGGAGGTCTGATCCCGGTCGCTCTTATACCAAGCACGGAAAAGAATGACGCTTTCTTGATCGGGGAAGGGAAGCGCTTCTTTTTTGAAAAAAAGAAGCAAAAAACTTCTGTCCGTTGGAGTCGGTCGTTTCATCCACGCCAAAGCCAAGGTTGAAGTTTTTTTGTTTCTTTTTTTTCAAAAAAAGAAACACTTCCTCCCTCCCTGCTCTTCCTTCTCCGCGATCCGCAATGATCACCATTTCGCCGGGTTGGCTCTACCCGATCAGCCGCCCACCATCCACCAGCAGGCTCGCGCCGTTGATGTAGCTGCCCGCGTCCGAGCACAGCAGCAGCGCCGGCCCGACCAGGTCGTCCGGCCGCCCGAACCGCCCGACCGGGATGCGCGGCAGCAGCTCATGCCCACTGGTGGCGAGCTGCTCCCGGTTGCGCGCCGTCGCGATCGCCCCCGGCGCGAGGTTGTTCACCGTCACCCCGTCGGCCCCGCATTGCCGGGCGAGGTTGACCGCCCAGCTGTGCTGCATAGCCTTGCTCCCGGCATAGATCAGCATCCCGGGATGCGGCAGGTTCTGCTGCACGCTGCCGATGGTCAGCACCCGGCCCCAGCCGCGCGCCTGCATCGGCGGCACCAGCGCCTGGAACAGGTCGAGCGTGCTGCGCAGGTTCACCGCGATCTGCCGGTCGAAATGCGCCCGCGAAATCCCGGCCCACGGCTCAACCAGCTCGATCGAGGCGTTGATGACCAGGATATCGACCTGCCCGAACGCCGCCAAAACGGCCGCAGCAAGGTCCTGCGCCCCGGTCTCGGTGGCGAAATCCGCCGCGAACGCCTGCGCCTCCGCGCCCCCGGCGCGCATCTGCGCCACCACCGCATCGGCGTCGCTTGTCTCCTCGGCATTGCCAAGATGATGCACCGCCACCCGCGCGCCCTGCGCGGCAAAGCCCAGCGCGATGGCCCGGCCGATCTCCCGTCGCGCACCGGTGACGAGTGCGGTGCGCCCGTCCAGACGGAATGAGGCCAGCGGGTTCGGCAGCGCGTTCATCATGGTTCTCCCTCGGCGAGTCGGTCAGCCTATCATGGACCCGCCCGCCCCAGCGCAGAAGCGGCGGCATAGGCCGCCCGCGCCCGCCCATCCGCCGCCGCCCCGGCTGCGGCCGGCTGCTGCGCCAAAATCCAGGACTGCAGGTCGTGCAACAGATGCTGCTCTGGCGCCGCAGCCGGCGGCGGCGGCTTGGCCTTGCCCGCGGCGGGGCTGAAACTCGCGGTCTCCGCCCGCGGCGTGCCCAGGGCGGAGGTCACGCTGTGCCAGACTCCGGAGGCAATGGCGGCGATGGACATGGAATGCTCCCGTCAGAGGTATCTGACCCGCCTCTGCACAGCGCATGCCACCGTTCGCCGGCGGAAAACCGCCACGCTCCCTCCCGCCCACCGAAGCGGCGGGAGGAAACGCGTGCCGCCCGGCACAATCTGCCGGATCAGGCCGCGGCGGCGTCCAACGCCTGGGCCAGGTCGGCCAGGATGTCGTCGATATGCTCGATCCCCACGGACAGCCGGATATAGCCCGGCGACACCCCGGTCGCCGCCTGCTCGGCCTGGTTGAGCTGCGAGTGGGTCGTGCTCGCCGGATGGATCGCCAGGCTGCGGGCGTCGCCGATATTGGCGACGTGGTAGAACATCTTGAGCGCGTTGATGAATGCCTTGCCGGCCTCGACCCCGCCCTTGAGCTCGAACCCGCACAGCCCGCCCTGCCCCGCCGCCAGATATTTCGCCGTCCATGCCGCATCCTGCCCGGTCAGCGTCGAGGGGTGGATGACGCGCGCGACCGCCGGGTGGGTGCCCAGGAAATCCGCGACCGCGCGGCTGTTGGCGCAGTGCGCCCGCATCCGCAGCGCCAGCGTCTCCAGCCCCTGGATGAACAGGAACGCATTGAACGGGCTCAGCGCCGCGCCGAGATCGCGCAGCAGCGTCACCCGCGCCTTGATGATGTAGGCGATTGGGCCGAGCCCCTTCACCGCCTGCGACCACACCGCACCGTGGTAGGACGGATCGGGCGTGTTCAGCGCCGGCTGCCGCGCGGCATGGCCCTCCCAGTCGAAATTGCCGCCATCGACGATGATGCCGCCGATCGAGGTGCCGTGGCCGCCGATGAACTTGGTCAGCGAATGCACCACCACCGCCGCGCCATGCTCGAACGGACGGACCAGCAGCGGCGCCGCGGTATTGTCCATGATCAGCGGAATCCCGAGCGGCCGCCCGATCGCCGCGACCTCGGCGATCGGAAACACCCGCAGCTTCGGGTTCGGCAGGGTCTCGGCGTAATAGGCCCGCGTCTTGTCGTCCGTCGCCCGGGCAAATGCCTGCGGATCCGACGGATCGACGAAGCGGACCTCGATGCCCTGGTCCTTCAGCGTGTTCGCGAACAGGTTCCAGGTGCCGCCGTAGAGGTCGGTCGAGGCCACGATATTGTCGCCGACGCGGGCGAGGTTCTGCACCGCCATCGCGCTCGCCGCCTGGCCCGAGCCCACCCCCAGCGCCGCCACGCCGCCCTCGAGCGCCGCGATGCGCTGCTCCAGCACATCGGTCGTCGGGTTCATGATCCGGGTGTAGATGTTGCCGAGTTCCTTGAGCGCGAACAGATTGGAGGCATGCTCGGTATCGTTGAACTGGTAGGAAGTGGTCTGGTATATCGGCACCGCAACGGCGGTGGTCGACTGGTCCCGCCGCCAGCCGGCATGCAAAGCGAGGGTTTCGGGATGCTTGCTGGACATTGGAGACTCCTGGGTTTCTGGCCTTGGATGCAATCTACACCGAGAAACCATGAATTACAATATCAACGATTTTAATTCGTGTTTTAACCCACCTATCCCTTCACGCGCCGACACACCGGAGACAACGCAATGGCCATCACCAATGTCACCAGCGGCGCCATCTACGCCACCGTCTCCGCCGCCATCCTCGGTGCCGCGCCCGGCGACGTGATCCAGCTCTCCGCCGGCACCTACAGCGAGGATTTCCCCCTCATCAAGGATATCACCATCGAGGGCGTCGGCGGCCTCGCCCGTCTCACGCCAACCTTGACCGTGAACCCCCAGGCCGGGGACCCGCTCTACCAGCCGCCGGCCAACGCCAAGGCCATCCTGGTCACCCAGGGTGCGGTCACGCTCGATCATCTCGAACTCACCGGCGCTGCCGTCTCCGCCGCCAATGGCGGCAATGGCGCCGGCATCCGCTACGAAACCGGCAGCCTGACCATCACCAACTCCCACATCTTCGGCAACCAGGAGGGTCTGCTCGCCGGCGCCAATCCCGGCGCCAACATTTCCATCGACCACTCCGAGTTCGACCACAACGGCGCCGAGGACGGCTACACCCACAACATCTATGTCGGCGACATCGGCACGCTCAGCGTCACCAATTCCTACATCCACGACGCCCTCGGCGGCCACGAGATCAAGAGCCGCGCCGCCAGCACCTTCGTCACCGGAACCCGCATCCAGGACGGCCTGGCCGACTCCAACTACGCCATCGACCTGCCCGACGGCGGCATTGCCGTGATCGCCAACACCATCATTCAGAAGGGCGTCAACGCCCCCAACTTCGCCGGCATCCATTTCGGCGGCGAGGCCTTCCCGGTGTACGACCCGTCCGCGCTGACCCTCACCGGCGTGACCTACATCAACCTGCTCGACCCGGCGGCCACCCAGGGCTGGAACCCGCTGGTGCTCGACCAGACCGTCCCCTACTTCGCCCCGGAGATGACCGGCTTGACCCTCTACGGCGTCAGCGCCGACGAGATGCTGGTCGACCCTTCCGGGCTGCCGGTCTCCGGCGCCGCCTACACCGGGACGGCGCTCGGCAACAGCTTCCTCGCCATCGGCGCCGCCCCGGTATTCGACACCTCCTCGCCGATCGACATCCCCGAACCGGGCACCGCGCTGCTCCTGCTCGGTGCCCTGCTCGCAGCAAGGCTCAGGTCCCGGCGGGTTTCCTGATCGGCGGCATCACGTCGGTCGGCAGCGGGCAGACATAGGGGTTGGCGTCGGTCCGCGCCGCGTAATCCGCTTTGGCCGCCGCGATCAGGCCCGGATTGAGCAGCGTCTCCACCGCGGTCGCCGCCATCACCTTGGCGACATGGATCATGCCCTTGTGCCCGATCGAGGATTTCGACTGGGCCGTGAGCTGCCACGAATGGCCGGGCGTGCCGATTGCGTAGGTCGCGCCCCGCGCCTGCACCGTCGGCACCACCCAGGAGACGTCGCCGACATCGGTCGAGCCCATCATCGGCGCGCCCTTGCTGTCCAGCGGCACGATCTCATCGCACAGCGGGGTTTCGGCCTTCACCTTCATCCCGACCCGGCGATAGGCTGTTTTGATATCCTCGGCCGAGAGCGTCGCCTGGAACTGCGCCGCCAGCGCTCGGTCGGCATCGTCGAAATCGGGCGGCCCCAGCCGGGTCAGCGCCCCGTACATCGCCTGTTCCAGCGGCGTATTGCCGAGCAGGTTCGAAACGGCCGAGATCACTTTCCACGTCATCGTGGTCTCGGTCATCAGCGCGGCGCCCTCGGCCACCTTTTTCACCCGCTCGATCAACGGCCACAGCTCGGTCAAATCCCGCGCCCGGATCGCATAGCGCACCTTCGCCGTCGCCTGCACCACGTTCGGCGCCACCCCTCCGGTATCGAGCACCGCATAGTGGATGCGCGCATCCGACGGCATGTGTTCGCGCATGTAGTTGACGCCGACATTCATCAATTCCACCGCATCGAGCGCCGAGCGCCCCAGATGCGGCGAGGCCGCGGCGTGCGAGGCGCGTCCGACGAAGGCGAAATCGATCCGCGTGTTGGCCAGGCTCATCGCGTCGTTGACGCCCGAAAATCCCGCCGGATGCCACGAGATCGCGATATCGACATCCTCGAAACACCCTTCCCGCACCATGAAGGACTTCGCCGCCCCGCCCTCTTCCGCCGGGCAGCCGTAGTAGCGCACCCGGCCCTTCATCCCGTTTTCCGCCAGCCAGTCCTTCACCGCCGCCGCCGCCATCAGCGAGGCCGAGCCCAGCAGGTTGTGGCCGCAGCCATGTCCCATGCCATCGCCCGCCAGCGGCCGCGGTTCCGCCACGCCGGCCTCCTGGCTCAGTCCGGGCAGCGCGTCGTACTCGCCGAGAATGGCGATCACCGGTCCTTCCTCGCCCGCCTCGCCCATGATCGCGGTCGGGATCCCGGCGAGATCGGTGCTCACCCGGAAGCCTTCGGCCTCCAGCATCGCCTTGTGCTCGGCGGTGGAGCGATATTCGTTGTAGGCGATCTCCGGCATCCCCCACACCCGGTCGGCCAGCCCGACATAGGCCTCCCGCCGCGCATCCACATGCCGCCAGATCTTCTCCTCGTTACCCATCGCCCGTCTCCCGTTGTTGATTGCATGTACTATCGGATAAAAGTTTTTTGCTTCTTTTTTTCAAAAAAGAAGCGCTTTCTTTTTTAAAAAAAAGAAACAAAAAACTTTCACTCGTTCGTTGCCGCGGCATGCAGCGCGGCGGACAGGATCGGTGCCGCCGCGGCGGACATGCGTTCGCCATCATGACCCACGCCGGGCACATCGATGATGGTCCAGCCGCATTGCACCCCGGCGGCATGCGCGGCCGCCCGTGCCGCGCCGATATAGCGGTGCGCCCGCTCGTAGCGCGTACCCCCCTGCGCCATCGCCGCCGCGTCCTTGGGAAAATGCTCAGACTTGGTGTCGACATCCGCCGTCCCCGCCATCACCGTCAGCCGAAACCGCAGCATCGCCGCCAGCGCCGACGCATCGAGCCCGGTGGCCCCGAGCCCGAACGGGAAATCGACCGCCAGTTCCGGCATCGCATAGGTCCCGGCGTTCGCGCTCACGGCCGTCTGCACGCCCTCGCGGAAGCCCAGCGACAGCGCGCGATGGACGAATTGCGCGCCGGCGGAATGCCCGAACTGCCCGAACCCGCGCCGCCGCGTCACCCCCGCCGCCCGCAGCGCCGCGAACACCCGGCCGGGCACGCCATAGGTCCACTCCGCCCGCGGCTTCGCATGGCCCTTGCCGTCATCGCGGTTGCCGTAATTGTACCAATGCGCCCCGGGAAACCCCTTGGCCGGAAACTCCGGCGCGATCACCAGCACATCCGCCTCGTCCACCAGCGGCAGCCAGAAATCGCGGTAGTCGCCGCCGTTGCGGTTGACGCCGTGATGCACGAACAACACCGGCGTCGCCACCGTCACCTCGCGTGGCACCGCCGAGCGCAGCACGATTTCCCGGCCGGGCAGGTTGGGGTCCTCCCAGGCCAGATCATTCGCCCCGGCCCGCGCCACCAGCCCCGCAAAATCAGTCATCGCGTCCTCATTCCATTCCTGCTTGCGGCCCCAGTGTGCGGCGGGCAGCATGCCAGCGAAAGAGGGGAGCACGCTCATGGCACGCCGTCTGATCGATATTTCGAGCACCTTGAGGGCCGGCATCGCCTCCGATCCGCCGCGCATGCTGCCGCAGATCGAATATGTCGATCATCACCAGTCCGCCCCCGGCATCGCCGAATTCTTCGGCATCGGCATCGACCAGCTCCCCGACGGCGAATACGCCGCGGTCGAGCGGGTCACCATCAGCACCCATAACGGCACCCATATGGACGCGCCGTACCATTTTTTCAGCACCATGAACCACGCCGTCACGCCCGGCGGGGAGCCGTCCTGGCGGATCGACGAGGTCCCCCTCGACTGGTGTTTCCAGCCCGGCGTGAAACTCGATTTCCGCCATTTCGAGGACGGCTACGTCGCCACCCCGGGCGACGTGCAGGCCGAGCTCAAACGCATCGGCCACAGCCTGCGCCCCCTCGAGATCGTCGTCGTCAACACCAGAGCCGGCAGCCGCTATGGCGAGGAGGACTATGTCGATTCCGGCTGCGGCATGGGCAAGGCCGCCACGCTGTGGCTGCTGGAGCAGGGCATCCGCCTCGTCGGCACCGACGGCTGGAGCTGGGATGCGCCGTTCTCCCACACCAGGCGGCGCGTCCAGGCCACCGGAGATGCCGCGCTGATCTGGGAGGGACACCGCGCCGGGCGCGAAATCGGCTACAGCCATATGGAAAAACTCAACAATCTCGAAGCCCTGCCCGCCGACGGTTTCGAGATCGTGGCCTTCCCGGTCAAAATCCACCGCGCCTCCGCCGGCTGGACCCGCGCCGTCGCGATCATTCAGGACTGAACAATCATGGTTCATAACCACGGCCCCTGGGGCTGCGCCTGCTGGGGTGCGGACGACCAGATCGGCGCCGCCAACCTGATCACCCCGGCCAAGCGCCTCGCGGCCCTGCGGCTGGCCGCCACCGGCAAGCTTTACGATCTCTCCCACACCATCTCCGCCGAGGCCCCGTTCCTGCGGCCGAACCAGCCGCCGTTCCTGCTGATGATGTGGTCGACCTGGCGCGATTCCATCCGCCGCCGCCGCAAGCTCGGCCTCACCAACGACGCCGGCTCCAATGTCGAGCGGGTCGAGATGACGATGCATGTCGGCACCCATATCGATGCGCTCGGCCATGTCAGCAAAGGCGACCGCCTCTACAACAACCTGCCCGCCGCCGAGACCCTCGGCGACTGGGGCCTCGAACGGCTCGGCATCGAGCACATCCCCCCGCTCATCACCCGCGGCGTGCTGCTCGACGTCGCCGGGCTCGACGGCGGCGAGACCCTCCTGCCCGGCCGCGCCATCACCGCCGAGGAACTCGAGTCCGCCGCCAACCGGGCCGGCCTCGCCATCGAACCTGGCGACATCGTCCTCATCCGCACCGGCTGGGGCCGCCATTTCGGCACCGACAATGCGCGCTACCTCGCCGGCGAACCCGGCATCGACGTTCCCGCCGCCAAATTTCTGACCGCCCAGGGCGTCAGCGCGATCGGCAGCGACAACATGGCCGTCGAGGTCCTGCCCAACCCCGACCACGCCCAGGCGCTGCCGGTCCACCAGCACGCGCTCGCCGAAGCCGGGGTCCATCTCATCGAGAACCTGGCCCTCGACGAACTCGCCGCCGACGGCGTCACCAGCTTCTGCCTGATGGTGCTCGCGCCGAAAATCAAAGGCGCCACCGGCGCCCCGGTGCGTCCGGTCGCGGTGGTCTGATCTAGCCGGGCTCCGAGCGCAGCCGGTGCGCGCTGGAGGCGGCGGCGACCAGTTTGCCCTGCTCGTCGCGGACCTCGCTGCGGCAGAAGAATATCTGTTTGCCGCCACCGATCACCGTCCCCGTCGCGGTCAGCCGGCCCTGGGTGGCGTGGCCGACGAAGCTGGTGGTGAGATCGACGGTCACCGACCGGCGCGCGACGTCGCCCTCGGTCCACACCCCGGCCGCGGCGGCGACCTCGTCGAGCATGGCCATCAGCACCCCGCCATGGGCCGAATGATTCCGGTTCATGTGCTTCTCCGCGAGATCACACACGATAGTACAATGGCCCTGCCGCCATTCGGTCATGCGCAGGCCGAGCAGGTCATGGAACGGCGACGAGCGGCCGCGCAGGTCAGTGAGGGGCAGGTCGGTGCGATCGTGATCATCGGTCATCCCGCCGCTTTGCCGTCTCGGCCGCGCCGCGTCAACGCGGTCAGGCGATTTGCAGGTTCTGGGTCGCGGTCTCGAGTTCCTCGAAGCTCGGCATATGCTGGTTCGGCGCCATCTTGCGGCCGGTTTCCACGCTGATCTGCGGCGCATTGCCGTGCAGATGCGCCACCAACACGGCGCGCACCACTTCCTGGAACTTCGCCTCCTCCTCGATCACGCCCTTCAGCCGCCCGGCCATCGGCGCGACGATGCCGTAGGCCAGCAGAATGCCCAGGAACGTCCCCACCAGCGCGCTGCCGATCATGGCGCCGAGCACGGCCGGCGGCTCGTTGATATGGCCCATGGTCTTGATGACGCCGAGCACAGCGGCGACGATGCCGAGCGCCGGCAGCCCGTCGGCCATGGTCTGCAGGGCATGGGCGCTGTGCAGCTCCTCGTGCAGGGTCTTTTTCAGCTCGCGGCCCATGACATCCTCGATCTGGTTGGGATCGTCCGCGTTCATGCCGATCATGCGCAGATAGTCGCAGATCATGTGGCTCATGTGATGGTTCTTGAGCAGCTTGGGGAATTTCTGGAAGGCGGCACTTTCGGCCGGCTTTTCGATATGGGGCTCCAGTGCCATCGAGCCCTTGGTGCTCGCGAGGCGGACGAAGAAATAGAGCAGGCTCAGCAAGTCGACATAGTCGGTCTTGCGGTACGAGGCCCCCTTGAGCGCCTTGCCGAGCCCGCCCATCGCGTGCTTCACGTCATGCAGCGAGTTGGCCATCACGAAGGTGCCGACGGCGGCGCCGCCGATGGTCATGATTTCGTGCGGCAGCGCCTCGAGCAGCGGCTCCATGTTGCCGCCGGCGAGCATGTAGCTGCCGAAGACGCAGACCAGCACGAAGATCAGCCCGCCGATGGTGGTCATCGCGCGGGCAGCGGCTCGGCCCGGAGTACAACGATGGCGATCCGCCGGTTGGCCGCGGCCAGGGGATCGGCGGGGAGCAGCGGGTCCTTGTCGGCGACGCCGGTGACCCGCTTGATGCGGCCCTCGGGCAGGCCGGCTTCGGACAGCACGCGGCGGGTGGCATTGGCGCGGTCGGCGGAGAGTTCCCAGTTGGAGCGGCCGTCACCCTTGAAGGGTGCGGCATCGGTATGGCCGGCGACGGCGATATCCTCGGGCAGGCGGGCGAGGATGGGGGCGATTTTTTGCAGCACCAGCTTCGCGCGGTCGTTGGGGGCGGCGGAGCCGGTGGCGAACATCGGGGTGCGCTCCTCGTCGAGGAGCTGGATGCGCAGGCCCTCCGGGGTCTGATCGATGCTGAGTTGCCTGGCGAGATCGGCGAGGGCGGGATCGGTGCGGACGGTTTCGCGGATCTGGGCGGCGGCGTGCTCGAACCCCTCGCGCTCGCGGCGTGCGCGCTCGGCGCGGAAGGCGGCCTCGTCGAGCAGGTGGGCGGTGGCGGGGGCGGGGTGCGCCAGGAATTGGCCCTGCGCCGGGGTCTGCGCCTCGGCGGGTGCGGTGCCGCCGCCGATGGCGCGGGGGCCGGTTTCGGGGCGGGGGGAGCGGGACTGGCCGCCGGCGCCGCCTTTGACGGGTTTGCGCTGGCCGATGTCATCGGCGGCGTCAATCTCGTCGGCGGCCTGGTCGCTGTCGGGGTCGTCGAGCGGGGTGGCTTCGGCGGATTTCTTGCCGGGCCGGATGGCCTCGGCGCCGCGATCGGAGACCATGGTGCCGGCCTCGAACGGGGTGCGGCCACCGAACGGCTTGCCGTTGCCGGAGTGGCCGACGCTGACGCTGTTGTTGGGGGTGAAATAATCGGCGAGGCCGCGGCGCTGCTCCTCGGTGGTGGCGTTGATGAGCCACATGAGGAGGAAAAAGGCCATCATCGCGGTGACGAAATCGGCGTACGCCACCTTCCAGGCGCCGCCGTGGTGGCCGCCCTCGACGATCTCCTCCTTGCGGATGACGATGCTGCCGCGCTCGCCCTTTCTGTCCTTCGCGCTCATGAGGCTCCTGCGTCCAACCCCGGGGGGTGGGGGGAGTATGGGAGGGAGGGATTGAAGAAGGGTAAATCAGAGAAGGCCCTCGCGGCGGAAGCTGAGCCAGCGCCCGTTGCCGATGATGACGTGGTCGTGCAGGACGATGGACAAGGCGCGGGCGGCGGCGACGACTTCGCGGGTCATTTCGATGTCGTCGCGCGAGGGGGTGGGGTCGCCGGAGGGGTGGTTGTGGACCAGGATGAGGGCGGTGGCTTGCAGTTCGAGGGCGCGCTTGACGACTTCGCGCGGGTAGACCGGGGTGTGGTTGACGGTGCCGCGGGCCTGGGCTTCGTCGGCGAGCAGACGGTTTCGGGTGTCGAGGAAGAGGATGCGGAACTGCTCGACCCGCTCGCGCGCCATCACCGCGGTGAGGTAGTCCATCAGCGCGTCCCAGTTGGAGAGGACGGGGCGTTCGAGGATTTCGGCGCGGGCCAGGCGCAGGGCGGCGGCGTGGACGGTCTTGAGCGCGGCGGCGCCGGCCTCGCCCATGCCTTCGACGGCGACGAGCTCGTTGAGCGGGGCGGCGATGGTGTTGGCGAAGCTGGCGAAGCGGTCCATCAGGGCCTTGGCGATCGGCTTGGTGTCGCGCCGGGGAAGGGCGAGGAAGAGGACCATTTCGAGCAGCTCGTAGTCGGCCAGGGCGGCGGGGCCGGCGGCGAGGAGTTTCTGGCGCATGCGGGTGCGATGCCCCTCCGCGCCGATGGCGGAGGGGGGGCGGTCGTCCGGGTCGAGCAGGCTTATCTGTTCGGCGAAGCCGCGGCGTTTGGCCATGGCGGCGAGTTTGCCATGGGGGGTGGCGGGTCTCGAAGTGAATGGCGCGTGACGCGGCGGGTTTGACGGGGGGTTGCCCGGCTGGGCGGGGGTGGCGGCGGTGGGGCTGGTGATGGCGGTTGAACCGGAGGCCGGACCGCGGGGCGGGCGGCGGGGGGGCGCAGGCACGGGGGGGCGACGACCCCGAGCATGCGGCAGAGCGGGCGCAGCAGGCGGCCGGCCTGCGGGGCGGCGGCGATGAACTCGGCGAATGCCGGCTCGGCGAGGACCTGCTCGATGTAGAGGCCATAGACGGCGGCGGTGTGGCCGACCTCGACGACGAGCCAGGCGTGCCGCGTGGGGTAGCGCGGACGTTCGCGGCGCACGGATGGGCGGCCGGGACGGGGCGCGCGGGGCCGCGGCAAGGTGCCGGCGCGCCAGCGCGCGAGGAGGCCGGCGAGGCGGGTGTTGAGGCGCAGGAGGCGGCCGGTGAGGAGGCCGAAGAAGGGCGCACGGGCGCGATGGCGGTGGGCGAAATGGGCGATGGCGACCAGCAGGCCGCCGATGATGTGAGTGAAGCGGGGCGCGAGATCGTTCATGTTAGTTTTTTTATGTGACGTTTGATCGATCGCGTCAAGGGGTGTCTGATGGGGCAAACATGGGAGAGTGCGATGCGGTTCGCGGGCAAGGTGGCGGTGGTGACGGGAGCGGGCTCAGGGCTTGGGCGCGCGGTGGCGCAGGGGTTGGCGGCGGAGGGGGCGGCGCGGGTGATCCTGATCGACCGCGACGCGGCGGGGATGGCGGAGACGGCGGCGGCGATGGGGGAGGTGGCGCTGTGCGTGGCCGGGGATGTGGCCGATGTGGCGCGGATGGAGGCGGTGTGGGCGGGGATCGAGGGGGTGGTCGATATCCTGGTGACCGCGGCGGGGGTGCTGGGGCCGGCGGTGCCGGTGGATGAATGCGCGCCGGAGGACTTCGAGCGGGTGTTCGCGATCAATGTGCGAGGGACGTATCTCGCCGTGCGCGGGGCGATGCCGCGGATGCGCAAGCCGGGGGGGGCGATCGTGGCGTTTGCCTCGACCGCGGGGATCGCGGGCTCGGCGGTGCTGGGGGCGTACAGCGCGAGCAAGGGCGCGGTGGTGATGATGACCAAAAGCCTGGCGCTGGCGCATGCCAAGGACGGGGTGCGGGTGAACTGCGTCTGCCCGGGCTCGATCGAGACGCCGATGCTGGAGGAGACCTTCGCCTCGGCCGGCGACGCGGCGGCACAAGCGGCGCGCGCGGCGCTGTATCGCTCGCGCCATCCGCTGGGGCGGTTCGGGCGGGCCGATGAAGTGGCGGCGGCGGTGCTGTTTCTGGCCTCGGATGCGGCGAGTTATATGACGGGGGTGGCTTTGCCGGTGGATGGGGGGCGGTTGGCTTAGGGCTTGGGGGGCAAGAATTAAGGGGAGGGAAGCGCTTCTTTTTTGGAAAAAAGAAGCAAAAAACTTTTATCCGATGGCAGGCCGGGGCACCTATTGACC
>CAIYSR010000002.1 GCA_903928895.1 uncultured Rhodospirillales bacterium | reverse complement strand
GGTCGGGATGTCGGTCCAGGTGGTGCCGCCATCGGTCGAATAGCGCCACACGCCCTCGGCCGGCGGCGTGGTGTTGCCGGTGATGGCGACGCCGGCCAGCGTGTTGGCAACCGAGCCGGTCGGGTTGGCGCCGCTCTGCTGTTGATCCACGGTATCGGAGAAGGCGCCGGAGAACAGGCTGGCGACGGTGGCGCCGGGTGGGTTGGCAGTGTCCTCGGTGGTTGCGAGCAGGGTGGTGGTGCCGCTGGCGATGGGGGCATCGTTGGCCGGTGTCACCGTGACATTGAGCTGCTTCACCGCGGCCGAGTAGGCGGAGGCGCCGGTGTTGACGCCGGTGCCGAAGGCGCTGTCGGTCGGCAGCGCCGCGAGGCTGCCATTGGCCGCACCGTCGGCGCCGTCCCAGGCGCGGTAGGACAGGGCCGGGGTGATCGCGCCATTGAAGTTGGCCAGCGTCGGCTGGAAATAGAGCCTGGTGCTGCCGTCGGCGGCGAGATGCAGCGCATTGGAGGCCGAGATCGCGGGCAGGCCGGAACCAGCGAATTTGGTCCAGGTGCCGCCGTTGTTGGTGCTGAACCACCAGTTGCCCAGTGTGGTGTCCGCGCTCACCACCGCGAGCCCGTCCGGACCGGGTGTAGCGCCGTTGTGGATATTGGCCTGGTCCGGGTCGGTGATGTTGGTGCCGTTCGCCAGCACGCCGGCGAGCACGCCGACCGCGCCGGACGGGGCGCCCAGCACGTCCTCGGCCGAAAGCGGCAGGGCGACGGCGACGGTGTTGTCCAGCACCGGGGAGTCGTTGACCGCGACGACGTTGATGGTGCCAAGCGCGAAGCTGGTGGTCAGCCCGGTGGTCCCGTCGGTGAGCGCGTAGGTGACGCTGCGCGCGGTGGTGTGGGGCTGGTCGGCGCTGTCGTAGTAGCTGACCGCAGCGAGCGCCGCCTGCCACTGCGCCAGGGTCGCGGTGGCGCCGGCCGACGTCAGGGTGAGCTTGCCGGTTGCGGCGTCATAGCTGCCGGCGATGTTGCCGGTGCCCCCCCCCGTGGTCAGCGCCAGCACATCCTCGGCCGCGGTGAAGCCGCCACCGAGCGTGATCTCCACCCGCGACAGCGTCGCGCCGGCGGCGGCAAGGTCGGACAGGGTGACGCCGGGCAGGGTGATCGCGGCTGCAGCGGCGCTGCTGTCATTGGGTTCGGTGAAGGTGGTCACATAGGGCGTCGCCGCCGGGGCGAGCGAGAGCACGGAGAACACCGGCGCGCTGGTCTGCACGCCACCGGTGCCCTGCGCGCCGGTAAAGCCGCTGGCCAGCGCAACATTGTTGAAATTCCCGTCGGCCAGGGTGGCGCCGAGGGTCACGTTCAGGGCCAGCGTGCCGGTGCTGGCGTTGCTGTAGGTCAGGTGGTTCAGCAGGCCGCGGACGGTGGTGGCATCGGTGCCGCTGCCCAGGGTGATGTCGATCTTGCCGCCCGACTGGGCGAAGCTGCCGATCACGCTGCCGCCGAGCAGCACATTGCTGCCGGCGAAGCTCAGCGTCGCATCGCCGCCAAAGACGTCGCCGCTGCTGGGGGTGGCGGTGCCGCCGATATAGCGCTGCACCGTCAGCACCGCGCCGGCGTAGCTGCCGGCGATCTGCGTCACCAGGGTGTCGAGCTCGCTGTCCGCGGTGGTGCTGGCCCCGGTGGTGGAGAGGTGGGCGGATTGCCCGGGCAGCAGGGTTTGCAGCCCGCTGGCCCAGTTGCCCAGCACCGGCGCGGTGTCGGGCTTCTCATAGACGAAGTTGATGCCGGTGACGGCATTGCCCGCCGAAGTCGCGCTGGCGGTCGCCGGCAGGGTGCCGAGGCTGCCGAACGGATCGGCGACCAGGGTCTCGGCGGCGGGCAACCCGTTGCTGCCGGTTGCGGGCAGGGTGATGTGGAACGGCCCGTTCGGCAGCAGGGCGGCGTGATAGGTGCCGTCGGCCGCCGTCGTCGCGGTCTGCACCAGATCGTCGCCGGTGCCAAAAATACCGTCCGGCCCCGGGCTGGTGATGGTGACGCTGACGCCGGCGAGCGTGGTGTCGATCCGGTTGTCGAAGGTGCCCGGCGTGCTGCCAAGCGCCTGCCAGACCTGGCCGGAGGCGACGCCGAGGGCGTTGCTGACCTGGGCCCAGTACGAATTGATCCCGACACCCGGCAGCGCCGAGCCGTCCCGCGTCCCGGTCGCGGTGCCGGTGGTGCCGAAGCTGCTGCCGAAGGCGCTGGCGGCGGCGACGGCGGGGGCGAGGTCCTGGTAGGTCTCGGTGGCGGTGGTGGCCGGCACCGGGGCGAGCGGATCGGAGACGGTCTCGGTGTAGGTGAAGGTCTCGCTGGCGCCGACGCCGAGGGTGAGGGTGGCCGCGAACACGTTGCCGGCGCCCGGCGTCACCGTCAGGCCGCTCGCGGTCCCGGCGGTGGCGACCGCGCCGGTGGAGGCGACATTGGTCGGCAGCGGATCCGCGAGGTTGACGTTGTAGGCGATGGCGTCACCCGTGTTGGACAAGGTGAGGCGGTAGGTCACGGTGTTGGTCGCGGTGTTGATCGCGGTGACCGTCTTGGCCAGGGTCACATGCGGCTCGCGCACGGTCTCGCTGACCGAGGCGGCGACGGAGGTGGCGCCATTGGCGGTCACGGCCAAGCTCTGCGTGCGGACCGCGAGATCGCTGTTGGCGGCGACGTTCTGGGCCTGGACGTTGAACTCGACGACGACATAGTTGGCGGTCGGGACGCCGTCGTTCTCGGTGATGTTGCCCAGATGCACCAGCAGATGGCCAGGCGTCGAGGTATCCAGCGCGCCGGCCGGCAGGCTGTAGGTCGGGGTGTAGGTGAGCGGGTTGATCGCCGTGCCGCCTTCGGTCACCTGCAGGCCGGCGGTGGTGCCGGTGGGGTCGAGGACGGTCGAGGTGAGCTGCCCGAGCGGGCTGGCGAGGGCGATCTTGATAGTACCGGGCGTGGTATCGGCGACGAAGCCGGCCGGCAGCGTGAAATCGAGTGTCACCCCACTATTGGAGCCCTCGGGCAGACGGGTCGCACCGTGCAGGCGCAGGATGTCGCCGGGCACGATGTTGGCGCTGGCGACCGGAGCGGCGGCGGACACCGTGCTGGTGCCGTTGGCCTCGCCGCTGATCACCAGCTGTGGCACGAGATTGCCCACCGCGAGCGGGTCGGACGCGCTGAACCCGTAGCTCCGGGCATACACGTTGTTGATCGACTTGGCGCTGTTGCCGGCCAGCGGGGCGGCGACCGTGAGGTCGGTCCCGGCGGCGAGGCTGGGCTTCACCGTCGCCTGGAAGGTGTAGACCACGGATCCGCCGGCATCGATGATGCCAGGGCTGACCAGCAGCGTGCCGGTGCCGCCGGCGCTGTCGTCGACCGTGCCGGTGCTGTCGGCCGAGCCGGGCTGCGAGGACAGGGCAAGGGTGCCCGCGACATAGGTGAGGCCCGCCGGCAGCGTGATGTGGGAGAGGGTGGTCTGCGACGGCACCAGGCCGCTGTTGTGGACGGTGTAGGTGTAGGTCAGCGTCTGGTTGCTGAAAACCACGCCGCCGCTGTTGTCGGAGATCGTCGCGGAAAGTGCGGGGTCGTGCTCGACGAAGGTGATGGTCTGCGGCGTCACCGGGTTGCCGCTGTATTGCAGGCTGGCGGTGCTGGGGAAGGTGGTGCCGTTGGCGTTGGTGCCGTCGGCGAAGCGGGCGTTGTAGGTGATGGTGACGGTGCCGGGGGCGTCGGCGTTGGCGTCCACCACCAGCGGTCCGAGGTCGAACAGCACGGTCTGCCCGGTGGCCGGCGTGCCGGTGACGGTGGCGACGGCCGAGGGGGTGAAAGTGATGCCAGTGCCGCCGGTGATGGAGGTCAGCGACAGGAAGCTTTCGTTGGCCGGCAGCAGTTCCTGCACGAACACGTCCGAGGTGCCGTTGCTGATCGCACCTTCCGGGATGTTGACGGTGATGGTCACCGGCCGGGTCTCGCCGACCACGATTGTGGCGTTGGGGTGGCCCGCGTCGACGTTGTCGTTGGTCGGGATGTCGGATGCACCGAAGCTCTTGGCCAGGGTGGGCGCGGAGGTGGTGATGGTGGCGGTGTCGACCAGGCTGGCCGCGCTGCCGCCGACCGGCACGCCGCCGCTGACGAAGCCGTTGCCGAGCGCGACGCCGTTGTAGATGTTGGTGTAGTTGACGATGCTGCCGCTGTCCGTCAGGACCGCCCCGGCGGCCTGGCCGGTCTTGAGCTTGAGATCGAAGCTGATGGTCAGCAGATCCCGATGGCTGGCGTCGCCGGGCGCGTAGAGCGTGGGCTTCGGGGCACCCGCGGTGCTTGCGGGGTCCTCGAGCATGACGCCGCCGGCGGCGAACAGGCTGCCGCTGGCCACCGTCAGCACGGTGCCGTCGCCGCGGGTGTAGCGGATGTTGGTGACGTCGGCGGCGGTGTAGCCGCTCGGCAGGGCGTTGCCGACGGTGACATCATAGGCGCCCGACGGCGCCGAGCCGATATTGGCCAGCGTCATCACCACGCGCGCGGTGTCCGCGCCGTCAGCCCCGGTGACGTTGAGGTCCTGCAAGGTGCTGATGGTGGTGGGCGAGGTCGCGACGAAGGGGGTGCCGGCGCCGCCGGCGGCCTTGTAGACGCTGGACGGATCGGCCGTCGCGCCCGACGTCTGCACGGTGAAGCCGCCGGTCTTGGCGCCGAGGGTGTCGTTGCCGAGGGCGGCGATGCCGACCTTGAGGCCGCCGACCAGGCTCGGCTCCTGCAGGTGGATCTGCTGGATGGTGTCGACCACGGCGGTGCTGCCGGAGCCGTTGGTGTGCGCCCCCTCGCTCTGCGCCGTCAGGAACAGGCCGTCGGCGAACGGCAGGGTGCTCGCCTTGGCGCTGAACAGCACCGTCACCACCTGGCCCGCGGCGTTGGTGGGGTCGTCGCGGTGGCCGAAATCGAAGGTGATGCCGTTGGCCGTGGCATTGACGATGGCGGAACCGAGGACAACCCCGGCCGGGGGGCTCACCAGCTTATAGGTGCCGGCGGCGGGATAGGGGTTGGCGGTCGCGTCGGCGGTGAAGGCGCCGACACTGCCACCATTGGCCAGCGGATCCGAGACGCTGAGCGTCGGCAGCGGCAGATAGGCGGCAAGGTTGAGGTCGCGATAATCGCCGGTCACCAGACTGTAGTTGATGCCGTAGGTGACGATGTCGCCGGCGGTGACGTTGACCGTGCCCGACACCGGGACGCCGTTGACGGCGGCGATGAAAATGGTCGAGCCGCCCGAATTCACGGACAGGTTGACACCGGAGCCGTCGCTGATGGTCAACACCGGGGCATGGGTGGCGGTGCCGGTGGTGTCGAGCACATCGGCGGTGGCGGTCGCCGTCATGGTCACGCCGTCGCGTTCGGTGATGAAGGACGGCAGTGTCGTGGTCGGGTCGATATGGGTGTTGGTGTATTTGTCCAGCACCTTGGCGCGGAAGGTTATCTGGCCGATTTCGCCGCCGGTTAGCCGCGTGGTGCCGAGCGCGGCCTGCATCGCGGCGCCGGCATCGAGGTTGATGGTGGTCTGCCCGGTGGTGGTGTTGTCGCGGCTGTAGTTCCAGGTCGCGCTGCTGCCGGACGTGGCGACGATCTGCCCGTTCACGGTCGCGGTGGTGCCGGCGATGGTGCCCAGGCTGATGGTGGTGGTGCTGCCGCCGGCGGGTGTGAGGGAGAGCACCGGCGCCACGGTCGGGTCGAGGGTCACGCCGTCGCCGAGCAGGGACTGGAGGGTCAGCCCGGCCATGTTGAAATAGTCGGAGACCTGGAACTTCAGCGTGTAGATCACGCTGTCGCCCGGGCGCAGCGCGGCGGTGCCGGTGCCGAGATCGATCGCGCTGGCTTGCATGGCGAGCGACTTGGCGGTGAACTGGGCAATGCCGCTGGCGGTGCCGGAGACGGTGTCGACGTGTCCGGCATCGACCGAGCCCACCCAGGGGGTCCAGCTGCCGCTGTTGTAGATGTTGATCGGCTGGTTGATGACG
Organism: uncultured Rhodospirillales bacterium; assembly: GCA_903928895.1. GTDB lineage: Bacteria > Pseudomonadota > Alphaproteobacteria > Acetobacterales > Acetobacteraceae > CAIYPH01. Next base: position 25,588 of record CAIYSR010000002.1, on the reverse strand, counting down.
GTGGGCGCGCCGGTGACCGGATCGAGAATCGGCGCGGTGGTGCTGTCGGTGCGCGGCACATAGACCGGAATATCGATCACGCTGGTGCCGGTGCTGGCGGAAAGCGAGGGGATCGCGACGTTGACGGTTCCGCCCTGCGCCGTGGCCGCCGCGGTGAAGCCCGCGGTGCCGGGCGAGCCGGACACGGTGATGGCGCCGCCGGTGTACTGCACGTCGCCGGGCAGCTGGACCTGCACGGTGAGCCCGCTGATAGCATCGCCCGCGGTCGCCGGGGCGGGCTTGAGGGTCACCAGATAATGCTCGACGAAATCGGGTCCGGTGGCGCTTTCGCCTTCGCCGGGCCAGGTGACGACCTGACTCGTGACATTGACCAGGGTGACCGCGGCCGAGCTCGCCACCAGCCCGTCGGCGGCGGACGAGACGGTCGGCGTCAGCGCGGTGCCGCGGATCGACGGATCGGTGGCCGGATTGTTGAGCGGGTCGGCGCCATACTGGTAGCCACCGATCGCCGAGATATTGAGGTTCTGCCCGGCGTGCTGGCTGGTCAGCACCGAGGTCTTGTCGAGGCTGAAGGCGAGCTGCACGTCGGCGGCGGGCTGGCCCGGGGTGAAGCTGCCGAAGGGGAGCTGGATGACATACATCACATCCCCCGCGACCGCGCCCGAGGGGGCAGCGACGAACAGCGGCGCGCCGGTGCCGTCCAGCGCCAAGGGATGCAGCGCGCCGAGCGTGCCGGCATGGCCGGCGATCGTGGTCGACAGCGTCACCGGCGTGACCGAAAGGCTGGCGCCGAGATAGGTGGCCGAGGTCAGCGTCGCCTTGTCGAGCGCGTCCTGCGGCACGAACACGTCGATGAACGGGCCATAGCCGACGCCGGTGGCCGCCGTGTTGCGGAAGCTGACGGTCTCGCTGAAGGTGTCGCCGAGCAGAACCTCGGTCGGCAGGCCCGAGAGCGCGACGCTCGCGACCGGAGCGTCGAGCACGCCATGATAGGCCGCCAGCGCGTCCTGCGAGAACGGCAGCACCGGCGAGACGGTGCCGGCGGTGCGTTCCAGGGTCCAGTTGCCGCCCATCGCGGCGGCACCGGTGGCATCGGTGGAGGCGGCGACGCCGACGCCGAGCAAATTGTGCAGGTCGGCGACGAAGGCCGCCCCGGTGACGCCGGCGCCGGCGTCACACCCCCAGATCTGCACCTGGGCGCCATCGGCGAGATGGTCGCGCCAGGCGGAAACTTCGGAGCCGCGGGCAAGCAGCGCGGCCGAATCGACCGCACTGGCGCCGAGCGTGATCTGCCCGGCGCTGCCGTAGGTCAGCACGTCGATTTCATTGACCTGCTGCATGCCGCCCAGGGCGGCGCCGATCTGGCCCAGCCCGTCCTGCGACGGATCGAGCACCACGACGCGAGTGCCTTCGGCAATACCGGCAACCAGGCTCTGCCAGTTTGCCACGCGGGGATCGACGAACAGCACCGCGGTCGCGGCCGAGGCGGCGGCCGGCACCGCCGGTGCGGGCGCGGCCCGCTCGGCCAGCGGCGGGGCCACCGCATCGGCGGCGTGATCGGTTGCCGGGGCATGCGTCGCCGCAGGGTCGGTCACAGGTTTCAGCGTCAGCGCGAGGCTGGCGTCAAAGAGAAACCTTGGCTCCAGGATTTGGCGCATAGATGTCTGCTACCTGAGGTTGTATCGTAACTCGATCGCGTTAGATCATGAAATATAACGTAAAAATAAAGCTATCTCTACCCCGAAAAATACAATTTCCGACTTGACGCAAACCCCCCTTGGGGCCGCGTGTGAACGCGCGCGGGATTGCCGATCGGCGCGGATCGCGGTGCGGGATGGAAGGTCGCCGCGAAACTGCCCTCGTCGGTCCTGGGCGTGATGGCGAGGCCGGCGCGGGCGGCCCAGGTGGAAATGCAGCGGCAGGATGGCGCCGGCTTGCACCGCGAGGCCGGCGGCCCGGCGCAGCAGGGCCTCGCGGGCCGCGTTGTCGACGGTGGTGAACGCTTGGGCCAGGGCCGCGTCGACCTCGGCGTTGCAGTAATAGCTCCAGTTGTAGAGCCCGCCGCCGCTTTTCGAATCTGCGCAGGCGATGATGGCGCGCAGAATGGAACGCGATTCGCCGGTTTGCGAGCCGAAGCCGATGAGACCGCGGGAGTCTTCGCCTTTGGCGCCGCGCCCGGCATAGGCCGCCATCGGCAGGGTCTCGACTTTGGCCGCGATGCCGATACGGCTCAGCATCTGACCGACCGCCTCGACGATTTGCGCGTCATTGACCAGGCGGTCGTTCGGCCCGTGGATGGTCAGGCCGAACCGGTCGGGACAGCCGGCTTCACCGAGCAGGCGCCTGGCCTGGTCGGGGACCGCGAGCGACGGGTCAAGGCCGAACACCCGGGCGGCACGAGGTTGCCGGTGGGGGAGCCGAGCCCGGACATCACATGCGTCGCGATCGCTTCGCGGTTGATGGCGAGCGACAGGGCGCGGGGATTGCGGCGGCGGTCAGCAAGATGCTGCGCACCGCAGGCTCCCCTCATTCGTTGCGGGATGATTGCGCGGTGTGAGCTGGAGGTCAGAGCCGGGCGGAAATGAAAACGGCGCCCACCTTGCGGGGGCGCCGTTTCTGGTCAGGCGGTGGTCGGGCTCAGGCGCGGCGGCGGCGGGCGGCGGCGAGGCCGGCGATGCCGAGGCCGAGGAGGGCCATGGAGGCGGGTTCCGGGACATCGACCAGGGCAAAGCCGGCGCCGCCAGAGGTGGAATTGAACGACCAGGAGCCGGCGGCGCCGTCGGTGATGGTGTAGGTGTCGGCGACCAGCAGCGTGTCGACCGAGTTGGCTTGGGCGTAGACGTAGGGAGCGCCAGCGAGGTCGGTGCCGAAGGTGGCATCGAAGGTGTAGGTGTTGCCGGGGAGGGCGCCGGTCAGGGTGATGGTGTCGTGCGCACCGACCACCGGAGTGACGAACCCGATGTAGGACGGTTCTGGGGTCGGGAAGTGGTAGGTGTAGAGGTCGGTGATGAAGGTGTCGGCCGACAGGGTGAAGGTGGTGGCCGCCGCAGGGCCCGTCGGGCTGACCTGGATGGTGTCCCCGTTCAGGTTTGAATACACGACATCGGCATGCGAGGCGGTGGGGAGCATGAAGCCGAGGGCGGCGACGGCGAGGGTCAGTTGCTTAAGCATACGAGAGGCTTTCCTGTGCAAGCGGCGGCGAGCGCCCTGAGCGAGGCAATCGGTTGACGATGGACTGGGCTAAGCAAACGGTATGCCAGGGGATAATGCGTTGTTTTTGGCTGCGGTGAAATTTCCCGACTCCTGGACTGTAAAATTTCCTGACACAGGGATGCGATGTCGAGCCCTGGATTGCAGCGCCGGGCGTTGACCAGTTCGGGGTGGGCGTGCTGCATCGGGGGATGATACGCAAGGGGAGAGCGCCATGAGCCTGGTTCGTCATGACATCGAGGTGCTGGAAGACAGTCCGATCGTCGAGGTCTGGCGCATGGGGTATGGCGATCCGTCGGTGATCGGGATGTTTGCCGGGGAGCCGGACGTGCCGACGCCGGATTTCATTTGCGCGGCGACGGCGCAGGCGCTGAAGGACGGCAAGACGTTCTATACGCCGAACCGCGGGATCGGGCCGATCCGCGAGGCGTTGGGTGACTATATGGAGATGCTCTACAAGGTGCGGGTGCCGGAGCATCGGATCGCGCTGACGCCGTCGGGGATGAGCGCGGTGATGCTGATCGCGCAGGCGACCGTGAAGCCCGGGGACAATGTGGTGGCGATCACGCCGTCGTGGCCGAACATCATGCGGGCGATGCAGATTTGCGGGGCCGAGGCGCGCGAGGTGGCGATGACGCCTGGCAATGCCGGGTGGTCGCTCGATCTGGAGAAGGTGTTCGAGGCGTGCGACGCCAATACGAAGGTGATCTATCTGGCTTCGCCGGGCAATCCGACGGGGTGGATGATCCCGCGCGAGGATGCGGAGCGGCTGCTGGCGTTCTGCCGGGAGCGGAATATCGCGATCCTGTCCGACGAGGTTTATCACCGGCTGGTGTATGACCGGGAGGTGGCGTTTTCGTTCCTGGAGATCGCCAAGCCGAATGACCCGGTGTTTGTGGTGAATTCGTTCTCCAAGGCCTGGGCGATGACCGGCTGGCGGCTGGGGTGGATCGTCTATCCTGAGGGGCTGAAGGATGCGTTCGAGAAGCTGATCCAGTTCAATACTTCGGGCGCGCCGGAGTTTTTGCAGGTGGGCGCGATTGCGGCGCTGAAGCATGGGGAAGAGTTCGTGAAGTTCTTCGCCGAGCGCTGCCGGCAGGGGCGGGAGCTGGTGAATGATCGGCTCGGGCGGATGAAGCGGGTGCACAACATTCCGAACCAGGGCTCGTTCTACGCGATGTTCAGCGTGGACGGGGTGGATGACACGCTGGCGTTCTGCAAGCGCGCGGTGGTGGAAGCGAAGATCGGGATGGCGCCGGGGATTTCGTTCGGCAAGGGCTCGGAGCGCTACATCCGGCTGTGCTACGCCAAGAGCACGGAAATGCTGACCGAGGCGATGGACCGGCTGGAGGCGTTTGTCGCGACGTACCGGGAGGGTTGAGGCGAAGGCTGGTATGTTTTGATATCGTAACGAAATGGGCATGATGAGGCGCGCAGGGTCAGGGGCTTAAAATTGATTTGAGGGTGGGGTGGCGCGCGGCGGCCGGGGGGCGGTGGCGCGGTGTTGGGGATGGGGTAGGGCGCGCAAGGGCGGCCGGCTGGCGTCGCGGCTTGGATTTTGGCGTGGTCGGGGGCGGTGTCGCGGGCGTGCGGGGGCTGGGCGTGGCGGTTGGGGCGATTGCGCGGGCGCAGGGGGGTGGCGCGTGGAGGGGGCTCGCGTTTGGCGACTGGCTGATATGGCTCGCGCCGGGCGACGAGCCGATAGGGCTCGCGCAGGGCGACGAGCGCAGCGCGCTCGCGCTGGGCAAGGTGCCGGCGCGCCAGAGCGAGAAGAGGTGTTCGAGGGCGGCGAAGGCTTCGGTGATGGCGGTTTCGTCGAGGGGGTGGGGCTCGGGGCGGCGCGCGCGGGTCACAATTCGGGTGATGGCGGCCTTGAGGCCGGAGAGGAGGCGCGCGAGGCGGGTGATTGAAATCGTCATTGGTGGTTAATTTAAATGACGTATTCGGGCGCGTCAAGAGGGTTTTGGGGGCGGGAATGTTGTGGTGGCGGGTGGACGGAATGGGGATGGGTTGCAGCCACCTGACGCTCGCTGGTTTTGTCAGGAAATTTTACACATTGGCGTTTCTCCTGAGTAGTAATATAAATAACTCCCTGATTTGAAATAATAAATTTCCATGGCATTAATATTGCATCCTATAAAATTCGTAACTTAAAACAATAACTGGAGCATTTTCCATGGCCGAACTTGCCGAATTCCGTGCGAGCGGGCAGCCGATCAAGCGCATCTGGGCGATGTCGGCGATGAAGGCGGGTTTGTTTGCCGCGGTGCTGGCACTCGCTGCCGCCGGGCCGGCGAAGGCCGTCACGTTCGATTTTACCGGCGTGTTTACGAGCTTCACCGCAACCGCCGACGGGGTCTACGATATCGCTGTCGCCGGGGCGCAGGGCGGCGTGGGCAATGGCGGTGGTGGCCTGGGCGGTTATGCCTTCGGGGAGTTCACGCTGTCTCTCGGTCAGGTGCTGGATATCGCGGTCGGCGGTGCGGGGGCCGGGCATCAGGGCAATGGCGGCCATGGCGGTGGCGGCGGCGGCACTTTCGTGGTGGACCACGCGACGGGTTCTGCCTTGATCGTTGGTGGCGGCGGCGGCGGCGGGTTCAATGACGGGCCCGGCCCGGGTGGTGCTGTCATCGCGGGTTCGGCCGGTGGCGCGGGGGGCGCTTTGGGGGGCGCCGGCGGCGGCGGCTTCAGCAGCAATGGCGGTAACAACTACAACGCTGCCTCGACTGGCGGCAACAGCTGGGGCAACGGCCTGGCCGGCGGGATTGCGGGGGATGGCTCCAACGCCAATGGCGGGTTCGGCGGCGGCGGCGCCGGCTATCAGGACTGCTGCTCGCAGGGTGCTGGCGGCGGCGGCGGCTATGCCGGCGGCGCGGGCAGCAGCGGCGGACTGACCGGCGGTGGCGGCAGCTCGTTCAATACCGGGGCGAACCAGGTGATGACCGCGGGCGTCCAGGGTGGCAACGGGTTCGTGACGATCACGCAGGCGGCTCCGGTGCCCGAGCCTGCGTCGATGGCGCTGCTGGCGGTTGGGCTTGGCGGGATTGCGGCGGCGCGTCGGCGTCGCGGTCACTCGAAGGGCTGAGAGGGTTTTGCCCTGGCGATGAGAGGTGGGGTGCGGTGGCCGGTGGCGCCGCACCCTTTTTTTGCCTGGTTGGGGGCTGGTGGTGGTGGTGTTGTGGTGGGCCGGGGGGATTTTGTGCTACAATGTCTCACACGGACAGGAGGCGATCATGGCTGCGGGGCGCGATGGTTTGGCCAGTGTGAGTTTGGGTTCGACCAAGGAGGTTGGGTTGCGGCTGGTGGCGGAGGGGCGGTTCGAGAATTTGTCGGAGGCTTGCCGGGCGGGGTTGCGGCGGTTGGCGGAGGATGCGCGGGTGGTGGATCGGTTGGTGGCGTTGGGGGAGGAGGGGATGGCGAGCGGGGTGGATGAGGGGTTCGATATCGATGCATTTGTCGCGGAGGCGCGGGCGGGGCGGTGAGGCTGGTTTGGTCGCGGCTGGCTGAGGGGGAGGTGCGGGCGCTGTGGCGGGAGTCCGTTGAACGGTGGGAGGAGGAGGTGGCGCTGCGGTATTTGGAGGATGTGCGGGAGGCGGCGAAGGGATTGGGGGCTGCGCCGATGCGGGCGCGGGTGTTGAAGGGGGCGTTCCGGATTTTACGGGTGCGGTCGCATTATTTGATTGTGCATGTGGATGGGGTGGGGGAGCGGGTGACGGTGGCGCGGGTGTTGCACGTGGCGACGGATGTTGAGCGGCATTTGGGGTGATGGAGGTGGTGGGATAGAGGGAATCGACGTTGTTCCCCGATGGATAGTTTCAGTCTGCTTTGCCTTCACTCTTGCCACTGACCTATAGTCAGTGGTGATGTTCATCGGTCAAGGAAATGCAGAAGTGGCACGAAAACGGCACCTTATTATTCCGATTTTGGCACTGGTGACGATCAGCTGCACAGCTCAGACGGCGAAGAAGCTAGGTATGTCAAGCAACTTTGTCCGACCACCGACAGCGGAAGAGGCTGCGACAACTCAAGCTAGGATGGAGGAGCAAGACCGGCGCCTCGCACAGGCGAGGTTTGAGGCTGCTGAGAAATGGAGGCAAGAACTAGAGAGGCACGAAGCTGAGGCGCGGAAAACAGCAGAAGAAAATAGAATTATACAAGAAAGAATGGAGAATTCATCCGATAATATTTGCAGGAACCCGAATATGGTCAGGATGCTCTTGTATTATTTCAACGGGCTGGAAGTTATGAGGCGGAGCGCCATCCGGGCGAATGACATACAGCATATCATCACCGTAAAGAACGATCCCGAGAATGGCATTTTAGCCTGTGGCGGGTGGTTTGTTGCCTCGCAACTCACGGTTTTTAAGGGGATTCTCGTTATTAAACCCAACGCTGCGGGTGATATGATCGCCTATTGGGATTGGGGCTTTTAGCGGACCTAGGTTGAAGAATGCGGCGGACCTCGCGATGTCCGGTGCGGCGATGGAAGTTGGGCGGCATTCGGGGTGATGGGGGATTACCGGGGGGCACAGGGGAGGGCATCGTGTATTGCTGTTTGAGCACAGCCGCGGGTCGTAACGCTAACCAGAAATCTTGTTGACAATTGTTACACCTTGCTGATTTGACGCACGGAGCAAACATAAACTTCGCCCCGTGTTTGAGCAGCGCGAATTTTGTAGTCTAGCAAGGCCTCAAGAGTCGTTCTTTCTTCCAATACATGGGATAGGTCTTCACCGTCCATCAGAAGAGTTTGAATATGTTTTCCATGGACTATCGCCCTCAAAGACTCATTCGAGAAACCATTGACCGAAATGAACAAGCCGCGCCCGTGCATTTTGCCATCCACTTTATGAGCGAAGACGTATAGATCGCTCGTGCTCGTACTAGGGTCCTGCCATTTGGCTTCGACGATATAGTTTTCACCTTCGAATTTAAAGAAACCGTCGATTTGCTCGCCTTCCAGGCGGAAGGGGTCTCCCATATTGATGGCTTGCCGATTGAAGAGTTCTTTAAGAAATGTTTCGAACAGACGGCCTCGCGCTTGCGGAGTCATTCCCGTCCCGAACATCTTACTAAAGGCTGCCTTGAGAGCGCTTAGATCGACCGTCGTTCTCTGCCGTCGTTGGGCGTTATGCGATGCAGTCCGTCGGCTCGTTGTAATTGAGTTTCTCTGCTCAACTGAGCGCTTGAGGCGCAGAATATTCCTCTCAGCCTCAGTTCTGTCGAGTTTTGCAAGTTTTTCGAAGTAATATGGATCGAAATAGATCCAATTTGCCAACCGATCTATCATCACCTGAAAAATCGCATACCCGCGATCTGGCCTTGCCGACAACTGGGAAAACGCATCCACTACGATCATGTGGCGGGTTGTCCCAGTCTCAGGGTGCGCCACCAGATTGGCCGGGCATCCAATGCTGTGGAAAAATTCGACAATCTTCTTCTTTGGCCAGAACAGGGAGAGGATGCAATCATGCATCGCTTCCCGTATGTCGAGAGGAATCTCCGGTGCGGTCTCCATGATGAGATGTTACGTCCTCAATTCGGCGGCGACAAGTCGTGCGTGGATATTCCTGATTTGGGGGTACGGCAGGGAAGGCGACACCAATTCAATTCAGACGGCTCCTCTCCACCGGAAGCTTTTGGCAAGGTCATCTATTTTCCAGTGCGGCCAAATTTGGTGCAAAGCGCGAGTCGTAGGCTAGAGGGGGATTTTTGATGGATAAACGCCATGCTCAATTCGACTCAGAATCGATGAAAAGTTTTTTGGTTCTTTTTTTCAAAAAAGAACGCGCTTGCTTGCTTTCGGACTGGGGCGGTTGGTTTGGGGGAGCCCCCTCACCCCGGGCCTCTCCCCTCAAGCGGGGGAGAGGCAGTTTTGGCGGTTAGCCGAGTTCGAGGACGTTTTTGGCGATGACGTTGCGTTGGATTTCGTTGCTGCCGCCGTAGATGGTGGCGGGGCGGGATTGGAGGAACTGGCCGGCGGGGTTGAGGTCTCGGTTGCCGTTGATGGGGCCGAGGAGGGCGGCTTCTTCGGCGCCGACGTCGAGCATGGCTTCGGTGATGCGTTGGTAGAGTTCGGTCTGGTTGATTTTGAGCATGGAGACGTCCTGACCCAGGGGTTCGCCGCGGCGGACGCGGTCGGCGAAGACCTGGTAGAGGGTGTTGTGGTCGGCGAGGTCCATGCGCAGGCGGGTGTAGCGGTCCTGGAAGGTGGGGTCTTCGGTGGCGCCTGCGTGTTCGGCGAGGGTTTTGAGGCGTTTGAGGGCGTAGCTGGATTGGCGTGGGGAGCCGATGCCGATGCGTTCGAAGCCGAGGAGGGTTTTGGCCATGGTCCAGCCCTGGTCGATGTTGCCGACGAGGTTGTGGCGGGGGACGTGGACGTTGTCGAAGAAGACTTCGCAGAATTCCTCGCCCATATCGATGTTGCGGATGGGGCGGACGGTGATGCCGGGGCTGTCCATTTCGACGAGGAGGAAGGAGATGCCTTCCTGTTTCTTCGCGGTTTTGTTGGTGCGGACGAGGAGGAAGATCCAGTTGGCGTCCATGGCCAGGGACGTCCAGATTTTCTGGCCGTTGACGACCCAGTGGTCACCTTCGAGGAGGGCTTCGGTGCGCAGGGCCGCGAGATCGGAGCCGGCGCCGGGTTCGGAGTAGCCTTGGCACCAGATGTGTTCGCCGGCGAGGATTTTCGGGAGGAAGTGGGCTTTTTGGTCCTCGGTGCCGTAGCGGATGAGGAGGGGGCCGAGCATGGAGACGCCCATGTCGTTGTTGCGGGCGCAGCCGTGGCGCTGGAATTCCTCGATCATGATGAGCTGGCGGGCAGCGGAGAGGCCCATGCCGCCGTATTGGCGGGGCCAGCCGGGGGCGAGCCAGCCGCGGTTGGAGAGGAGGTGGTACCAGACCTTGGTTTCGCTGAAATGGAGGCGCGAGGGGGGGTTGCGGAGGTCCGGGGGGTAGTGGGTTTCGACCCAGGTGCGGACTTCCATGCGGAACTGGTGGTCGGTCATGGCGTCGAGGGCGGCGAGGTCGGGTTGTTTGAGGGCGGCGCTCATCGTTTGGTGCTCCCGGTGTTGTGCAGGGCGTTCATGCGGGCCCAGGCGGCGTGGTATTCGGTTTCGAGGCGGTCGATGACGGTGGCGACGGGGTCGATGGAGGTGATGCCGCCGACGCCTTGGCCGGCGCCCCAGATGTCGCGCCAGGCTTGGGGTTTTTCGCGTTTGTGGCCGGCGACGTAGGTTTTGCCGGGTTCGGGGGTGGGGAGGTGGGCGGGGTCGAGCCCGGCGGCGGCGATGGTGGGGGCGAGGTAGTTGCCGTGCACGCCGGAGAAGAGGTTGGTGTAGACGATGTCGCGGGCGGTGGTGTCGACGAGCATTTGTTTGTAGGCGGGGGCGGCGGTGGCTTCGGTGGTGGCGATGAAGCGGGTGCCGATGTAGACGAGGTCGGCGCCCATGGCCTGGGCTGCGAGGATCGAGGCGCCGTTGGTGATTGCGCCGGCGAGGACGAGGGGGCCGCTGTAGATGCGGCGGACTTCCTGGATGAGGGCGAAGGGGGAGAGGGCGCCGCCGTGGCCGCCGGCGCCGGCGCAGACCAGGATGAGGCCGTCGACGCCGGCTTCGAGCGCCTTTTCGGCGTGACGGAGGGAAATGACGTCGTGGAAGACGAGGCCGCCGTAGGTGTGGGCGGCGGCGACGACTTCGCCGGGGGATTGGAGGCTGGTGAGAAGGAGGGGGACCTTGTGGCGGACGCAGGTTTCGAGGTCGCCGAGGAGGCGGTCATTGCTGCGGTGGGCGACGAGGTTGACGGCGTAGGGGGCGGAGGTGCCGGCGAGGCCGGTTTCGATTTCGGTGAGCCAGGTGTCGAAGGTGTCCTGGGGGCGGGCGTTGAGGGAGGGGAGGGAGCCGCAGATGCCGGCGCGGCTTTCGGCGATCACGAGGTCGGTGCCGGAGACGAGGAACATCGGGGCCGCGATGACGGGGAGGCGGAGGCGGCTAAGAGCGGCGGGGACCGGCATTGGGCGGCGTTTCCTGTGGTTGAGGGAACGGTGCCGGGGGGGCGCCGGTTCGTCAACCTCGGGGCTTGGTTCGGCGCGGCCTGGTGTGCATCCTGAGGCAAAGAGGGAGCGAGCGATGTCGGTTGAGATGAATGTCGAGGGCGCGGTGGCGACGATTACGCTGAACCGTCCGGAGAAGAAGAATGCGCTGACGGTGGAGATGCGGGAGGGGTTGATCGCGCATTTCCAGCGGGCGCGGTTCGACGACGATATTCGCGCGCTGGTGCTGACGGGGGCGGGGGAGGCGTTTTGTTCCGGGGCGGATGTGGACCGGATGGGGGACAGCGATGGGCGGGCGGCGCGGCATCGGTTGCAGAAGTTGAGCCATACCTACATGCGCACGCTGCATGCGATCGAGAAGCCGGTGATTGCCGCGGTGCGGGGGCATGCGGTGGGGATCGGGTGGAGCCTCGCTTTGGGCTGCGACATGGTGGTGGCGTCGGAGACGGCGGTGTTTTCGCAGATTTTCCGGCGGATTGCGCTGGGGCCGGATGGCGGGGCGATCTGGTATCTGACGCGGCGGCTGGGGATGAATTTGGCGAAGGAGCTGGTGTTCACGGCGCGGGTGGTGGGGGCGGCGGAGGCGTTGAAGCTCGGGCTGGTCAATCATGTGGTGGCGGATGGGGATTTGATGGGGCGCACGATGGAGATGGCGCGGGATATGGCGGAGGGGCCGACGTTCATGTTCGGGTTGGCGAAGAAGCTGTTCCACATGGCGCCGTCGGTGAGCCTGGAGGATTATCTGGAGATGGAGGCGATGGTGCAGCCGCAGCTGAACCGGACGCAGGATCACCAGGAGGGCAAGGCGGCGTTCAGGGAGAAGCGCAAGCCGCGCTTCATCGGGAGGTAGGGCGATGGTACGGGTGGTGGCGGTGCTGGTTTTGCTGGGGTTGCAGGGGTGCGGGCTGGCGGCGGCGCCGTGCCGGCTGGGCTCGGCGGTGGTGAAGATATTTCCGTATATCGGCCACGTCGCGGCGGCGCCGACGGACGCGTGTGCGGCGGCGATCGATCCGTGAGCGGGTTCAGCCGTGCAGGTTGTCGGTTTTCCAGGCGGCGAGGAGACGGGGTTCGAGGACGGACCAGTCGATGACGCCGCTAGCATGGGCGAGGTGGGGTTTTGCGCGGTCGGCCAGATCGTTCAGCCTGGTGCGGTCGCGCTCCATGCCGTAGAGTTCCCAGGGCTGGACTGACGAGTTTCTCCTCGTGGGCGTGGAGCGGCCAGTGGGGGCTGCCGGCCGGAGACTCAGGCCTTCAGGGTGTGCATGAGTTCCCTGACATCCTTCACGGCTTCGAGGCCATTGACCATGTCCAGCACGCGCTTCGCGCCGTCCTGCCGGAGGACCGGGGTTGCGAAGGCGAAGAACTTGCGCTCCAGGGAGGCGCGGGAGAGCGGGCGTGCCGGGTCTCCCTCGGGAACCTCGACCGTCTCGCGCAGGGTCGAACCGTCGGTGAAGACCAGGTCGACGATGGCGCCGCGTCCCTTCGGCAGTTTCGCCATCAGGGTCTCGGAGGGCACGACCTTGGTGCGCTTCACCAGGGCCATCACGTCCTGGTCGCGCCAGCGATCCTTTTCGAACTGGGCGACCGTCACGTCCCCGTCGAGCAGTGCCATGGCGAGGCAGACGGGCAGGCTGTGATCGGCTGTGCCTTTGGTTTGCGGGTCGAACTTCGGGGCGTCGGCGACGCGCTCGATGATGCCCGGATAGGTCTGCACCACGATCTCGCGGATGTCCGGCACACGACCCTTGATCCGCCCCGACAGCAGGGCGCCGGCCTCGGCGGGGGCGGCGAGTTCGATCTGGATCGGAAACCGCTTGAACGACACGCGCGGCAGGCGCGGGCGGTCCGGCGCGAGATCGACGGGAAGCGTCGCCTTCGCCGGCTTCATCTTGGCCACCACCCATTCCAGCGTGTCCTGCGGACCGGTGAACCCCTGGGCCGCAAGGCGGGTGGCGAATATCCCATCGGTCGCGAGGCCGGCCAGGCCCATTGCCTTCATCATGCTGATCGCGCCGCTGTTGATGACAAATGAGGTGTAGCCGCGTGCCGCGGATATTCCGACGGCTTGGGCGATGGTCTCCCGCTTCAACCCCCAGAGCCGCCCCGCCATCAGCGGCACGGAATAGGCCGCGGCGCACATGGGATGAAACCCGCGCTCGATGAACGACAGGGCATCGTTGATGCGTGATGACGCCTCGTAGCCGATCGCGAGTGCTTCGATCAGGTCCCGTCCGCTGCGCTGGCCCTCCTCGCAGATGGCCAGGGCGGCCGGGAGAATCTCGCTCGGGTGCAGCGGTTCGGTCCCCAGATAGGTGTCGTTCAGATCGAGCGAGCGCACCAGCACGCCGTTGACGAAGGTGGCGCCTTCGATGGTGGCGGGGCGCTGCTGGCCGATGATCGAGGCGGCGTTGCCTTCGCCGAACGTGGCGCGGATGGTCTTGTCCGCGATCACGGCGGCCTCCGAACCCACGGCGCCGAGCGCGCATCCCAGAGTGTCCAGCAGCGTGCGCTTCGCTGCCTCGATCACGTCGGCGGACAACGTGTCATAGCGCAGGGCGAGGGCGAAATCGGCGAGGCGCAGTTCGAAGCTGTCGGGCTGGGTTCCGGCGGCGAAGGCGGCGCCGGACCAGTGCGGCAGCGCGCCCGTGGACAGGGCCGATCCCGCTCCGAACAGAAGACCACGACGACGCATCACGTTACCTCCAATGCGAATTTCCCAGTCAAGAGGATGTTGGAGCGCGTGCGCCTTCCGCAACGACAAATCTGTGAAAGCCGATCATCCTTCAAAATTGTCATGATTGTCTGGCCCATCGCGCGCAAATAGGGCTTGACGGAAAGGAACAAAACTAGAACACAATCGGCATGCTGCGCCATGCCGATTATGCTGAGCTGGAGGTGAGGACGCCGTTCTCGTTTCTCGAGGGGGCGAGCCATGCCGAGGAGTTGGTGGGGCAGGCGAAGGCGTTGGGGGTCGCGGCGCTGGGGGTGGCGGATCGCAACACGGTGGCTGGCGTGGTGCGGGCGCATGAGGCGGCGAAGGAGGCGGGGGTGCGGGTGGTGCCTGGGGTGCGGCTCGCGTTTCGGGATGGGACGCCGGAGATGTTGTGCTACCCGGTGGATCGGGCGGCGTGGGGGCGGCTGACGCGGCTGTTGACGATCGGGAAGGGGCGGGCGCGCAAGGGGGAGTGTCTGCTGGATTTCGCGGATTTCGCGGGGTTTGCGGCGGGGCAGGTGGGGATCGTGGTGGCGCCGGGGCGGCTGGAGGCGGGGTTTGCGGGGCGGCTCGCGCGGGTGCGGGAGGTGTTGGGCAACCGGGCGTATCTGGCGGTGACGCGACGGCATCGGGGCGATGATGCGGCGCGGCTGCGGGCGCTCGGCGAGGTGGCGGCGCGGGAGAGGGTGGCGGTGGTGGCGACCAATGATGTGCTGTTCCATCGGCCGGAGCGGCGGAATTTGCAGGATGTGCTGAGTTGCATCCGGCTGAAGACGACGATCGCGGCGGCGGGGCGGGCGTTGGAGCCCAATGCGGAGCGGCATCTGAAGGCGCCGACGGAGATGGCGCGGCTGTTCCGGAGCCTGCCCGGGGCGGTGGAGCGGACGATGGAGGTGATGGGGCGGTGTTCGTTCTCGCTCGATGATTTGTCGTACGAGTATCCGGAGGAGCCGATCCCGGCCGGGATGACGCCGGATTTGCATCTGGCGGCGTTGACCTGGGCGGGGGCGGGGCGGCGCTATCCGGAGGGGGTGCCGGCGAAGGTGGCGGCGACGCTGGAGAAGGAACTGCTGCTGATCGCGGAGCTGCGCTATGCGGCGTATTTCCTCACCGTGCATGACATCGTGGCGTTTGCCCGGGGCGAGGGGATCCTGTGCCAGGGGCGGGGGTCGGCGGCGAATTCGGCGGTCTGCTATTGCCTGTGGATCACGGCGGTGGATCCGGCGCAGAGCGATCTGCTGTTCGAGCGGTTCGTCTCGGCGGAGCGGCGGGAGCCGCCGGATATCGATGTCGATTTCGAGCATGAGCGGCGCGAGGAGGTGATCCAGTACATCTACCGGCGCTACGGGCGGCATCGGGCGGGGATCGCGGCGACGGTCATTCACTACCGGCCGAAAATGGCGGTGCGGGAGGTCGGCCGGGTGATGGGGTTGCCGGAGGATGCGACCGCGGCGCTGTCGGCGCAGTCGTGGAATTCGGGGGGGGATTTGTGGCCGGATGAGCGGCTGGTGGAGATCGGGCTCGATCCTTCGGCGCCGATCGTGCGGCGGACGGTGGGGCTGGCGCGGGAACTGGTGGGGTTGCCGCGGCATCTTTCGCAGCATGTCGGGGGGTTCGTGCTGACCAAGGGGGCGCTCGACGAGACGGTGCCGATCGGGCCGGCGGCGATGGAGGGGCGGACGTTCATCGAGTGGGACAAGGACGATATCGACAATCTCGGGATCATGAAGGTCGATGTGCTGGCGCTCGGGATGCTGACCTGCATCCGCAAGGCGTTCGTGCTGTTGCAGGAGCGGGGGATCGCGGTGGTGGATCTGGCCGATGTGCCGCGCGAGGACCGGGCGACGTATGACATGTTGTGCCGGGCGGATTCGCTGGGCGTGTTCCAGGTGGAGAGCCGGGCGCAGATGAACATGCTGCCGCGGCTCAGGCCGCGGATGTTCTATGATCTGGTGATCGAGGTGGCGATCGTGCGGCCCGGGCCGATCCAGGGGGATATGGTGCATCCCTATCTGCGGCGGCGGCAGGGGTTCGAGACGGTGGAATTTCCCTCGCCCGATCCGGCGCATGGTCCGCCCGATGAGCTGGAGCGGGTGCTGGGGCGGACGCTGGGGGTGCCGCTGTTCCAGGAGCAGGCGATGCGGATCGCCATCGAGGCGGCGAGGTTCACGCCGGGCGAGGCCAATGCGCTGCGGCGCGCGATGGCGACGTTTCGCAATGTGGGGACGATCCACAAGTTCCATGCCCAGATGGTCGGCGGGATGGTGGCGCGGGGCTATGCGGCGGAGTTTGCCGAGCGCTGCTTCAAGCAGATCGAGGGGTTCGGGACCTATGGGTTTCCGGAGAGCCATGCGGCGAGTTTCGCGCATCTGGTGTACGTCTCGGCGTGGCTGAAGTGCCATCATCCGGCGGCGTTCGCGGCGGCGCTGCTGAATTCGCAGCCGATGGGGTTCTATGCGCCGGCGCAGATCGTGCGCGATGCGCGCGAGCATGGGGTGGAGGTGCGGGGCGTGGATGTGAATGCCTCGGGGTGGGATTGCACGCTGGAGGGGGGGGCGGTGCTGCGGCTGGGGTTTCGGGTGATCGACGGCTTCCGGGAGGCGTGGGCGGAGCTTGCCGGGTCCCGCCCGGATCTCCCCGAGGGAGAACGACGGTTCGCTGATTTTGCCGCCCTGGTGGCGGCGGGGCTGCCGAAGGTGGCGCTGGTGGCGCTGGCGGAGGCGGATGCGCTGCGCAGCCTCGGGCTCGACCGGCGGGCCGCGCTGTGGCTGGTGCGCGGATTGCGCGACGAGGCGGACCTGCCGCTGCTGGCGGGTCTGCCGGTGGCGGTGACGAAGGCGCCGCTGCCGCTGATGGCGCTCTCCGAGCATGTCGCGGCGGATTACCAAAGTACGGGCCTGTCGCTGAAGGCGCATCCGCTGCGCTTCCTGCGCGCGGGGCTCGCGGCGGAGGGGATCGTGACCTGCGCCGCCGCGGCGACCGCGCGGGACGGGTCAAAACTTCGTGTGGCCGGGGTCGTGTTGGTTCGGCAGCGGCCCGGAACTGCCGGCGGCGTGGTGTTCGCCACGATCGAGGACGAGACCGGGATTGCCAATATCGTGATCTGGCCGGCGCTGATCGATCGCTTCCGCCGGGCCTTGGTGGCGGCCTCGCTGCTGGAGGTGCAGGGCCGGATGCAGCGCACCGAAGAGGGAATTGTCCATATCCTGGCTGAAACCTTGGCGGATCGCTCGGATCTGCTGGCCCGGCTGGAGACGCCACCGCCGGTGATGCGGGCGCTGGCACGGGCCGATGAGGCGCCCGCGCCGCGGATGCCGAGATCGCGCGACTTCCACTAGCGGCATGCGAATTTGGATTGCCTGGGAATGCAGGGCCGGTGCCGGTCGTCACGCTTTGTTGCATACAAATGGCAAACGGGCGCACTAAGTTGGCATTGCCGGCCGGGGAGCGGCGCCCCGCGACGGTGCTTCCCATGCGGCCGCCAGGATTGCAGCGCGAGTGCCGGACCAGACCCCCTCCCTCATCCTCGATCCGCTGCCGCAGGGCCTGGTGCGCGATGCGGATGCGGGGGGGGCCGACCCAAGGCCAGGCTTCTTCCTGCACATCCCCAAGACCGCGGGCACCTCGTTCGTAACCATGTTGCAGAACCTGTTCGGCGAGCGCCGGGTGCTGCGCCTGGCCCTCGAGGATCCGGAGCTCGATACAAGGATCGATGCGGTGATGACGCGGCAGGGAGAGGAGGTCGCCTGTCTCAACGGACATCTGCCGGCCGATGTGATGGATGGAAGGATGCCATATTTCCGGCCCTTCACCATTCTGCGCGACCCGATCGCCCGGGTGTTCTCGCTGTTCCGCTTCCAGCGCAGGAACCCCGATATCGAGCGGCTCGGCCTGCGCCGGGGTTTCTCTTTCGAGTCCTTTCTCGCTGCGCGCGATCCGGCGCTGTATCCGCAGCTGACCAACGGGATGTGCCGCATGCTGGCCGGCGAGCGGCGCTTCAGCCAGCCGGGCGACGACGAGTACACCCATGCGGATCAGCATCCCGAGTTGATCGAACGCGCCTTGGCCCAGCTCGAGGCCATGGATTTCGGCCTCGCCGAGCACATGGGCGACACGCTGCGGCTGCTGCGCCATCACTGGGACATCCCGTTCGCGCTCGATGCGATGGTGCTCAACACCACCGGGCCGGACGCCGCCGATCAGGACTGGCGCAACGTGATGGCGGTGGTCGAGCGCAACCGGCTCGACATCGTGCTCTACGAACGGGCGAAGGATATCTTCCGCAGCCGTCTTGCGGCGCTGGCGAGCGAAACGCCCGGCCCAGGCCTGCAGGGCATGGTGTTCCAGCCGCCCCTCGGCCAGCGCGTGCTGCTGCCCGATGTGGCGGGCCGCCAGGGCTTCCATCCCTGGGAGGACAGCGGGATCTCCTGGCTGAACGAGGGGCCGCCGGCGCGGATCCATTTCGTGCCGCCGGCGCCGATCTCGCGCATCAACCTGCGCCTGTTCAGCATCGGCTCCAACTATCCGTTCGACCGCGTCCGCCTGCATCTGCACGGCTATCCGCTGCCGTTCAGCATCGTCGAGCGCAACGCCGAGTGGTGTACCATCGAGACCCGGCTCGCGCGGGCGATCGAGGGCGTCAACACCCTGGCGATCACGGCCCCGCTGTTCGTGCCGGTCCGTTCGCTCGATCCGGCCTCGATCGACACCCGCAACCTCGGCATCGCGCTGGAAAGCATCGCGTTCTCGCGGTAGGCCGGCCGAAGTCAGCCCTCGGCGCGCAGGGCAATCGCCGCCTGGGGCGCGAACGCCAGCCTGACCGCGGCCCCCGGGGCGGGTGCCACGTCAGCCGTGGTGGCCACCCGCAGCATCTCGGCGCCGACCGCCACGTCGCAGCGCAGCGTCGCGCCCAGGAAGCTGACGTCCGCGAGCGTGCCGTCGAGCCGGTTGGCCGTGCCGTCCGGCGTGCCCAGCGTGATGCTTTCCGGCCGTACCGCGACGCTGAGCCTGGTGCCGGCTGGTGCCGCGGCGGGAAACAGCGCCTGAATCACGGCTCCGCCATCCAGGCGCACCGCACCGAGCGTGCCGGCCGCCACCGCCGCCGCTGCCACGCCGGCGAGCAGGTTGGCGGCGCCGATGAAGCGGGCGACGAAGGCGCTGGCCGGGGTGAAATAGATCGCCCGCGGCGCATCGAGCTGCACGATGCGGCCGCGGTCCATCACCGCGATCAGGTCCGACATCGCCAGCGCCTCGGATTGGTCATGCGTGACATAGACGGTAGTGATGCCGATCTCCCGCTGGAGCCGGCGCAGCTCGATCCGCATCTCCTCGCGCAAGGCGGCATCGAGATTGGAGAGCGGTTCGTCGAGCAGCAGCAGCTTGGGCTCGTGCACGATCGCCCGCGCCAGGGCCACCCGCTGCTGCTGCCCGCCGGACAGCCGGGTCGCCGGGCGTGGCCCGTAGGCGCCGAGGCCGACGGTGGCGAGCGCGCGATCCACCTGTCGGGCAATCTCCTCACGGGCCATGCGGCGCCCGACCCGGAGCGGAAACGCCACGTTCTCGAACACCGTCATGTGCGGCCAGATCGCGTAGGACTGGAACACCATGCCGATGCCGCGCTGATGCACCGGCACCAGCAGCCCGGCCGCGCCATCGAACAAGGGCCGCCCGGCCAGCACGATGCGCCCGGCATCCGGCTTCTCCAGCCCGGCGATGCAGCGCAGCGTGGTGGTCTTGCCGCAGCCGGAGGGACCGAGCAGGGTGAAGAACTGCCCCTGCGCCAGGGCGAAATCCGCCTCGCGCACCCCGCCGGCGACGGTGTCGTAGCGGTTGGCGAAAATACGGGTGAGGCGTTCGACGGTCAGCATCAATTGCCCCAGATATCCGCCCCGCCGCGGCGGGACTGCCAGAAGAACAGGACGGCGACGACGGTCATCAGCAGCGTCCACAACAGGCCGAAGGCGGCGAGCTCGCCGCCCTGGCCGTTCACCCACAAATCGAACACCGCCACGGCCGCCACCTGGGCGCCGGGGCTGGCCAGCAGCACCGCGATGGCCAGTTCCTTGTTGGCGATCAGGAAGATGAACAGCCATCCCGCCACCATCGCCGGGCGCAGCAGCGGGGCGACGATACGGCGCAGGATGGTCAGGGTGCCGGCCCCGGCGACGGCGGCGGCCTCCTCCAGCTCGCGGTGCAGTTGCAGCACGCCCGCGTACACATAGCGCATGCCGAACGGCATGAAGCGGATGATGTAGGCGATCAGGATGATCCACAGCGTGCCGTAGATCGGCAGCGGCACCCGCAGATAGACCTCCATCACGGCGACGCCGAGCACGATGCCGGGGAACACCAGCGAAAGGGTCGACAACTGGTCCAGCACCCGCCCGCCCGGCGCGTTGCGCGCGGCGATCCAGCCGGCGAAGGCGGCCAGCGCCATGATCGCGCTCGCCGCCCCGGCCGCCACCAGCAGGGAATTGAACGCGAGATCCAGATAGTTGGGCGCCTCGATCACCGCGTTGAAATTGGACAAGGTCAGCGTCTTGAGCCCGGCCATGCTGAAGCCGCGCGGGAAGCGCTGCAACGCCATCCACACCAGCGCGATCATCGGCAGCAGCAGCACGATGATGAAGTTCGCCACGATCAGCGCGCCGGCCGCCCAGCGCCAGGCGCCGAGATCGAACGGGCGCGGCCGGAACCCCTTGCCGGTCACCGAATGGTATTTCTCCGCATTGGCCGACAGCCGCCCGTAAAAATGCAGCAGAACCGCCACGATCGCCACCATCACCACGGCGAAGGCGCTGGCCTGGCCGAGATCGGGCGGCATCGTCTTCATGCTTTCGAACACGGTGGTGGTCAGCACGTAGATCCGGCTCGGAATACCCACCAGCGCCGGCACCTCGAACGCCCCGATGGCGCGGATGAACACGAACAAGGCCAGCGCCAGGATCGCCGGCATGGCGAGAGGGAGCGAAATCCGCCAGATCGTGGCCGGCACCGAGGCGCCCGACGTCCGCGCCGCCTCCTCCATGTCCGCATTCGCCGCCCGGAAGGTCGCGCCGAGCAGCAGGAACACCAGCGGCGACCACAGAAACCCCTCGATCAGGATCATGCCGCCCATCGACTGCACCTCGATCAGCTTGCCCGCCCCGCCGGCCGCCTGCCACAGCCCGTTCGCCGGCCCGACCGGCCCGAGCAGGAACAGCCAGGCCACGACATGCAGGACATAGGGCGTGCCCATGGAGATGATGGTCGACAGAGTGGCGAGAAAGCGCAGCGGCGCGTTGGTGCGCTCCACCAGCCAGGCCAGCAGCCCCCCCACCGCCAGCGACAGCACGGTGCTGCCGGCGCTGAAGACGAGGCTGTTCCACAAGGTGGTGCCGACGCCGGGGGCGGTCAGCAGGGCGCGGAAATGGTGCAGCGTCCAGCCCGTGACCGCCCCGGCGGCATTGGTCTGGGCGAAGCTGCCATGGACCAGCATCGCCAGCGGCGGCAGCATCAGGGCGGCGAGGAGCAGGCCGGTGACCAGCGGCAGGACGCGGCGCGCATTGACCGCGGCGAGGCTCACCTGAACAGATCCTGGTAGATCGCGGTCCACCCCTTCTCGCCGGCGCGCAGCATATCGGGCGTCACGATACGGGCCTTGAAGCCGCCAGCCTCAGGCTTGAGCCCGGCCACCTGCGCCTGCACCCGCGGATGGGCGGGCAGATAGAGCGATTTGGCGACCTCCTTCTGGCCCTCGACGGAGAGCACGTATTCGAGGAACAGCCGGGCCGCGTTGGGGTGCGGCGCGCCTTTCACCGCGCTGATCAGGTTGGCGTTGCTGACCAGCGGCTCCAGCCGCGCCCAGGCCACCGGGGCGCCCTGCTCGGCGGAGATGGTGGCATGGTGGTTGAAGATCATCAGCCCGAGCGGGAATTCCCCGGCGATCACCTTGTCCAGCACCACGCGCTGCGAGGCGGGGATGTTCACCACCTTCTGGCCGGCGAGCGCCTTGAGATAGGCCATGCCGGCGGCCTCGCCCTTCAGCGCCAGGATGTTCTGGATGAAACCGGGCGCGCCGTTGACGGTGGGGTCCGTCGTCCAGGCCATCTTGCCCGCCCATTTCGGGTCCAGCAGGTCATCGAAGGTTTTCGGGATGTCGGCGCCCTTGACCAGATCGGTGTTGTAGCCGGCGGTCATGAAATAGACGTTGAGCGCGGTCCAGGTGCCCTTGGCATCGCGCAGCTCCGGCGGGTAGGCGCTGGCGGCCTCGACCAGATAGGTCTCCACCAACCCGGCGTCGCCGAGCGGGAAGACGGTGTTGGAGCCGTCGAACACATCGGCCTGGATCCGCCCGGCGCGGGCCTCGCTGGCGATCTTGAGCGCGACGTCGGTGCTGGTGGCGCGCGAATACTGGACCTTGATGCCGGGATATTTCTTCTCGAAAGCCAAGGCCAGCGGGCGCGTGATCTGGTTGACGATGAGCGTGGAATACCAGACGACCTGGCCCTCCCGGCGCGCCGCCTCGATCAGCGCCGCGTCGGCCCCGGCGGCATGGGCGGGGGAAGCCGCGAACGCGGTGATCAGCATGGCGGCATGAAGTATCGCCCGGCGCGCAAATCCCATGAAAATCCTCCCGACGGCCGGATCGGTCCAGCTCTGTGCGAGGCGATGAAGCCTTAAAGCCGCCGTGAATTCAACCATGCACGGCGGCGGCGGGACCATTGTGCAAAACCGGAGACTCGGGCGGGAAGTGGGAGAGGGAAGCGCTTCTTTTTTTGGAAAAAAAGAAGCAAAAAAACTCCATCCGTTGTCGTGTGGGGCGTGATTCCCGGTGTGGGGAGCGGCGAAGCCATCAAACCCTTATTCCAGGCGAGATGGTGCTGGGAGCGCGGGATGACTGCCTGCGGCGCAAGGCAAGGAAGGGGTTGTCATACCAACCGCCGTAAAGATTGACCCATAAAGTATGGGTCAACGGCGGCCGGTATGAGTCTCTTTTGGCACGCCGCCGCCCGCCAACCCGGCGCGCGATACCAACCCACGCAAAGGCTGGAAGAGTCCGGTCTTATGTAGCAGCCGCCACAAGCGCCGGGCTGGCACCCTCCCCACATTTCGAGGGGAGGTAGGGGGATGAACCTAGGTGTCATAGTTGCCCTCGCGGCAATAGCTCAAACCTGTGGGGCCGGTTCCTGGTTCTGTGGCGACCAAACGAAAGTGCGCCGTTCGCTCGCAGTCGAACACGTCTATGTAGTTGATGAATCCATGGACGTAGACTCGAAAGACTCCCGTCAACAAATGGGAGATTTGTTCATCGGTGATGGGGTTTTTGCTTTCGGATGTCATCCACAAGAACTGCCTAGAATGGATGGAGGTTTCCGACCCCTTGGCCTTATCAAAGGTTGGGGCTGGAAGATTTCCGGGGGATGGAAAGGGTGCAACATCTACCTGACTCGCTATCACCATCTTATAGGCGGGAGTTTGTCCGGCGTTCTTTATCCTCAAATTGACTGGCAAGATAACGTTACCACGTATTTCAATTCTGCTTTCCTGTCGTATTGCAATGTGCACGTAAGCGCGCAACTGCCGCTCGGCGGTGAGTTCAGCGCCGATGACCAATCGCTTCGTGGTCTGCCACAGAGTGGCGGTGAACAAGGCGACGAGGAACGTAAAGACGAGAGTGAACGCCCCCTCGTTTTTGTGGACGGCTTCCATTCCGCAGGCGGTGTTCAGTTGGAGCCGAACGACCGTTTTGACGCTTACGGAGAGGTTTTCGTGAAGAGCGCGATAGGCTTCGTGGTTCTTGTGGTTGTGTATGCAATCCTTGAAATGCTCTAACGAGTTAACAACAAACACCAAAACGGCCAATGCCGCCATCAAGGCCAAGGTGGCTTTCAAGATTGCCTTGCACATCTTCAACACCCCCAAAACCGGAGGTGATCCTGTCCTACAGGTCGGAGAGACTCAACCCCTCCATCTCCAACGCAGCCAAAGCGGCCAGCAAGAACGTCGCGGCAAACGTCCCCCGCGATAGCTTGCTGGTAATGGACGCCTCGGTTTCCTCGAATCCATGAGGCTTCATCCGCTCAGCCAGTTCCTTGTAGCCGAGACCGGCTCGCTTTAACTCGGCTTTGAGGAACCGGCTCGCGCGAGCCCCCCATTCCTTCTCCGTCGTAGCGTGCGCCATATTCACTCCTATCAAAATTGACCGTCACCTATCATATACGAAAGATAGCGGTTGACAATGATAGGTTTGCCTTCCATATTCGCGAGATAGCAAGCGGATATGACAGATGGCCCAACACTTTCTCCTTTCAGCCAAAGCCCGGACACTCAGCATCGGCGCCGTCGCGCGGATGACGGATGAGGCGGTTGAAACCACGTTCAAGGCGATCCGCTGGGCCGACCATGACGGCAGCCCGCATTGCCCGCACTGTGGCAGCCCCACCGTGTACGAGTGCCGCCGCCCGTCCGGCGCGCTCCGGTTCCGCTGCAAAGCCTGCCGGGGCGATTTCAGCCTTACCAGCGGCACCATCTTCGCCCACCACAAGATGCCGCTCCGGTCCTACATGATGGCCGTGGCGATCTTCGTGAATGAGGTTAAGGGCAAGTCCGCTCTTGCCCTCTCCCGTGATCTGGATTGCCAGTACAAGACCGCGTTCGTCCTCGCCCATAAACTTCGCGAGGCAATGGCGCTGGAATTGAAGGGCCGGACCATGGGTGGCCCCGGTCGCGTGGTCGAGGTCGATGGCGGCTATTTCGGCGGCTACGTGAAGCCCGCCAACCACAAAGAGAACCGGCGCGACCGTCGCCTTGCCAAGAACCAGAACGGCAAGCGCCAGGTCGTCGTCGTGATGCGCGAGCGTGGCGGCCGTACCCTCCCGGCCGTGTTCAAGTCCGAGTCCGCCGCTCTTGGGTTCATCGCGGCTCGTGCCGCCAAGGGCACCGAGATCATGGCCGACGAAGCGGCATCTTGGAACGATCTGCAAGCCCGCTTCCCGATGCAGCGGATCGACCACAGTGCGCTCTATAGCGATGGGAGCGGCGTCTATACCAATGGCGCCGAGGGGTTCTTCGGTCGGATGCGTCGGGCCGAGATCGGCCATCATCACCACATCGCGGGCTCCTACCTCATCCGCTACGCCCAAGAGGCGTCATGGCGCGAGGATAACCGCCGAGTGGCCAACGGGAACCAAACCCGGAACGTGGTCGCACTGGCGCTGGCGTCGCGGCCTAGCGTGGATTGGTCGGGATACTGGCAGCGGGCAGCAAAATAACGGTGGACTCTTTCTCGGCTGTTGATAAATGCCGAATCGGTGGTCGCCGCTTTCTTTCCGAGTCGCAGAGCCCTTACGCGGGGGCAAGTGCCCCGGAAAGGAGGTGTATGCGATGTCTAAGATCAAGTGTCGTCCTGAACGGACGGAAAAGCCTGGGCCGAAGCCGGTAAAGGTTGTGAGCCATACCCGGTCAACGCCCAAGCCTATCCAGAAGAAGTGCGGCAAGTGACCGCCTGAGTCGTCCAAACTTGGCGGCGATCACCACACTACGCATTGTTCCAATCGCGAGTACAGCTTTATTTTTTAGACCGACCCTCTATGAGTGAGTCGTTTCCTCTGAAAAGGATAAGTTAGATGCGCAAG
>CAIYSR010000001.1 GCA_903928895.1 uncultured Rhodospirillales bacterium | reverse complement strand
TGTTGCGCCAGTGGGCGACGAGTTTTTCGAAGCGTTGGATGGTGCGGTTGAGGTGGTGGTAGATTTGGGCGAGGAAGGCATCGCGGTGGGGTTCTTTGCGCGCGACGATGCCGATGACGGCCTGGAAACCGGTGAGGATGGCTCGGAAGGTGGTGGCGAGAGTTGTCATTCACGTTATTTTTAATGTCTCACCATTGTGGCTGCAAGGGGATTCTTGGTGGTGGGGGGTGGGCGTCGTAGGATGGGGGATTGGTTGGGGAGGGGGTTCGATGATTCTTTATGGGGCGCCGTTGCCGGCGCCGAATCCGCGGCGGGTGCGGATATTTCTGGCAGAGAAGGGGATTGCGCTGGCGGAGACGCCGCTCGATCTGATGGCGCGGGAGCATAAGAGTGAGGCGTTCCGTGCGAAGAATTCGCTGGGGCAGGTGCCGGCGCTGGAGCTGGACGACGGGACGGTGATCAGCGAGACGGTTTCGATTTGCCGGTATTTCGAGGAACTACAGCCGGAGCCGGCGCTGTTCGGGCGGACTGCGGTGGAGCGGGCGCTCGTGGATATGTGGATAAGGCGGGTGGAGTTTGTGGTGATGACGCCGGTGCGGAATTTCTGGCGGCATGCGCATCCGCGGACGGCTCGGTTGGTTGCGCAGTTTCGGGAGTTCGGGGAGAGCAATCGGGGGGTTTATGAGGCGGCGTTGGGGTGGATGGATGGGGAATTGGCGGGGCGGGATTTTGTGGCGGGGGATGGGTTTACGATGGCGGATATTTGTTTGCTGACGACGGTGGATTTTGCGGGGTGGATCGGGTTGGAGATGGGGGAGGGGTTGGGGAATTTGCGGTTGTGGCATGAGAGGGTGAGTGGGAGGGGGAGTTCGGGGGTTTAGGGGGTGATGGAGGAGGTAGGAGGAAAACCGGTCAGACGGTCGCACTTCACATGCGGCGGTACCATCGAAACAAATTTGCCTTCCGGCCGACACATGTGCTCTGATCGGTTTAGAACATAATTGATAGGGCCCCTTCTTGTGAACGAAGAACCGATCGCGAGCCTCAAGATTAAAAAATTCGACTCTAATACGATATTTGAACTATTTGGTTCGTTCGATGCCGAGCAAGAAAAACTAGATCGATTCAAGGATTATTTTGTAACAAACGATTTTTATGAGCAATTCTCCGCAAATTTTCCATTGCGTATTGTCGTCGGGAACAAAGGGGCCGGCAAAAGCGCTATCATTCGTGCGTCCCAAATCGAGATGTCTGATTTCGATGATCATATTTGCGTACCGCTCACCGCATCTGATTTGATCGCACGAGCTGATGATCTGCCTACTGATGGGTTAAAAGCAATTAATCACTGGAAATCTGTCTTTGCGACTGAAGCATTGAGCCACATAGTCACATCTTCTATTTCCGAAAAGATACCAAATGAACTTATTAAATCATTCTCTAGCGTAGCTGGTTTTATTTCTAGCATCACCCAATATGCATCAAAAAAAACAAAAGGTATCTCGGATTTTGCCGTGAAAGCAGGCATTGATCTGAATCGAACTAAGAGAATTGTCTTCTTCATTGATGACATAGATAAGGGCTGGGATGGTCGCTCTGCAGGGCTTCATTTTGTCAACAGCATCATAAATGCGTGCTATGATATTTCGAAAAGAGATGACAATATAAGATTCCGGATAGCCATCAGGTGGGATCTGTGGGATGCCATATCGCGAATAAATCAAGATATCGATAAAATTCGTCAAAATGCTGTTATGCTGCGATGGACGAACCACCAGATTTATATAATTGTCGCGCGACGCATCGCTCGGTTTTTTAAAACACCGTTTAACCATGAAATGTATTTATCTGAGGAGCGACGGCAGGACGAAATAGCCCGAGTTTTTGATCCAATTATAGAACGTACATTTCACGGGTTCGGGCGTTGGGACGCGACGCCAACACGCCGAGTGATCCTCTCGATGACGCGGAATCGCCCTCGTGACCTGCTAACCCTACTAACGTTAGCCGCCCAAGAGGCCAATCAAAAGGGCCGGACAATCATAAACTCCACCGATCTGCAGAATGTGTTCCCCCGATATTCCGAAGACCGACTCAACGATCTGAACGTCGAATACAGTAGCCGGATTAGCGGGTTGGACGGCTTGCTACTAAGCTTCAAACCCTCACACGGTCGTGGAAAGACATCCGAAAAATTCCGCTACACCAACGATAGAATTTCAACTCATCTTAAGGAAATATTGAAATCAAGCAACGGACGGATAACATTTGCGTATGAGAAGGGAATACCAGACTACAGGAGAATACTTGATTTTCTTTACAGGATAGATTTCTTACAAGCCTGGTATAGAAATAGCGATGGTTCAATAGAGAGGGTAAATTTCCAAGACAGGCAGCTTGCAGTAACGGGACTGGCCGAATTTGGTTACTCATGGGAAGTTCTTCCTGCTTATCGATGGGCAATCCAACCAGCGAAGATACAAGACGTAATAGAATCTCTCGAATAAAAAAGGAATCGCCCTGGAGATCGCCCCCTAGCTCTGGTCTCCCCCTCAGGATCGGGTTCCAAGGGCCTCACGGCCCTTGGCGGGTCCAGGGCAGTGCCCTGGGCTTGCTTGGTTTCTTGGGTGCGCGGAGGGCGTGGCGGGGGGGCGGATATGGTGGGTTGAAACCCACCCTACGGGCTTCGTTGCGTTCGCGGTGAGGGTGGGGGATGGCCACTCGCTTGCTTATGGGATGGGGTCCAGGGGCCTTGAGGCCCTTGGCGGGTGCCGGGCGGAGCCCTGGGCTTGCTCGCTTTTCCGTAGGGCCGGGCGGAAGGCAAGGCGTGGGTGCACCGGACAAGCCGGTGCATGACGGTGTTTTTTCGGATGGGGGGCGAGGCGTCAGCGGGATTCGCGGGTGTGCCGGAGGCGCAGGACGACGATGGTCTCTTGCTCGATGGTGTAGCGGAGTTCGTAGTGGCCGATGATGAGGCGGCGGACTTCGTGGGGGGCGAATTCTTCGAGGGTTTCACCGAGGCGGGGGTGGGCGAGGAGGCGTACGGGGGCGCGGGCGAGGGATTGTATTGTGCGAGCGGCGGCGGGCGGTTGACCGGGGCGAGGAAGTCGTGGAGGCGGGCGAGGTCTGAGAGGGCGCGGGTGGTCCAGCGCAGGCGCGTCAGCGGGGCGGGGGCTGTTCGTGGTCGGTGCCGAGGCTGTCGGCCCAGGCGAGGACGGATTGGTGGTCGATGACGGTGTTGGTCGCGACGTCGGCGAGGGCTTCGAGGGTGAGGCGGTGGCGTTCTTCTTCCTGGTCGACCCAGGCAATGAGGGCTTGTTTGATGATCCAGGCGCGGGGGCGGTCGAGGCGGGCGGCGAGGAGGTCGAGTTTGTCGGCCAGGGGGAGGGGGATTTGGGCGGTCAGGGGCTTGGTTTGCATGGGGCCTCCGGGGTGGGGGGAGGTTAGTCGGGTTGGTCGGGGTTGGCCATTGGTATGCTTATGGATGGGGTCCAGGGGCCTCACGGCCCTTGGCGGGTCCAGGGCGGCGCCCTGGGCTTGCTTGGTTTCTTGGGTGCGCGGAGGGCGTGGCGGGGGTGCGGAGGTGGTGGGTTGAAACCCACCCTATGGGCTTCGTTGCGTTTGCGGTGAGGGCGGGGGGTGGCCACTCGCTTGCTTATGGGATGGGGTCCAGGGGCCTTGAGGCCCTTGGCGGGTGCAGGACGGAGCCCTGGGCTTGCTTGGTCTTTTGGGTGCCCGGAGGGCATGGCGGGGGGGCGGAGGTGGTGGGTTGAAACCCACCTTACGGGCTTCGTTCGCGATGATGGGTGGGCGTCAGGATTTGGTGCCGAAATAGAACCCGAGGACGGCGCCGATGAGTCCGACGATGGGGGTGATGAGGATGGCGGCGAATTTGTCGAGGTCGGCAAAGGGGATTTTGCCGGAGAACAGGCCGTAGATGGCGGCGGCGATGATGGTGGCGAGGACGGCGATCAGCGCGAGGGCGACCCAGCCGCGGATTTTTTCGCGGTCGCGGGTGGGGTCGTAGGGGGTGTCGCGGATCGGGGGCGGGGGCGGCCCGGGTCTTCGCCGGCGAGGTTCAGGGTTTCGTTCACGCCCGGACGACTTGGCGGAGTTTTCCGTCGGGCATTTCGATCAGGATTTTGCCGTGGGCTTGTTCCTGATCCATCAGATATTTGTTGATTTCGATGGAATCGCGGATGGCGGCGGTCAGCGACTGGCTGTTGGCGGCGGCGATGGCGCGGAGGTGTTCGACGACGGCGGCCGGGAGGTTGACGGTGACTTTCACGGTTTCGGACATTGTGGGGCTCCTGTGCCGTATGGGATACGGCATATATACGGCGAAATGCCGTAAGGGGCAATGGAATCGTGTGAATGGGTTCCAAGGGCCTCACGGCCCTTGGCGGGTCCAGGGCAGAGCCCTGGCCTTACTTGCTCACTCGACGGTGACGGATTTGGCGAGGTTGCGGGGTTGGTCGACGTCGGTGCCTTTGAGGACGGCGACGTGGTAGGCGAGGAGTTGGACGGGGATGGCGTGGAGGATGGGGGCGACGAAGGGGTCGACCTTGGGGAGGATGATGGTTTCGGTGGCGATGTTTTTCAGTTTTTCGGCGCCTTCGGCGTCGCTGAAGACGATGACCTGGCCGCCGCGGGCGTTGGCTTCCTGGAGGTTGGAGGCGGTTTTTTCGAAGAGGGGGCCGGAGGGGACGATGGCGATGACGGGGACGTTGCGGTCGATGAGGGCGATGGGGCCGTGCTTCATTTCGCCGGCGGCGTAGCCTTCGGCGTGGATGTAGCTGATTTCCTTGAGTTTCAGGGCGCCTTCGAGGGCGATGGGGAAGCAGGAGCCGCGGCCGAGGTAGAGCACGTCGCGGGCTTCGGCGAGGCGGGCGGCGATGCGCTGGATGTGGGCGTCGTATTCCAGCACCTCGGCGGCGCGGCTGGGGACTTCGAGGAGGGCGGCGGTCAGGCGGGCTTCCTCGGTGGCGTCGATGGCGCCGCGGGCGCGGCCGAGGGCCAGAGCGAGGCAGGCGAGGACGGAGAGCTGGGCGGTGAAGGCTTTGGTTGAGGCGACGCCGATTTCAGGGCCGGCGATGGTTTGCATCACGGCGTCGGACGCGCGGGCCATGGTGCTTTCGGGGACGTTGACGATGGCGAGCACCTGCTGGCCCTGGGCGCGCATGTAGTGCAGGGCGGCCATGGTGTCGGCGGTTTCGCCGGACTGGCTGACCAGGAGGCCGAGGCCGCCGGGCTCCATCGGCGGGTTGCGGTAGCGGAATTCGCTGGCGACATCGGCATCGACGGGAATGCGGGCGACTTCCTCGAGCCAGTAGCGGCCGACCAGGCCGGCGTAGTAGGCGGAGCCGCAGGCGGACATGGTGATGCGTTTGACGCGGGCGAGGTCGAACGGCATGGGCGGCAGGGTGACGGCGCGGGTGCCGGGGTTGATCATCTGGCGCAGCGTGTCACCGATGACGGCGGGGTGTTCGTGGAGTTCCTTCTCCATGAAGTGCCGGTAGTTGCCTTTGCCGACGGCGGCGCCGGAGAGGGCGGTGAGTTTGATTTCGCGCTTGACCTCGGCGCCGGTGGCGTCGTGGAAGGTGGCGCCGTCGCGGGTGACGACGGCCCAGTCGCCATCGCGGAGATAGGCGATGCGGCGGGTCAGCGGGGCGAGGGCGAGGCCGTCGGAGCCGACGAACATCTCGTTTTCGCCGAAGCCGACGGCGAGCGGGGCGCCGTGGCAGGCGGCGATCATCAGGTCGGGGTGGCCGGCGAAGACCATGGCGAGGGCGTAGGCGCCTTCGAGCCGGCGGAAGGCTTCGGCCGCGGCGGCGATGGGGGCGAGGCCTTGTTGCAGCAGGAGGTCGACGAGCTGGACGACGGTCTCGGTGTCGGTCTGGGTGACGAAGCTCTGGCCGGCGGCGGAGAGTTCGGTGCGCAGTTCGACGTGGTTTTCGATGATGCCGTTATGGACCACGGCGACGCGGCTGGTGGCGTGGGGGTGGGCGTTGTTCTCGGTGGGCGCGCCATGGGTGGCCCAGCGGGTGTGGCCGATGCCGGTCAGCCCGTCGAGCGGTTCGGCGTCCAGCACCTGGGCCAGGTTGTTGAGCTTGCCGGCGGCGCGGCGGCGCTGGATGGCGCCGTCGACCAGAGTGGCGATGCCGGCGCTGTCGTAGCCGCGATATTCCAGGCGGCGCAGCGACTCGAGGATGAGGGGGGCTGCCGAACGGCGTCCGATGACGCCAACGATACCACACATGTCACTTCTTCTCCTTTTTGCGCGCGGCCCGGAATGCGGCGGCCCGGCCGGGCCGGACCTCCTGGCGTGCCCGGCCGAACGCCATGGCGTCAGGTTCGACATCGGCGGTGATGACGGAGCCGGCGGTGATCATCGCGCCGTCGCCGATGGTGAGCGGTGCGACCAGCACGCTGTCGGAGCCGACGAAGACGTCGGCGCCGATTTCGGTGCGGTATTTGCCGAAGCCGTCGTAGTTGCAGGTGATGGTGCCGGCGCCGACGTTGGTGCGGGCGCCGATGGAGGCGTCGCCGATGTAGCTGAGATGGTTGGCCTTGACGCCGGCGCCGAGGGTGGCGGCTTTGACCTCGACGAAATTGCCGACATGGGCGTCGGGTCCGATGTCGGCGCCGGGGCGCAGGCGGGCGAAGGGGCCGATGATGGCGCGTTCGCGCACGATGCAGTTCTCGAGGTGGGAGAAGGCCTTGATCTCGGCGCCTTTCTCGACCCGTACCTTGGGGCCGAAGACGACGGAGGGGCCGACGATGACGTCGTTGGCGAGGATGGTGTCGGTGCTGAAGAACACGGTCTCGGGAGAGATCAGGGTCACGCCGCCGTCCATCGCGGCTTCGCGCAGGCGGCGTTGGACTTCGGCTTCGGCGCGGGCCTGTTCGGCGCGCGAGTTGATGCCGAGGAGTTCGGCCTCGGGCGCCTCGACGGCGGCGACCAGGGCGGCTTCGGCGCGGGCGAGCTCGACGACATCGGTGAGGTAGAATTCCTTCTGCGCGTTGTCGTTGCGCACGGCCTTGAGCCAGCCGAGCATGCGTCGGGCGTCGGCGCAGAGCACGCCGGCGTTGCAGAGGCCGACCGCGCGCTCGGCTTCGGAGGCGTCCTTGTATTCGACGATGCGTTCGACGAAGCCGCCGGCGCCGATCACGCGGCCGTAGCGCGCCGGGTCGGCCGGGCGCATGGCCAGCAAAGCGAGGCCGACATCGCCGGCGCGGCGGCGATCGAGCAGACGTTGCAGGGTTTCGGGCGTGATGAGGGGGTTGTCGGCATAGAGCACGGCGACCTCGCCCTCGCCGAAATGGGCTTCGGCCTGCAAGGCGGCATGGGCGGTGCCGAGGCGGTCGTGCTGCACCACATGCGGCCAGGGGGCGGCCTCCTTGCCGACGAGGGCGGTTTCGGGACCAACGACGACGACGATGCGGTCGAACACGGTGGCGCAACTGTCGATCAGGTGGCGCAGCATGGGCTTGCCGGCGATCTTGTGGAGCGTCTTGGGCAGGTCCGATTTCATCCGGGTGCCGAACCCGGCGGCGAGAATGATGGCGGTGGCGCTCATGATAGCCTCCGATGCGGGCGGTCCTGCCGACGTAGCAGCGTGCGGCCGTCTATGCCACAAGCTGGGGGTCATGCATTGATCCAGGTGGTAGTTTACACCCGTATGACCCGAACGCTGATACTCGATCTCGATGGAACTCTGGTGGATTCCGTGCCTGATCTGGCCGCCGCGCTCAATCGGCTGATGGCGGCGCGGGGGTTGGCGGCGTTTTCGCGGGCCGAGGTGACGGCGATGGTGGGGGATGGGGCGGCGGCGCTGGTGGCGCGGGCCTTCGTGGCGCGGGGGGCGGCGCAGGACGGCGGGGCGCTGGAAGATTTTCTGTCCGATTATACCGCCCATACCGCGGTCGAGACCCGCCTGTTCCCCGGCGTCGAGGCCGGGCTGGCGCGGCTGGCGGCGGCGGGGTGGCGGCTTGCGGTGTGCACCAACAAGCCAGAGGCGGCGGCGCGGGCGTTGCTGGCGGCGCTGGGGATCGACGGGGTTTTCGCGGCGGTGGGCGGCGGGGACAGTTATCCGGTGCGCAAGCCCGATCCGGCGCATCTGCTGGCGACGCTGGCGCAGGCCGGGGGAACGGTGGCGGGGGCGGTGATGGCGGGAGATCATCACAACGATGTGGCGGCGGCGCGGGGGGCCGGGGTGCCGTGTATTTTCGCGGCCTGGGGGTATGGGCCGCTGGCGATGGGGGATGGGGCGGCGGTGGCGGCGGATTTCGATGAACTGGTCAGCCTCGCCGGGGGGCTGGCGCGGGCAGGCTGAGGCCGGTCACTCCCGCGTCTCCGGCAGCGGCCCGGGGTCGAGGCCGAGGCGCGTGATTTCGGCGCGTTCCGCGAGCACGTCGGGGTCGCGCGGGAACAGGAAGCTCGCGGTCACGACAAGCGCGGCTGCGGCATTGGCTTCGCCGAGATGGCGCAGCGCGCGGGCGCCGAAGGCGTAGAAGGCCGGGGTGCCGGGAAAGCGGGCGCGGCCCTGCGCCCAGCCTTCGACCGCCGCGTGCCAGTCACCGCGCCGTTCCTCAAGCTCGGCGGCGTGGCGCCAGACCCCGGGGTCGTCGGCGAAATCGGTGAGCATCCGCGTCATCAAGCGATCGGCTTCGTCGGTGTGGCCGGCCTCGAAGGCGAGGTCGACCGAGCGGGTCCAGGCCCAGCGGTGCTTGGGGAAGCGGCGGCGGGCGCGGTCCCAGCGGCGGACCATTTCCGGCTTATCACCTTTGACTTCGGCGACGATGGCGTGGAGCAGCAGGCCCTCGGCACGGTTGGGAAAGCGGCGCGCGGTGGCCAGCGCCAGGCGCTCGCTTTCGTCGAAGCGCTGCAGGGAGCGGGCGGCGTCCGCTCCGAGACGGAACCCCTCCATTTCTGCAGGGAAGCGGCGGCGCAGCAGGGCGGTGACCTGGGCGACGCGCTCCCATTCCTGTTTTTCCGCCAGCAGTGCGGCAGCGAAGACGAGCGGTTCAGGGCGGTGCGGGTTCTGCAAATGGAGGTCCTGCAGCGCGTCGAGCGAAAATCGGTTCATCCGGCATTCGAATGAGATGTTCTGCGACTCCAGCGTGGCCATGCGTTCGCCGATATCGGTCTTCAGCACGCGGCGCACGAGACCGACGAGCACGCCCATGGGGTCGCTCAGAATCCCGATCGAACGCCAATCCATCCTGCACCCTCCGCCATGCCGCGGCGCTATCACGCCTGAGCGGTGCCAACAACCGGATGGCGGGCCATGGTCGCATCAGACAAGGTGCCGCCCGAAGGAGAACCCAAGCATGACCCGTTTCGCCTGCCACCCCATCGACCCCGCCACCGCCGCCCGGTTCCGTGCCACCGGGCGCGACGACCGCGGCAACACGCTGCACCGGATGACCGCGACCGAGGACGGTGCCTTTCCCTGCCGCGTCTGCCTGCGCTACGCGAAACCCGGCGAGGCAGTGTTGCTCGGCAGCTACGACCTGCCGAAGCCGCTTGGCGTCTACTGGACCCCGAGCCCGATCTTCGTCCATGCCGAACCCTGCACGCCCTATGACGGGGCAAACGAGGTGGCCGAGATCGTCCGGCGCAATGCCATTGTCTCGGTCCGCGCCTATGACGCGAATGACATGTGCCTGTATGACCTTGGCCAGGTCAGCGACGGTACCGCGGTCGATGCGCCGCTGGCCCGTGCCTTGGCCGACGCGCGGACCGCGTTCGTCAACATCCATACCGCGCGGCCGGGCTGCCTGCTGTGTCGGGTGGAGAAGGTCAGCGCAGCCGCTTGAAGAAATCCTGGAGCAGGGCGGCGGCCTCGGTCTCGCGGACGCCGCCGATAATTTCGGGGTGGTGGATCGCACCTTGAGTCTGGAAGATACGGGCACCATGCTCGATGGCGCCGCCTTTGGGATCGTAGGCGCCGAAGACCAGGCGGGCGACGCGGAAGGCGGCGGCGGCGGCGGCACACATGGCGCAGGGCTCCAGCGTCACCACCAGGGTGCAGCCGGGCAGCCGGGGGGAGCCCAGCCGCGCCGCCGCGGCGCGTAGCACCAGCAGCTCGGCATGGGCCGAGGCGTCGCACGCGGCCTCGGTCCGGTTGCCGTCTTGCGCCAGCACGGTGCCGTCGGGGGCGAGCAGCACCGCGCCCACCGGCACCTCGCCCCGCGCGCCGGCGGCTTGCGCTTGGGCCAGCGCCAGGCCCATACCGTGATCCCGTTCCTTCATTTGGCTTGTTTCCCCATGACAAAACCCCTGATCGGCGTGACTCTGGACAGCGAACCGGCCGGCGGCTGGTCGAAATACCCCTGGTATGCGCTGCGCACCAACTATGCCGGCGCCATCGCCGCCGCCGGCGGGCTGCCGCTGGCGCTGCCGCACCATCCCGAGCTGGCCGCCGACTATCTCGACCGGCTCGACGCCCTGGTTGTCACCGGCGGCGCCTTCGATGTCGACCCCGCGCTCTACGGCGACGGCGACACCCACGGCACCGTCACCCTCAAGCCCGGGCGCACCCAGGCCGAATTCGCGCTCGTGCAAGGCGCGCTGGCCCGCAACCTGCCGGTGCTCGGCATCTGCGGCGGCGAACAGCTTCTCGCCGTCGCCCTCGGCGGCACCCTGATCCAGCACATCCCGGACAGTGTGCCCGCCGCCCTCGCCCACGAGCAGCCCAATCCGCGCCACCAGTCCGGGCACGCGGTCGCGGTCACGCCCGGGACGCTGCTGCACCGCATCGTCGGGTCCACCACGATGCAGGTGAACTCCTCCCACCACCAGGCGGTGCGTTCGGTCGGGCCGCACGCGATCGTGGACGCCGTCGCCCCTGACGGGGTGATCGAGGGCATCGAGGACGCGCGCTACAGATTCTGCCTTGGCGTGCAGTGGCACCCGGAATTCTTCATCGATCCCGGCGACCGGCGGATTTTCGATGCGCTGGTTGCGGCGTGCGGCTAATCATGCTGGTTCACACCCATCGGACCCAGCCATGACCGAAGCCGGCGAACGCATCGCCAAATTCCTCGCCCGCGCCGGCGTCGCCAGCCGGCGGGACGCCGAAGTGATGGTCACGGACAAGCGGGTCAAGCTCAACAACGCGCTGGTGACGCATCCCGCCACCTTCGTCGCCGAGGGCGACATCGTCACCGTGGACGGCGCTCCGGTGGGGCTCCAGCGCGAGCGCACGCGGCTGTTCAAATACCACAAGCCCGAGGGCCTGATGGTCACCCACAAGGACCCGCAGGGCCGTCCGACGGTGTTCGAGAAAATGCCGGCGGCGCTGCCGCGGGTGGTCAGCATCGGCCGGCTCGACCTGAATTCCGAGGGGCTGCTGCTGCTGACCAATGACGGCGCGCTGGCCCGCCAGCTCGAACTGCCCGCCAATGCCTGGGTGCGGCGCTACCGGGTGCGCGCCTTCGGCGACCTCGACGCCACAGCGATTGCCGCCCTGGCCAAGGGCATCACCGTCGAGGGGGTGAAATACGGACCGATCGAGGCCGGGCTCGACAGCCGCAAGGGCGACAATATCTGGCTCACCGTGGCGCTGAAGGAAGGCAAGAACCGCGAGGTGCGCAAGGTGCTGGCCCATCTCGGCTTGCAGGTCTCGCGGCTGATCCGGGTGGCCTATGGGCCGTTCCAGCTCGGCACGCTGCCGCGCGGCGTAGTCGAGGAAGTGCCGTCCAAGGTGCTGCGCGAGCAGATCAAGCAACCCCCCGCCGCGTGAGGCCGCTCCGATGAGAATCGTCGCGGGGCTGTTCAAGGGGCGGATGCTGGCGACGCCCAAGGGCGACGTCACCAGGCCGACGGCGGACCGGGTGCGTCAGGCGCTGTTCGACACGCTGATGCATGCGGACTGGGGCGGGCGCGATCTGATCGTCGGCGCCAACGTGCTCGATGCCTTCGCCGGAACCGGGGCGCTCGGTCTGGAGGCGCTGTCGCGCGGGGCGGCGCATGGCTATTTCTTCGAGCAGGACCCGGCGGCGGTGGTGGCGCTGAAGGCCAATATCGCTGCGTTCCGGGCCAAGGCCTCGGTTCATCGCGACGTGATGCGCCCGGCGCGCGGGCCGGCCTGCCAGCTGGCGTTTCTCGACCCGCCGTATCACGAGGGGCTGATCGAACCGGCGGTCGCGGCGTTGCGGTTTGGCGGGTGGTTGAAGCCGGGCTGTGTGGTGGTGGTGGAGACGGCGCGGGACGAGGCGCCGCCGGAGCTGGGGGAGTTGTTGGACCAGCGGCGCCATGGGGCGGCGCTGATGACGATTTTCCGGCTGGGCGAGGCGTAGGGCTGCGGGGTCTATTCCCACTCGATCTCGGTGGCATCCAGGGCGGCGCGGGCGGCGTGGAAGCTGTAGAACAGCAGGCCCACGCCGAGCGTGGCGATGCACACGAGCAGCCAGATCACGACCAGGCGCATCTCGCGCTCGACATCGTAGTCGCAGCGCAGGCGGCCGAGGGTGCGGCCGGTGCCGTCCACCACCCTTGTGTAATTGATCACCAGTTTGAAGAAATGCCCGCTGACGATGATCCAGCCGAGGCCGAGGGTGCAGGCACTGACCAGCAGCCACACCGCGAAGGGCACCCAGACCTCGGCCAGCCGCATGTCGTTGCGGAATTTCAGACTGGCGAACTGCCCGCCGAGGGCAGCGCGGGCCGCGGTGGCGCTCATGGATGGTCCTTCCCCTTGATTTCTTGAGTCTGTCTGAACACCGTCCGGGCGACAAGGTGCACTGATATGGATCAAGCGGGGGGAAGGGAGGCGATGCGCTTTCGCCGCGCCGGGCGCACGCGGATGATGGAGCATCATCCGGCGTTGCGTGGAAACGCACCGCCCTCACCCCAAACCACGCGGTCCGGGATGAGGGCGATCGGTCGATCCGGGTGTGCGGGAGCCGGGCTCCCGCCACCGTCAGCCGCGGCGGCGGCGCATCCAGCCGAGGCCCGCGAGCCCGGCGCCCAACAGCGCCATTGAGGCGGGCTCGGGCACCACCACGTCGGAGACGAGCGTCACGGTCGCGTCGGGGGAATTGCTCAGGTAGGCGCAGCAGCCGCGGCCCCGGCTGAGCGTGTCGGTCGAGAGGGTCAGCGCGGCCGTGTTGGTGCCGAAGCCGTCGGGGTAGGCGGTCGGGCTGACCACCAGTTCGATCAAATGGACGCCGAACGGATAGGCGGCCTGCTCGGCCGACGAACCCACGGCGACGAAATCACCGTTGCTCCACTGGTTGGTCACGGAACCGCCCGAGGCGCTGCTGATCTCTTCGTTCGCGTTGCTGTAGGTGTCGGCCACGACGAAATCGAAGGATGTCACCGCGTTGCCATCGTGTCGTAGACGAAGCCGCCGGTGACGTTGTACCCGCCAATCTGGACATTCGAGAGGCTCCAGGTGAGTACGTCGGCCTTGGCCTGGCCGGCGATGAGGGAGGCGAGGATGGCGGCGGCGAGGGCGAGATTTTTCAGCATGCGAAGGGTCCTTCTGGCGGGTCAAACGACTGACTGGAGATGCATCAGCAAGCGGCGTGCCAGATAATTTTACTTTTTATTTTCAATATTTTACAGATTTTCTTCGGCTTTATTTTCTGAAAGTGTAAAGTTTACCGACACGCCCGGCAGCGCCGCGCAAATAACAACCGGAGAGGCTGCGCGGCCCTGCCGCATGCTCGCCCACCGGCCGTCGACGTGCTGCGGCTCAGCGGCGGCCGAACATCCGTTCGATTTCGGCGCGGCTGAGTTTGAGGAAGGTGGGGCGGCCGTGGCTGCAGGTGGCGGCGCGGGGGGTGGCCTCCATCTGACGCAGCAGGGCGTCCATCTCCGGGCCGGCGAGGCGGCGGCCGGCGCGGATGGAGCCGTGGCAGGCCATGCGGGCGATCGCGGCGTCGAGCCGGGCGCCAAGGGTGATGGCTTCGTCCTGGTCGGCGAATTCCTCGGCGAGGTCACGCAGGAGGGGGCCGGGCTCGGGGGCACCGAGGGTGGCGGGCATGGCGCGGACCAGGATGGCACCGGGGCCGAATTGTTCGAGTTCAAGGCCGAGGCAGGCGAGTTCGGGGCCGCGCTCGGCGAGGCGGGCGCAATCGGCTTCGGGCATGTCGACGACGGCGGGGAGCAGGAGCGGCTGGGCGCGGACGCCGCCTTCAAGATATTGGGTGCGCAACGCCTCGTGGGTGAGGCGTTCATGGGCGGCGTGCTGGTCGACCAGGACGAGGCTGCCGTCGGCGGCGACCGCGATGATGTAGGTGTCGAGCACCTGGGCCAGCGGCGCTCCGAGCGGAAACTCCTGGCCCGGCGCGGCGGCGGTGAAGGGGCCATGGAAGCGGTCGGGCGCCGGCAGGATGCGCGCCGACGGGCCATCGGCCAGCGGCAACCGCATCTCGGAGAAACCCGCGGCGGCGGCCGCATGGCCCGGCCCAAGCCGCAGCGGCGGGCGGGACTGGTACTGGGCGTGGCGCGGCTCCATCACGAACGGTGCTGCGGGGCCGGCGCCGGCGGACAAGGCGCGCTGCAACCCCCCGATCACCAACCCGCGCACCGCGTCGGTCTCGCGGAACCGTACCTCGGCCTTGGCCGGATGGACGTTGACGTCGACATCCTCGGGCGGCAGATCGAGAAACACCGCGACGACCGCATGGCGTCCCATGGCGATCACGTCGCGATAGGCCACCCGCACCGCAGTGCGCAGCAGCGGGTCGGCCACCGGTCGGCCGTTGACGATCAGCGTCTGCGCCGCCGCCGTGGCCCGCGTCACCGTGGGGGCGACGGCGAAGCCGGTGAGATGCATCGCGCCGCGCGTGGCATCGACCTCCAGCAGTGCGCCGGCCGCCTCGGCGCCGAGCAGGGCGGCGGCGCGGGCGGCACGGCTTTGCGAGGGCAGGTCGAACGCGACGCGTCCGTCGGACTCGAAGCGGAAGGCGACCGCGGGCGCGGCCAGCGCGAGACGGCGGATCGCGACCTCGACCGCATCGGCTTCGGCGCGCGGGGTCTTGAGGAATTTGCGCCGCGCCGGTGTGGCGTAGAACAGGTCCCGCACCACCACCCGGGTGCCGTGTCCGCCCGGGGCCGGGGCCACCGACGAGATTTGGCCGCCCTCGACACTGATGGTCACGGCATGATCTGCGGCGGCGGTCCGGCTGGTGATCGACAGCCGCGCGGCGGCACCGATCGAGGGCAGTGCCTCGCCGCGAAAGCCGAGGGTGGAAATCCGCACCAGCTGGTCGTCGGCGAGCTTGGAGGTGGCATGGCGCAGCACGGCCAGTGCCAGTTCGTCCGCCGTCATGCCGAAGCCGTCATCGGCGACCTCGATCCGCTCGATGCCGCCGCCGCCGATGACGACCGCAACTCGTTGCGCCCCGGCATCGAGCGCGTTTTCCACCAGCTCGCGACAGGCCGCCGCCGGACGCTCGATCACCTCGCCGGCGGCGATGCGGTTGACCGTGCCCTCCGGCAGCAGCCGGATGCGTCCGGCCGCGAGCGTCGCGCTCACGTTTCGCGCAGCGCGTGGAACCGGGCGATGAGCGCGGCGGTGGAGGCATCATGGGCCCCCGGCGCTGCCCCCTCGGTCAGATTGGGCGTCAGGTCGGGCAGGATGCCCTTGGCCAGCACCTTGCCAAGTTCCACGCCCCATTGGTCGAAGCTGTTGATCCCCCACAGGAAGCCCTGGACCGCCACCTTGTGCTCGTAGAGCGCGATCAGCCGGCCGAGGCTGAAGGCGTCGAGCCGCTCGAACAAGAGTGTGGTGCTCGGCCGATCGCCGGCGAACACCCGGTGCGGCGCGATGCGGGCGATATCGGCTTCGGCCACGCCGGAAGCGCGCATCTCGGCGGTCACCGCCGCCAGGGTCTTGCCCTGCAACAGCGCGGCCGCCTGGGCGAAGGCGTTGGCCGCCAGGACCAGATGCGCCTCCGGCCGGTCGTGATCGGGACGGGCGGCGAGGATGAAGTCGACCGGGACGATCCTTGTGCCTTGATGGACCAGTTGCATGAAGCTGTGCTGCGCATTGGTGCCGGGTTCGCCGAACAGGACGGGGCAGGTCGGGCGGGTGACGGCGGTGCCATCGAGGCGGACGGATTTGCCGTTGCTCTCCATCTCGAGTTGCTGGAGGAAGGCCGGGAACCGCCGCAGCCGGTCGTCATAGGCGAGCACGCAATGCTGGCCGTAGCCGAGCACGCTGGCATGCCAGATCCCGGTCAGCGCCAGCAAAACCGGGAGATTGTCGGCGAGGTCGGCGTCGCGGAAATGGGCGTCCATGTGGCGCCCGCCGTCGAGCATGGCCTGGAACGCTTCCCACCCCGCCGCCAGCGCGATCGACAGACCGACCGGCGACCACAGCGAGAAGCGCCCGCCGACCCAGTCGCGGAAGCCGAACATCCGCTCGGGCGCGATCCCGAACGCCGCCACCGCGGCGGCATTGGTCGACAGCGCGGCGAAATGGGCGCCCACCGCGTCCTCGCCCAGACTGGCTGCGATCCAGGACCGCAGTGCGCGGGCGTTGCTCATGGTCTCGTCGGTGGTGAAGGTTTTCGATGCCACCAGCACCAGCGTGCGGGCCGGATCGCAGGCGCGCAGGATGCCGGCCGCGCCGGTGCCGTCGACATTGGACAGGAAGCGCGCCGCCATGCGCCCACCGCGCGCCAGGGTCAGCGCCTCGGTTGCCATCAGCGGGCCGAGGTCGGAACCGCCGATGCCGACATTGACCACGGTGTCGAACCGCTCGCCGGTGGCGCCGCGCAGGCTGCCGTCATGGATGCGGGCGACGAAGCCGTGCATCCGGTCGCGCTCGGCCGCCGCGAGGACGCTGGCCTTCTCGTCGAGCGCCATCAGCCCGTCGCCCGCATGCGAGCGCAGTGCCATGTGCATCGCCGCCCGGCCCTCGGTCGGGTTGACCATGGCGCCGGCGAACAGGCGCTGGCGAAATCCGTCGAGCCCGGCCGCGTAGGCCAGATCGAGCAGCGCCACCAGGGTTTCGCCGTCGATCGCGGTTTTGGAGAGATCCAGCGTGAGATCGCCGAGCCGCGCGGTGAAGCGCCGGGCACGATCGGGATCGGCGGCGAACAAGGCGCGAATGGAAGGCGCTCCGGGCCGCGCGGCCAGGGCGTCGAGGCGGGCCCATGCGTCCCGCAGAATCGGTTCGTCGGTCATGGACGGCAGTCTAGCGCAGCGCGGGGGCTGAAGGGACCAGGAATTGTCGGCGTGGTTCAGAAGCCGAAAATGGTCCGCCGCTTGGGCTTGATGATGGTGGTTTCGCTGTCCTGGTTGCCCTGGCCGAGGGCCGCGTTTTCGCGCAGACGCTTGGCTTCGGCCACCGGATCGACGATCACGCCCGGCTCCTTCGGCAGCAGCCAGAACATGAGCTTGTCGGTCATCCCGGGCTCGGGCGAATCGGCCACGGCGAGGGCGTTGACGGTGTTGCGGATATTCGCCGGCGCCGGCGGGCCGGCGGCGGCGAGCAGCGCCTGCTGCCCGGCGCTGGCCCCGGCCGGGGCCTGCAGGGCGGCCTGGGGCACCAGCGTGCTGGCCCCGGCGCGGACGGCCACTTCCTGCGGGCGGGAGGCGCCGGGCTGCGGCGGCGCCAGCATGTAGGCCGGTGGCATCGCCAAGGGCGCCCGGGTGGTCACCTGGAATTCGTCCGGCGCGTCGCGCACGAAGCCGAAATTGCGGGCGACATCCGTGCTGCCGCAGCCGGCGAGGCCGAGCAGGGTGCAGAGCAGGAGGCCGGAGGTGATTTTGGGGGCAATGCTTGGCATAGGCGTTTCCTTACTTGTCCCCGCGCTGGTCCGCAAGGCGAGCGGCTTGGGGGTGACGCATTC
The DNA here is from genome assembly GCA_903928895.1 of uncultured Rhodospirillales bacterium. Taxonomy (GTDB): domain Bacteria; phylum Pseudomonadota; class Alphaproteobacteria; order Acetobacterales; family Acetobacteraceae; genus CAIYPH01. Next base: position 88,658 of record CAIYSR010000001.1, on the reverse strand, counting down.
CGTCGAGCACCAGGGCGGCGACGCCGCAGACGATGGCGGCATCGGCGACATTGAACACATACCATGACCAGCCGAAAACATGGGCATGAATGAAATCGACCACGGCGCCGAAGCGGGCGCGGTCGATGATGTTGCCGACCGCGCCGCCGGCGACGGCGCCGAGGGCGATGACCACCGTGAGGCGTTCGGCGCGCCAGAGCCAGACCGCCAACGCCGCCACCACCGCGAGGGCGACGGCGGCGAGGATGGCGCCAGCCCAGGGGCTGTCGGACCAGAGCAGGCCGAAGGTGATCCCGTGGTTCCAGACCATGGTGAAGTTCAGCACCGGCAGGATCTCGATGCTGCGCAGATCCGGCAGGCGGAGGATTTCGAGGATCCAGTATTTGGACCCCTGGTCGGCCACCAGCATCGCGAGGGCGACGCCGGCGCCGGTCAGGATTCGGGTGGTTCGGGTCACGTCGCGGCTTCGACGGCGTCGGTGCAGCGCAGGCAGAGTGCGGGGTGGCGGTGGTCGTGGCCGACTTCGGGGAGGATTTTCCAGCAGCGGGCGCATTTGGTGCCCGGCGCGAGATCGGTGGCGACCGAGGGTTCGGCGGTCCGGCTGGTTTTGGCGGCCGAGACGATCAGGATTTCGGCCCATTCGGGCGCGGAAAGCAGTCCCTCCTCGGCCTCGGGCAGGCCGAGATCGACGGCGGCTTGCAGGGATGAGCCAATCTTGCCGTCACGGCGCATCGCCTCAAGCGCGGTGGTGGCGGTGGAGCGGCGGGCGCGGATGGTGGCCCAGCGCTCGGCCAGGGCCTCGTCGCGCCAGCGCTGGGGGACCTCGTAGAAGTCCTGGAGGTGGACGGAGGTGTCCTCGCCGAAGCGCGCGGTCCAGGCTTCCTCGGCGGTGAAGACCAGGACCGGGGCGAGCCAGGTGGCGAGGCAGCGGTGGAGATGGTCGAGCACGGTGCGGACGGCGCGGCGGCGGGGGCTGTCCGGCCGGTCGCAGTAGAGCGTGTCCTTGCGGATGTCGAAGTAGAAGGCGGAGAGGTCGGTCGAGCAGAAGCTGTGGATGGCGGGGTAAACGCCGGCCCAGTCGTGGCTGTCGACGGCGCTGCGCACGAGGTTGTCGAGCTCCCACAGACGATGCAGGACCCAGCGTTCGAGCTCGGGCATGTCGTCGAACGGGACATGCTCGGCGTGGGTGAAGCCGTCGAGGCTGCCGAGGAGCCAGCGCAAGGTGTTGCGCAGGCGGCGGTAGAGCTCAGAGGTCTGCTTGAGGATTTCGGGGCCGATGCGCTGATCCTCGGTGATGTCGGTGTTCATCACCCACAGGCGCAGGATGTCGGCGCCGTACTTGTCCCAGACTTCCTGCGGCGCGGTGGTGTTGCCGAGGGATTTCGACATCTTGCGGCCCTGCTCGTCGAGCGTGAAGCCATGGGTGAGGACGGCCTTGAAGGGGGCGACGCCGCGGGAGCCGACGGATTCGAGGAGCGAGGAGTGGAACCAGCCGCGATGCTGGTCGGTGCCTTCGAGGTAGAGGTCGGCGGGCCAGGGGAGACCGCGGGCTTCGAGGACGAAGGCGTGGGTGGAGCCGGATTCGAACCAGACATCGACGATGTCCATGACCTGTTCGTAAGCGTCGGGGTCGCGGTCCTGGCCGAGGAAGCGGCTGGGAGGGGAGGAATACCAGGCGTCGGCCCCTTCCTCGGTGAAGACGTCGACGATGCGACGGACCACTTCGGGGTCGCGCAGCGGGATGCCGGTCGCTTTTTCGACGAAGACGGCGATGGGGACGCCCCAGGCGCGCTGGCGCGAGATGCACCAGTCCGGGCGGGCGGCGATCATGGAATCGAGGCGGGTGCGGCCGGCTGCGGGGACGAAATCGGTCTCGGCGATGGCTTTGCGGGCGAGGCCGCGGATGTCGCCGGCGCCTTCGCCGTCCATGCGGATGAACCATTGCGGCGTGGCGCGGAAGATGAGGGGCGCCCGGGAGCGCCAGGAATGGGGGTAGGAGTGGACCAGCTTGCCGTGGGCAAGCAGGCCGCCGGCGGCCGTCAGGGTCTCACACATCTTGGCGGCCACCTTGTAGACGTGCTGGCCGGCGAAGAGCGGGACCCAGGGGTTGTAGGTGCCGTCATCGCCGACGGTTTCCGGCACGTCGATGCCGTGGGCGCGGCCGAGGTGGAAATCGTCCTCCCCGTGGCCGGGGGCGATGTGGACCAGGCCGGTGCCGGCTTCGGTGGTGACGAAATCGCCGGGGAGGAGGGGGACGGGGAAGTCGTAGCCCTGGCCGCGCAGCGGGTGGGCGGTGATTGTGCCGGCAAGCGCGGTGCCGGGCAGGACGTGCAGGACATGGTGGGTGGCGACCCCAACGGCGGCACAGACCTGGGGCAGCAGAGCGAGCGCGACGAGGATTTTTTCGCCGGCGCAAGCGAGCGAAGCTTCGGCCACGCTGTCGACGCGGACGACGGCATATTCGATCTCGTGGCCATAGGCGATGGCGCGGTTGCCCGGCATGGTCCAGGGCGTGGTGGTCCAGATCACCACCGACGCGTCTTCGAGCGCGTCAACCGGGGAGGAGACCACGGGGAAGCGGACGAAAATCGTGGTGCTGGTGTGGTCGTGGTATTCGATTTCGGCTTCGGCCAGCGCGGTTTTTTCGACCGGGGACCACATCACCGGGCGCAGGCCGCGGAACAGGGCGCCGTTGAGGAGGAATTTGCCGATTTCGCCGGCGATGGCGGCCTCCGAGGGGAGGTCCATGGTGGCGTAGCGTTCGTCCCAGGCGCCGAAGACGCCGAGGCGCTGGAACTCGTCGCGCTGCACGCCGAGCCAGTGGGCGGCGTAGTCGCGGCATTCCTTGCGGAATTGCAGGATCGGGACCGCATCCTTGTCGCGGCCGGATTTGCGGTATTCCTCCTCGATCTTCCACTCGATCGGCAGGCCGTGGCAGTCCCAGCCCGGAATGTAGTAGCCATCGAAGCCGGCCATCTGGCGGCCGCGGTTGATGACGTCCTTCAGCACCTTGTTGAGCGCGTGGCCGATGTGGAGGTTGCCGTTGGCGTAGGGCGGGCCGTCGTGGAGGATGAATTTCTCGCGGCCCTTGGAGGCTTCGCGGATGCGCTCCCAGAGGCCCATCCTGGCCCAGCGCGCCAGGATCGCGGGCTCCTTTTTCGGCAGGTCGCCGCGCATGGGGAAGGGCGTCGCCGGCAGGAAGACGGTGTCGCGGTAGTCTCGGGTGTCGCTCATATGGATCTCGTGCGGCCTCGGGCCGCTTCAGGGGAAGAAGGCGCGCGTGATGACCCGGCGCTCTAGCGAGCGGCCGGGCGGGTAATTCGCGCCTGTATCATCCCGAACATGGGGATGACTATGGCGAGAGCGGGGCCACGCGGTCAAGAATCCGCCTTGCCTCGGCGCAATCGGCAGCTATGCGGGCGCGGAGTTCGTCGAGGCCGGAGAATTTCTGCTCCGGACGGAGGAAGGCATGCAGCGCGACCGCGAGTTCCTGGCCGTAGAGGTCGCCGGAGAAGTCGAACAAATTGACCTCAAGGCGGCTTTCCGGCCCGGCATTGACCGTGGGGCGGCGGCCGATATTGGCCGCGCCATGGACGGAACTGCCATCAGGGAGCGTGACGGTGACGGCGTAGACGCCGCGGGCGGGCTCCAGGTGGCGGCCGAGGGCGATATTGGCGGTGGGGAAGCCGATGGTGCGGCCGCGAGCGTCGCCATGGGCCACGATGCCGCGGATGGCCCAGGGGCGGCCGAGCTTGGCGGTGGCGCGTTCGGGGTAGCCGTCCTGCAAGGCGCGGCGGATGCGCGAGGAGGAGATCTGGCCGGCACCTTCCATCAGCGGGGGGACGACGGTGAGGCCGATGCCGAGGGCTTCGGCGCGGGCGGCGAGGAAGGCGGCGTCGCCGCCACGGCGATGGCCGAAGGCGTAGTCGGGGCCGCACACCAGATGGCGAGCGCCGATCCCGGCATGCAGCACGTCAGCGACGAAGGCTTCGGCGGACATGGTGCTGAAGGCCTGGTCGAACCGCAGTTCATAGAGGGTGGAGACGCCCAGCGCGGCCAGGGCCCCTGCCCTTTCGGCGGTCAGCGTGAGGCGGAAGGGAGGGTCGTCGGGACGGAAGACCTCGCGCGGGTGGGGTTCGAAGCTCAGGACTGCGAGGGGGGCGTCGGGGCGGGCACCGTGGCCGGTGCGCAGCAGATGGGCGTGGCCGCGATGCACGCCGTCGAAATTGCCCAACGCCACCACCGCGCCGCGCGCGCGCGCGGGCAGGCCGCGCCAGTCGTGGAAGATGTTCATTGGCGCATGCTCATCCGCGCGACGGCGGCAGGACCACGGCCTCGCCCTCGATCACCGTCTTGCCGGCAACAGTGCAGGTGGTTTTGAGGGTCGCCTGCTTTTTGGCGGGGTCGATGGCGGTGATCTCGCAGGTCGCGGTGACGGTGTCGCCGATCTTCACCGGACGGCGGAAGCGCAAGGTCTGGCCGAGATAGATCGAGCCCGGACCGGGGAGTTTGGTGCCGAGCACGGCACTGATCAGGCCGGCCGAGAGCATGCCATGGGCGATGCGCTCCTTGAACTGGCTGGCGGCTGCGACCTCGGCGTTGAGATGGACGGGGTTGGTGTCCATGCTGACGGCGGCGAACATCAGGATGTCCGCCTCGGTGATGGTCTTGCCGATGCTGGCGGACTGGCCGATCGCCAGGTCCTCGAAAAACACGCCGTCGCTCATGGTGCTGCATCCCCGGGGTTGGAGTTGCTGCTTTCTGGCGCGTGGGGCGCGGTTGGACAAGCCTCCGCGCCGGTGCTTAGGTCGGGCGAACCGTATTCGATGAGGAAACCACCATGTCCGATGCCGCCGAGCTGCTGCTGGCCGCCCGCCGCGATCCCTCCCGCCGCCTCGCCGCCCTGCCCGACGCGCTGAAACCCGCCGATCGGGCGGCCGCCTATGCGATCCAACACAAGGTCGCCGCCGCGCTCGGCCCGATCGGCGGCTGGAAGGTCAGCCCCTTCGGCGCCGACGGCGCGGCCCCGATGTGCGGTGCCCTCCCGGCCGCCGGCATCCAGCCGGCGCCCTGCACCCTGGCACCCGGCCCCCACGCCCTGCGCATCGTCGAAAGCGAGCTTTGCGCCCGCATCGGCACGGACCTTCCGCCTCGCGCCACGCCCTACACCCGCGATGAGGTGATCGCCGCGATCAGCGCCATTCACCCGGTGATCGAGGCCTGCGAATCGCGCTTCGTCGAGCCCACAACCATCGACATGCTGTCCCAGATTGCCGACACCCAGTCCCATGGCGGGCTGATCTACGGGCCGGGCCGGGCGGACTGGCAGTCGATCGATCTCGCGGCCGTCACCGTCGCGCAGCTGGTCGACGGCTCGCCCAACGCCGGGCGCACCGGCCACCCGGCGGGCGATCTGGTGGCGCAGGTGGTGTGGATGGCCAACGAGGGCGCGGTCTGGGCCGGCGGCCTGAAGGCCGGCCAATTCGTGACCTGCGGCTCCTGGACCGGCGCCAACCGGGTGGGCCCGCACGCCGTGGTGACCACGCGTTTCAGCGGCTTCGGCGATGTGGTCGTGACCTACGTCTGATCCAGCGCCGTACGCGCAGACCCCTCTCCCTGAACCGGGAGAGGGGCCATTCTCACCTGGCGGTGTTCAGTTCGATGCTGTCGGGTCGATCCAGCCGATATGGCCGTCGCTGCGGCGATAGACCACGTTGAGCTCGTTGGTCGTGCTGTTGCGGAACATCAGCACCGGCTGGTCCGCCAGGTCCATCCGCATCACGGCGTCGCTCACGGTGAGGCTCGCGATCTGGGTCGGGGCTTCGGCCACCACGGTGGCGTAGGTCGCGGATTGCACGGCGGTGTCGACCGACACGTCCTGCGGTTCCTCCTCCTCCTGGCGCAGCACGTATTGGCGGCCGGGTTGCGGGCGGTCGCGGTGCGCCAGGTCCCGCGCATGGTCGTTGACCCGGCGGCGATAGCGGCGCAACCGCTTGGCGATATGCTCGGCCGCGTCATCGAAGGCGGAATTGGCGTCGGCCGCCTCCCCTTCGCCGCGCAGCACGAGGCCGCGCGCGGCGTGGATGTTGATGTCACAAGTGAAAAACGATCGGGCACGGCTGAACGTGATGTTCGCTTCCTGCGCGTGATCGAAGTACTTGCCGGTGATCGTCTTCAACGCATCGTTGACGCGCACTTTCAGGGCTTCGGAAAGTTCAACCTGTTTGCCAGAGACCGTGATTTGCATGGTCTGTCCTCACGTCCGTGTTCGGGACCGCCTGCCGGCGCGCGAGGCACAAACCGAACCCTGTCGCAAGGCTGGGCCGGTTGGGGCACGGGCGAGTATCAGGCCGGCAAGGCCTTCTCCCGTTTGCGCTGCACCGAGCTTGGAATGCGCAACGCATCGCGGTATTTGGCCACGGTTCGGCGGGCAATGTCCACGCCTTCGCGCCTTAATATTTCGACAATCGCGTCATCGCTGAGCACCTCGCCCGCGGGCTCGGCATCCACGAGTTGCCTGATCCTGTGCCGAACGGTCTCGGCGCTGTGGGTGTCCCCGCCCTCCGTACCTTGAATGGCTGTGGTGAAGAAATATTTAAGCTCGAACATGCCGCGCGGGGTGGCGATGTATTTGTTCGCGGTCACCCGGCTGACGGTGCTCTCGTGCAGTTCGACGGCGCCCGCGATGTCGCGCAGGATGATCGGCCGCAGATGGCTGACGCCGTAGCGAAAGAACCCATCCTGCTGGCGCACGATCTCGCTGGCCACCTTGAGGATCGTCTGCGCCCGCTGCTGGAGCGATTTGACCAGCCAGTTCGCGGTCTGCAACTTGTCCGTCAGGAACGCCTTGTCCTCCTTGGACGCCCGCGGCATCACCCGGGCGGTGTAGGTCTGGTTGACGAGGACCCGCGGCATCGTCTCGGGATTGAGTTCGAGCAGCCAGCCGCCATCGGGGGCGGCCCGCATCAGGACGTCCGGCACCAGGGTCTGCGGGCTCGCGGCATCCCAGTTCGCCCCCGGCTTGGGGTCGAGGCGGCGCAGCTCGGCGATCATATCGGTGACATCCGCGGCATCAACGCCGCAGACCGCCATCAAGCGCCTTGTGTCGCGGCGGGCGACAAGGTCAAGATTGTCCAGCAGTGCTTCCATCGCCGGATCCAGCCGGTTCCGCTCGGCGAGCTGGACGGCGAGGCATTCCCGCAGGTCACGCGCGCAGATGCCCGTGGGGTCGCAGCGCATCAACCGCTGACGGACCTGCTCGACCCGAGCGGCATCGGTTCCCAGCGCCCGCGCGATCGCCGCCGGCTCGACCACGAGCCGTCCGGTCGGCTCCATCAGCGCGATCATCGCCGCCCCGATGGTGCGGTCGACCGCCTCGTGGAAGGTTAGGCGGACCTGCTCGCTCAAGTGGTCACGCAGCGTCGCATGGCTTTCGGCGAGGTCGTCAATGCCGCGATCCTCGCCGTCGAACCCGGCGCCGGACGAGGCGCCGGAGCGCACACCGTCCGAGGCGCCGCCGGGATCGTAGGGCTCGGCGTATTCGGCCTGGTCGAGCGGTCCGCTGCCCTCGAGGGGCAGCACCTCGGAGCGCAGCTGGTCGGCGGTGTCGCGCGGCGGGGGCAGGATTTCGCGCTGGTCGGGCGCGGCGCGCTCGCCGATGACATCGCCCAGCCCCTCGTCGCGCTCCAGCAGCGGGTTGCGTTCCAGCTCCTGCTCGACGAAAGCGGCGGCCTCGAGATTGTTGAACTGCAACAGCTGGATCGCCTGACGCAGTTGCGGCGTCATCACCAGTGATTGCGACTGGCGAAGATCGAGGCGGGGACCCATGCCCATCAGGGCACCCCGGAGTCGGACGAAGAATGCGGCACGGTCATGCTCGCCGCAGTGCAGCGCGGACGGCCCTGAGTGGCAAGCAAGAATCGTGCTCGATTGGCGGCATGTGGATGAAATTATCCGCGAAAGGCTGAATCAGGGGTTAAAGATGCCGCCCGCGCTCTAATAGTTCTACTGTATAATCATGATATGATATACCTAATTCCTCGGCCCGCGCCAGCCTGCGCAGCGCGATTTCGCGCGGCGGGGTTTTCCAGGCGCGCTTGTGCGCCTTGCGCCAGACGTAGGAGCGCCACGACACCGCACCCGGATCCTCCTCCGGCTCCAGCGGTGGGCCGCCGTTATGGCCGAGGGCGCTGCTCATGGCCGGCCCACGACGATCCGGGTCGTGCCGATCAAACGACAGCCCGCCCGGCCACCGTGTTTCAGCCGCTGCATGATCCCCTCCACCATCCGCGCGGCGGTATCACATCACAGGCTGAACCGTTCGCCCAGATACACCCGCCGCACGTCGGCATGGGCCACCACTTCCTCCGGCACCCCCTCCATCAGCACCTGTCCGTCATGCATGATGTAGGCGCGATCGATGATCTCCAGCGTCTCGCGGACATTGTGGTCGGTGATCAGCACGCCGATCCCGCGATCCTTCAGATGGGAGACGAGGTCACGGATTTCGGCCACCGCGATGGGGTCGATGCCGGCCAGCGGCTCGTCGAGCAGGATGTAGCTCGGCTGCGTCGCCAGCGCCCGGGCGATCTCCACCCGGCGCCGCTCGCCGCCGGACAAAGCCAGCGCGGTGGTGCGGCGCAGATGCAGGATGCCGAATTCCGCCAGCAACCCGTCAAGCATCTCGGCCCGGCGATCCGGATCGCCCTCCACCACTTCGAGCGTGGCCATGATGTTCTGCTCCACGGTGAGGCCGCGGAACACGCTCGCCTCCTGCGGCAGATAACCGATTCCCAGCCGGGCGCGGCGAAACATCGGCAGGCCGGTGATGTCGTGCCCGTCGAGCGTGATGGCCCCGACATCCGGGCGCACCAGGCCGACAATCATGTAGAACGTGGTGGTCTTGCCGGCGCCGTTGGGCCCGAGCAGGCCCACCACCTCGCCGCGGCGAACCGAGACCGACACGTTGCGCACCACCGGCCGCTTGCGGTACGACTTGCCGACGCCGGTGGCGACCAGGCCGCCGGAACCTTCGAGCACGCGGAGGTCGGGAATACGCTGGTGGGTCACGGTTTTTTCGCTCCAGGCTTGGCCGGAGCCGGCCGCGGCGCCGCATCCTTGGCGGCACCATCCTTGGCGGCACCATCCTTGGCGGCACCCTGGGCCTCGTTCGGCACGATCATGCCCTGCACCCGCCCGCCCGCAGGCGCGATCATGTGGGCCACACCGGTCCGCATGTTCACATCGGCTGCCGGGCCGTTGATCTGGCTCTGACCATGGGTGATGCGCACCGAACCCAGGATCCGGGCCATTCCGGTCTCCTGCACATAGACGGCCCGCTCGCCGCGTACGATATCGGCCACCGTCCGCAATTCGACGTTGCCGAAGGCCTCCACCCGCTCCAGCTTGCCGGAGGTGGCGGGATCGGCAGCCGCATCGGCCTTCGCGGGTTGCGCCTTCGCCGGCGCCGCCTGCTGCCCGCCACTCTGGGTATAGGCCACCAGGGTATCGGCGCTGACCCGCTTGCCGTCGGCGGTGACCACGACGGCCGCGCCGCGCGCCACCGCCATGTGCCGGTCGGACCAGTATTCGAGCGAGTCGCGGGCGGTCACCACCTGCTGCGGCGTCGTCAGCCGCAGATCGCCCCCGGTCATCACCAGGACGGCCTGGTCGATATCATAGACCGCGCGCTCGCCCACCGCCTCGTCCGTCGGCGTGACGATGCGGACATGGCCGGTCGCCTCGAGCCGGTAGATCTCGTTGCCGCCCTGCTCGGTGGCCGGCGCCGTTTGCGCCCCGGCACGCTTGCGGTAGTGGGCCACGAGCCGGTCGGCCAGCACGGTGGCGTCCTGCCGCACGGCGCGGGCGTCGCCATAGGCGATCACCTGCTGCTCCTGGTCGCGCCACTCGAACCCTCCGGCGGCGGTGACATCCACCGGACCGCCGCGCGACAGGTCGATCGGCTGGGCCAGGGCAGGCGCGGCGAGAAGGCCGGCGAGGAGGACAACAAGGCGCTTCATGGTTTCCCCCCGGTCAGCACGAGCCGGCCGGGCCCGGCGAACTGCGCGACCCGGCCGCGTTCGGTGATGGTGAAGCCCTGGGCGTCGAGCGTGCCGAACGGCCCCTCGACCCGCACCGGCAGCCCGCTGGCGGCGGCCCCTTCGCGCACATCGAGCGTCGCGCTGTCGGTGATCAGCAGGGTGCCGTCGTCGCGGTAAAGCACGACCTCGCCGGACAAATCGAGTTGCCCGGCCTTTTGCATATAAGTACCCGCCGCGGCGACGATCTGCAGCCACCCGCCCCCGTTCATCAGGATGTCGCCGACCGGGCGCACCAGATCGACCCGCTCCGGACCGATCTGGCGGGCGGTGGTCGCCGTGAGGGTGTAGGGCTGGTGGGTGTCGTCCTCGCCCCGGTAGCGCGGTGCGGTCAGCACGCCGCTCTCGGGGATGAGCCCGGCGTGGCGGTAGATCAGCCGGGCTCGATCGGCCTGCTGCACGATCTCGGGCCAGAGCGCGACCAGACTCAGCAATGCCAGGGCAACGAGCGGCAGCACCCGCTTGGCCAGGCCGACCAGCATGCGCCGCCGCCCGATCGCGCTCGCCGAAGGCAACGGGCCGCGCCCGGCGGCGAGGCGGTCGGGACGCGGCCGCAGCGGCCGGCGGGAGGTGGCGCCGCTCATACCAGGCCCGCCCTGAGCAGGTCGTGCATGTGCAGCAGCCCGACCGGACGGCCGTCGCCATCGATGACGAACAAGGCGGTGATCGGCCGCTCGCGCGCATTCATCGCATGCAGCGCCTCGGCCGCCAGGGCGTCCGCACCGATGGTGCGCGGTGCCCGCGACATCACGGCCTCGACTGGGCTGTCCAGCAAATCCGGGCCGAGCGCACGCCGCAGGTCACCATCGGTGATGATCCCGCACAACCGCCCGCCCGCATCGATGATCCCGACGCAGCCGAAACGGCGCTCAGTCATCACCGGAATCGCGGCGCGCACTTTGATACCCAGCGATACCAGCGGCAGTTCGGCTGCGTCATGCATCAGGTCATGGACCAGCCGCAGGCGCGCGCCGAGCCGCCCGCCCGGATGAAACTGCCTGAAATCCGCGGCGCCAAAGCCACGCCGGGTCAGCAGCGCGACCGCGATCGCATCGCCCAGGGCAAGCTGCATGGTGGTCGAGGTGGTCGGCGCGAGGCCCATCGGGCAGGCCTCCGCCGATGGCGGCAGCACCAGGGCGACGTCGGCGGCACGGGCCAAGGTACTGGCGGCACGCGCGGTGATCGCGACGAGCCCGAGTCCGAAGCGGCGGCTATGGGCGATCAGGTCGGCCAGCTCCGCGGTCTCCCCCGAATTGGACAGCGCCAGCACCACGTCACCTGGCACGATCATGCCGAGATCGCCATGCGAGGCCTCGGCCGGATGCACGAACAGCGCCGGCGTCCCGGTCGAGGCCATGGTCGCGGCGATCTTGCGGGCGACATGGCCCGACTTGCCCATGCCGGAAACGACGATACGCCCGGTGGCCCCGTTCAACAGATCGATCGCGGCGGTGAAGCGATGGTCGAGCGCGTCAGCCAGCGCCCGCAGCCCCGCCACCTCGGTGGCCAGCACGTTGCGGGCGACAACAAGATCATCCAAGGCGGAGGCGGCCAGTGTGGCGGCGGTCATTCTGTGGTCCGGACGACGCGTAAGAGCGATTTAGGGATGCGTGCCGAGCCCGGTCAACGCAACCTTCCGTAATCTCGCGGTCAATGGGCGAAAATGTCGGGTTGTTCGTAGCCGAGAAGATCGAGCCGGCAGCGCGCAGGAAGGAAGGAATAGCAGGCTTCGGCCAGTTCCAGGCGATTTTCCCGCACCAGAAGGGCTTCGAGTTTCGCCCACAAGGCATGCAGGTAAAGCACGTCCGAGGCGGCATAGGCGAGCTGATCCGAGGTCAGCTCCGGATTGCCCCAATCCGAGGTCTGTTGCTGCTTGGACAAATCGACCCCGACCAGTTCGCGGCACAGGTCCTTGAGCCCGTGCCGGTCGGTGAACGTGCGCACCAGCTTGGCCGCGATCTTGGTGCATTTCACCGGGGCGCAGGTGATGCCGAACGCCTGCTGCAGCACGGCCACATCGAAGCGCGCGAAATGCATCAGCTTGGTCACGCCGGGATCGGCCATCATGCCGGCCAGATTGGGCGCATCGTAACCGCGTCCGCCGAGCTCGGCGGGAATCAGCTGGACCAGATGGGCGGTGCCATCGCCCGCGGAAAGCTGCACCAGGCACAAACGGTCGCGATGCGGGTTCAGCCCCATGGTCTCGGTGTCGACGGCCACCGTTGGGCCAAGGGACAGACCGTCGGGCAGGTCGTGCCGGTGGAGATGGATGGTTGCGTTGGCCATGAACAAGGTTACCTCAGCCATGAACGGGTCCCGCGGGCCGGGCGGGCGCATGGCCGCGGCACGCAACGTCTGGAAGCGCGACGCGCCGCCGGGCGGGTGCCGGGCGGCGCGTTCAGATGAGCTGGTGCCCAGGAAAGGACTCGAACCTTCACGACCTTGCGGCCACAGGTACCTGAAACCTGCGCGTCTACCAATTCCGCCACCTGGGCAAGTCGGGGATGCGGTGGAGGCGGCATCTACCGGCCGAAGCCGGCGCCGTCAACTGGTTGTCATGGAAGAAAGCGACGCGGATGTGCCGGAATATCGCGCGATGGCAGGTTGAGGGCGGCGGCGCGCAGGCATAGAAAGGCGCTGAATTGAGCGGGAGCGTGTCATGGCGGAGCGGATTGCGACGGTTTTCGGGGCGTCGGGCTTTATCGGGCGCTATGTGGTGAAGCGGCTTGCGGCGCAGGGCTACCATGTGCGGGTGGCGGTGCGGGACACCGAGAGCGCGATGTTCCTCAAACCGATGGGTGCCATCGGCCAGGTCGTGCTGCTGCATACCGCGGTGACCGAGCCCGACGCAGTCACCCGCGCGATCGCCGGCGCCGAGACCGTGATCAATCTGGTTGGTATGCTGGCGGAGAAGAAGACGGGCGATTTCAAGAGGGTACATGAGGACGCCGCCGGACTTATCGCCAGCACAGCGGCGGCGCACGGGGTGCGGCACCTGGTCCATCTTTCCGCACTCGGGGCGAGCGCGGCAAGCCCGAGCCTTTATGCCAGGAGCAAGGCCGCCGGCGAAGCCACGGTGCGCGCCGCCTTCCCGGCTGCGGTGATCCTGCGGCCATCGGTGGTGTTCGGCTACGAGGACGCCTTCTTCAACCGCTTCGCCCGCATGGCGCAGCTTCTGCCGACACTGCCGATCATCGCCGCGGCGACAAAATTCCAGCCGGTTTATGTCGCCGATGTCGCGGATGCGGTGATCGCCGGACTGAAGCCGGCCTTCGCCGGCAAGACCTTCGAACTCGGCGGCCCCGCCGTGATGACGATGCGCGAGGTGCTGGAATACGTGCAGGACGAGACCGACCGACTGAGCTGCATGCTGCCGCTGCCGATGTGGTACATGAAGCTGTGGGGGATGCTGCTGGAAAAGCTGCCGGGACAACTGCTCACCCGTGACCAGCTCATCCTGCTCGGCCGCGACAACGTGCTGACCGTGGGCATTCCCGGGCTGCCGGAGCTCGGCATCACGCCCACCCCGGTCGAGGCAGTGGTGCCGGCCTATCTGCATCGCTACCGGCCCGGCGGCGGCAAGATTGATAGGTATAAAGCAGCATAGTCTCAAATCGGACCTAATAATTCATAAAAACGGAGACTTCGCGGATTTGATCTCCTGATATGCGGAAAATAGGTCACTTTTCATGACCTATTCGGCAAAACCGACTCGCCAAGCCCGTTTCCCTCCGTTATGACGAACGGGCCAGGAGGAGAGCGACCATGCCGGAGCGGATGCTGCAATTCGTGCGACTCGACCAGCAAACGCCGGACAAGCGCGACAGTGCCGCGCGGCGTGCCGACTTCGCCGAGATTTACACCGAATTCCAGCCGGCCAAGGCCGCCGCCCAGGCCAGCCGGTGCAGCCAGTGCGGCGTGCCGTTCTGTCAGGTGCACTGCCCGCTCAACAACAACATCCCGGACTGGCTCAAGCTGACCGCCGAGGGCAGGCTGGAGGAGGCCTACGAGGTCTCCGCCGCCACCAACAACTTTCCCGAAATCTGCGGCCGCATCTGTCCGCAGGACCGGTTGTGCGAAGGCAACTGCGTCATCGAGAAGGGGTTCGACAGCGTCACCATCGGCGCCGTCGAACGCTACGTGACGGATACCGCCTTTGAACGCGGCTGGGTCAAGCCGATCAAGCCGGTGCGCGAGCGCACGGAGTCGATCGGCATCATCGGCGCCGGCCCCGGCGGACTGGCCGCGGCCGAGGAATTGCGCCGGCGCGGCTACCAGGTTGTGGTCTATGACCGGCATGACCGGGTTGGCGGGCTGCTGATCTATGGCATCCCCAACTTCAAGCTCGACAAGGCGATCGTGCAGCGCCGGCAGCAGCTGATGGAGGCAAGCGGAATCGTCTTCCGCCTCGAAACCGAGATCGGCCGCGACATCAGTTTCGCCGATATCCGTTCCCGGCACGCCGCCGTGCTGGTGGCGACCGGTGTCTACCGGGCGCGCGATGTCGGCGGCCCCGGCAGCGGGCTGCCCGGGATCGTCCCCGCGCTCGACTATCTGACGGCGGCCAACCGGGTCGGGCTCGGCGACCGGGTCGCGGCCTTTGCCGACGGCTTGCTTGACGCGAACGGCAAGAACGTCGTGGTCATCGGCGGCGGCGATACCGCGATGGATTGCGTCCGCACCGCCGTCCGCCAGGGCGCCACCTCGGTGAAGTGCCTCTATCGCCGCGACAAGGCCAACATGCCGGGCTCGATGCGCGAGGTCGCCAATGCCGAGGAGGAAGGCGTCGCCTTCGTCTGGCTCGCCGCCCCGGAGGCCTTCATCGGCGAGACCGGTGCCGACGGGACGGCGCGTGTCGCCGCGGTGCGGGCGGTGAAGATGCATCTCGGCCTGCCCGACGCCTCCGGCCGTCAGTCAGTGGAGCCGATCGAGGGCGGACATTTCAACGTGCCGGCCGATCTCGTGATCAAGGCCCTCGGCTTCGATCCGGAAGACATGCAAGCCGCTTTCGCCTTGCCCGAACTCGGCGTTTCGCGCTGGGGCACGCTGAAGGTCGGCCATTCGACGTTCATGACCAACATTGCGGGCGTGTTTGCAGCTGGGGATATCGTTCGCGGTGCGTCACTGGTAGTCTGGGCCATCCGTGACGGTCGCGACGCGGCCCAGCAGATCCATGCCTACTTGCAACAGACCACCGCCACGGCGGTGGCAGCGGAGTGATCCAGATGCAGTTGACGCGTTTCGCCCTTCCTCTCCTGGCCGCCGGCATGCTCGCGCTGCCGCTGACCCACGCCCTCGCGCAGACCCCGCCGGCCGCCCCCGCGGCGCCTGCCGCCCCGGCCCTGCCCCCGCCCGTGCCGGCTGCGAGCCCCGAGGCGCACAAGGAAGCCGCCGCCCTGACGGCCATGATCGGCGTCGACAAGCAGTCCCAGCAGCTCATCGGCATCATGCGCAACCAGATGATCCAGCTGGTGATGCGCGCCGGCGCCAAGCCGCCGGCCAATGACCCGACCAAGCCGCCCGAGCTGATGAAGGGCGAGGATGCCGCCAAGATCGTTGACGAACTGCTGATGCCCGATTTCGTTGCCCAGCAGACCGACCTCAACAACCAGATCATCGACGTCTGGGGCAACAACTTCACAATCGACGATCTCAAGGGCCTGCGCGCCTTCTACGCCACCCCGCTGGGCCAGAAGCTGATCGCGACCCTTCCGGCGGTGACGCAGCAGGGCATGTCCGCCGGCCAGGCCTGGGGCCAGCGGGTCTACCAGGCGACCATCAACAAGAACAAGGATGCACTGATCGCGCGCGGACTGCGCTTCTGAGCTGACACCGGACGGGACGGCCAGGGGCCTCGCTCCTGGCCGCTCAAGCGGCCCGCCTCCGGGCTGCGCCGCGCCAACCCCTCGCCGCAATGGGGGGTCTTGAAGAAGAGAGCGGCCGGCCGCGAGGTGGCTGGTGGTCGATACGCCGCTCTCTTCTTCAAGATACTTCAAGCCACGAACACCAAAGGCTCCGTCTTTGGCCGGTCCAGGGCATGCCCCTGGCCCTTCGTCCTTGCCTCGCCGGCCCCAAGCCGGCGCGCATGATCGGGAGACTACGGGATGAACGCTGAAACCGGCTCCGAATTCGTCGCCGCCTGGGACGCCAATGTGGCCGCGCTCAGCGGGTCCTACGATCCGTCGATGGAGCATGATGCCTGCGGCGTCGGCCTGGTCGCGGCGCTGGACGGGCGCAAACGGCGCGATGTGGTCGAGGCCGGGATCGCGGCGCTCAAGGCGGTGTGGCATCGCGGTGCGGTCGATGCCGATGGCAAGACCGGCGATGGCGCGGGCATTCACATCGAGATTCCGCAGGATTTCTTCGCCGACGAAATCCGCCGCGGCGGGGACCGGCTGCGCCCCGGGCCGATCGCGGTGGGTCAGGTGTTTCTCCCGAAAACCGACCTCTCCGCGCAGGAGCGCTGCCGCGAGATCGTGGAAAGCGAAATCATCGCGTTCGGCTACGCGATCTATGGCTGGCGCCAGGTGCCGATCAACACGGCGGTGATCGGCGACAAGGCCAATGCGACGCGGCCGGAGATCGAGCAGATCATGCTCTCCGGCCCGGCGGGCAAGACCGAGGCGGAGATCGAGCGCGATTTGTATGTGATCCGCCGGCGGATCGAGAAGCAGGCAATCGCGGCGCAAATCCCGGTCCTGTATATCTGCTCCCTGTCGTGCCGTTCGATCATCTACAAGGGCATGTTTCTTGCCGAGGCGCTGAGCGAGTTCTATCCGGACCTGCTGGACGAACGCTTCGTCTCCCGCTTCGCCATCTATCACCAGCGCTATTCGACCAACACCTTCCCCACCTGGCGGCTGGCGCAGCCGTTCCGCATGCTCGCGCATAACGGCGAGATCAACACGCTGACCGGCAACGTCAACTGGATGAAGTCGCACGAAACCCGGCTGTCGGACCCGGCGCTCGACCCCTGGATCGACGACATCAAGCCGGTGATTCAGGCCGGCTCGTCCGACACGGCGACGCTGGACGCGGTGTTCGAGGTGCTGGTGCGCGCCGGGCGCGACGCGCCGATGGCCAAGGCGCTGATGATCCCGGCCTCGATCGGGCAGGACGCCACGATGCCGCAGTCGCATAAGGACATGTTCCTCTACTGCAACGCGGTGATGGAGCCGTGGGACGGCCCGGCCGCACTCGCCGCCACCGATGGACGCTGGGTGATCGCCGGGCTCGACCGCAACGGCTTGCGTCCCCTGCGCTACACCATCTCGCGCCATGCGATGCTCATCGTCGGCTCGGAAACCGGCATGGTGAAGCTGGACGAAAGCGATATCGTCGAGAAGGGGCGCGTCGGCCCGGGCCAGTGCATCGGCGTCGACCTCGACAATGTCCGCTTCTACGGCGACGAGGAAATGAAGGACATGCTGGCGGCGCGCCAGCCCTTCGGCGAATGGGCCAAGCGGATTCGGCAGATCGACCATATCGTCAAGACCGATGCGCCCGAGCCCGCGCTGTTCGAGGGCGAGGCCCTGCGGCGGCGCCAGCTCACGGTGGGCACCACCATGGAGGAGCTGGAGATGATCCTGCATCCGATGGTGGAGGACGCGCAGGAAGCCGTGGGCTCGATGGGCGACGACACGCCGCTGGCGGTGCTGTCGGACAAGTATCGTGGCCTGCACCACTATTTTCGCCAAGCCTTCAGCCAGGTGACGAACCCGCCGATCGACAGCCTGCGCGAAACCCGGGTGATGTCGCTCAAGACCCGGCTCGGCAACCTCGGCAATGTGCTGGACGAGGATTCCAGCCAGTTTGACCTGTTGCAGCTCGAAAGCCCGGTGCTGTCGAATGCCGAGTTCGCGGCGATGCGCGCGCATATGGGGCGGTCGGCCTGCGTGGTCGATTGTACCTTCCCGGTGACCGAGGGCGAGGCCGGGTTGCGCGCCGCATTGGGGCGTATCCGTCGCGAGGCCGAGGAGGGCGTGCGCGCCGGCTGCACCCATGTGATCCTGACCGACGAGGCGATCGGCGCCGATCGGGCGGGTATTCCGATGATCCTCGCCACCGGCGGGGTCCATACCCACCTCGTCAATTCGTCGCTGCGCACCTTCACGTCGGTCAACGTGCGGGCCGCGGATTGCCTGGATGTGCATTGCTTCGCGGTGCTGATCGGCGTCGGCGCCACCACAATCAACGCCTACATGGCGCAGGAAAGCATCGCCGACCGCCACCGGCGCGGCCTGTTCGGCGCCCTGACACTGAAAGAGGCGGTGCAGCGCTACAAGAAGGCGGTCGACAAGGGGCTGCTCAAGGTGATGTCCAAGATGGGCATCGCGGTGGTGTCGTCCTATCGTGGCGGTTACAATTTCGAGGCAATCGGCCTTTCGCGGGCGTTGGTGGGCGAGTTCTTCCCGGGTATGCCGTCGCGGATTTCCGGGATCGGCTTCTCCGGCATCGCCCGCAAGGTGTTGGCGCTGCACGAGGCGGCCTGGGCCGAGGGCACGCCGGTGCTCCAGATCGGCGGGCTCTACAAGCTGCGCCGGCGTGGCGAAACCCACGCCTTCGACGCCGCGCTGATCCACATGCTCCAGGAAGCCGTGGCCACCGACAGCTTCACCCTCTACCGGCGCTACGCCGAGGCCGCCCGGCGCCTGCCGCCGATCGCGCTGCGCGACCTGCTCGACTTCCGCAAGGAAGGCCGGGTGGCGATCCCGATTGACGACGTTGAAAGCATCACCGAAATCCGCAAGCGCCTGCTGGCGCCCGGCATTTCGCTGGGTGCCCTGAGCCCGGAGGCGCACGAAACGCTTTCAATTGCGATGAACCGGATCGGCGCCCGCTCGGATTCCGGCGAAGGCGGCGAGGACCCGGAGCGGGCCAAGCCGCGGGCGAACGGCGACAATGCGTCCTCCGCGATCAAGCAGATCGCCTCGGGGCGGTTCGGCGTGACGGCGGAGTATCTCAACAACTGCCGCGAGATCGAGATCAAGGTCGCCCAGGGTGCCAAGCCCGGTGAGGGCGGGCAGCTCCCCGGCTTCAAGGTCACCGGCCTGATCGCCAAGCTGCGCCACTCGACTCCCGGCGTGATGCTGATCAGCCCACCGCCGCACCACGACATCTACTCGATCGAGGACCTTGCCCAGCTCATCTACGATCTCAAGCAAATCAACCCCGAGGCCTCCGTCTGCGTGAAGCTGGTCGCGCGCTCGGGCATCGGCACCATCGCCGCCGGCGTCGCCAAGGCCAAGGCCGATGCGATCCTGGTCTCGGGCCATTCCGGCGGCACCGGCGCAAGCCCGCAAAGCTCGGTCAAATACGCGGGGCTGCCGTGGGAGCTGGGGCTGAGCGAGACCCACCAGGTGCTGATGCTCAACCGACTGCGCCACACCGTGAAGCTGCGCACCGATGGCGGGATCAAGACCGGGCGGGACGTGGTGATCGCGGCGATGCTGGGGGCCGAGGAGTTCGGCATCGGCACCGCCTCGCTGGTGGCGATGGGCTGCATCATGGTGCGCCAGTGCCACGCCAACACCTGCCCCGTCGGCGTCTGCACCCAGGACGAGGTGCTGCGCCACAAGTTCGAGGGATCGCCGGAAAAGGTGATAAACCTGTTCAGTTTCATCGCCGAGGATGTCCGCTACATCCTGGCTGAGCTGGGGGTCAAGCGCCTCGCCGACGTTATCGGCCGGACCGACATGCTGCGCCAGGTCAGCCGCGGCTCCGAGTTCCTCGACGATCTCGATCTCAACCCGCTGCTGGTCCAGGCCGATCCCGGCCCGTTCGCCCGCTACTGCACGATCGATGGCCGCAACGAGGTGCCGGAAACGCTGGACGCGCAGATGATCGCCGATGCCAAGGCACTGTTCGACCGCGGCGAAAAAATGCAGTTGCAATACAACATCCGCAACACGCACCGCGCCATCGGCACCAAGATCTCGAGCCGCATCGTGCGCAAATACGGCATGACCGGGCTCCAGCCCGGCCACCTCACGGTCCGCCTGCGCGGCTCCGCCGGCCAGTCGCTGGGCGCCTTCGCGGTTCAGGGGCTGAAGCTGGAAGTGTTCGGCGATGCCAACGACTACGTCGGCAAGGGCCTCTCCGGCGCCACCATCGTGGTGCGCCCGGCGCCATCGTCGAACCTGGTGAGCCAACAGAATACCATTATCGGCAACACCGTGCTCTATGGTGCCACCTCGGGCACTCTGTTCGCTGCCGGCCAGGCCGGCGAGCGGTTCGCGGTGCGCAATTCGGGCGCGACCGCGGTGGTCGAGGGCTGCGGCTCCAATGGCTGCGAATACATGACCGGCGGCACCGTGGTGGTCCTCGGCAACATTGGCGACAATTTCGGCGCCGGCTTCACCGGCGGACAGGCCTTCATCTATGACCCCGAAGGCAAGTTCGAGCTCCGGGTGAATGCCGAGACGCTGTCATGGCAGCGGGTCGGGTCGGCGCATTGGAGCGAGGCGCTGCGCCACCTCGTCACCATGCACGCCGACGAAACCAGCAGCCGCTACGCCCGCATGCTGCTGCATGACTGGGACCGGGTGCTGCCGCGGTTCTGGCAGGTGGTGCCCAAGGAATACGTGAAATATCTGCCAGCGCCCCTGCGCGACACGGCGGACGCCCTGCGTGCCTGAAGGGTGAGGCCAAGCCTCCCCTTCTACGGCCTCGGCAGGAAACCGCGCAGCAGGGTGCCGGGCTGCTTGAGGCTGTTGCGGATCGCTTCGGCCCCGTCCGGCAGATAGGCGATGTTGCTCCACGGACCCGTGATGTGGACCGGAATCTTGATCGCGCCGGCGAACTGGGGCACCACGCGATAGTCGATCGTACGGGCGGGCAGATCGACGGTTCCCGCACCGGTGGCGGGAACGAGCCCGGACTTCAGGTGGAGGTCGTCGTTGTGCAGCACCCCTGATTCAATCCGGAACGTGGCGGCAAGGCTGCCGAACGGCGTCGTGCCGCCGGCCCGTGCGGCGCCGCTGCCGGGCGGCGCGGTGTTGCTGCCGGGCAAGGCGGTACGGGCGAGTTCCAGCAGATTGAACCCGTTGAGATGGCCATCCGCGATGTCGAGCGCACCCTTGCCGCCCAGGGTCGCGATCAGCGCCCGCTGGCTGCCCCCCCGCGCGGTGACGGCGAACTCGACCATGCCGGTTCCCGTGAGCCGCCCGAAGCCGATCGCGGCATCGAGCAGGGCCTGGATATCGGCCCCGGCCAGGTTCAGCGCCAGTCCAAGTGCCGGCGGCGTGGCGGCGGCATCGAGATCGAGCGCGGCCTGGCCGCGGCCACGGTAGAGGGTGAGGTCGGTGAGGTCGGCATGCAGCCTGCCGTCGAGCAGTTTGAGGGCGAGCGCGGGCTGGTCGATTCGCAGCGTGCGCCAGAGGATGGACTCGGCGGCCAATGTGAATGCGGCATCGAAGCCGTGGAGCATCGCGAAATTGAGTGGCGCGTCGCTCCAGGGCGCTTCTGTGGTGGCCGACGGCGCGGCGGGCGGCCCGCCGGGCCTGACCTCGGGCTGTTTCGGCTCCGGCAGATAGGGGTTGAGATCGAGCGCGCCAGTGACCAGCTTGCCCGACAATGCCGGTCGTGGCCCCCCGATGACGAGGCGCAGGTCGCCGGTGGCACGGATGGCATCCAGCGCGATGGTCGCGTTCTGGAATGCATATGCGCCGCCATCGGCGCCAAACGTACCCTTGACCGCCAGGGGCCCAAGCACGTCCCCCGGCACACCGACGGTGTCGCCGCCCCAGACGATCAGGCGACGCAGTGACGGGCTGGTGATCTCGACGGTGCCGCTGGTGCGCTGCGGTGGCAGGCCGCGGACCGTCCCGGCGAAGCCGAGGTTGAGCGGCGCCGCGGTCAGGGTCAGCTCGATCGTGCTCTCGCCGCCGGCCAGCAACACCCCGGGCTGGGCCGCCTTGAGCATCACGTTCACCGCCTCGCCGTTCCAGATAGCCGCACCGGTGGCGGCAAACGGCCGGTCAAGACCGGGAAAACTCAGGCCGAGGCCGATATGGTCGAGCGTGCGGCTGGTATTGCCGCGCTGGTCGCGATAGGTGGCGCGGCCGGCTTCGATGCGGATATCGTCGAACACGGCGACCTGGCGCGGCGCAGCCGGGGCCGCGCCAGCCGCTGCTGCCGGTGCCGCCTGCGGGCGGTCGAACTGCCAGTTGCCGCGCCCGTCCTTGCCGGTCTCGAGATCGATCTCCGCCCCTCCCAGTACCAGCCGCGTGACCTGGATCCGTCCCCCCAGCAGCGCGAAAAAACCCAGCCGCAGATCGAGCGAGCGGATCGTCACCATCTCCGGAACGCTGGCCCAGGGCGCGTTGGCAAAGGAGACGGCCTCGGCAGAAACCCCGAGGGTGGGAATGACACGGACCCTGATGGCGCCCGCAATCTTCAGTTCCCGGCCGGTCGCCAGACGCACCGCATCGGCGAGACTGCTGCGGATGGCATCGGTCGGGACCAGAACGGGAGCGGCCAGCAGCACGACAACCAGCGCCACCACCACGCCCGCGAGCGCGACGAGAAGTCTCTTCATCGGATAGTCTCCCTCCCCGCCGCGCGGGGGCGATCAGAACAGCGAATAGCCGCCATCGATGACGAAGCTGTCGCCGGTGTGATAGCTGGCGGCATCGCTCATCAGATAGACCGCGATCCCACCGAAATCAGCCCCCTTGCCCCAGCGCCGCATCGGGATGCGCGGCATTACGTTGCCGCTGAACTTCTCGTTGGCGATAGAATTGGCCGTCATGTCGGTCTCGATCCAGCCGGGCAGAATGGCATTGGCGCGGATGCCGTAGCGCGCGAGCTCGACCGAGAGCGAGCGGATCATCGAGACCAGGCCACCCTTGGTCGCGGCATAGTGCTCATTGCGTGCCGCCCCTTCGATCGCCGCGAGCGAGGCGGTGCCCGCCAGCAGGCCCCCGCCGCCGCGCGCCATCATGTGCCGGGTGGCGGCGCGGAAGGTGAACATGGCGCCGTCGAGGTTGACCCTCAGCACTCTGCGCCAGGTCTCGGTGCTGTATTCGGCAAACGGCGTCGCGCGGCCGCCGCCGATCCCGGCATTGGCGAAACAGCCGTCGACCCGGCCCAGCTCGTTCAGCGTCCGCTCGAAACTGGCCTCGACCGCGGCCTCGTCTCCCACATCGCATTCCACGGTGAGTATCCGTCGGCCGGTATCGGCGAGATGTTCGCGTGCGGCGGCGTTCTTCGCGGCATTGGTGCCCCAGATCGCGACATCGGCGCCGGCCTCGGCGCAGGCGCGGGCCATGCCAAGGCCGATGCCGGAGTTGCCGCCGGTGACGAGGGCGACCTTTCCGGTCAGATCAAACGGCCGGTAAACCATTGGCTCATCCTCCTGTCTGCCCTTGGCGGGCGTTTCCCGGCGGAGAGTGGCTGGGTCGGGCATGGGCCGCAAGCCGGCGGATTTGATTTGGATCAAGGCATGGCACGCGGCGCTGCGCAGAGTCGCAAACTTCAGAAACCGGACACTAGCCGCCTGCGCGATTCGGCTTGTACACTGTCCCCGGAAAAACGCCGCCAGAGAGAAACTCATCCATGAACGTCAACGTCGCACCCGCCAGCACGACGCCCGCAAAAACCGAGCATTTCGATGTCCTGATCGTCGGCGCCGGCATCTCCGGCATCGGCGGCGCCTACCACCTGCAACAGCAATGCCCGGACAAAAGCTACGTCATCCTGGAAATGCAGGACACGTTCGGCGGCACCTGGTGGACCCACAAATATCCCGGCATCCGCTCCGATTCCGACCTCCACACCTTCGGCTACCGCTTCAAGCCCTGGACCACGGCGCCGATCGCCAGCGCCGACGAAATCCGCAAATACATGGGCGAGGTGATCGACGAGAACGCGATCGGCCCGCATATCCGCTACCACCACAAGGTGCTGCGCGCCGAATGGTCCGAAGCCGCCAAGACCTGGACACTCGACGTCCGCAAGACCGAGACCGGCGAAATGGTGCGCTTCGTCGGCAACTTCCTGTGGATGTGCCAGGGCTACTACCACCACGAAACCGGCTACACCCCGGACTGGCCCGGCATGGCCGACTTCAAGGGCGAGATCGTGCACCCGCAGACCTGGCCCGAGAACTTTGACTACACCGGCAAGCGCGTGGTGGTGATCGGCTCCGGCGCCACCGCGGCGACCCTGATCCCCGCCATGGCGCCCAAGGTCGGGCATCTGACCATGCTGCAACGCTCGCCCACCTTCTTTCGCACCGGCCGCAACGCCATCCCGCTGGCCGAGGAGCTGCGCGCGCTCCAGGTCGACGAACACTGGATCCATGAGATCGTGCGGCGGAAGATCCTCTACGAGCAAGCGGTGTTCACCCGCCGCGCCGAGGAGGAGCCGGAGAAGGTCAAGCAGGAGCTGCTCGCCGGCGTGAAGCACTATCTCGGCAACGACTTCGACATCGACAAGCATTTCACCCCGAAATACCGACCCTGGCAGCAGCGCATCGCCTTCATCCCCGAAGGCGACCTGTTCGCCGGCGTGCGCGACGGCAAGGCCGAAGTGGTGACCGATCACATCGAACGGTTCACCGAGAAGGGAATCCTGCTGAAATCAGGCCGCGAACTCGAAGCCGACGTCATCGTAACCGCCACCGGCTTCAACCTCAGCGTGCTCGGCGACATCGAATTCGTCATCGACGGCCGCCAGCTCGACTTCGCCGACACCGTGACCTATCGCGGCATGATGTTCACCGGCATGCCGAACATGGTCTGGGTGTTCGGCTACTTCCGCGCGAGCTGGACCTTGCGGGCCGACCTGGTGGGCGATTTCGTCTGCCGCCTGTTGAAACACATGGAGGCGAAGGGCAAGAAAAGCGTCGTCCCCGCGCTGCGGCCAGAAGACCACAACATGCAGATCCTGCCCTGGATCGACGAAACCAACTTCAACCCGGGCTATCTCATGCGCGGCATGCACCTGCTGCCCAAGCGCGGCGACAAACCGGATTGGGCGCATACCCAGGACTATTGGAACGAAAAAGACGAATTCCCGAAGATCAACCTCGACGACGCGGCTTTCGTCTACCACTGAGGGCGCGGAGCGCAGCGAACAAAGCAAGGCGAGGCGCCCTCCTCGCCGCACAAGCGGCGCTTAGGACGGCGTTTTCTAAGCTGGCGCCCCTAGCACCCAGCGGTGGAACAGCGCGAGGTCGATGTTGCCGCCGCAGAGGACTGCGCCGAGGCGTTGGTTTTGGCGACCTTCCTGAAGCAGGGCGGCCAGTGGCGCCGCGCCGGCGCCTTCGGCCAGATTATGGGTGTCAGTCCAGTAGGCGCGAATGGCGGCGGCGACTTCGTCATCGCTGACGGTAACGATATGGGAGGCGCCGCGACGAATGCGCGCCAGGGCGTCCGGGTCGGGAATGCGGGTGGCCATGCCGTCGGCTTTGGTGTCGGCGCGTTGGGTTTCGACGACATGCCCGGCGGTGAACGAAAGGGCGTAGGCGGGGGCACCGGCGGATTGCACGCCGATGATTTCAGTTTTCAGGCCGAGCAGGTCGCGCGCGATGATGGCACCGCAGATGCCCGAGCCGAGGCCGATCGGAACGTAGAGCGCGTCGAGCGGAGGCGCGTTACGGAAAAGCTCGAGCGCCCAGGTGGCCACGCCGACGACGAGATCCGGATGAAATGATGGGGCGAATTCGAGTTCGTCACGCGCGGCCAGTTCCTTTGCATGGATGCGGGCGGCATCGAAGTCCTCGCCATGCTCCACCAACGTGGCGCCCTGCGCCCGCATCGCGGCGTTCTTCTCGGAACTGTTGCCGTGGGGCACGACGATGGTGACCGGGACCCCGACGCGGGCGCCGGCGAATGCGAGGGATTGGCCGTGGTTGCCGCGCGTCGCCGACACCACGCCCTGGACATGCGGTCGCTCGCGTTTAAGCCGGTCGAAATAGGTGATCCCGCCGCGGACCTTGAAGGCCCCGGTCGGGGTGTGGTTCTCATGCTTGACCCAGACTTCGCTACCTGCCCGGGCCGCGAGGAGGGGCCAGGCATAGGACGGGGTAGGGGGAAAGGCCGCATGCACGAGGGCGGCGGCGGCTTCGAGCTCGGTAAGGGTGAACATGGTGCCAGCATCGCCCGGGTGGCGGGCAAAGAAAAGGGCCGCCCCGCCGAAGCGTGAGCGGCCCTGATCGTCGCGTGGCTTCGATCGGGCGTGCGCCCGGTCGAATTAGGCCAGCTTGAGGTTGGTGGCGGCGGCCTTGCCGCGCTCCATGGCAACGTCGTAGCTGACCTTCTGGCCGTCGTTCAGGCCACGCAGACCGGCAGCCTGCACGGCCGTGATGTGAACGAACACATCCTTGCCGCCGTCCTGCGGCATGATGAAGCCAAAGCCCTTGGTGGTGTTGAACCACTTAACAGTACCGATAGCCATTCGTAGTGTACTCCTGGGAGTGTTGGTCCGCCGCAGCGTCCTGGGGCGGGTTGCGTTTGCAGTCGTTCAGTTCAAAGGCAGAAGCTAATCCCGGAAACGCAAACAACCCCCGCACATGAACTGTCGCTTGCCAGCCCTCGGGAGTTGGACGGTTCCGGACGATCTGCCCTTGTTCGCTAAAGTGTCAGGCGAGCTTAAGATTGGTGGCGGCGGCTTTGCCCCGCTCCATCGCCACGTCGTAGCTGACCTTCTGCCCCTCGTTCAGGCCACGCAGTCCAGCGGCTTGCACGGCGGTGATATGGACGAAAACGTCCTTGCCCCCGTCCTGCGGCATGATGAACCCGAAGCCCTTGGTGGTGTTGAACCACTTTACAGTACCGATAGCCATAGCTGCCTTACCTTCTCCGTCTCAGGCACCACGCAAAAGCACGTGGCACGTCAGACAACCGGGCCTTGGGAGTGTCTTGAAGGCACCTGGCACCGGATTTGAACCCGGGAACCGACGGAGAGCGCAGCAAGCCTAGCCGAAATTCCGATTGCAACCCAGAGTTGGCGCAGAAATATGGCAGGGAGTCAATCGCAACTGCAATGCGAACGTATTCCGGAGCAGGATCGGCGAAAAAAAGGGGCGGACCTTGCGGTCCGCCCCCTTTTCGACTGACCCGATCCCGGCAGGGATCGGTGATCGCGACATCAGAAGTCCATGTCGCCCATGCCGCCCATGCCGCCGCCCGGAGGGCCGCCCGCGGGCGCCTTCTTCTCCGGCTTGTCGGCAATCATGGCTTCGGTGGTGATCAGCAGCGACGAAACCGAGGCGGCGTCCTGCAGGGCCGTGCGCACAACTTTGGTCGGGTCGATGATGCCGGCCTTGACCATGTCCTTGAACTCGCCGGACTGGGCATCGAAGCCCCAATTGTACTCGTTGTTCTCGAGCACCTTGCCCGAGATCACCGCGCCGTCCTGGCCGGCGTTCTCGGCGATCTGCCGCATCGGCGCCTGGAGCGCCTTGCGGACGATCTCGATGCCGTGCTTCTGGTCTTCGTTCTCGGCCTTGAGCTTGGCGAGGATCAGGCTGGCACGGGCCAGGGCGACGCCGCCGCCCGGAACAATGCCTTCCTCGACGGCCGCACGGGTGGCGTGCAGAGCGTCGTCAACGCGATCCTTGCGCTCCTTCACCTCAACCTCGGTCGAGCCGCCAACGCGGATGACGGCCACGCCGCCAGCCAGCTTCGCCAGACGCTCCTGCAGCTTCTCGCGATCGTAGTCCGAGGTGGTCTCTTCCACCTGGGCGCGAATCTGCGCGCAACGGCCGGTGATGTCGGCCTTCTTGCCGGCGCCCTCGACGATCGTGGTGTTCTCCTTCTCGATCACGACCTTCTTGGCCTTGCCGAGCATGGCGAGCGTCACGGTCTCGAGCTTGATGCCGAGATCTTCGCTGATGACCTGGCCGCCCGTGAGGATGGCGATGTCTTCAAGCATCGCCTTGCGACGATCACCGAAGCCCGGCGCCTTCACGGCCGCGACCTTGAGGCCGCCGCGCAGCTTGTTCACCACGAGGGTGGCCAGGGCTTCGCCCTCGACGTCCTCGGCGATGATGACGAGCGGACGGCCGGACTGCACAATGCTCTCGAGCAGCGGCAGCATCGGCTGGAGGCCCGACAGCTTCTTCTCGTGGATCAGGATGTAGGGCTGATCCATCTCGGTGATCATCTTCTCCGAATTCGTGATGAAATACGGAGAGACGTAGCCGCGATCGAACTGCATGCCCTCGACGACGTCGAGTTCGGTCTGGATGCCCTTGGCTTCCTCGACCGTGATGACGCCCTCGTTGCCGACCTTCTGCATGGCTTCGGAGATCATCTTGCCGATCTCGGTCTCGCCATTGGCGGAGATCGAGCCGACCTGGGCGGTCTCGGCCTGGGTCGTGATCTTCTTGGTACGCTTCTTCAGCTCCTCGACGACGGCGGCCACGGCTTTGTCGACGCCGCGCTTGAGGTCCATCGGGTTCATGCCGGCGGCGACGCCCTTGGCGCCTTCGCGGACGATGGCCTGGGCCAGCACGGTGGCGGTGGTGGTGCCGTCACCGGCAACATCGTTGGTCTTCGAGGCCACTTCGCGCACCATCTGGGCGCCCATGTTCTCGAACTTGTCGGCGAGCTCGATCTCCTTGGCGACGGTCACGCCGTCCTTGGTGATGCGCGGCGCGCCGAAGCTCTTGTCGATGACCACGTTGCGGCCCTTGGGGCCGAGGGTCACCTTCACCGCGTCGGCGAGGATGTCGACGCCGCGGAGCATCCGGGCGCGGGCATCACCACCAAAACGAACGTCTTTTGCAGCCATGTGCGTATTTCCTTGTTGGTATCGGGTCGGTCGGGGCGGGCGGAAGCGAAAGGCCGAGCCTTACTTCTTCTTCGCCGGAGCGCCTTCGATGATGCCCATGATGTCGGACTCCTTCATGATCAACAGCTCTTCGCCGTCGATCTTGACTTCGGTGCCCGACCACTTGCCGAACAGAACGCGGTCGCCAGCCTTCACATCGAGGGCGACGACAGCGCCGGTCTCGTTGCGGGCGCCGGCACCGGCAGCGATGACTTCGCCTTCCATCGGCTTCTCAGCAGCAGTGTCGGGGATGATGATGCCGCCGGCGGTCTTTTCCTCGGCCTTGAGCCGACGGACCACGACCCGGTCATGCAGGGGACGGAACTTCATTCGGATCGCTCCATGAATGGTGCTTGCGGACGGCGCGATGGTCTGGCCGGCCGCGGTTTCAGGTTTGTTAGCACTCCCGCATCGGGAGTGCCAGCGCATCTAGGCTCTGCGTCCGGCCGAGTCAAGAGCGTCGTGGCACTCTTCGCGCCAGAGTGCTAATGAATTGATAACCGGTCATGTTCGTCCCCCGCGTCAGCTTGGAAGCCGCATCCAACCCGGGAGCGCGGCCCGCAGAGTCGCCGAGCCGCAGGCCAGTGGCCCTGCCAGCGCGTCGAGCCTTAATGTCGCGAGGCCGGCAGCGCCCAGCGTGGAGCGCAACGTGCCGACTTCGGCTCCGTCCCGCAGCACCGGGGTGCCCGGCGGCGGCGCCTTGCCGTCCAGTGTGACGGGGACCAGGCGCCGCTTTATCAGGCCGCGATACTTGGTGCGCGCGGTCAGTTCCTGCCCCATGTAGCAGCCCTTCGACCACGAAACTCCGTTCAGCTCATCGAACCCGGCCTCCAGCAGCACCGATTTCTCGGCCTCCAGATCGGCCGAGCCGTCGGGCAATCCGAGCGCCAGCCGATGCGCGTTCCAGTCCTCCGCCGTCGCGGTCGCTGCCAGCCGCTCCGGCGCCAGCAGCCGCCAACCGGCCTGGGGCAGCCGCGGGTCGGGCGCGCGCTCCCCGCCCTCCGGCTTCTCGGGCGGCACAATGCCCCAAGCAGCATGAACCAGGAGTGCATCCGACAGATCGCGCAGCGCCACCTTCGCGCGCAACCGGAAGCGGCCGAGGTGCTGGACCACCCCCGCGACCTGGCCGCGCTCGACGTCGAGCAGCAGGCGGTCAGGCGTGGCGAAGATGAAAAAATCCGCCAGCCACTTGCCCTGCGGCGTCAATAGCGCAGCCCACACCGCGCGGCCGGGCCCGGCCAGCGCCACGTCGTTCGACACCAGGCCCTGCAGGAAGCCGATGCGGTCGTCGCCGCTGATCTCGATCACGCCGCGGGCCGGGAGGAAAGCGAGTTGGGTCATCCCTCCGAAATGGTCGCGCCCCGCGAACTGCGCAAGACATGGCAGCGGCGACAATGCTAGAGGATCGCCATGCGCCCATTGCTCCTCACTCCTGACCACGCCTGATGTGCGGAATCGCCGGACTGGTGCTCTCGCCCGACGCGCCGCCGCCCGACCCGGCGGTGATCGAGGCGCTGACCCGCGCCATCGCCCATCGCGGACCTGACGGCTCCGGCCACACCATGGTCGGCCGCGTGGTGCTGGTGCACAATCGGCTTTCGATCATCGATCTGGTCACCGGCGACCAGCCGCTGTTCGCCGGCTCGGCCGCCCTGGTCGCCAACGGCGAGTTCTACAATTATCGTGAACTGCGCCGCGACATGCCGGAGGTCGCGTTCTCCTCCAACAGCGACTGCGAACCGCCGCTGCACTTGTGGCTGCGCCAGGGCCCGGCTTACGCCAGCGCATTGCGGGGCATGTACGCCATCGCCATCCATGACCGGGCAACCCGCTCTGTCACCCTCACCCGCGATCCGTTCGGTATCAAGCCGCTCTACTACGCCGCCATCACCGGCGGGCTCGCCTTCGCCTCCGAGCCGCAGGCGCTTCTCAATGCCGGACTGGTCAGCCGCGCGGTCCGCCCGCAGGCGCGCGACGAGCTGTTCCAGATCCAGTTCACCACCGGCGCCGAGACCATCTTTCCCGGCATCCACCGGCTACTGCCGGGCGAGACTCTGCATTGCCGGGACGGTCAGATCGTCGAGCGAACCCGCCTCGCCGCCCTGCCTGACGGCCCGCCGGAGACGATCTCCGAGGCCGACGCCCTGGCCCGGCTTGACCGGGCGCTCGAGGAAAGCGTCGACCTGCACCAGCGTTCCGACGTCCCATACGGCATGTTCCTCTCTGGCGGGATCGACAGCGCGACCCTGCTGACCCTCATGGCCCGGCTCAACGACAAGCCGGTGCTGGCCTTCACCGCCGGCTTCGCCCATCCCGGTGCCGCTGACGAGCGCGAGCAGGCCGCCGTGGTGGCGCGCGCGCTCGGCGCCCGCCACGAGACGATCGAGGTCAGCGAGGCGATGGTCTGGCGCCATCTCCCGGAAATCATCGCCTGCCTAGATGACCCGGTCGCCGACTACGCCATCATCCCCACCTGGTTCCTTGCCCGCCGCGCCGTGCAAGACGTCAAGGTGGTGCTCTCGGGCGAGGGTGGCGACGAGATTTTCGGCGGCTACGGGCGCTACCGCACGGCAATGCGGCCGTGGTGGCTCGGCGGCAAAGTAATGCGCGCGCGCGGCAATTTCGACCGCGTACGGGTTCTGCGCCAGCACCCCGGCGCCTGGCGCGACGGCATGCTGGCGGCAGAGGCCCAGGCCACCCGGCCCGGCCGCACCCGGCTGATGGTCGCCCAGGAAATCGACATGGCAGACTGGCTGCCGAACGATCTGCTGATCAAGATCGATCGCGGCCTGATGGCCCACGCCGTCGAGGGCCGCACCCCCTTCCTCGACAAGGGCATTGCCGCGGCAGCGTTCCTGCTGCCCGATGCACTGAAGGTCAACAAAGGCATGGGCAAATGGATCCTGCGCCGATGGCTCGAACAGAACTGCCCGGCCGCCCAGCCCTTCGCCCCCAAGCAGGGTTTCACCGTGCCGATCGGCCAATGGATCGGGAACCAAGGCGCACGACTGGGCAAGCTCGTCGCCGCCCAGCCCGGCGTGGCCGAGATTGCCTACCCCGACAAGGTCGAGGCGCTGTTCCGCCGGTCCAACGCCCGCCGGCACGGCTTCGCCGCCTGGACGTTGCTGTTTTACGCCCTTTGGCACCGCGCTCACATCCAAGGGCTGGCGCCCGAGGGCGATGTCTTCGAGGCTCTCTCCCGCGTGTAACGCCTGCCCGTCGCGGGGGTCTTAACCACGCCGGTGCACACCCGGTTCGCCTTGCGTGCTATCGTCCGATCCCGCAACCGATACGGAGCGCGTCGCTATGACCAGAGTGTCTCGCCGTCACTTTCTCGTCGCCAGCCTGGCCTGCGGTACCGCGATGCGCGCCGAGGCGGGCGAGGCGACCGCGTGGGATTTCAGCTTTCCCAGCATCGAGGGCGGCCGTTTGGCGCTCGCCGAATACAAGGGCAACGCGTTGATGGTCGTGAACACCGCAAGCTTCTGCGGCTTCACATATCAGTACGAGGCGCTGGAGAAGTTGCACAAGGCGCGCAAGGCGGCCGGCCTCGTGGTGATCGGCGTGCCCAGCCAAGACTTTAACCAAGAAAGCGACAGCAACGCCAAGGTCAAGGCCTTCTGCGAGGCGACCTTTGGGGTCGATTTTCCCATGGCCGGCATATCCAAGGTGACGGGCGAGGACGCGGCGGCGTTCTACAAATGGGTGAAGGCGCAGCGCAACTGGGAGCCATCGTGGAACTTCAACAAGGTGATCATTGGCCGCGACGGCCGGATCATCGCCTGCTTCGGCTCGGGCGACGAGCCCGACGGGCAGCGGGTGCGTGCCGCGATCACCCGCGCACTGGCCATTGCGGCATGATCGGCATGGCGCGTCTCCTGCAGGCCCTGGTCGTGTGGACGTTGACCATGCTGCCGCTTGTGACCGGCCCGGCCGCAGCGCATGACCCGGTGGACCTCGTCGCCCTGTCGGCCCGGCTGCTGCCCAGCGTTGTCAGCATCGCGGCAGTAAAACTGATCGAAACCCCAGCCGTCAAAGGCCAGGCTGCAGCAACCAGCCGGCGACGGATCATGGGTACCGGCTTCGTCATCGATGGCAACGGCCTGATCGCCACCAACCGCCACGTGGTGGAAGGAGCGAGCGAGGTGACCGTCACCCTGTCAGACGGCACCACTCTGGCCGCCACCGTGC
Source organism: uncultured Rhodospirillales bacterium (assembly GCA_903928895.1). Classification (GTDB taxonomy): domain Bacteria; phylum Pseudomonadota; class Alphaproteobacteria; order Acetobacterales; family Acetobacteraceae; genus CAIYPH01. The sequence goes on along the minus strand of CAIYSR010000001.1, from coordinate 55,590 downwards.
TGAGCCGGGCAATCATCGACATCGCCCTCTTGCAGGCGCAGCCGGATAAGCCGCTGCCTGCAATAAAATGGGGCGACTCCAACAAGGTGAAACAAGGCATGCCGGTGCTCGCGATAGGCAATCCGCTCGGCTACGCCAGCACCGTCACCGCCGGCATCATCAGCGCGCTGGAGCGCGATATCCGGACCACCCCGTTCGACGACTATCTTCAGACCGACGCCCCCATCAATCAAGGAAACTCCGGCGGCCCGCTGTTCAACCTGCAGGGCGAGGTGATCGGGGTGAATACGGCGCTGCAATCGCAGGGCGATGGCGGTTCGATCGGGATCGGGTTCGCCATCCCGTCCAACGACGCGCAGTTCGTGATCTCTCGTCTGTTGCAATTCGGCCGGGTCAAGCCGGGCTGGGTTGGCGCGCGGGTGCAGAAGCTGACGCCGCTGATCGCCGATGGCGCCGGCATGCCGCGGGCAGAGCGCAATGCCGAGGGCGTGATTGTGACCGGGCTCGACCCGGCGGGCTCGGCCCTCGGCAAGCTGCGTCCGGGCGATATTATCGTCGGCGTGGCCGACTCCACGATGAAGGACGCCCGCACCTTCAACCGCGCGGTCGGCACCCAGGATGTCGGTACCACGGCCACGTTCGACGTCTGGCGCGGCGGCCAGCGCCTCGCCATCGACATCGCGATTATCGACAACCCCGACGACGTGAAGGCCGGGCAGGGCCGGTCGGCCAAGGAAATGCCGCATGAGTTCGTCGATCCGCCCGATCTCGGGCTCGGATTGGCGCCGCTGACACCGGATATCCGCTCCAGATTCGAGATCGACGCGGCGGTCGAAGGTGTCGCCGTGGTGGCGGTCGATGCCCACAGCCGCGCCTCGGAAGCCGGAATCGAGCCGGGTGATGTGATCCAACGCGTGATGGTCGAGCCGGTGACTTCGGTGCGGGCCTTCTGGCTGCTCGTCGACGGCGCCCGACGCGACCGCCACACCCGCCTTCTGCTGCTGGTGCGCGGTCCCACCGGCGAGCGCTGGGTGACGCTGCCGAGTGCATAGCAGCAGCCCCAACGCAAGGGCGGCGGCTCCGAGCCGCTTCGCCCGCTGCTATCGCGCGCCGGGTTCGCCCCCGGCGGCCTCACCGGCGGTGGCACCATCGGTATCGAAGTCGCCAGCGGCTTCGGTGTGCGCCTCGATCCGATAGCCATCATGATCGATCAGGAAGGCCGCATAGTAGCGCGGACCATACTCCGGCCGCAGCCCCGGCGCGCCGTTGTCGCTGCCACCGGCGGCCAGTCCGGCAGCATGGAACCCGTCCACCGCCGCCCGCGCGGACGCGACGAAGCTGAAATGCAAGCCGGACCGCGCATCCCCGGGCACCGGATGCGTCGTTGTGTTCAGCCAAAATTCAGGCTTGCCCGCGCCATAGCCAACGTAGCCTTCGCCTTCGTAGCAGACGCCATAGCCGAGCGGGGCGAGCACCGCATCGTAGAACTGCCGTGCCGCCGCGAGGTCGCGCACGCCGATGGATACATGATCCAGCATTCGCGTCTCACACGTCCAGATTGGCCACTTTCAGCGAGTTGGTGACGATGAAATCGCGCCGCGGCTCGACCACATCGCCCATCAACGTCGAGAACACCTGGCCGGCCTCCTCGACATCACCGACCTTCACCTGCAACAGCGTCCGCGCCGCGGTGTCGAGCGTGGTTTTCCACAGCTGCTCCGGGTTCATCTCACCGAGGCCCTTGAACCGCTGGATCGTCAACCCGCGCCGGCCATGACCGATGATGCGATCAAACGCGCTCGCCGGACCCGTTGCCACTGCCTCGGTATTGTCAAGTTTCAACTGCGCAGGCGCGGCGAAGCGCGAGGCCAGTGCCTCGTGCCGCTCGTTGAGCCAGCGTGCCTCGGTCGAGCGCAGCGTCGCGGCGTCAATCTGATAGCGCTCTGCCACACCACGCACGGTACGGCCCAACGTGATCCCGGCCGCATCGGCCATCACCACCCAGCCGCGCTCGGCCGACAGCGCCACGTTATCGAGCCGCGCTGCCAATGGTTGTGCCGCCGCCTGGGCACGTGCCAGATCGGGCGTCAGCGCCCCCGCGATCGCCGCCTGCTCCAGCAGTGCCACCGGAATCCCCGGCGTCAACCGCCGCAGCCGGAAGCTCGCCTCGCGCAGCCACATCGCCTCGGCCTCGATCTCCGGCCCCATCAGCACCCGGCCATCAGCATAGGTGAGCCGCGCCTCGGCCAGCACCTTGTCGAGCAGGAACCGCTCGAGGGCCGCGTCATCCTTCAGGTAGCGTTCGTCGTTGCCGCGCTTGGCCCGGTACAGCGGTGGCTGCGCGATATAGAGATGCCCGCGCTCGATCAACTCCGGCATTTGACGGAAGAAGAACGTCAGCAGCAGCGTGCGGATATGCGATCCGTCGACGTCGGCGTCGGTCATGATGATGATGCGATGGTAGCGCAGCTTGCCGATGTCGAAGCCGCCCTGCTCCGGCTCGCCGCGCCCGATCCCGGTGCCCATCGCGGTGATCAGCGTGCCGATTTCCGCCGAGCCCAGCATCCGGTCGAACCTCGCCCGCTCGACGTTCAGGATCTTGCCCTTCAGGGGGAGAATCGCCTGGTATTTCCGGTCTCGCCCCTGCTTGGCCGAACCGCCGGCCGAATCGCCCTCGACGATGAACAATTCGCACTTCGTCGGGTCCCGCTCCTGGCAATCCGCCAGCTTGCCCGGCAGGGTCGAGACATCGAGCACGCCCTTGCGCCGTGTCAGTTCGCGCGCCTTGCGCGCCGCCTCGCGCGCGGAGGCCGCATCCATCACCTTCTGGATGATGCCCTTGGCCTCGCGCGGATGGGTCTCGAACCAGTGGCTGACGATATCCGCCACCACCGCCTGCACCACCGGCTGCACCTCGGAGGAGACCAACTTGTCCTTGGTCTGCGACGAGAACTTCGGGTCCGGCACCTTCACCGACAGCACCGCCGTCATGCCCTCGCGCATGTCCTCGCCGACGAGGGCCAGCGAATCTTTCTTGCCCATGCCCTCGGCGTATTTCGTCACCACCCGGGTCAGCGCCTGGCGGAACCCAGCCAGATGCGCACCACCGTCACGCTGGGGAATGTTGTTGGTGAAGCACAGCATGGTCTCATGGAAGCTGTCGTTCCACGACAACGCGAACTCCACTCGGATTTCTCCGGACGTCGTCGCGTCCTTGGCGGTAATGCTGATCGGCGGCGTGAAGACCGCGGTTTTGGCACGGTCGAGCCATGCGACAAACGCGACCAGTCCGCCCTCGTAGTAGAACACGCTCTCCACTGCCTCGGCATGGCGCTCGTCGCGCAGCACGATGGTGACGCCCGAATTCAGGAACGCCAGTTCCCGCAGGCGTCGCTCCAGAATGGCAAACTCGAACTCGACCTTGGTGAAGGTCCCGGTCGAAGGCTTGAAGGTCACCTCGGTTCCGGTGGCTTCGACCGAGTCACCGGTCACCACCAGTGGCGCCACTGCGTCGCCATGGGCGAAACGGATGAAATGCTCCTGCCCATTGCGCCAGATCTTGACTTCCATCCACTCCGACAGGGCGTTCACCACAGCCGCGCCCACACCGTGCAGACCACCCGATACTTTATAGGAATTCTGGTTGAACTTGCCGCCGGCATGCAACCGCGTCAGCACCACCTCCGCCGCCGACACCCCCTCCTCATGGTGGATATCGGTCGGAATGCCACGCCCATTGTCCCGCACCGTCACCGAGCCATCGCCGTTCAGCGTCAGCGAAACCCTGTCGGCGAACCCGGCCTGCGCCTCGTCCACCGCGTTGTCGATGATCTCAAACGCCATGTGATGCAGGCCCGAGCCGTCATCGGTGTCGCCGATATACATCCCTGGCCGCTTGCGCACGGCATCGAGCCCACGGAGCACCGAAATCGAGGCAGCATCGTAGGCATCGGGATCGCCCGGGGTCGAATCGGGCTGAGGCGCGGCTTGGTCACTCATGCCGGCTGGGTGCTCCTGGAGGACTTGGAATGGCATTTCTTATACGCCCTCGATGAAATTTTGGCCAATCCGGGTTGGCCTCGCGCGGCGTCGCGGGAGCGGCTAACGCGCCGGAAACGCCGGATCCTCGATCAGCCCGCCCCCCCCGCTGCGCCAGAAGCCGGCCACCCCGGCCAAGGGTGCGAAGATGTCGCCATCGGTCCCGGTCAGAAACGCCTGCGCCGGCAAGGCCGCCAGCGCCGCGAACAGGGCCGCCCGGCGGTCCGTGTCCAGGTGTACCGCCGGTTCGTCCAGCAGCAGCAATGGTCCGAAGCCGCGCGCCGCGGTCAGCAACGCCGCATGACCCAGGATCACCGCGATGAGCAGCGCCTTCTGCTGCCCGGTACTCGCCCGCGCCGCATCCTGGCCGGATGCCGCGTCGGCCAGCGCCATGTCCGCCCGATGCGCGCCCAGTGCGGCCGACCCGGCCGCCGCATCACGCCCCCGCCCGGCGCCAAGGGCGCCACGCAACCAATCCTCGACCGCCAGCGCCGGCGCTTCCTCCAACCGCGTCGCGAGCGGACATATCAGTGTCATGCGCGCCGCCGGGAACGCGCCGGCCACGCCATCGGCGAGCGCCGCATTCAAGCGAGCAACCAGTGTCGCCCGCGCAACTGTGGCGGCCACTGCATGGCGGGCCATCTGTTCCTCGATGCCAGCGAGCCACACCGGATCGCCACGTCCCTCGCCGAGCAGGCGATTGCGGCTCGCCATGGCCGTTTCGTACGCCGCCACCTCGCGGGCATGGCCGGGCTCGACCGCATAGACCAGCCGATCCAGAAAGCGCCGCCGCCCGGACAGGCCGTCCTGAAACAGCCGATCCATCTGGGGGGTCAACCATACCGCGGCAATGCGCTGCGCGACATCGGCATGGTTCCGCGGTGCCGTCCCGTCGAGCCGGAACACCCGCCGCTCCGGCGGCCCGTCCGGCGGCGTCCCCGTACCAATATCGACCTCGCCGCCAGGGACCGCGAGCCGCCCCGCCACCGCCCAGGCGGCGGACCCGGTGCGCGGCAGATCGGCGATTCGCGCGCCGCGCAACCCCCGCCCGGGGGTCAAAAGCGAAATGGCCTCCAGGAGATTGGTTTTCCCGCTGCCATTCGGTCCATGAATGACGTTCAGTTGGCGGGCCGGATGCCAGGCAAGTTTCTCATACGAACGAAAGGCGGACAGCAGCAGCCGGGTCAGGCGAAGCGCAGGTTCCGTCACACCCGCATCGGCATCAGGACGTATAGGGCGGATGCATCGCCCGCGTCCTGCACGATGGTCGGCAGCGTCCCATCGGAGAACCGGAACTCGACATCGCCCTTCACCTGGTCGGTGATGTCGTTGAGATAGCGCGCCTGGAACCCGATCTCGAGCGGCCCGGCGTTGTATTTCACCCGATCCGCGTCGAGTTCCTCGCTGGCCGAACCTTGCTCCGCGCTGGCCGCGCTCAACACCAGCAGGTCCTTTGCCAGCGACATCTTCACCGGGCGCGACCGCTCGGACGAAATCGCCGCCACGCGCGCCACCGCCTGCGCGAAATCGGCCGAACTCACCCGCAGCACCTTGTCGTTGTCGCGCGGAATCACCCGCTCGTATTCGGGGAACGTCCCGTCGATCAACTTGCTCGTCAACAGCACCGTGCCAACGCGGAACTGGATCCGCGTGTCGGACAGCGCGATATCGATCTCGCCCTGCGCCTCGTCCAGCAGCTTGCGCAATTCGTTGACCGTCTTGCGCGGAATGATAACGCCGGGCATCCCGCCGGCGCCCGCCGGCAAGGGCTCCTCGACACGCGCCAGCCGGTGCCCGTCGGTCGCGACCGCGCGCAGCACCTTGGTGCCGCCGAGATCCGCCGCATGCACATAGATCCCGTTGAGGTAGTAGCGCGTCTCCTCAGTCGAAATCGCGAACTTGGTGCGATCGATCAGCCCGCGCAACGTCTGCGCCGGCAGCGTGAATTTGTGCTGCAACGTCCCCGCCGTCATCGCTGGAAAATCATCGATCGGCAGCGCCACCAGGCTCGTCGCATACCGTCCCGAACGCAGACGAAGCGCGGCGTCCCCGCCGGCATGATCGAACTCTACGTCCGACCCTTCGGGAAGCCGACGCACGATCTCATACAGCGTGGCCGCTGGGGCGGTGCACGCCCCATTGCGGCTGGACTGCGCCACCACCTCCTCCACCACCGCGATCTCCATGTCGGTGGCGGTCAACGTCAGGTGACTGTCGCGCACCGCGATCATCACGTTGGCGAGGATGGGAATGGTGTTGCGCTTCTCGACGACGCTCTGCACATGGGCGAGCGCCTTGAGCAGGGTTGCGCGGTCCGCGGTAAACTTCATCTCGACATCCTCTGGGTGGGCAGAGCGGGGACGGACTGCCCGCGAATCGTGGTCTTTCACCATAGCAACCCCGGACAATCCCGCAAAGGCCAAGGATTCGACGCAAGGCACGGCGATGTTATTGGCAATTCAGTTGCTTTCAGTCCTCGCGCATTCCATTTTCGCCACCATCCAGGGAGGACCCGACATGCTGTCACGCCGCGCGCTTTTCCGTGCCGCCGCCACAACCATGGTATTCGCCGCGCCCCGTCTGGCGGCGGCGCAAGCCGTCGGCCCCTACGCGCTGCCCGCCCTGCCCTATGCATTCGACGCCAACGAGCCGCATATCGACGCAATGACGATGCAGATCCACCACGACCGCCACCATGCGGCCTACGTTGCCAACCTCAACGGGGCGGTGAAGGACTATCCCCAGCTCGCTACCCTCGCCCCGGATGCGCTGATTGCCCGTCTGGCCGAAATCCCTGAAACCATCCGCAGCGTGGTTCGCAACAGCGGCGGCGGCCATGCCAACCATACGATGTTCTGGCAGATCATGGGCGGCAAAGGCGGCAATCCCAGCGGCACGCTCGCCGCCGCCATCGAACGCGACCTCGGCGGTTTCGAGGCCTTCAAGGCCAGCTTCAACCGCTCCGGCGCCGGCGTGTTCGGCTCGGGCTGGGTTTTCGTCACCGTCAGCCGCGAGGGCAAACTCGCCCTGGCCCCGCGCTCCAACCAGGACACCCCCCTGATGGACGGCGGTCGGGTCCTGTTGGGCAATGACATGTGGGAGCACGCCTACTATCTCAAATACCAGAACCGCCGCCCGGATTATCTGACAGCGTGGTGGAACGTGCTGGACTGGTCGAAAATCGCTGCCCGCTACGATCAGGCGATGGCGGGAACGCTGGGCGTCTGACGCATGGGCTTCAGCTGCGTTACCGTCTGCGGTCGCGGAAAAAGGCCCAGATCACGTCCGTCGTATCCAGCGCATCGCTGACCGGCCCGATCGCGCGCTCCGGCAATGGTTCGCCTCGGCCGACGTCCAATAGACACGCGACACGCCGCGCCGCGCGTCCCATCGATGCCAAAAATCCGTTGCCCGCACTTCCGGCCTCATATCAACCGCCGTAAAGATTGACCCATACATTATGGGTCAACGGCGGCCGGTATGAGTCTCTTTTGGCGCGCCGCCGCCCGCCAACCCGGCGCGCGATACCAACCCACGCAAAGGCCGGAAGAGTCATCCTTTGCCTGGGTTGGTATCAATCCGCCGCGATCCAGTCTGCGATCAATCGACTCGCGATACTGTCCCCGCGTGGCAGAGCGAACCCATGGTCCCTGGGGTTGCGAAGCTGGTCCCGCGTGAACCACCGCGCATCCACCAGCTCCTCGGGATCGATGGTGATCTCCTCGCTCGTCGCCTCGGCGTAGAAACCAAGCATGATCGAGGCCGGAAACGGCCAGGGTTGGCTCGAATGATAATGGACCCGTCCGACCCTCACACCGGACTCCTCCAGCACCTCGCGCGCAACGGCCTCCTCCAGACTTTCGCCCGGCTCCACGAACCCCGCCAGAGTCGAATACATGTTCGACCCCGGGAACCGCGCGGAATGCCCGAGCAACGCCCGATCCCCCTTGAACACCAGCATAATCACGGCCGGATCGGTCCGCGGAAAATGCTGGGCGTTGCACGCACCGCAGACCATCACATGGCCAGCCGAACGCGCCTCGCATGCGCCCCCACAAATACCGCAAAACTTGTGCCGGCTGCGCCAATGCATCAGCCCCCGTGCATGCGCCATGATCGACGCCTCCTGGCCGTCCAGCAGCCCCGGCACCGCGCGAAGATCGACGAACTCGCCCATCCCTTCGGGCAGCAGCGGCGACGGATCATCGGCCACGCTGAGGTCGACCGTGAACAGCGGCACGCCGCCAAGCAATCCGAGCAGCGCCCAGGCACCGCCCGCCATGCGAAGGGTCGCTGCCGCCTCGTCCGTTAGGAAAACCGCTTCAGGCCTGCCCTCTGCCCTGCCACGCATCAAGTTCCGCGCCCGCCATACCGGCGCAAACAATGATCCCGGATTGGCGAGCGCGGCAGCCACCCAGGCAACGTCATCGCGCTTTTCCGCCGCCCGATCGAGCGGACTCCCGGTATAGACATTCGGTCGAGACGCAAGAATCACGGTCACAGCACCCACCTTATCCAGATGCCCCAAACTGCCCGCGCCCGGTACCCGAGGCAAGACCACTGCTTCAGCCGGCCACCAGCGCCACGCCTGTCGTCCGGGCCACGGTCCGCACGGCGTCACTGAGCCAGTACACTCCGCGCTCGCCTGGCGCGGCCACGAAGCGATCGGTGATTCCCAGCACCGTCTCCGCGCCCCCCAGGTATAGCAGCCCGTCAGCAGGCATCTGCCGGGCAATCGCCTCCAGCACACGTGCCTTGGTGGGTTGATCGAAATAAATCAGCACATTGCGGCAGAACACAATGTCGAACTGGCCGAGCCCGCGCAGGTCAGAGAGCAGATTCCACTCCTTGAACGTCACCGTCGACCGCAACCCTTCCGCAACCCGCCAGTTGGCTCCTTCCTTGCGAAAATAGCGCACCAGCAATTGCATTGGCAGCCCACGTTGCACCTCGAATTGGGTGTACATCCCCTCCTGCGCCCGGCCGAGTTGCTCGCGGCTGATATCGGTGCCGACGATCTCAAAACTCCGCCCGCCGATCTGCGCGCGGCACTCCGCCAGGATCATCGCCAACGAATAAGCCTCCTGCCCCGAGCTGGAGGCGGCCGACCAAATCCGCAACCTCGCACCGGGCGGTCGAGCCGCCAGCAATCGGGGTAACGCCTGCGTCCGAAAATGCGAGAAGGGCTTGTCGTCACGAAAGAAGAAGCTTTCGTTCGTCGTCATCGCCTCGACAACATCGCGCGCGACGACGCGGTCCGCCGCCACGCGCTCGGCCAACGCATCCAGATCGCGTAATCCGCGCTGCTTGAGTATCCGTCCCAGCCGCGCCTCGAGCAGATACATTTTGTCCGGCCCGATCACGAGACCGGATCCGTTGCGCAAACAGGCAGCCATGATCTCGAACGCCTGCGGCTTCATGTTCGGATCGCTTTCAAAATATCGAGCACGCGGGGGGCGATCCCGGTCAATGGCAGAACATGCTCGCACAGCCCGGCCTGGGCGACGGCACCAGGCATGCCCCAGACCACACTCGAAGCCTCGTCCTGGGCAATCGCCGCGCCGCCCGCAGCCACCAGTTCGGCCGTCGCGTCGCGCCCGTCATGGCCCATGCCGGTCAGCATCACCATCAGCACACGCCCTCCGCAAGCCGCGGTCGCGCTCCGCAGCATCGGGTCCACCGACGGTCGGCAGTAGTTCTCCGCCGGCCCGTCACTGAGGCGCGCACGGAATGCAGTCCCGGCCGCCTCCACCAGCAAATGTCGGTTGCCGGGAGCAAGCGCAATTTGGCCCGGCCGCAGCACAAGGCCATCCACAGCTTCCACGCATGGCATCCCACCAATCCGGGTCAAATGTTCGGCCAGGATCGGTGTGAAGGTTGCCGGCATGTGCTGCGTGAGCACCACCGGCACCGGCACAAGCCGACCTAGCCCTTGAACGAGTGTGAACAGAGCCTGCGGCCCTCCCGTCGAGCTGCCGATCGCCAGCATCCGTGCGGCCGGACGGAAGGTCGCCGGTCGCCGGTCTGGCGGCACCTTTGCTTGCCCCTCCGGCCGCCGACGGAGCCGTGCCAGCCCCCGCACCTTCGCGAGCAGTTCACGCCTGAAACTGTCATCCACAATGGCCGAAGTCGCGGGTTTCGGCACGTAATCGGCCGCGCCCAACCGCAACGCCTGGAGTGCAATATCCGCCCCACGTGTCGTCAGCGTGCTCGCCATGATCACGCGTAGCCCCGGATCGACACGCAGCAGCAGCGGCAGAGCCGCGAGCCCATCCATGACCGGCATTTCGATATCGAGGACGACGACGTCGATTCCGCCAGGCGCCAGCCGCAAGCGGGCGACCGCAGCCGCGCCATCGGCAACCTTCGCAACGACCCGGATGTCAGGTTCACGCTCCAGCATTCGTGCCAGCGCTGCCCGGATCACCGCCGAATCATCGCAGATCATCACCCGAGCCACGTCGCCCGCACGGGTATTCGGCTCTCCCGCTACGCCCGCTTCGGCAGGGCTCACAGCAAGCCCACCTGTTCGAGCTTGCCGACCAAGATATCCTCGTCGAATGGCTTCATGATGAACTCCTGCGCACCATGCTCGATCGCCTGCTCGATGAAAGAGATGTCGTTCTCGGTCGTGCAGAACAGCACTGGTGGCTCATCGGGCCCGAACTGGCTGCGCAATGCCTTGAGGAATTCAATCCCGTTCATCACCGGCATGTTCCAATCGAGCAGCACGCAGCCGGGCAAGCCACGCTGACACGCCGCCAGGGCGACCGCTCCGTCTTCAGCCTCCTGAACGGCAAATCCTCGGGCTTCCAGTATCCGCCGCGCCACCTTGCGCACCACGCGGCTGTCGTCCACCACCAGACAAACCCGGCCTGCAGTCGTCACGACACGCTCATCCTTCCGGCGAGAGGGTCAGGATGCGACCGATATCCAGGACCACCATGAGACGGTTCTGCAGCCGGTAGATGCCGTTACAGAATTCCGCCCATGCGGGCGGCAAAGTCGGCGGATTGTCCTCGAAGCTGCTCTCGGGCGGAGTCATCACCTCGCGTACTTGATCAACCAGCAATGCATAGAGATCGCCCCCTTGCTCGGTGACCACCGACATCCGAGGCGCCCCCCCAGACGCTGGCAACACACCAAGCCGTCGGCGCAGGTCGATAGCGGTCACGATGCGTCCGCGCAAATTGAGACTTCCGGCAATTTCCGGTGGCGCCAGAGGAATGCGCGTGATGGGTTGTTCACCCAAAATATCCCGCACGCTCATCACCGGCACGCCGCACAACTGATCCGCAACAATCAGCGTCACCAGCGTCTGCCCCGCCACGTCACGCTCGCCCTGCACGCCTGGCTCCAATAACGCCATCGTCGTGACTCCCCCTCAATCAGGCTAAAAGTCGATTTTCGGTCGGCACAGCGAGGCACTGACGCAAGCTCGCCAGCAATGCCTCGCGTTCGAATTTCCGAACATAGTCGGTAAATCCGGCCGCCCGCCCGGCTTCGACCTGCGTCGGCGTCGCCAGCCCCGTGAGCGCGATCACCGGCAGCGTGGACCAACAGCTTGACGACCGCAGCCGCGAGACGAACGCGATCCCATCCATATCGGGCATCTCGATGTCCGAGACGATCGCATCGAACCGAGCCCCTGTTTCGGCCAGTGCCAGCGCCGCAGCGGCGCTGCCGACCGAAGTGACCTGATATCCAGCGGCAACCAGACTGGGCTCAAGCAGTTGTCGAAAGAACGCGCTGTCATCGACGGCCAGCAGCCGTGACCCGACTGTCGAGCCGATCCGGCCCGTGCTGTCGAACCAATCGGCGAAGGCCTGCGTGAGCCAATAGCTCGTATCGATGATCTCGGTCGCCTTCTCGGCGATCACGGCCCGCCCCAGTATCCCCCGCCGCTCGGCCCCGAGCTGGATGTTCACGACATCCTCGACCACATCAATGATCTCGTCCACGACCAGACCCATGCAACGATCATGGGCAAGCCGGCGCTCGGCGTCCGCGAACACAAGCACGCTCTGGCGCGGCTTACCGAGGTCCAGCGTACCGGACATGGCGACGATCGGCATCAGCCGGCCGCGATACTGGGTCACTTCCTCGCCGGTCATCCCCTCGATGGCCGCGGTCTCGATCTCCTCGAGCCGCGCCACGAGTCCGAGAGGCACCCCCTTGGGGGCCGACCCGCCAGCCCGGAACAGCAGGATCGCCGTACGCTCATGCACCGTCGTGCGCGCCAATACCGCCGCTTCCGAAGCGCGTCGTGCCTCGGCGGTGCCGGCAATCCCGGTTGCTCGGGCAATACCATTGGTGTCAAGGATCATAATCACCGACCCATCACCCAGTATGGTGTTGCCGCTGAACATCGTCACATGGCGCATAATCGGCGCAACCGGCTTCACGACGATTTCCTCCGTGTCGAACACCCGGTCAACCACGATTCCCAACAGGCTCGCACCCACCTGCGCGACGACGATAAACCGTCGAGCATCGGTATCATTCGTCCGGTCCGGTCCGAGGTGAAGCAAGGTGTTGAGGTTGATCAGCGGGAGCAAACGGTTGCGCAGCCGCAGCACCGGGGTTTGGTCGATCAACTGCACGATCGGCTCTCCATCATCTTGAGCATCGACCGCCTTCATCCCGGCTCGGACAAGTTCCACGACACTCAGCTGTGGAATCGCAAACCGCTCCCCTCCCGCCTCGACGATGAGTGCCGAGACGATCGCCAACGTCAGCGGTATCTTGATGATAAACGTCGTGCCCTTGCCGACAGTGCTTTCGAGTTCAATCGTACCGCCGATTCGTTCGACGTTTGTCTTCACGACGTCCATGCCCACACCGCGGCCAGACACTGCCGTCACCGCTGCGGCTGTCGAGAACCCCGCCCGAAAGATGAATCGCAGAATCTGGCTCTCCGTCATCCCCGACAGCTCGACCTCGGTTGCCAACCCTTTGGCGACGGCCTTGGCGCGGATCTTTTCGACTGGCAGCCCACGCCCGTCGTCACGGACCTCGATGACGATGTGGCCACCCTCATGATAGGCGTTGAGAAAGATGTGTCCGATCTCCCCCTTGCCCGCCGCGCGCCGCTCTGCCGCCGGTTCGAGGCCATGGTCTGCCGAGTTGCGCACCATATGGGTGAGCGGGTCCTTGACCAGTTCCAGCACCTGCCGGTCGAGCTCCGTCTCGGCACCATGCATGACCAGTTCGATCCGCTTGTCGAGCTCCATCGTCAGGTCCCGAACCAGGCGCGGAAGCTTGGCCCAAGCGTTGCCGATCGGTTGCATCCGGGTCTTCATGACGCCTTCCTGAAGGTCGGTCGTGATATGCGAGAGGCGCTGCAATGGTACCGAGAACGCGGCACTCTCATGGTTGCGCGCGAGCTGCAGGATCTGATTGCGCGTCAGTACCAACTCGCTCACCAAAGTCATCAGATCCTCGAGCACGTCGACGCCCACCCGGATCGTCTGGTTCGATCCTGAACCTTCCACGGACGCCATCTCATGGCCGGCAGGCTTCAGGATTGGCGCCGGCGACACGCCTTCCGCCGCCCCGACCAGCACCGAGGCAAGCGCCGGCGCGACTCCACTCGGAACCGACGCCTCACCCTCGCTGACAACAGCAAGCCGCGCGATCAGTGCCGTATCCGTGCCCTCCGGCTCTAACCCCGCTACACCCAGAGATGTAACAATGAACTTGATCTGGTCGATCGCCGCCAGAACCGTGCTGATCAAGCCGGGCGTCACGACCAGCACACCGTCGCGCACCCGGCCAAGCACATTTTCGGCTGCATGCGCGAGTTGCTCCAGCCGCGGCAGTCCGAGAAACCCGCAGGTTCCCTTGATCGTGTGTACAAGTCGGAATATCTGCGACAGCGTCGCACCGTCGTCCGGCTCCCGTTCGAGCTTCACCAGGGCCACGTCGAGCTCGGCCAGGTTCTCGTTGGTCTCGGTGAGAAATTCGACGAGAAGGTCGTCCATCGCTGCGCTCCGCCTAGGGGCACCGTTGCCTCCGGGATGGCCCTAGTTACGCAGCAGGTCACGAATAAACAGTAAACGTCTCGTCCGCTCAGTTAGCCATCGACAAGATCAGCGGAGGCGCGCTTTCAACGGTACGCGCCAAGAGGAAGCTCAAACGCAGGCCGCAGTCCTGCGCCACCAGAGCGGTTAGTGGCCCTTGCATCCCGCGGGCGGCCTCGCCGGCCATGCCGTCCAGTGCCGCCCAGGCTGCCGGGGGATCTGCCATCCAACTGGCAAAGTGCCGCGGCCAGGCCGCCCGCGGCCCGTCCAGTCGAACCAGCATTGTGCCCGCCGGATCGCCCGCGACCACCACCGTGCCGCCGCCTGGCAGGCTTTCCACCGCCAGCAGGAGCACGTTCAACAGGCTCCGCGCCATCCCGCCGGCGATCCGCTGCTCCGGCGGAAGGTGTTCGAAGTTTACCTTCACCCGACCGGGCTGCGGCAGACCCGCGCAGAGCTTGCCGATCTCGTCAATCGACACCGGCACCCCCTCCCCGCCCCAGGCAACCCGCAACAGCCGCAACCGGCGAGCGAGCGCACCTGCGACATCGGCCGCGAGTTCAATTGCTTCGTCCGCCGCCGCTGGATCCTCATCAACCATGGTAAGCGCACCCACCAGCGTACCGACGGGACCGGAAATATCATGGCACAGCCGTGTGGCGAGCAACTCAGCCAACCGCATCCCGTTGTTCACGCCCGCAATTCCCCGCTGCATGCTCGTCCGGGACCCTGGATCGGGGCGGATCGGATATTAACAATGAAATTATGCGTTTTTTGCGATAGCTGTCGAGATTGCCCTTTATCCACCGGTGATGAATGACGTCGCAGAGCAGAAACGCGCCATGGTACGAGCCAGGCCAATGGGTCCGCCACCCCGGCGAGCCCCGTTGGGGCATCGGACAGGTCCAGTCCGTCATCGGTCATCGCGTCACGGTTAACTTCACACATGCCGGCAAAATCCTCGTCAACGTGGCCGTGGTATCGCTCGAAGTGGTGACACCAAACGCGTAAGGCTCCCTGGTGGATCGCGTACCATCTGCCTGCGCCGATCATCGTCCGCGGACCGACACTTGCGCTTCCGCGAGGGAGCTACGACATTGGCGCTATATCCGACGGAGTATAACAACTGCCATGATCGATCCCTTCGGTCGCGCGATCACTTATTTGCGTGTTTCGGTCACAGACCGCTGCGATCTCAGATGCGTCTATTGCATGTCGGAGGACATGACTTTTCTGCCGAAAATGGAAATACTGTCCCTTGAGGAGATTGATCGCCTCTGTGGCGCTTTCATCCGCCTGGGGACGAACAAGATTCGCATCACCGGCGGCGAGCCGCTGGTACGCCGAGATGTGATGTCGCTCTTCCGCAGCCTCGGTGGCAGGATCGGCGGCTTGCCAAACCAGGGACTCGACGAACTCACTGTCACCACCAATGGCACCCAGCTCGCCCGCTACGCCACCGACCTGTTCGCAGCCGGCGTTCGCCGGGTCAATGTGAGTCTCGACACGCTTGACCCGGCCCGCTTCACCGCGATGACCCGGTGGGGCAAGATCGAGAAGACCCTTGACGGGATATTCGCCGCGCGCGCCGCGGGACTTGCCATCCGTATCAACGCAGTGGCGATGAAGGGCGTCAACGAGCACGAATTCGATGACATGATCGCCTGGTGCGGCGAACATGGATTTGACCTTTGTCTCATCGAGACCATGCCGCTCGGCGATGTCGACGGTGACAGGACCGACCAATACCTCCCCCTCTCCGTCGTCCGAAGCCGCCTGCGCCAGACCTGGACGCTCGAGGAAACCCCTTATCAGACCGGCGGGCCAGCCCGCTATTTCACCGTCGCCCAGACCGGCCGTCGCATCGGCTTCATTACACCGATGACCCATAATTTCTGCGAAAGCTGCAATCGTGTGCGCCTGACCTGCACCGGCACCCTCTATATGTGCCTGGGTCAGGATGATCAGGCGGATTTCCGTGCGATCCTGCGCGCTGGCGCGAGTGACGACGAACTCGGCGCCGCCATTCTCGCCGCCATCGCACACAAACCCCTTGGCCATGATTTCGTCATTGACCGGCGGAGCGAGAAACCGGCTCTGGCGCGCCATATGAGTGTGACGGGCGGATAATCCCGCCGCCGGGCTGCGGGACCACCCGCCGCGCCGGAAATGCCAGGGACACCCGACACCCCACGCCAGTGTGCGCTTCCACTTCGAGGCAGCCACCATGGGCCTCGACCAACAGGCGCGCAAGCGTAAGTCGCGTGCCAATGCCGCGGCTGTCGCGGTTCGAAGTCACGATGTCCGGCGTCAGCGTGCCGTTGCCCTCATCAGCGATCCAAACAGCAACCCCCTCACCCCGCGCCTGTATGCCGATATCAATCCAGTCATCATGTCGCGTGTTGCGCACTGCGTCGGCCATCACGCGCGACAGGGCATGGCGCAGCGCCCGCCGGTCCCCGCGCAGCCATATCGCTCGCGACTCCGGCTGCACCCGCCAGTTGCGCCTCCCGGGCAGGATCGTCGCGCTCACCACGGCGATCGACTCGTCCACGGCCGAGCCCAGGCTCACCTCTTCCTCGCGGAGCACGCGCGGCGCCTCGGTCTCCAGCGTCAAGTCCTGAAGATCGTCGGCAAAATCAAGGAGGTCGGCGGCCCCGCTCGCTACGCCGGCCGCATCATGGTGCCGCTCGGCCGCCAAGTGATCGGCATGCCCGTGCAAGGCCATGCCGACATTGCGCAGGTCGTGGGACACCAGCCGGACGTGCCGCACTAAGGCAATATAGCGGTCACGCGCCGCATTTACCCGCCGCGCTGAAACGCGTGCAAGGCAACCCAGCAGCATCACCAGAGAGACTAGGACGAAAACAACCGTGATTTCAAAAAACATACCCGAGCCTAGCGGGGTATGCATGAATCAACGGTTAAGCCGGCCGGGTAAACTCACCACCCGAGCGAATTATCCGTCAGAGAGCAGCCTTCTTTGCACTGGCGCGGGCAATGCGGCGCTTGAGCACCAGTGCCTCGGGCGGCAGCTTGCTGTTCGGCGTGCTCATCAGGAATGCGTCGATCCCGCCATTGTGCTCCACCGTGCGGATCGCCCGCGTCGACAGACGCATCGACACCGAGGCGCCGAGCGAGTCGGACAGCAATGAGGAGTCCTGAAGGTTCGGCAGGAAGCGGCGGCGGGACTTGTTGTTGGCGTGGCTGACGTTGTTACCCGTCAGAACGCCCTTCCCGGTGAGCTGGCAGCGGCGAGACATCGTGGTTATCCTCAGATCGGACGGCGGCACAGCGTGCCACTTGAAGCGCGGGCTTATGACGAAAGCCCGCGCTCCCGTCAAGTCACACCCTTACTCCCGGATCAGGACGGTCCGCCGGTTGCGCGCCCGCGCCTCCGAGGTCCCGTTGTCCGTCACTGGCCGGTCAGGACCTATTCCCACCGCACGCAGTCGTGCCGGGTCCACGCCCCCTGCCAGCAGCGCCTCGCGCACCCGTTCCGCCCGCGCCGCGGCAAGGGCGATATTGCGGGCCCGCGGCCCCACATTGTCGGTGTGGTTCTCAATCAGCAACCGCAAGCCCGGCGTCTGCGCCATCAGGCGCACCACTTCAGCCAGCACCGGCGCCGAGTCCGCGCGCAGCGTCGGGCGATCGAACACAAACGGCAGGAACAGCCCTAGCCGCCCGCGCCCTTCCAGCGCTGCCCGCAGGGTCTCGGCCGGCACCGGTTTGACTGCGCTCTTGAACGCCCGCTCCTGCACGATCGAGAGCGCGATCGCCGTCTCCTCGCTCCATATCTTCACCCACACGAGCGCACCGTCCTCGGCGAAGCGCGCCACCGTCGTCGCCGCATCCGTGAACAGGATCTGCCCGCCCAGATCGGCCAGCGCGGCGCGGTAGTTGAGCTGGATATCCAGATCGCTCGCCGGCATCCCCCCCGCCCGCGGGACATAGCCGAGTTCCGTGCGCGCGCCCTGCACCTTGACCTCCCGCACCTCGTCCCCGTCCTGGACCATGAAGATCACATCGTCGAGTGTCTTGCGCTCCACGGTGTCCACCGTGTAGCCGGGCATGCGGCCGAGTCGCGGGTAGTCGCGCCCGGCGGACGGCACCAGCGTTCGCTTGTGTTCCCCCTCCTCGATCACGGTGAGGTTGATCGCGCTCTCCTCGCTCCAAATCTTGATCCAGACCTTTCGCCCGCCCCGGTCCAACCGGGCGGTCGTATTGCGCACGTCGGCGAACAAAATCTCGGCTCCGGCGGCCAGCAGCGCCACCCGGTAATTTTCCTGGATGTCGCGATCGCTGACCGCCGGAGCGCCCTCGCGCAGCACGTAGTCCACCTCCAAGCGCCGCCCCTGCACCGTCTCTTCGCCATCGCGCAATTGGAACACGCGCTGGTCAAAGTCCCGCCATTCCGGCGCCGCCGCCACATAGTCCGGCATATGCCCGAGCGGGGCATAGTCCCGCTCCGCCGGCGGCATCAACACCTGACGGTGAGGGGATCGGCGCACCACCACCACGTCGATGACACCGTCCTGGTTGACGATCCGCACCCAGGTTTCGGCGCCGTCCTGGCGCAGCCGCGCCACGGTCTGACGATCCTCGGCCAACAGGATTTCGGCGCCATCCACCCGCAACGCATCGCGATACCCGGACTGGATCTCGTAGTCGCCCGCAACCGGGCCACCGGGGAGCGGAGCATAGTGCTGCGCGCAGCGCTCGCCACCAATCGTCATGCCCCCGTCTGGGAGCGGGAAGGTCGCCGCATCCCAGGCCCGTTGTTCCGCCGCCTCGGTTGCCTGATACCCCGCGATCGCATGCACCGGCGCGCAATCCTCCGCCGCCATCGCCGCCACAGGGCAGAGCAGCGTCACCGCAAGGAGCCCGCTGATCCGCCCCATCAATACGCGCACAACGCCCATCCACATCCTCGCCGCAGCAGCTCACTCTGCCGTGCCTGGGGGCGGGCGACCAGCCCCCGTACAGTCCCGTCAGCCGGTAAAGACCCAGCGCCGCAGAGTCAGAAGCATCGCGACCCCGGCCAGCACGATCAGCCCCGACGGCTCTGGAACGGGAGCCACGATCACCGAAAAATTATCCAACCCGCTGTGCGTCGAGGTCCACACCGGCCCCCCTGTACCATTCCAGGTCTCGAACCCTACCGTGATCAAGCCGCCCGAGGCGGAGAAATCAGGCGCGCTCGTACCGTTAAAGGAGACGAAATCGCTCGCCGCCGCCGTCGGCTCGACGAACGACATCCAACTCGGCGAGACCGCCACCACCGTCGGTCCGGCGAAAAACACGCCCCCCTGCTCGACGAGCGGCCTGTAGCCGACCGCAAAGGACGGCGCCGGCGGGCTTCCTGGATAGTCAAAAAAATTCACATCAAAGCTGAATGTCAGCCCGTCGAGTCCCCCCAACGCCGCAGGATCGATCGTGCCGTTCGCATCCATGTGCGCCACATGGATACCCATGTTCGGCCCCGCATAGCCCTGCACCGTATCAAGATATCCGCCCGGATTGCCGCCACTCCCGATCACTGTCGACACGAACATCGCGCTCGGGTCGCTCGCCGGCAGCGGTGTCGTCACCGTCAGCAAGAAGCTCGACCACCCGCTCGAGAAATCCCCGTCACTGATCGTCTGCGCGCCTGCACCAAACGACAGCAGCAAGTTCCAGACAACGACGGCTCCATACACGGCACGACGCATCAACGGCCTCCATCCCAGCAGTGACGCTACTTTTACACATTTCCACGCGATTTTGCCCATTGTTAAATCCCTGCCGGCCCCACTCTTGCCCCACGCTGCCCGGCGCGGTACGCACCAGCATCGACTCTAATGGAACGCCCGGCATGAGCATCAATAAAGTCATGACCCTCGAAGCCGCCATGGCCCATGTCCCCGCCGGCACGCGCCTGATGATGGGGGAGTTCGTCGGCGCCGGCGAGCCGGCCAGATGCATCGAATATATGGTTGCCCATAAGATCGGCCGCCTCACCCTCATCGCCGTCACCTCCGGCCTGCGTGGTGACTTCCTGATGGGCAAGCTGTTTGCCGCCGGCCTGGTCGAGGAATATATCGGCACCCATGTCGCCACCTCGACCGAGGCATCGGATGCCTATCTCTCCGGCCAGATGAGGGTCAAGGAGATCTTCCCGATGGGCACCTGGGCCGAGAAAGTGCGCGCCGGAGCCATGGGCCTCGGCGGTTGCCTCGTGCCGGTCGGCGTCGGCATCCTCGACGCTCCCGGCCTCTTCCCCGAGATGACCGAGCCCAAGCGCACGATCGAGATCAATGGCCGCACCTTCTTCGTCGAGGAACCGCTGACCGCCGAGGTCTCCATCATCCGCGGCGGGCGTGCCGACGCGCTCGGCAACGTCGAATTCCGCTACATGGCCGCCCAGAACCAGAAGGATATCGCCATGGCCGGGAAGTTCACGATCGCCGAAGTCAACGAGATCGTCCCTGTCGGCACCATCCCGCCCGAGCGGGTCGGCTGCCCCGGCCCCTTCGTCAACGCGGTCGTCCAGGGCTACACGCTCGAGGAACAGCACCGTCTCTACCGCGATAACTGGATCAAGCTGGGCCGGCTGCCCAAGCTGCCCGAGGGAGAGGAGGCATGAGCCATCTCCACGGCCAGGACCCCCGCGTCATCATCGCCCGCCGCTGCGCCCAGGAATTGCGCGACGGCGAGGTGGTCAATCTCGGCATCGGCATCCCGACGATGACGGCCAACTACCTGCCACCCGGCGTCAACGTTATCTTCCACTCCGAGAACGGCTGTTTTGGCTTTGGGCCCAAACCCGGCACGCTGGACGCCGACAGCGACATCTCCAACGCCAGCACCGAGCCGGTCACCCTGCTGCCAGGCGCCGCCATCATGGACCTCGCTACCTCGCTCGGCGCCATGCGCAACGGCTATATCGCCACCTCCGTCCTCGGCGGCCTGGAAGTCGACCAGGAGGGCAACCTCGCCAACTGGGCGCACAAGCGCCAGGGCAAGTGGTGGCCCGGCATCGGCGGCGGCATGGACCTCTGCCACGGCGTGCCGCGCATCATCGCGGCCTTGCAGCACACCGACAAGCACGGGCACAGCAAGATCAAGAAGCGTACGCTTTTGCCGCTGACCGGCCGGAACTGCGTCAAGACCATCGTCACCGACCACGCGGTGTTCGACGTCACCGCCGAGGGGCTGATCCTTCGCGAGGCCTATCCCGGCCTGAACGTCGACAACATCCGCAGCATCACGGAAGCCGATTTCGCGGTCGCCGCCGACTTCCGTCCCATGCAACTCTGAGCGCATGCCGGCGTGTGGCCCGTCGGCTGCCGATACCATGTGATTTGACCACACCGCCCCGGTCTGCCGAAATCCCCCCGGAACCAGGAGCGGAGCCCCATGCGCGAAAACATCGAAGGCCGCGCCAACGTCGACGACACCCCCGAGCTTGAGGCTTACTACGCCGACCTCGACCGGCTCGACACCGGCGCCCTGTGGAACGTCGCCAACGCGATCGAGCCATGGGAACCCAGCTCAGCCTCCGTCCCCATGCTGTGGCGCTACAACGACCTGCGCGCCCATGTGCTGCGCTCGCTCGACCTCGTCACCCCCGAACGCGCCGGCCGCCGCGTGGTCTATCTCGTCAATCCCGGTCGCCGGGACGTTGCCGCCGCCGTCGGCTGGCTCTACACCGGCCTGCAGGTCATGAACCCCGGCGAGGTCGCCTCCTCCCACCGCCACGCCTCCTCGGCCCTGCGCTTCATCATGGAGGGAGAAGGCGCCTACACCGTCGTCGATGGCCACAAGATTACGCTCGGCCGGAATGACTTCGTGCTCACCCCCAACGGCACGTGGCATGAACATGGCGTCGGCCCCGACGGAACCACGTGCATCTGGCAGGACGGGCTCGACATCCCCCTCGTCAACGCCATGGAGGCCAATTTCTTCGAAGTCCTCCCAGGCCGCACCCAGACCGCCGCCCATCCCGTCGACGACACCTCCGCCAGCTTCGCAGGCCCCGCACTGCGCCCCACCGGAACCTGGTCCAAACCGCACTCGCCCCTGCTCAAATACGAATGGGCGCCGACCTACGCCGCCCTGCAACGCTTCGCCGCGACCAATGCCGGCTCCCCCTTCGACGGCGCCCTGCTCCACTACATGAACCCGCTCACTGGCGGTCCGGTCATGCCCACCATCGGTGCGGCCATGCAGCTTCTCCGCCCCGGGGAGGCCACCCGCGCCCATCGCCATACCGGCAGCGCGGTCTATCAGTGCGCCAAGGGCAGCGGTCACTCCGTGATCGCCGGAAAGCGCTTCGACTGGACCGAGCGCGATATCTTCGTCGTCCCCTCCTGGGCCTGGCACGAGCATGCCAATGCCTCGGCCAGCGACGATGCCTGCCTCTTCCAGTTCAACGATCTGCCGGTCATCAACAGCCTTGGTCTTTATCGCGAGGAAGAGCGGCCGGCGTGACCAAGTCGGCCGCTCGCTCCGCTCTCGGCAAGCGCGCCATCCGGGTGATGTGCGCAGCGCTGCTGCTGAACATGGTCGGCTTCTCCAACTACGGCGCGGTCCTGCCCGGCATCATCCACGACCTCGGCCTCACTCCATCCGAAGCAGGGTTCGCGGGCGGTATCTTCTTCCTCTCCTATGCCATCGGTTCCCCGCTCGCCTCGGTCCTGACCGATGTCTTCGACCCCAAGCGCCTCTACCTCGCCGGCTGCGCCGCTGGCCTCGCCGGCGGTTTGTGCTTCCCTCTGCTGAGCGACAGCTATGCCTCGCTGCTGGTCGCCCGCCTGCTCAGTGGCCTGGGAATGGCCGGCACCTATATCCCGGGCATGACCTTGCTGGCCGCTGCCGTCCCAGTGGAGCACCGCGCCCGCGCCACCTCGATCTACACCTCGTGCCTCACGCTCGGTACCTCCGGCTCCTTCGCCTCCGCCGCGCTGCTGCGGATGGCCGGAGGCTGGCCATTCGCCTTCCTCGGCGCCGCCATCGCCTGCCTTGGTGCGGCTGCTGCGGTTGCCCTCCTCATGGCCGGCCGGCAAAGCCTCGGCGCCAGCCTGTCCGCCCTGTTCGCCAATCTCCGTCTGGTCCTGCGCACCCGCGCCGTGCTGCTCTATGCCCTGGCCAGCGCCGGCAATGCCTGGGAGGGCATGGCCTTCCGCGTCTGGTGGATCGCGCTGCTCGCCTTCTGCGCCGGCCGCACCGGCGAGGCTTGGGCAAACGCCGTCGACTTCGCATTGCTCTCCGCCGTCGCCGGCCCGCTCGCCATGCCGGTGTCCGCCTGGGTCGCCGCCCGCGCCGAGACCGCCGCACGCCAAGGCCGCCGCGAACGGGTCATCGCCGCGGCCGCCTTCTCCTCGGTCGCCGCTGGCGCCTTGCTGATCTTTAACCTCGATGCGCCGCTCTGGCTCGTCTTCGCTCTCACCTTGCTCTACCAGAGCACGATCTTTTCCGACGCCAGCTCGCTCCCCGTCGGCATTATGGCACAGGCCCCCGCCAGCGCTCGCGGGGCGGTGCTCGCGGTCCAGGTCACGCTGACCAACAGCGGCAGCTTCATCGGCGCCTGGGTCTGCGGCATCGTTCTGGCCCATACCGGCGGCACCGGCAACATCGCCGCCTGGCGCTGGACCCTGGCCGCGATGATGGCAGCCTCCGCGGTCAGCGCCGCCGCCATGATCGCCGTCCGAGCCCGCCGATCCACGTGAGACGGCCCGGATTCAATGCCCGGAATTGGCCCCTGAGAAGTCCGGCGCCTCAAGCCCAGAGGCTGCGAGCTGGTCCACCAGTGCCGCCTTCAGCCGCTCAAGCCCGACCGCGCTCGTCGCCTCGCACCGCGCCACCAGTACGGCCTGGGTGTTGGAGGCGCGCAACAGCCACCAGCCATCCTTGGTCAACACCCGAACCCCGTCGGTCTCGGCCACCGTCGCCCCGTCACGGCGCAGCCGCGCCGCCACCTCCTCGATCACCGCGAACTTGCGCACATCGTCGCAATTGAACCGCAGCTCCGGTGTGTTGATCACCTGCGGGAGTGCCTTGCGCACGTCGGACAGCTTGCCCGCCATCCGCGCCACGATGCCAAGCAGACGGACCCCGGCATACAGCGCGTCGTCGAAGCCGTACCACTTGTCGTTGAAGAAGATATGGCCGGACATTTCGCCCGCCAGCGGGCAGCCGGTCTCGGCCATCTTCGCCTTGATCAAGCTGTGCCCGGTCTTCCACATCAAAGGCTTGCCCCCGGCCAGACCGACCTCGTCGAACAGCACCTGGCTCGCCTTCACGTCGGCGATGATGGTCGCGCCCGGATGCGTCTTCAGGACATCGCGCGCCAGCACCACCAGCAACTGATCGCCGAACATCATTGTCCCGCTGTCATCCACCACGCCGATCCGGTCCGCATCGCCGTCAAAGGCGATGCCCAGATCCGCGCCGCGTGCCTGCACCTCATGGATCAACGCCTCGACGTTCTTCAGCACCGTCGGATCCGGATGGTGGTTCGGGAACGTGCCGTCGATCTCCGGATACAGCACCGTGTGATGCCCCGGCAGCTTCTTCACCAGCCGCTCCAGCACCGCGCCCGCCGCGCCGTTGCCATTGTCCCAGACGATGTTCAGCGCCCGATCCCCGCCATCCCAATCCTGCGCCACACGGTTGATATACTCCTCGGAGATATCGATCGTGCTGACCCCGCCCTGTGCCTCGGGCACCACGTCACCCGCCGCCGCCATGCGCCCGATGTCCTGGATTTGCGTGCCGAAGAACGGCTTGCCCTCCAGCATCATCTTGAAACCATTGTAGTTCGGTGGATTATGGCTGCCGGTGAGCATCACCGCGCCACCGGTCTTGCGTACTGTCGCGGCATAATAAAGCATCGGCGTCGGCCCAAGCCCGATCCGGAGCACGTCCATCCCGCTCGCGCGCAGCCCGGCGACCAATGCCGCCTCCAGCGACGGCGAGGACAGCCGTCCATCATAGCCGACCGCAACCGTGGCGCCGCCATTGCGCGACACCACCGTGCCGAAACAGCGCCCGATCGCGAACGCATCGGCCTCATGCAGCGTCTGCCCCACGATGCCGCGAATGTCGTACTCGCGCAGTACCGTCGGGTCGAAATTATGAACGAAGCTCATGTCACCGACCCATCAAACATAATTCTTGAGGAAAGCCGCCACGGCCGGCGCCATGTCCGGCCGCTTCAAGGCGAAGGCGATCTGGGCCTCCAGGAAGCCGATCTTGTCCCCGCAATCGAAGCGCCGTCCTTCATAGCGCAGACCGTGGAACGGCACCTGCCCGATCAGCTTCGCCATCGCATCGGTCAACTGCACCTCACCGCCGGCACCGCGCTCCAGCATGCCGAGATATTGCATGACCTCCGGCGTCAGGATGTAGCGCCCAATGATCGACAGGTTCGAAGGAGCATCGTCCGGCTTGGGCTTCTCGACCAGGCCCTTCACCTCGACCAGCCGCCCGTCGTCCTTGCCAATGTCGAGGATGCCGTAGCGGTTGGTATGCTCGCGCGGCACTTCCGTCACCGCCACCACGCAGCCGCCGGTCTGGTAATAGGCCTCGGCGAGCTGCTGCGTGCACGGCGTTTCGGACAGCACGAGATCGTCCGGCAGCAGGATCGCGAACGGATCGTCGCCAACGAAGGCCCGCGCGCACCAGATCGCATGGCCGAGCCCCATCGGCTCCTGCTGTCGCACCGTCACGATCGAGCCCGGTGGCAGCTGCGCCTCGCGCAGCATGCGCAGCTCGGCCTCCTTGTGCCGCGCCCGCAGCGTCGCTTCCAGCTCGTAGGCGATATCGAAATGCTCGACAATCGCGGTCTTGCCGCGTCCGGTCACCAGGCAGAACTGCTGCACGCCCGCCGCGCGCGCCTCCTCCACCGCGTACTGGATCAATGGCTTGTCCACCACCGGCAGCATTTCCTTGGCCATCGCCTTGGTCGCGGGCAGGAAGCGCGTCCCCAGCCCGGCCACGGGCAGGACAGCCTTGCGAAGCGGTTTCGTCACTTTCGTTTTCCTCATGCTGGCGTCGATCGGGGAGAACCATGCCACATAGGCCGAATTGTGGCACGCCCCACGTTAAACATCGGCAGACTCGAACACGTCATCAATCAGCCCAGCAGCACATCCCGCGCCTGGTTGATCCGCGCCGCCAGCCAGTCGGAGCCGCCATGGTCCGGATGCGCACCCAGCATCAGCCGCCGGTGCGCCGCCTTGACCTCGGCCGCCCCCGCCCCTGGCTTCAACCCCAGCACCTCGTAGGCCTCCGCCCGGCTCATCGCCCCGCGCGGCGGTGGCGCGAACCCACCCGTGCCTCCCCCGCCCATTCGTCCGCCCCCCAGACCCGGCGGCTTGCGCTCCACCACCCAGCTCCAGAGCAGCGGTCCCAGCATCACCAGCGTCCAGATCGCGGTCGCTCCCCGCCCGGTGAACAGCATCAGCGCCGCCAGCAATATCCCGCCGATCGCCGCCACCCAGATCCCGAGCGACTTCAAAGTGCGTATTTGCGCCCGGGAAAACATCCCAAGCGCGCCCATCACCACGGCCAGACAAATCACCCCGAGCAGCAATGCCCACATGACGCGCTATCCTCGACGCAGAGCCTGCGCCTCCAGGGCGGCCAGCGCGCTGACGTTCAGGATCCCCCGCGCCGTCACGCTCGGCACCACCACGTGGATCGGCTTGGACATCCCGAGCAGCAGTGGCCCCACCGGCAACCCGTCCCCCGCCGCCTTGAGCAGGTTGAACGCGATGTTCGCCGCATCCAGGTTCGGCATGATCAACAGGTTCGCGGTCCCCGCCAACCGGCTGTCAGCCACCGCCCGCGCGCGGATCCCTTCCACCAGCGCCGCGTCGGCGTGCATCTCTCCGTCGATCTCAAGCTCCGGCACCCGCGCCCGTACCAGCCCCAACGCCGTGCGCATCTTGCGTGCCGAGGGCGAATTGGATGCGCCGAAACTCGAATGCGACAGCATTGCCGCCTTCGGCAGGATCCCGAACTCGCGCACCGCATCGGCGGCCAACAGCGTCATCTCACACACCTGCTCGGCCGTCGGATCGACATTCATGTAGGTATCGCAGATGAACAGCGCCCCGGCCGGTAGGATCAGGCACGAAAGCGCATAGATCCGCGACACATCGGCCCGCTTGGGAATGATTGGCATCGCATAGGTCATCTGCCGCCACCAGTCGCCGTTGCCGCCGCAGATCGCCGCATCGGCCAACCCGGCATGCAGCATCATCGAGGCCGCCACCGTGTTGCGCGTGCGCAGCCGCTTCGAGGCTGCGACCGGCGGCACCCCCTTGCGCCCGACCATGTCCTGATACTCCGCCACCAGCGGCGCGAACACGCTGTCATCGACTTCGGGGTCCAGCACGCGCACGCTGCCCTCCAGGTCCATCCGCAAACCCATCTCGCGCACCCGTGCCTCGATCACTTCGCGCCGGCCGAGCAGGATCGGCTCGGCGATCCCGTCATCGACCAGCGTCTGCGCTGCCCGCAGCACCCGCTCGTCCTCGCCCTCGGCATAGACGATCCGCGCGCCCCCGCCCTTCGCCTTCGCCGCCGCCTCGAACACGGGGCGCATGAGCTGGCCGGAGCGGAATACGAACCGCTCCAGATCATGCCGGTAGGCCTCGAAATCCGCGATCGGCCGCCGCGCGACGCCGCTTGCCATCGCCGCCTTCGCCACCGCCGGCGCGATCTGCAAAATCAGCCGCGGATCGAACGGCTTGGGAATGATATACTCATGCCCAAATACCGGCGCGGCCCCGCCATACGCCGCCGCCACGACCTCGGAGGCCTCCACCCGCGCCAGCTCCGCGATCGCCTCCACCGCCGCGAGCTTCATCGCCTCGTTGATCGTCACCGCGCCGGCGTCCAGCGCACCTCGGAAAATAAACGGGAAACACAACACGTTGTTGACCTGGTTGGGATAATCGCTGCGCCCCGTCGCCACGATCGCATCCGGCCGCATCGCGCGGACCGCCTCGGGCAGGATCTCCGGCTCCGGATTGGCCAAGGCCAGGATGATCGGCCGGGGCGCGAACTTGCCCAGCCACTCCGCCTTCAGCACCCGTGGCGCCGACAACCCCATGAACACGTCGGCCCCGTCCAGCACCTGGTCGAGCGTCCGCGCTTCCGTTTCCCGGGCATAGCGCCCCATCCGCGCGTCCAGCCCCGGCCGGCCAAGGTACACCACCCCGTCCTTGTCGGTCAGCCACACATTCTGGGCCTTGAGTCCCATGGCAACGAGCAGATCGACGCACGCCATCGCCGCCGCCCCCGCCCCCGAGGTCACCAGCTTGATGTCCTCCAGTTTCTTGCCCTGCAAAACCAGCCCGTTGCGCACCGCCGCCGCCACCGTGATCGCCGTGCCGTGCTGGTCGTCATGGAACACCGGGATGCCCATCCGGGCGCGCAGCTTGTCCTCGACGTAGAAGCACTCGGGCGCCTTGATGTCCTCGAGATTGATCGCCCCGAACGTCGGCTCCAGCGCCGCCACCACATCGCAGAACTTGTCCGGGTCCTGCTCGTCCACCTCGATGTCGAACACATCGATGCCGGCGAACTTCTTGAACAGGACCGCCTTGCCCTCCATCACCGGCTTGCCCGCCAGCGCCCCGATATTGCCCAACCCCAGCACCGCCGTGCCGTTGGAAATCACTGCGACCAGATTGCCCCGCGCCGTATACTCCATCGCCGCATCGGGGTTCGCCACGATCTCGAGGCACGCCGCCGCCACACCCGGCGAATAGGCGAGCGCCAGGTCCCGCTGCGTCGCCATCCGCTTGGTCGGCTCGATCGCAAGCTTCCCCGGCCGCGGCAGGCGATGGTAATCAAGTGCGGCCTTGCGAAAATCCTCGTCCATCGAACCCACCCGAACTGTGCCCCCGAAACATCGTCGCAACCCGCCGGCGACGCAACACCTTCCCCCACCGACAGGGGAGACCAATCCAACGGCATCTGACAATGATGCCACATCATAATTCTACCTCATAGCAAACACGGAATCCCGCCATGTCAGACCCCGTCAGCGCCGCCCGCGCCGCCATGGACGGCTTTATGGCCGCCTTCAATGCGCGGGATGCGCAAGCCATCCGGACCACCTGGTTCCACTTTCCCCACATCCGCTTCCACAGCAACAAGGTCACCGTGATGGCCACTCCGGCCGACTTCGTGAACCTGGTGTGGGACAGCCAGACCCAGTCCAAGGGCTGGGGGCATTCGGCGTGGGACTATGTCGAGGTCATCGATGCCGGTCCCGACAAGGTCCATTTCCGGGTCCAGTTCACCCGCTACCGACCGGACAGCACCGTCCTCGGCACCTACAAATCCCTCTATATCGTCACCAACGTCGACGGCCGCTGGGCGATACAGGGACGCTCCTCCTGGGCGGAATGACGCCGGCCAGGAAAGCCACCACGAATCCGACCACCATCACGATCATCGCCACCCCTAGCGCCCGCCCATAGGCGGCCGGCCCGGTGCGGCCGTCCAGCACGGCAAAGAACACCCCGGCGATGCCCGATGCGCTGATCGCGGCGCCGATCTGCAGCATCATGTTCACCACCCCGGCCGCCAGCCCGGCCTGCGCAGGTGGCACTTCGCCCAGGGCCATGGTGAACAACCGCGGCATCGCCACCCCCTGGCTGAAGCCGGTGAAGAACAGCAATCCCATTACCAGCCCAGGTGAAGCCTGCACGAACACCGCCCCGGCGATCGCGGTGTAACCCAGGATTTCGAGCCCGAAACCGGTGCCGAACAAATACCGCTGCATCCGCGCCGGCAAGGCCCCCGTTGCCAGCGGCGCAACGAACAGCCCGATGCCATACGGCATGATGCCCAGCCCGGTATGCAGCGCATCCGTCCCCAACCCCTCCTGCTGGTAGATGCCGAACAGCATGTAGAACGCTGTGGTCCAGAAAAAGAATCCGGCCACCAGCGCGCCGCGCCGGAAACTGCCGATCCGAAGCAGCGCGAGATCGAGGATCGGCATCCCTCCGCGCCTGCCCAGCCGCCTCTCCCAGGCGACAAACACGCCCACGAGCCCCGGCGCGGATGCGAGCAACGCCACGCACCACCACGGCCAGCCCCGCTCGCGGCCCTCGGACAACGGCACGATGAGCGCGGCAAGAGCCAATGAAATCAAGACGGAACCCCCAACATCCAGTTGCGGCCGCTCCACTGCGCTGGTCTCCGGGACCAGCGCCCAGGCACCAGCCACGGCGAGAATGCCGATCGGCACATTGACCAGAAACACCATCCGCCAGCCCAGTCCGAAGGCGTCCGCCGCCGTGATGGCGCCCCCCAGGAACTGCCCGGCGACCCCGCCAAGCCCCAGCGTCATGCCGTATAATGCCAATGCCCGCCCGAGTTGCGCGCCCGAGAACAGCCCGCGAATCGTCCCCAGCGCCTGCGGCACCAGCATCGCCGCCGAGAGGCCCTGCAACACGCGCCCGGCCACCAGCATCCGCCCGTCCACCGCCAGCCCGCAGACCAGCGAGGCCAGCGTGAAACCGCCAACCCCGAAAATGAAAAATCGGCGCCGCCCGAACAAATCCCCAAGCCGACCGCCAGTCACCAGAAACACCGCATACGAGGCGGCATAGCCCGAGATCACCATCTGCGCGTCCGCCGCGGAAATCCCGAGCGTCTGACGCATCGAGGGCAGAGCGACGTTGACGATGAAGAAATCCACCGGCGGCAGCAACGCCCCGGTCAGCAGCACCGCCAGGGCCAGCCATCGCCTTGTGTGATCCGCTGCCTGCCGCACCTGCTCGTCCGTCCCGTTCGCCTGGGTGACTAGACGCCGCCAGCACGTGCCGCAAGGCGGATTGCGTTGAACGTTATGTTATAATATACCATCAACCGATCATCCGGAGCTTCCAATGCGCCTCACCCGCCGTGCCAGCCTCGCCGCCGCCCTACTGCCCCTCGGCGGCCTCGCTCCCACCGCCGCAGCAGCCGACGGCGTGCTGAAAATTATCGTCACCTTTTCCGTGCTTGCCGATTTCGTGGGTCGGATCGGCGGTGCCCGCGTACAGGTCACGAGCCTCGTCGCGCCCGACCAGGACCTGCACGGCTTCGAGCCCCGCCCTTCCGACGCCAAGGCCATCGCCGCAGCAGATGTATTCATCGCCAATGGCCTGGGTATCGACGACGCCGCACTGCGGCTCGCCCGCGCGGTAAAGACCAAGCGCCCCGCCGTGATCGCCACCCGGGACATCACGCCGCGGACCATGATCGAGGGCACCGAGCGCGTCACCGACCCGCACGCCTGGCACGACGCCGCCAACGCCAGACGCTACGTAGGGGTCATCGCCGACGCCCTCGCCGCAGCAGATCCGAGCCATGGCAGCGACTACCGTACCGAGGCCGATGCCTATCTCACCGAGCTCGGCACCCTGGACGCCAGCATCCACGCGACCTTTGCCGCCATCCCGCGCGCCCAGCGCCGCGCCGTCACCACCCATGACGCGCTCGGCTACTTCGGTGCGGCCTACGGCATCGACTTCGTCGCCCCGCTCGGCCTCTCCACCGACGGCGAGCCATCGGCCAAGGCCCTCGCCGCCCTCATCGGGCAAATCAAGCGCGACCACATCCGCGCCCTGTTCCTCGAAAACGTCGGGCGTGACGTGCTGCTGCAAACCGTTTCCCGAGAGACCGGCGTGCGGATCGGCGGGCAGTTGTTCTCCGACGCGCTGTCGCCGCCGGCCGGGGTGGCCGGAACCTATGTGGCGATGATGCGCTACAACAGCGAACGGTTGGCGGAGGCATTGCGATAGAGTTGATCGCTCGAAAGCACCCCTGATGAGGCCTCCCCCGGGGCCTATCGGGCACGGGACCGCGCGAGAGAAACCAGATAGGCAACCGTCGCCGGCAGCGCCGCGTCGCAGTAGTCGTAGGCCGGGTTGTGCAGCGCCGCGCTCTCGCCATTGCCGATGAAGGCGAAGTTTCCCGGCACCCGGGCCAGCAAATGGGCGAAATCCTCCGAGCCCATCAGCGGCGGGCATTCCCCGTCGATCCGATCAAACACCCCCGCCGCGGCGGCCAGCGCGGCGCCGGTCGGCTCGGCATGGTTGATGGTCGGGATGAACTCGCGGCTATAGGTCACCTCGGCCGTCGCCCCGTGGGCCACTGCCGTGCCCTCGGCGATGCGGCGCAGTTCGCTTTCGATCGCCGCGCTGATCTCGGGGCGATAGCTCCGGCAGTCCCCCTTGATCCGCACTGTCGTCGGGATCACGTTGCGGGTCCCGTCGGTCAGGAACTCGGTCACGCTGACCACCGCCGGATCGACCGGATCGACCCGCCGCGCGACAATCTGCTGCAACGCCAGCACGATGGCGCTGCCTGCCAGGATCGGGTCCACCACCATGTGCGGCCGGGCGGCATGGCCGCCGCGCCCATGCACGACGATCTCGAAATTGTCCTCCGCTGCCATCAAAGGTCCGAGGCGGGTGCCGAAACTGCCGAGTGGCATGCCGGGCATGTTGTGGATGCCGTAGGCCTCGTCCATCGCAAAGCGCGCCAGCAATCCGTCCCCCAGCATCGCCAGCATGCCTCGGCCATGCTCCTCGGCCGGCTGGAAGATGAAATGGACTGTGCCGCGGAATGCCGCATCCTGCGCCAGGGTGCGGGCCGCACCCAGCAGGGCCGCTGTGTGGCCGTCATGGCCGCAGGCATGCATCCGGCCCGGATTGCGGCTCTGCCACGGCGCCCCGGTGGCCTCGGAGATGGTCAGCGCATCCATGTCGGCGCGCAACCCGATCACCCGGTTGCCGCCGCGCCGCAGTGTCCCCACCACCCCGGTGCCGCCGATCCCCTCGGTGACGTCGATGCCGAAATCGCGCAGCCGGGCCGCGACAAAAGCAGCCGTCTCATGCTCGCCGAAGCCCAGTTCGGGGCAGGCATGGAGATGGCGGCGCCAGGCGACGACATCATCGATCATGATCAGATCACCTCCGCCGGGCGCAGCCGGCAAGCGGCGGCGAGCGCCTCGGTCTCGACCTGAAGCGTGGCGTGACCGATGCGGAACCGGCTGGCGAGGCCTTCGCCGGCGCTGTGGATCAAGTGCTGGTCATCGGCCTCCGCCGTCCGCACCAGATGCGCGGTGAGCGCGACGTCGTTGGTCGAGAGCGCCCAGATATGGAGGTCGTGAACCTCGATCACCCCCGGCAGCGCGCGCAGATATGCCAGCACGGCAGCACTTTCGAGCCGCGGCGGCACCCCGTCGGTGGCAAGATGGGCGGCCTCGCGCAGGATCCCCCACGAACCGCGCAGGATCACCGCCACGATGGCCAGGCTGATCAGCGGATCGAGCCAGTGCCAGCCAGTCACCGCGATCAGCGCCGCACCGAGCAGCACCCCGAGCGAGACCGCGGCATCGGCGGCCATGTGCAGGAAGGCGGCACGGATGTTGAGGTCGTCATGCCCGCGGCTGAACAGATAGGCGGTAAACCCGTTGACGACGATTCCAGCCGCCGCCACCGCCATCACCGGGGCGGCCGCCACCGCCTCGGGGGCGAAGAACCGCTGGATCGCCTCGACCGCGATGGCGCCCGAGCCGACCAGCAACACCACGGCGTTGGCGAGCGCGGCGAGGATCGAAAACCGGCCCCAGCCATAGGTGCGCCCGCTCGACGGCGCCCGGCGGCCAAGAATAGCGGCAAGCCAGGCGAACAGCAGCCCGAGCACGTCGCCGAAATTATGCGCCGCATCAGCCACCAGCGCCATCGAGCCGGCGCTGACGCCAACCGCCACCTGGGCCATTACCAGAGCGATGTTGAGGGTGGCGCCGATCGCGAAGGCCGCGCCGAAGCTCGCGGGGGCATGATGATGCTCGCGGTCGTGATCATGGCGCTGCCCATGGTCATGGCCGTGCTCATCGCCCTGGGCGTGCTCGTGATGGTGATGGTCGTGCGCGCCCGCCATGGCCGCTCCGTCTCGCTGTTGGCCCAGAGTGCTGCATGCCCGAAGGCGCGGCACACTGCAAATCGCCCCGGGTTGCCTCCCCGGAACGTCTGAGGCAATGATAGGCTCACGCGACAAAAACGCTGTCGCATCCAGCTTCCCGATCAGCAGGAGAACCGAGATGGGTACCCCCTTCACCCGGCCGCAGCTCGTCCGCGACATCAATCGCGCCTTCCACCCCGACAGCATCGGCGAGACCGCCGACAAGGTCGCGCATCTCGCCGCCGAAGCCGACGCCTTCGACATCGTGCACACGCTTGGCCTGTTCAACCTGCCGTCGGACGAGGAGCTGGTGCAATATCGCGAGGATCTCCAGGTGCCGGCCCTGCACAAGGCGGTGCTGGCGCTGGCGTTCAAAACCTCGGTGGAAAGCCGCATCCCGCTGCACTTCGCCATCGTCTCGGGCCATGCCGAAATGGTACAGGTGAGCACGTCGGACTCCCTGATCACCGTCGTGTTGACACGTATCGACTAACGTCGCGATAAGTGCCGACTGAGACGGAGCGGGAAAACGTGGCCCGTGCGCATGCGAGCGCATCGGCGCCCCGTTCGGCGTCGTGCCGTCCCGGCGGGTCAGGAAGGCGGTGTGTCGGCGATGGCGGTGACACCAACGGGCAACCATGGCGGGGGGCCGGTGACGTCCGGCCCGGTCGGCGTGCCCCGTTCATCGGTGGAACCCGAACTGCGCCGCGTGACCGTGCTGGTCGCCGATATCGAGGGCTCCACCGCCCTCATCCAGGACCTTGACGCCGAGGACGCTGCCGACCTGATCGACCCCGCGCTGCGCGCGATGATCGAGGCCGCGGAGCGCTTTGACGGCGCGGTGAGCCATCGCGGCGACGGCATCATGGTGGTTTTCGGGGCGCCGACCGTGGCCGAAGATCATGCCCTACGCGCCTGCCTCGCCGCGCTCGCGATGCGTGACGCGATGGCGGCCGAAGCCAGCAAGGTGAAGCTCCGGGTCGGCATCCACTCCGGCCCGGTGGTGTTCCGCCCAGTACGGATCAATGGCGCCCTGGTGCATGACGCCGTGGGCATCGCAGTCCATATCGCGGCGCGGCTCGAGCAGTCGGCGGCGGCCGGGATGATCTGCCTGAGCGATTCGGTGCTGGCACTGGCCGGCAATTATCTCCGCACCGCACCACTCCAGGCCATCCAGGTGAAAGGCATCGAGGCGCCGATGGCCCGGCACCGGCTGGAGGGGGCGGACCCTTCGGCCAGCCGCTGGGCGGTGCGCGCGGCGCGCGGGCTATCGGCCTTCGTCGGACGCAAGGCCGAAGCGGCGGCGCTGGCAGCCGGACTCGACGGGGACGGGCTGCGCTCAGTGCACATCGTCGGGCCGGCCGGCATGGGCAAATCCCGCCTGATCCACGAGTTCCTGCAAAGCGCGCGCACCCGCGATTGCCATGTCGTGGTGTGGGCGGGCGATCACCTGCGCCATTTCGCGCCGTTCCAGCCGGTGACGTCGTGGCTGCGCGCCTGGCTCGGCATTCGCGATGCCGATCAGCTGGAGGAGGCGCGGGGCAAGCTGACCGCCGGGCTGTTCGCGGTCGGCCATCCCGCCGCGGCCGATGCCGCGCTGCTGGAGCGGCTGCTCGGCATCGGTACGGGCACGCCGCCGAAAGGCCGGATCGATTTCGGCGGCGCCATCGCCGCCCTGCTCGCGGCCCAGGCCCAGGGGCGCCGATTGGTGCTGGTGTGCGAAGACGCCGACCGGTTCGATCCGGCGGTGCTCGAATTGCTGGAGAGCGCTCTGCCAAAGCTGGCGCAGGCGGCGCCGCTCGTGGTCAGCGCGAGCCGCGCCCGGGTCCGCTTCGCCGGCATCCCGCCGGGCAACACGCGCACGGTTCCGCTCGGTCCGCTCAGCGACGACGAAGCCTCCGCCATGCTCGCCGCGATGGAGCCCGGACGGAATCAGGTGCCGGGCCGGGCCGCCGATATCCTCGACAAGGCCGGCGGCAACCCACTGTTCATCGAAGAGGTGGCGCCGCTGGTGGCGCACGCCTACGGCGAGACCGTGGGAGGCCTGGTCGAAATCCCCGACCGCGTGGACGAACTGATCGCGGATCGTCTCGGGCGGCTGCCCGCCGGGTTGCGCGGGCTGGTCCAGCTCTGCGCGGTGATCGGCCCCGACGTGCCGTTGCGGGTGCTGGCGCCGCTCAGCGGACTCGACGATGCAGCGCTGGCGGTGGCCCTGGCGCGCCTGGCCGACGAGCAGTTGCTCTACGAGAGCCGGCGCTACCCGGACCCCCAGGTCTCGTTCAAACATGCCCTCACCCGCGAGGTCGCCTATCGCACGGTCCTGGCGGCGCGGCGCCGGGCACAGCACGAACGCATCGTGGACGTGCTGGCCAGCGGCGACGCGCTGGCGATCGCCCGCGATATCGACGAACTCTGCCACCACACGCTGAAGGCGCAGCGCTGGAAGCAGGCGGTGGGCTTTCTAAGGATCGCCGCGCGCGAAGCCATCGCCCGCTCCGCATTCCAGGCGGCCCTCGCCTCACTGAAAAAGGCGCGTGACGCGGGGGCCAAGCTCGCGGAAGCAGCGAGCGCCGATCCGAGCCCAGAGGTTGCGCGGCTGCGGCTCGACGTGCTGAGTGAACTGCACCGGCTCGTCCGCATCTGCGGCAGCTATGCCGAGCTCGGCAAAGTGCTGGATGAGGCGCAGGCCCTGGCCGAAGCGCTCGACGATCGCACCCGCATCACCGAGCTGCTGGCCACCAGGGTGCACATGTTCAACATCCTCGGCCGGCTCGACGAGGCAATCGCGCTCGGCGAACGGACGCGGGTGGCGGCGCGCGCGCATGATGACACCTATCTCCTTCTGAGCGCGTCATTCTTTGCCGGGCAGTCCTATTTCAACGCCGGGCGGCTGATCGATGCCGAGCGGGTGTTGAGCGAGACACTCGACACGGTGGACGCGGTCGCCACCGCCGGCGCCGCGGCGCCGGACCTCGCCATCCATCGCAACCTCAGCCTGGGCACGCGGGCGATGGCCCGGGTGCTGCGCGGCGCCTACGATCTGGCGAGCGCCGACATCGAAGCCGCCCGGCCCTGGGCGATCGCCTCGCCGCGTCCGTACGACCGCATCTTCATCGCCGCCGCCGCCGGCTTCGTGATGGCCGAGCGGCGGGAGCCCGAGACGGCGGCGGCGGAGTTCCATACCGCCCTCGAGCTCTCGGAAGCCTCCGGGATCAGCCAATTGCGCCCGCCGGTCCTGGCCGGGCTGGGCCATACGTTGCTGATGCGCGGCGAGACCGCGGCAGCGAGCGAGACGCTTTCGGCGGCGCATCGTCTGGCCGGGCTGGAGCAGCGCTGGATGTTCCAGATCTTTGCCGCCTCGGGCATGGCCCTGGCAGGCCTCGCGCTGCACGAGCCGGATCTCGCGCGTGGCTTCGCCGAGGAAGCCGTGGCGTTGGCGGCGCGCTACGGCTTCCATGGCTTCGGCATCCCGGCGCGGCGGGTGCGCGGCATGGTCCTGGCGATGACCGCCGGGCGCGCGGCGGAGGGCCAAGCGATGCTGCACGCCGCCCTGGCCGACGGGCAGGCCGCCGGCATGGTGGTGGAAGCCGCGCGCGGGCATGCCGCCCTGGCCGCGGTGGGGGCGCCCGACGCCGCCCACCATCTGCACGTGGCCGGCACGCTCTACGACGCGGTCGGCCTGTCCGGCCACTTCAGCCGCATCGGCGAAGCCATCGCGACCGGCCGCCTGCCCTATCTCTGAGCCGCCACGCCCGCGTCCGGACCGGTTCCGCTGCACCGCGTTCCGCTCTACGCTCGGACCCGCCACAATACGCCGGGGAGACCGAGATGAGCCAAAACCCACGCTGGACACGCCGCCCGCAGGGCTCGACCTGGGGCGACTGGGGGCCGGACGACCAACTCGGCCGGCTCAACCTGCTCACCCCCGCGAAGGTCCTGCAAGGCATCGCCGAAGTGAAGACCGGGCGCAACTTCTGCCTCTCGCTGCCGCTCGACTACCCCGGTGGTCAGATCGTCAACCCGCGCCGCCCGCCCCCCGAACTGCGGCCGACGATGCGCGAGGGCAAGCCCAACATGAACGTGCCGCTGCGCTGCTTCGACCCCCTTGCGCTTGACGTAATCTGCGACGACCAGGTGCTGCTGACGCTGCAATATTCGACGCAATGGGACTCGCTGGCCCATGTTGGCCAGATGTTCGACGTCGACGGGGACGGCCTGCCCGAGGATGTCTACTACAACGGCTACCGCGCCGGGGTGGACATCGTCGGCCCCGTGGTGTGGGACGCCAAGGGGCAGGACACCCCGACGGAATCGGGTCAGCATGTCGGCGCTCGCCACCTCGGCGTGGAAAACATGGCCAAGACCTGCGTGCAGGGGCGTGCGGTCATGGTGGACCTCGAGGCCCATTTCGGCCGCAGCGGCAAGGTCGTCGGCTATGAGGACTGGATGGCAGTGCTGGAGCGGGACCAGGTGATCGTCGAGCCGGGGGACATGGTCTGCATCCGCACCGGCTTCGCCCAGCTCCTGCTCGACATGAAAAAACAGCCCGATCGCGACGTCCTGTTCAACACCACCTCCGCGCTCGATGGGCGGGACGAGCGGCTGCTGCAATGGATCACCGACAGCGGCGCGGTGGCCATGCTGGCGGACAACTATGCCGTGGAAGCCCAGCCGGCGCGGGCCTATGCCGGTTCCGACCCCTGCGCCATGCTGCCCCTGCACGCGCATTGCCTGTTCAAGCTCGGCTGCTACCTCGGCGAGATGTGGTACCACTCGGAACTGGCGGACTGGCTGCGCGCGAACGGGCGCAACCGCTTCCTGCTGACCGCGCCGCCGTTGCGGCTCCCCGGCGCCGTGGGCTCACCCGCCACGCCGGTGGCAACCGTCTGATGACCGCGCCGGTCAGCCTGCGTTCGAAGCTCATGGTAGCGGCGCTAGGGCTGATGTGGGGGTTGAACTGGCCGGCGGCGCGGATGGCGCTGATGGATTATTCGCCCTGGATGTTCCGCTCCATCGCGCTGTGGACCGGGGCCGCTGTGCTGCTCGGCATCGCCGCCGCCCGCGGCGGCAGCGTCCGGGTGGCCCGCCCGCGGGATCGCTGGCACCTCCTGGTCGCCGGGCTGCTCAATCTGGCCGGGTTCAACCTGTTCTCCTCGTTCGGCCAGCTCGGCACCACGACCACCCGGGTGGCGATCATCGCCTACACCATGCCGCTGTGGGTGACCTTCCTGGCCTGGCTGGTGCTCGGCGAACGGCTCGACCCGG
This sequence comes from uncultured Rhodospirillales bacterium, assembly GCA_903928895.1. Classification (GTDB taxonomy): domain Bacteria; phylum Pseudomonadota; class Alphaproteobacteria; order Acetobacterales; family Acetobacteraceae; genus CAIYPH01. Next base: position 16,303 of record CAIYSR010000001.1, on the reverse strand, counting down.
TCCGCCGGGTGGCACTGCTGCTCGGCGCGCTCGGGCTGGCCGCGCTGGTGGTGCCGTTCCTCGGCGGGGCGATCCCGCTGGGCATGTGGTTCGCCCTCGGCGCCGCATTGAGCTGGGCGGCCGGAACCGTCTACGTGAAATGGGCGGGCGTGGTGGCCGACCCCTTCGTCGTCGCAGGATGGCAGCTTGCCGCCGGCGGCATCGCCGCGGTGGCCGGTCTGTTCCTGTTCGGCGGCACCCCGCGGCTGATGCCCGAGCACTGGCAGGCCGGCCTCGGCCTTGCCTACAACGTGATCTTCGGCACCGCGCTGTCCTACGTCGTGTGGTTCGAGGTCGTGGCCCGGCTGCCGGCTGCAACCGCCGCGCTCGGCGTGCTGATGGTCCCCGTGGTCGGGGTATCGAGCGCGATGCTGCTGGTGGGAGACCGCCCGTCGGCGTTCGATTTCGTCGGGTTCGCCCTCGTCTTGGCCGCCGCCGGCTGCGTGCTGTTGCTGCCAGCGGCGAAGGCCGCGTAGGGGTGGTCAGACCTTCTTGAGGAACTCGGTCTTGAGCACCAGCCCCTTGATCTTCTCGGCATTGCACTCGATCAGGCCTTCCTGGCCGGTCACCCGGATGTTCTTGATCAACGTGCCGCGCTTGAGCGTCGCCGACGTTCCCTTCACCTTGAGATCCTTGATGACCTGGACAGAATCCCCGTCGGCCAGGGCGGTTCCGTTGCAATCGCGCACCACGACGTCGTCCGACATGTCTCGATCTCCCAACTCGGCCGCTCTGCGGCACGAAAAAGTGCTGGTTACGGCCGATCGCCCCCGCCGTCAAAGGATGAGCGCGCTGCGAAAACATGCTAAACGACGCGTCATCTGCGCCCGCAGGGGCGTCCAGCCTGAAGGAGATGGCGGATGAACGAGGTGTTTCTCCCTGGCCCGGCCCGCCACGAGGGCGGCAAGGGCATGGCCATGCGGATCGTCTGGAGCGTCCTCGCAGTGATCGCCGTCGCCGGAGTGAACCGTATCCTCCATCCGGTCGCGACCCTGCTGACTGCCGAAGCGGCCGGCGGACAATTCGCCAACAGCGACACCGCCTATGTCGGTTCGATGCTGGGCATCGCGGCATTCAGCCAGATCGGCGTTCCCGTCATCGCCCTGCTCGCCGTGCTCGCCGCGATCTGGTGGCAGCCGATCCGGCGCTGGCTGTTCGCCGCCGCCCTGGCCCTGCCGTTCCTGCCCGCCCCCGCCGCGGCCTACTACGACAAAACCGATTTCACCGAGGCCTACACCATCCTGCCCAACGAGAGCGCCTTCTGGATCCCCGATGCCGGCGCCAACAAGGACACCCAGGCCCAGTTCGAGACCGAGGCCTTTCTCAATGCCAACAAGGTCTCGCTCAAGCGCTTCATCGTGCCACACACCAAGCTCTCCGGCTCCGGCGGCTTCTTCGACTTCTACGTGCCGGCCGGGCGGTTGATCATCGTCGACCGCACCCCCTTCTCGCGCGAATGGGTGGATGCGGCCGATCGCGGCACCTCCCGCCTCAAGGAGGGCTTCCCCTGCCAAAGCAAGGAGGGCCTGAACGTCACCGTCGGCGTCGCCATCGGCGCCTCCGTCACCGAGGCGGACGCCGCGAAATACCTCTACCGCTTCGGCGTCAAACCGCCCCAGGGGGACCGCTCCGACCCGCGCGTCATCTTCAACTCGGTCTACTACAGCCGCGGCGTAAAGGAGGTGATGGACGATTTTGGGCGCAAAAAGGTCTCCGAGGTGATCTGCGACCAGGTCACCTCCCGCACCTTCGACCAGGTGAACGCGGAAGCGAAGGTCATCAAGGATACCGCCACCAAGCTCATCGTGCCCTATTTTGCCGCCATCGGCATCACCATCGACTTCCTTGGCTGGGCCGATACCTTCAACTTCGATCGCGAGATCCAGGCCGCCGTCAACCGGCGCTACATCGCCAGCCAGGACGAGGCCATCGCCGCCGCCCTCGCCCCCTACGCCGCCACCATCCAGTCGCTCGCCGCCGCCCAGGCGCTGCGCGATTTCGGCACCAAGAGCGACGGCAAGCTGCCCACCACTATCGTCGGTCTGCCGCCGCAACTCGGCGTGCTGCTCGACACCCTGCTCAAGGCGACCCCTGCCCCTGTAAAGTAGACGGTGCTGCGCCGCTTCCCTTCGCCGGGAAGTGGCGCCACACTCCGGGCGCCGCTGCAGGAGCCCAACATGACCGCGATCCAGATCGGCGAGGAGGCCATCTCCCGCTTCGCCCAGGCCAACATGCCCACCCCGGCGCCCGCCACCACGCGGGATCGCGGTCTGGGTCCGTTCCGGCGCCTCGTCCTGCGCGGCGCCACCGTGCTCGACGGCACCGGCGCGCCCCCCTGGGGTCCCGTCGATATCGTCGTCGAGGGCGGGCGGATCGCCGAGATCCAGCGCGTCGGCACGCCGGGCGTGAAAATCAAGCCCAACGGCCGCCCAGCCCAAGGCGATCATGAGATCGACTGCGAAGGCAAGTTCGTCACCCCGGGCTTTATCGACTGCCACGGCCATGTCGGCGTCGCCTACCACGCCGCCAACGGGCCGATGCCGCCGGCCGACTACGTCTACAAGCTCTGGCTCGCCCATGGCGTCACCACCGTGCGCGAGGCCGGCTGCCTCAACGGTCTGGCCTGGACGCTCGACCAGAAGCAGCGCGCCGCCCGCAACGAAATCGCCGCCCCCAATCTGGTCGTGCATTCCTACTTCCCCGCTGTGCCCGACATGATGAAAACCATCTTCACGCCCGCCCAGGCGCGGGACTGGGTGCGCGCCATCAAGGACAAGGGCGCCGACGGCATCAAGTTCTTCGGCGCCCCACCCAACATCATGGAGGCCGCGCTCGACGAAGCGAAACTCCAGGGTCTGCGCACCTGCTGCCACCACGCCCAGCTCGCCGTCAGCCGGATGAACGCGCTCACCACCGCCCGCTGGGGCCTCACCAGCGCCGAGCACTACTACGGGCTGCCCGAGGCGCTGTTCGAGACCACCACGATCCAGAACTTCCCCGACCACTACAACTACGGCGACGAATATCTTCGCTTCTCCGTCGCCGGCCAGATGTTCCAGCAGGCCGCCCAGCCCGGCAGCCAGAAATGGAACGACACCCTGGATGCCTTCCTCGAAGCTGGCTTCACCTTCGTGCCCACCTTCAACATCTACGAGGCCAACCGCGACGTCATGCGCGCCCGCCGCGCCGACTGGCACGAGCGCTACACCCACGACACCGTATGGAAGTTCTACCAGCCCGCCCGCGGCGCCCACGGCTCCTACTGGACCCGCTGGACCACCCAGAACGAGCTCGACTGGAAAGCCCATTATCGCAACTGGATGCAGTTCATCAACGACTACAAGAACCGCGGCGGCCGCGTCTGCACCGGCTCCGATTCCGGCTTCATCTTCCAGCTCTACGGCTTCGGCCTGATGCGCGAGTTCGAGCTCCTTCAGGAAGCCGGCTTCCACCCGCTCGAAGTTCTGCGCGCCGCCACCTCACACGCCGCCGACCTGCTCGGCGTCGGCGATGAAACCGGCACGCTCGAAGTCGGCAAACGCGCCGATATCCTGGTCCACGACCAGAACCCGCTGTCTGACTTCAAGATGCTCTACGGCACCGGCGCGATGCGCATGAACGAAACCACCGGCGCCGTCGACTGGACGCACTGCCTGTCCACCACCATCAAGGACGGGCTGGTGTTCGATACGCGGCAGCTTCTGGATGACGTTGAAAAGATGGCGCAGGATTCGAAGAAGTAAGCGTGTTCTTTTTTGAAAAAAAGAACCAAAAAACTTCTATCCGCGTGGGACCGAGCCGTATCAACCACTCGGTCCCAGCGGGGAAAAGTTTTTTTGCTTCTTTTTTTACAAAAAAAGAAGCCCTTCCCTCATGACCGACTTCATCCTCCTCACCGGCTTCCTCGGCAGCGGCAAAACCACCCTCCTCACTGGCTTCCTCCGCCATCCCGAAGCCGCCGACACCGCCGTGATCGTCAACGAAGCCGGCGAGATCGACATCGACGGCGCGATCATCGCCGCCGACGCCGGCGACCTGCCGATGGCCATGCTCGCCAACGGCTGCGTCTGCTGCTCCATCGCCAACGACCTGCTCTACACCATCGAGGCCCTGGTCGCCGCGCGCGCGCAGGCCGGGCTGTCGCCCTTTCGCCGCATCGTGCTCGAAACCAGCGGCCTCGCCCAGCCCGGCCCGATCATCCGCTCGCTCGGCGAGCTCGGCCCGCTCGGCATGCGCGTCAGCGTCATCGCCACCTGCGACGCCGCGGCCCCAATCTTGGAAAAGGACGGCTTCGAGACCGCCGCCGCCCAGGTCACCGCCGCCGGCGTGCTGGTGCTGACCAAGCTCGATCGGGCGAACCAAGCCGATATCGCCGCCCTCGACACCCGCCTCGGCGCCGTCAACCCGCTGGCCGCCCGGCTGGTCGAACCCGATCCCGCCCGGCGCGCCCTGCGCGCCTTCACCACCGAAGCAGCCGCAGGATCACTGACGGACACCGCGCCGGGTCATCCCCGCATTGCGGTGATGACCGCCCGCATCGAAGGCGCCGGCATCGATGCCATCCTCGAATGGCTGGAGAACCTCTCGGGCCTCGCCGGTGATCGGCTGCTGCGGATGAAGGGCGTGCTGCAACCCGCCGACATCCCCGGGCGCCTGCTGTTCCAGGCCGTCGGCAGCACCTTCGACGCGCCGCGCCGGTTCACGGGCACCGCCGAATCCGGCCTCGTCCTGATCCTGCGCGACCTCGCGGCGGCCGATATCGCGGCCCTGCAACCCGACTTCCCCGCCATCATCACCGCCCGCGCCGCCACCCCCTTCCGGCCGCGGCGCGCCGCCAATCTCAAGGCGAACTGATGCCGACCAGGGTTGACCCAGCGTTCATAGGTCAGCCCCGGTCGATAAGACAGCCGGCAGCACCACCGTGAACACCGCGCCGCCATCACGATTATCGGCCCTGATCCGTCCCCCCATGTCGTGCACAATGCGGTAGGAGATCGACAAGCCAAGCCCGGTGCCCACCCCTTGCGGCTTGGTGGTGAAGAACGGCTCGAACAACCGGCCCATTGCGGCCGGCGAAATGCCCCCGGCACGATCGGCGACCGTGATCTCCACACCCTCCGCGCTGCGCGCCACCGTGACCGTCACCAGCCGGGCCGCCTCCCCCCCCGTCGGCGGTCCATATGCGTCCACCGCATTGGTCACGAGATTCATGATCACCTGCTCGAACGGCGCCTGGTGGCCCAACACCCGCACCGCCTCGTCCGGATAGCGCCGGATCACCGCAACCCGCCCATCCGCGATCCGCCGCTCGATGATCGCCAGCCCGTCGTCGATCGCCACCGCCGGATCAAACGGCGCCGCCGCCGCGGGGTCGCGCCGGCTGAAGGCTCGAATGCGGCGGATCACCGAGCCCGCCCGCTCCACCAGCGCGCTGATCTTCGCGACCCGGGCCACCACCTTGGCGCGCTCCGCCAAGGCGGCAGGAATTTCAAGCGCGAGCGTCTCCGCATGCAGCTCGATCGCGGCCAAGGGCTGATGCAACTCATGCGCAATCCCCGCGGCCATCTCACCGAGGAAGGAGAGCTTCGAGGTCTCGAGCAATTGCTCGCGCAACAGCGCCTCCTCCGAGACATCGGCGGCAAAGCCGGTCATCACCACATCGGTCCCATCGCGGCTGGTGAGGAAGCAGGTGTCGCGCACCCTCATATCCGTCCCGTCGCGCCGGCGCATGGTATAGTCCATGACGCTGCGCCCCTCGGCGATGACCTGGCCGACGAAGGCCGGGCGCTGATCGAGGAACCCGCGCGTGACCGAGGCGATGAATCCAGGAGTCTCCAACTCCTCCATCGTGTAGCCGCTGACGCGCGCAGCGCTGCGGGCAATGAACTGCCTCTGCAATGCGAAGCTGCCATCGGGCAGCACCCGGCCTCGCACCTCGTAGCGCGTCGCCGGGCTGTTGGTGGTGACGCTCTCGAGCCGCCGGTTGGCCTCGGCCAGGGCGGCTTCGGCGGCGCGGCCGGCGCTGATGTCGCGGAAACACGAAACGAAACGGTGCGGGCCGCCGCCGGTCAGATTGCGGGCAACCCGGCTCGACACCACCTCCACCCAGACCGGGGAACCGTCCCGGCGGAGCAATCGATACTGCTCGGGGCTGCCATCGTTCTCGCCGCGCCGGGTCAGCGTCAGGCGCTCGCGCAGCCGGCCCACATCGTCGGCATGGAACCGGAGAAGCCGGGGTTCCGCGCACAGGGCCTCCGGTTCGACGCCGAGCAATCCCATCGACGACGGCGAGACATAGGTGAACCGCCGCCCCCCGGGCCGGCCATCCTCCTCCCACACCACCACCATATCCTGGAGACTCTCGGCAAGCTCGGTGAGACGCGCCAGCCCGTGCTCCGCCTCCGTCCGCTCGCGCGCCTCCGCCTGCCGGCGCTGCGCCGAATGAACCGCGATCAGGCTCGCCACCAGCAACCCGATCGCCACGCTCCAGGCGGTCAGCACATCCGTCTCGAGCCGGGTGAGCGCCGCCTCCGCACTGGCGTCGATCGCTGCAAAATCTACCATTATCGCAACGATCAGGCCCAGCTCCGTCGCCCGGTGCAAACCGATATGGTAGTTTCGCCCGGTATCGCTGACGGCATCGAGACTGGCCCGGCCCCGGCTTCGTACCTCCGTCAACGCCGCCGCGGGCAGCGTGACACCATCGGCCTCGGTGCTGCTGATGAGCGTCCCGTCGGCGGCGAACAGGGCCGACACCTGCGCCCGGCCGGCGATGATCGGCGCCCGCATGCCAGTCAGCGTCTGCGGATCGATCGTCAGCACCGTGACCCCCTGGAGCCGGCCGTCCACGGAATAGACCCCCTTGGCGTAGTGGGTCATGATCTGCCCGGTGAACCGCCCGAGCACCGGACTGCCCAGGAAGACCTGGACCGCGCCGTTCCGGATCGCCTGAAAAAACGGACGGTCGGCCACCGTGGTGGCACCCAGCTCCATGTCGTCGGAATACCAGGCCATAAGCCCTTGCGCATCGGTCGCCCCGACCGCGCGCACCTGCGCGGCCGGGCGGGAGAGGTTGGACCGGATCTCGGCCGCCGCGGCCCGATAAGACGGTCCATCATAGCCCTTAAACTCGAGCCGGCCGGCCAGTACTGCGCGGGCAAGCCCATGCAGCGCATCGTACAGCAGGAAGCGCCGTTCCAGCGCACCGGCACGCCGCTCCGCCTCGGCCGCGATCTGATCGAGCGCCTCGCGCTTGATCGCCGTCGCGGTCGACGCGCCCTGCGACACCATGTAGGCGATCATCGTCAGCGTAACCGCCACCATCATGAGCAGCACCACGCTGCCGACGCGCCAGCCGGCCAGCCGGAAGGAGGGCATCGGCTGACCCATGATCGCGGACTCTAGAGGCCGCCGATTGGCGAGCAGCGCGGCAATCCCGCGCCACCTTGTCGCTCCGATGCGTCAAGCGGACCCGCGATGATCCCCCCCTCGGTCATCATGCGCTAACGCCCCGAAGTTGGCCGGGTCGGCACAATAATCGCGGCGCGATATTCCGCCCCCGCTTCCGACGCCAGTTGCAGCCGTCCGCCGGCCGCATGGGCGAGTCCGGCGGCACCGGACCGCCCCGCCGCCCCCACAGCGGCGCCATCGGAGGCGAAGGGCGCCCGCATGACGGTGACGCCGAACGCCATGTCGCCCCTTTCATCGCCCGCCGAGATGGTGATCACGGCGTGGCGGTCGGCGACCGCATCGGCCTCGACGATCACCGCCGCGAGAGCGGCGGCGAGGCTTCCAGGATCGACCCCGATCGCCGCGCTGGTATCGACCACCACCGAAATCGGCCGGGCCGTCACCCCGCTGAGCGCAACGGCATCATTGATCACCCGCACCGGCGAACCTTCCGGCAACGGCTCGGCCGGTCCATTCGGCTCCTCCGCCGGGGCGCCGGTATGCGCCTTCGCACGGCGGTCGCATGCCGTGGCATGGGCCTCGCGGACCACTTTGCCCAGGTTCTGCGGCCTGAAGGGCTTCTGCAGGAAGGCGAAGATGCTGTTGCGCCCGGCGCTGAACGCGACCTCGAAGGTGGCGTGCGCGGTGATCATCACCACTTCCACCGCCAGTGCCTCAGGCGTGCCCTCGCGCAGTTCGGACGCAAGCGCGAGCCCGTCCTTGCCCGGCATCCGCAGGTCTGACACCACGACCGTTATCCGCGGATCGTTCGCCACCCGGCCGAGCGCGGTATCGACATCATGCACCGCCTCGGCGGCGATGCCGGTGACCGAGAGAAAGGCCGACAGCGCGGCAGCCACCTCGACGTCGTCATCCACGACAAGCACCCGCAATGGGATATCGGCATCCGCGGCGGAAGCGTCGCCCTGGCTGGCCTGTTCGTTCACCGTCGAATCACTCCTGCACTCCCCGACACGAAGCGCGCCGAACCGGAACCAAGGGCGCCGGCGCGCATCGGGCCCTCGCGGCCCAAACGCACGCCGCGCAACCCACGGGCAGGTTTAGCACGCGCGCATGCCGCATGTCGCGGGTCGGTCATATTGCGCAAAAGTCATTTTTTGTCGTGGCCGGGCAGATGCAACTCCTGCGCTACCGCAGGTTCCTGATCAAGGCCGGTCCGGATCAAGGCCGGTCCGGATCAAGAGCGATCGGGCCGACCGCTGGCGAGATCGGGCAGCAGCGCAGTCAATAGGCCAATCGCCGGCAGGAACGACGCGAGGCTATAGACGAAGCCGATGCTCGTATGATCAGCGATCCACCCCATCGCCGCCGCCCCAACGCCGCCGAGCCCGAACGCGAAACCGAAGAAGATCCCCGCGATCAACCCCACCCGGCCCGGCACCAGTTCCTGCGCGTACACCATGATCGCCGGAAACGCCGAGGCCATCAGCAGGCCGATGATCACCAGCAGCACGTCGGTCATGATCAGGTCGGCATAGGGCAGCACCAGCGTGAACGGCAGCACCCCCAGGATGGAAATCCACATCGTTGCCTTGCGGCCCACCCGATCCGTCAGCGAGCCACCGAGCAACGTGCCGGCGGCGACCGCGGCCGAGAAGACGAACAAATGCATCTGCGCCTGCTTCAGGCTGATGGCGAAGCGGTCCATCAGGTAGAAATGCAGATAGGAGCCCAGGCTGGCCGAATAGACGTTCTTCGAAAACGTCAGCGCGGCGAGAATGACGATGGCGAAAACCACCCGCTCCTGCGACAGCGCGACCCCGCCGGCGCCCTTGGCTCGCGCCCGCACCGGCGTGCTCGGCATGTTGGCGCGATACCACATGCCCACCCGGGTCAGGATCAACATGCCGATCATCGCCGCGGCCGAAAACCACGCCACCGCGCTCTGCCCGCGGGCCAGCACCACAACGCTCGCCAGCAACGGCCCGATCGCGCTGCCGGCGTTGCCGCCGACCTGGAACACCGATTGCGCCATCCCATAGCGCCCGCCCGATGCCGCCCGCGCGATCCGCGAGGATTCCGGGTGGAACACCGCCGAGCCCAGCCCGACGAGCCCCGCCGAGAGCAGGATGATGTTGTAGTCGTGTGCAAAGGCCAGCATCAGCAGGCCGATCAGCGTCGAGCCCATGCCCACCGCCAGCGAAAACGGCATCGGCCGCTTGTCCGTCACCATGCCGACCGCCGGCTGCAACAGCGCCGCGGTGAGCTGAAAGGTGAACGTGATCATGCCGATCTGGGAATAGTCGAGCGCATAGTCCTGCTTGAACATCGGATACAGCGCCGAGATCATCGACTGCATCATGTCGTTCAGCATGTGACAGAAGCTGAGCGCGACGATCACCGGAAACACGGTGCCGGTGCCGGTCGCAGCCGCGGTCGCTCTCGCGGAAGGCGCGAGAATCCCGCGGTCGGAGGCGTCGGCGACGGCTTTCTGCATCGAAATATATCCCTGCTGCATCCGGCAAAATGGCGGAAGCCATCCGGGGATGCCAGTTTCGAGGCGTGCACGCAACGCAGACCAGGGCAGCCGCCTCACGGGTCAGCCGGTGCCGCTTCGGCGGCCGCGGGCATCAAGCCGGGCCAGCCGCGCGTGCGATGGCGTTCCTGCCCCTCGGTCAGGTGCTGCGGTCCGTCGGCGACCCCGCGCCGCGCCGGCAGCGGTTGCGCGGCCTCGCTGGCCCAGCAATCCACGATGCCGAGACTGCGGGTGCAGAACACCGGCGGCACCGGCGGCGGTTCCGCCTCCCGGCACCAACTGCGCCCCTGCTCCACCCGCACCATCGAACAATCCCGCCCGCTGAGCCCCGAATACAGCAGGTCCGGCAAGGTGCGGCCGAACACCGGCACCGCGCCGAGATTGGCCGCCACCGTCACCGGATTGCCCGGCACGCCACAGGCAGCGAGACACAGGACACACATCAGCACAGCCAGACCGCGGGACATCGCCACACGCTGCCGCGCGATGATGAACAAAGCTTTGACGCGCGCGATGTTTGCTCCGCAACGGCGGGCCGGGTATGGTCCGGCGGCTTCGGGCGGCTGTTGCCGCGCCGGGGAATGCCAAAGGGATTGCCGTGTCTGATATCTTCGCCGAAGTCGATGAGGAACTCCGCGCCGATCGCGCGCAGAAACTCCTGAAGAAATATGGCGGCGTGCTGATCGGCGCGGCCGTGCTCGTCGTCGCCTGCGTCGCCGGCTGGCAGGCGTGGCGCGCGCACGAGGCGCGCGAGACCGCCCGCGTCGCTGCGATCTTCCTCGATGCCACCAAGGCCGCCGCCGCCGCCCCCGGGGTCGAGCGCGACACCGCGCTGATCGAGTTCGACCAGGTCGCCCGCGAAGGCAGCGCCGGATACCGCAGCCTCGCCCGCCTGAGGGCCGCCGCCATGCGGTTCGACGCCGGCGAAAAAGACGCTGCCCTGCGCCTGTGGGACGATACCGCCAACGATACCGCCGGCGATCCGGTCCTGCGCGATCTCGCCAGCCTGCTGTGGGTCTGGCACCAGCTCGATACCGGCGCCCCCGATATCCTGCGCGCCCGCCTCGCGAAACTGACCGCGCCCGACGCCGCCTGGCGTCCCCTCGCCGAGGAGGCGCAGGCGCTGCTCGACCTGCGCGAGGGCCGCAAGGAGGCCGCGCGCGATACCCTCAGGCGCCTGTCGGCCGATCCCGCCGCGCCCGACGGTGTGCGTGGCCGGGCCGGCGGGCTGCTCGAAAATCTGTCGGCCGAACTCGGTGGTTGATCACAGGATGGCGGATCCGGGCCGTTCGAATATCATGTTTCTGGAACAATGATGTCCTATAAGCATTTCCTGCGCCTCGCTTTGTTGCTCCCGGTACTCGGCGGCTGCTCGCTGTTCGACGAGTGGATGGGCACCGAAAAAGCCCCCCTCCCCGGCGCCCGCGTCGCCGTGCTGGCCGCCAGCGCCGAGCTCAAGGCCTCCCCCGGAGCGCCGCGCGTCACCCTGCCGGCACCGCTCGCCAATGCCGATTGGCCCCAGGCCGGCGGCACCGCCACGCACGACATGGAACACCCCGCCTTGCGCGATGCCGCGACCCAGGCATGGTCGAGCAGCATCGGCGCCGGCGGCGGCTACCGCCGCAAAATCACCTCCGGCCCGGTCGTGGCCGGTGGACGGGTTTTCACCCTCGACAGTGACGCCGTGGTCGCCGCGTTCGACGCCGCCACCGGCGCCACCCTGTGGAGCACGGCGACCAAGGGCGATGACGACCGCAGCACCAACATCGGCGGCGGCGTGGCGCATGATCGCGGCATCGTCTACGTCGCCACCGGCCGCGCCGAGGTACTGGCGCTCGACGAGGCCGACGGCAAGGTGAAGTGGCGCGCCCGCCTCCCCGCGCCCGCCCGCGCCGCACCCACGGTGGCCGCAAACCTGCTCTTCATCCCCCTGCTCGACAACCAGATGGTCGCGGTCTCCGCCACCGACGGCGCCAAGGCCTGGTCCTATCAGGCCCGTGCCGCCGAGCCCGTGGTGCTCGGACTGCCGGCTCCGGCCTTCGCCGACGGGCTGGTCGTGGCCGGCTTCGGCTCCGGCGAGCTGGTGGCGCTCAATCCCCTCGGCGGCGCCCTGATCTGGGCCGACAGCCTCGCCGCCGCACGCGGCCGCAACAGCCTCGCCGACGTCTCGACCATCCTCGGCCGCACCGCGATCAAGGCCGGCCGCGCCTTCGCCGTCAGCATGGGGCAGCAGCTCGCAGCCCTCGATCTGCGCAGCGGCCGGCGCCTGTGGGAGCGCGACATCTCGGCCTCCGAATCGCCGTGGATCGCCGGCGACTGGATGTTCCTCGCCACCACCGCTGGGCAGGTCGTGGCGGTCTCCCTGGTGGACGGGCAGGTCGCCTGGGTGACCCAGCTCGACGTCTTCGAGAACCCCGAGAAGAAGAAAACGCCGATCCGCTGGCTCGGTCCGGTGCTGGCCGGTGACCGGCTGGTGGTCGCGGGCAGCAACGGCCAGGCGCTCAGCCTGTCGCCCTACACCGGGCAGATCCTTGGCAAGCAGGACCTCGCCGGCGCCGCCTCGGTTACCCCGATCGTGGCCGGCGGCACGCTCTACATCGTGACGGACAACGGCGCCCTGACCGCGTACCGGTGACGGCATGACCGTCCCCACCGTCGTCATCGCCGGCCGCCCCAATGTCGGCAAAAGCACGCTGTTCAACCGCCTCGCCGGCAAGCGCGCCGCCATCGTCGCCGACACCCCCGGCGTCACCCGCGACCGCAAGGAGGCGACCGCGATGCTGCGCGGACGCGAGGTCCGGCTGATCGACACCGCCGGGCTGGAAGAATCGGCCCCCGAGTCGCTCTACGGCCGCATGCGCGCCTCCTCCGAGGCGGCAGTACATCAGGCCGACCTGGTGCTGTTCGTGGTCGACGCCCGGGCCGGCATCGTCCCGGCCGACGCTCATTTCGCCGCCTGGCTGCGCCGCCAGGGCCGCGAGGTCCTCCTCGTCGTCAACAAGGCCGAGGGCCGCCTCGGCTCCAACGCCGCGCTCGATGCCTACTCCCTCGGCCTCGGTGACCCCGTCGCGGTCTCCGCCGAGCACGGCGACGGCCTCGCGGATCTGATGGGAATCATCGCCGATTTCCTCCCCGAACCCGTCGAAACCCAAGACGAGGACGAGGATCACGTCGACCGCCCGCTGAAAATCGCCATCGTCGGCAAGCCCAATGCCGGCAAATCCACCCTGCTCAACCGCCTGCTCGGCGAGGAGCGGATGATCACCGGCCCCGAACCGGGCCTCACCCGCGACGCCGTCACCGTCGAAATCACCGACACCGACGGCACCCGCATCGAAATCGTCGACACCGCTGGCCTGCGCAAGCGCGCCCGGATCGAGCAGGAGCTCGAGAAACTCTCCGTCGGCGCCTCCATCGGTGCCCTCAAAATGGCCGAAGTCGTCGTCCTCACGGTCGACGCCACCGAGGGCATCCAGGACCAGGACCTCCAGCTCGCCCGCCTGGTCGAACGCGAAGGCCGCGCCTGCGTCATCGCCCTCAACAAGTGGGATGCCGCCGCCGACCGCAACGCCGTCCGCCAGGCGGTCAAGGACCGGCTGGAAACCAGCCTCGCCCAGCTCAAAGGCATCGAGGTCGTCACCATCTCGGCGCTGACCGGCCAGGGCATCGACAAGCTGCTCCCCGCCGTGCGCCGCGCCCACGCCGTCTGGAACCTCCGCGTCCCCACCGGCGCCCTCAACCGCTGGTTCGAACACGCCCTCGCCCGCCACCAGGCCCCCCTGGTCCAGGGCAAACGCCTCAAACTGCGCTACGTCACCCAGGCCAAGGCCCGCCCCCCCACCTTCATCGTCTTCGGCACCCGGGTCGAACAAACCCCGGAAGACTACCAGCGCTATCTGGTGAACTCATTGCGCGAGGAATTCGGCCTGCCCGGCACCCCCGTGCGCTTCCAGTTCCGCGGCTCGAAAAACCCCTACGCCGACGAAGACGACCACCGCGGCTGAACGCTACCCGAGATAGGCCTCGGCGATCTCCGCGCTGCCTCGCAACACCGCCGGCGCCCCGTGCGCCACAATCGCCCCGCGCTTCATGACATAGGCATCGTCGCAGACCGACAGCGCGATCGCGGCGTTCTGCTCGACCAGCAGGATCGACTGGCCCGCGCCATGCAGCGCCACGATGGCGTCGAACACCACGTCGACGATCGCCGGCGCCAGCCCCATCGAGGGCTCGTCCAGCACCAGCATCGCCGGCGCCGTCATCAACGCCCGCCCGATCGCCAGCATCTGCTGCTCCCCGCCCGACATCAGCCCCGCCACCTGCCGCCGCCGCTCCGCCAGCCGCGGGAACAGCCCATACACCCGCTCCAGCAGCGCCGCCTGATCGCCGCGCCCGGCGAAAGCGGAAAGCCGCAAATTGTCCTCGACCGACAGCGGCGCCACCACCATCCGCCCCTCGGGCACGAAGGCGAGCCCGCGGCGCACTACCTGATGCAGGCGCAAACGGCTGATTTCCTCGCCAAGCAACCGGATCGAGCCGCCGACCGGGCGATGAATGCCGGCGATGCTGCGCAAGGCGGTGGACTTGCCCGCCCCATTGGCCCCGAGCAATGCCACGAACCCCCCGGCGGGCACTTCGAGGTCGATCCCGGATACGGCGCGGATCGCGCCGTATCCGGCCTCAAGCCCGGTGACGCTGAGCATCGCGCTGCTTTCCGAAATAGGCTTCCTGCACCGCCGGATCGCCGATGCACGTCCCCGCCGTCCCCTCGGCGATCTTGCGGCCGAAATTCATCACCACGACATGCTCGCAGAAATCCGCCACCAGCTTCATGTTGTGCTCCACCATCAGCACCGTGAGCCCGTCGTCGCGCAACGCATGGACGAGACGGCCGATCTCCGCCGATTCCGCCGCGTTCATCCCCGCGGTGGGCTCGTCGAGCAGCAACAAAGCGGGGCGGCTGGCGAGCGCGCGGGCGATCTCGATGCGCCGCTGCTCGCCATAGGAGAGCGTTTCGGCCAGAACATCACCGCGATCCGCCATGCCGACCCGCTCGAGCAGATGAAGCGCCTGCTCGCGCGTGGCCCGCATCGCTGTGCGCGCGGACGGCAGATGCAGGATGGAGGCGAGCAGCGAACTGCCGCGCCGCAGGTAACTGCCGGCGATCACCTGCTCGAGCGCCGTCATCCCGCTGATCAGCCGCACATTCTGATACGTCCGCGCCAGCCCGAACCCGGCAATCTCGTGCGGCGCGGCCTGGCCGATCGGCCGCCCGCCAAGCAGGATCGCCCCGGAATCAGGATGCAGCAGGCCGCTGACGAGGTTGATCACCGTCGTCTTGCCCGCCCCGTTCGGCCCCATCAGGCCAACCACCTGGCGCGGCCGCACGGCGAAGCTGAGCCCGCTCACCGCACTCACGCCGCCGAAACTCCGGCTCACCTCGGCGAGCGACAGCAGCGTCATCGCCGCGCCCGCCGCAGTCGCATCGCCCGCGGGTCGAGCAGCCCGCGCGGCAGAAAAATCATGATCGCCAGCAGCGCCGCGCCATTGCCGATATCCTGCAAATCCGGAATGAACGCCTGCATCAGGGTCGGCAGCGCCGTGAACACCGCCGCCCCCAGCACAGGGCCGAACCAATGATGCGACCCGCCCAGCACCACCCCGGCGATCATGGTGAACGCGACATGGATGAAAAACGTATCGGGCGAGACGAATTGCAGCATCAACGCCATCATCACGCCACCCAACCCGCCGACGAAGCCCGAGATCCCCATGGCGATGAGCTGAATGCGGCGCGGATCGATGCCCATGCAGGTCGCAACCGACCTGTCCTCGCGCACCGCGCGCGCCGCAATGCCATACCACGAGCGATCGAGCGCATAGAACCCGCCCGCCGTCAGCGCCAAAAGCCCTGCCAGCCATTCGAGCGGCAACGGCTGCGGGATCGACAAGCCGTTCACCCCCCCGGTCAGCTCCGGCGTGTTGAGCACGATCACGCGGGTGATCAGCACCAGCGCGAGCGAGGCCAGCGCCATCCAGTGGCTTTCCAACCGCAGAAAGATCATCGCCACCAGCAGCGCCACCACCAGCCCGGCAAGCCCGGCGGCGAGCAGGATCAGCGGCATCGGCAGCCCGCCATGCAGCACCAGCTGCGCCCCCAGGAACCCCCCGGCCGCCCCGAAGGTGACGGCACCGAAACTCAATATCCCCGCCGCCAGCGTGGCATAGGTCGCCAGCGCGAAAAATGCGTTGACCATCGCAAAGCCGAGCGTGCTCGCATAGGCCGCCCACAGGTCCTCCAGCACCTCCCTCATGCGC